>WPIF01000007.1 GCA_009773185.1 Nitrospirota bacterium | reverse complement strand
CAGGGTGAAATGTCGTTTCCGTCAGAAACTTAGACATTATAACTCGACAGGTGCCTTCTCTTTTACTGTTTATCAGACTGCTTATCAGGAAATATAGGCATCATATTTAATAAATTATTACACCCAATACGGCTGTGATATAATTTAAGACATGGTAGGAATCAAAGACATTGAAGATGCCATTAAAAACATCCGGCCTTTTATCCATAAAACTCCTTTAATCCATTCCAACTCCTTCAGCAAATTAATAGAGGCCGATGTTTACCTGAAAGCTGAAAATCTTCAGAAGACAGGCTCATTTAAAGTCAGGGGCGCCTTCAATAAACTGACTCAAATAAAAAATGGGAATGTGATAGCGGCGTCAATGGGCAATCATGCGCAGGGTGTTGCATTTGCAGCAGGCAGGCTCGGGCTTCACGCAAAGATAGTCATGCCTGTAACAGCGCCTATAGTAAAACAGGAGGCAACCAGGGGATACGGTGCTGAGGTTGAACTTTACGGAGAAAGTTTTAATGAAGCCCTGGATTATGCAATGTCGCAAAAAAATTATAAATTCATCCATGCCTTTGACGATGAAGAAATAATTGCAGGGCAAGGCACAATAGGCATAGAGGTTGCGGAAGATTTAAAAGACATAGATTTTATACTTGTGCCTGTAGGCGGAGGCGGGCTTATATCCGGCATTTCAATTGCCGTGAATGCTCTATCGCCCGGAACAGAGGTTATCGGGGTCCAGGCCAAATCTGCACCATCTGCCTACAGTTCTTTCAAAGAGAAAAAAATATCCTCAAATCCTCCTTTGCCCACTCTTGCTGACGGCATAGCAGTCGGAAAAATAGGCGATAGCACTTTTGATATCATGAATAAATATGTTGATGACATAGTTTTGGTTGATGAGGACTCCATTGCAATGGCGATACTCCTTTTCCTTGAACGGAAAAAGCTGGTTGTAGAAGGAGCAGGAGCAGTGCCATTAGCAGCCCTCATGGAGAATAAGGAGAGATTTAAAGGTAAACGCATTGTCCTTGTTGTGAGCGGCGGGAATATAGATTTTACACTCATTGACCGGATAATCCACAAAGGCCTCGCATCGAGCGGCCGGATAGGGGTCTTTGAAGTTGTTGTTGACGACATACCGGGCAGCCTGCATCGCATAAGCGGTGTCATCGCCTCACACAGGGGTAATATTCTTAATGTTGCCCACGAAAGGGTTGCGGCAGATTTGCCGATAGGCAAAACAAAGGTGATTTTTACAGTAGAAGTCAGGAGCAGTGAACACCTTGGCGAAATTCTCTCTGGCCTTGAGTTAAAGGGGTTTGTTGTAAAAAAATAAAATCTGATATAATGGTAACAGCCTGGAGTGGTGATATGCAGTTTAAAAGCCTTATAAAACTGGAGGCAATTATGAAAAAGATTGTTTTTGTCATTATCATGTTTTTGGGATTATTCTTTGCAGCGCCGCACGCGACCTTTGCACAGACAGATGCCGAATATTCCAAGGCGCTAAAATATTACAATACTAAAAAATACGCAAAGGCTGTAGAACAATTACAGGAATATGTAAAAAAGACTCCTAATCCTGCTGCATATTATCTTATGGGTTATTCGCTCTACAAACTCGGGAGATTCGATGAGGCAACGCAATATTTTAATGAAGCATATCTGCTCGATCCTGATTTTTCACTGGAAAAGGCAGGTTTAATCCAAAAACAGCCTGAAGGTAAAACCAAAGAGAAGATTGCGCAGCAGGCAGATGAGCAAGTTCCATCTGAACAAAAACCATCTGCTGGGGCTAAAGTTAAACAGCCCGAGACAAAAAAGGAAGCAGCCCCTTCAAAACAACCTCCGGCAAAACCTGAACCGGTTCCTGCGAAACAGCCTGATGTAAAACAGCCGTCAAAGGCAATTCAACCTCAGAAACCCGGACTACAAAAAGTTACTCCCGAAAAGAAAGCTCCTGTTACTGAACAAAAAACTGAAGCTCAGGAAGTCCAGCCGCCTGCAGGAATGCCGCCAACGCCAATGCCTCAAAAAGGAACACCAGGTGTTGCCCCCGGACTTTTGATTGGTTTGATGGCAGGCTTTGGTATAATTATGTTAGTTATTGTACTCGCCGTATATATATTTTGTTCCTTATGTCTTTTCCTTATTGCAAAGAAGCTCAATGTGTCCGCTCCATGGACTGCATGGGTTCCGCTGGTTAATCTGTGGACTGTTGTTACTGCCGCCGGCAAGCCGTGGTGGTGGATCCTTCTCATGTTTATTCCAATAGCAGGGCCATTCATCGGCATTTACCTCTGGATGTGCATAACAGAAAACCTCGGGAAAAACAAATGGCTAGGCCTCCTGTTGCTTGTGCCTATAGCAGGCTTTGTATGGATGGGTATCCTGGCATTCTCAAAATCAGAAACTACAGGGGGGCCTGCAGTCAGTAATCCTCCATCCGAGGATACACCACCTCCAATCGAAGAATAAACAAAACAAAAGAAGCAGGCGTTCAAAAGAACGCCTGCTTCTCAAAAATTCAAATCTGAACAGCCAGCAGCTTTATTTTATAATCCGCTTCCTCATCAACCTGAATGGATAAGGGGCCAGAACAGCGACAACAACAAAGACCCATAGAACATCCCATTGAACATTTTTAAAATTGCCCTGCGCTAATGCCCTGCATATGTTCACAAGATGGTATAGCGGCGTGAAAAAGGCTATCTTTGAGACGAGAGGAGGAAGCGTGTCCAGGGGAAAAAATATCCCTGAAAAAAGAAACATCGGGGTCATCAGAAGTGTGTAGAAATAGTTAAATGAATCTATCCCCGGTACAACAGCAGTGAATATAACGGATATCTCGGCAAATATCAGCCCGCTTATGAAAAGAACAGGAAGCACAAAGAGTATCAGCGGAGATTTCACGAGCCCGAATGTGGATATGACAATGATTATTGTTGAGCCGTAAAGCAGGCTTTTTGAAGCGCCCCACATAAGCTCTCCTGTCACAAGGTCATCAATATTAACAGGCGTTGCGAGTATTGCATCAAAGGTCTTCTGATATGTCATTCTCACATAAGTTCCATACGTGCACTCATAAATCGCAGCAAACATTGCAGAGGAAGCAATTATACCCGGGGCTATGAAATTTATATACGGCACGCCATTTATCTCTTTTACAAAAGCTCCAAGGCCCAGGCCCAATGCAGCAAGATAGAGAACCGGCTCAACAAAGTTCAGGGCAAAGCTCGATTTATACAGTTTTGTATAAACCGTGAAGTGCCTCTGCCAGACCCTGAATGCGCGTTTAAGTTTCATGCTATTATCACCTTAATAAGGGTGGCTATTGTATTCGAGCGGCTTTTTTGCGTGCCTCTATGCAGAATGCATGGACAGGCAAAACCTCGGAGCGCAGCGAGAATGAGCGAGAATACTGTAGCCACCCTTATCAAATAGCTAATCCTTAAGCTGTTTCCCTGTTAATTTCAAATAAACCTCCTCCAGATTCCCTCCGTGCTTTTTCATAAGCCCCGCAGGGGAATCAATCGTCACAATCTTTCCCAAATCCATGATAGCAACCCTGTCGCAGAGCTTTTCCGCCTCTTCCATATAATGGGTCGTAAGTATCAGGGTCGTGTCCTTTGCCTTAAGCTGATTCAGTTTGTCCCATACCGAATGCCTGCTGTGAGGGTCAAGGCCGGTGGTCGGCTCATCAAGTATTAATAATTCAGGGTTGTTTATTAAAGACCTTGCAAGCACGAGACGGCGTTTCATCCCTCCTGAAAGGTCTTTTATATTTACATCAGCCTTTTCACTTATTTCCACAAAATCAAGAAGCTCTTTTGCCAATGGCAGGGATTCCTTTTTTAAGATATCGAAATACCTTGCATATACAATAAGATTCTCAAGCACTGTAAGGTCCGGGTCAAGATTGTCCTCCTGAGGCATGACGCCTATTCTTGATTTTATCTCACTGCGGTTTTCAGTTACATCCATGCTGAATACTTTTACATTTCCAGATGTCGGCGGCATAAAACAGTAGATAATGCTCATTACAGTTGTCTTGCCTGCGCCGTTCGGCCCGAGAAAACCAAAACATTCGCCTCTTGAAATTTCAAAATTGATATTATCAACAGCCCTGAGAGAGCCATAGTCTTTTACAAGCCCTTTTGCAGTAACAATTTCCATAGAGATAATTATAACACCAAAAAGATTTGACTTTTGGTGGTTAAACCTCAGAAATTATTTGTATGCTGCCCCAATTTAACATTCATTATAAATACCGGCACTGACAAAATAAGAATTGCAGACATTATCCAGAATGAATAAAGATAGCTGTATCGTGCTATCAAAAATCCGGCAAGTATTGGTCCTGCGGCGTGTCCTATATCAAAGATAGTCCCGAATGTTCCCATCGCTGTCCCAAAATGCTTTTCCTTGCATAGGTCTGCAACAAGTGCAGCTGATGATGATGTAACAAACGCCTCTCCAAGGCCAAAAAATACAGCAGCAACCATCAGCAGATAAAAATCATTTAATAATGGGACTACTCCAAAAGATACTGCACACATGAACATCCCGATTGTTATTAACGGCTTCCGTCCGTACTTATCAGATGTCTTTCCCATAATAGGTTTTGATAATATTGTTGCCACTACCTGAACACCCCAGAGAATGCCTGCCTGAAACTCATTCAACCCTGCCACTGTTACGGCGTAGATGGGCAGAAAGGCCTCCAGCGCGCCGACAGTCATGTTTTGCAATCCTTCCATATTCGAGGTGATTAAGATGCGCCTGTCGCTCATCACTTCCTTTATGCCTGATATAAACTTCCGATATGTCTCTCTGAAATTGTTATGCTTATCTGCAGGGCTGCTATCCCTGAGAACTCCAAGCGCCAGAATAAGTGCCATCATACCGGCAAAACCACTCACAAGATATGCTGTCTGGAAGTCTCCCAGCGAAGGATTCCCGGATGCCGGTGTTCTGTGGAGGATGAACCCGCCGAGCGGGGCGCCCAGGAGGTTCCCTATTATCGTAACAGAAGAAAACCATGAAAGCATCTCACCTTTTCTTGTTCCTGCCGCATCGGCAACAACAGCCATTGACACAGGGCCGTAGATCGCTGTGGCAAGGCCGTGGATGAAACGTATCACGATGAGCAATTGATAATCCTTAACAAACAAATAGGTGAAAGGCATGACTGCAAATACTACCAGCCCTACAAGCATCGCCCTCTTTCTCCCGATCACATCAGAGAGAGCGCCGGAAGGAAGTTTAAAGAAGATTCCTGTTACTGTTGATATGCCTACAGCAAAACCGATTGCCTCAGGCCCTGCGCCAACATAAAGCGCAAACAGAGGGAGCACAGGGCTTCGCGCAAGGGCGTATGACAACCTTGCAAAGAAGCCGACCGTACAGAGTGCTGTGAACGGAGAAAATATTTGCAGCATATTTATAGTCTCTATGCTTTAGAGAATTCTGACTGCCAAGACAGGATTCTCCTCAATCCTGATACGGGACAAAATTCTGCACAGTTCATTTTACCTCCATGTATCCGGGATTGGCATTAAAGCCTTTATATAGAAATCCTATCACCTTACAGCACCATTCAAAGATGTCCTGCCTGGCTACACGTTTTCCCTGCTGCAACTTAAACCCATGAAAAAAAGAGGTATGGCTGAAACAATGAGAAGCACTCCCTGCCCGATTATCAGTGCGTTAACACCGGCAATAGTAATCAGGTAAAACGATGTGAGAAGAGTGCCGATAATGCTTCCGAAGGTAGAAAGCGCATAGAGCGTCCCTATGGTTTTGCCGGATGTGTGCAGGCTGCAGATCATAAGCTTTGCAGTATAGGGGCTTACAATGCCGAGGAAAACAGACGGTATCAGGAAAAGAACAAGAGATGCAAGCAGGGGGCTCAGCCTTACGCCGAGGTCCTTCGTGAAAATCCAGTCCGATACCGGTGCGCTGTATATTGGAAATGAGAGGAGAAGAACACCTGCGGCAATAATCATAAGACTGAGTTTTCGCGAAGATGGGTTGATATCGGCAAATTTTCCTCCAAGATAGTATCCCGCTGAAAGTCCGGCTAAAAAAACGCTTATCAGGCTTCCCCAGACAAATACAGAACCTCCGAAATTCGGAGCTAAAACCCTGCTGCCCAGTATCTCAAAAGACATAACAACTAAACCGCAGATAAAAACTACTGTCTTTATCATTATTACCTCCTCATTGTGCCCCTGACTTCTGGTGTTGATAGAGATTTACAGGCGCAAAGTCGTCTGTAAGTATCTTTGCGCGCTCCCATTCATAGTCAGTTGAAAGCTCAAATCTTGCTGCTATCCCGCTCAGATCTATGTCCACTTTTTTGGACGACTGTATCCTGGCAGCCATTGACTCTATCTCGTTCCTGTCCTTTGCCTTACGGCCCGCTGTTGCCACAAAAATGAAATTGCCGGATTTCCTGCCCTTGAAAATGTAAATATGAGGAAATGCCTTCTTGTAGGTCATAATCATGGAGTCAAAAAACTTGTTCCGGAATGGCGACGTTATGTTCGTAACAATTACGCCGTCATCTTTCAATCTGCCTTTAACCTCTTTGAGGAACTCAAGTGTTGTGAGATGAAAGGGGATGTAGTCATTCTGATAGGCATCAAGGATGATCCAATCGTATTTCTTCTTTGACCTTTTGACGAAAAGCCTCCCGTCTTCGATATGCACTTTCATCATTTCGTTCTCTTTTAAATAGAAATACTTCTGCGCAACAGCCAGCATATCAGGGTCTATCTCCGCTATATCGATATTTGCTTCGGGGTAATGCCTGTTGAAGTATCTGGGCATAGCTCCTGCGCCAAGCCCCACAAACAAAACGTCCTTCGGTTCCCTGTCCAGGAAGGCAAGAGAGATGAAACCCATCTGCGTGAACTCAAACAGGAGTTTGTCGGGGGCATTCACGTAAATGCCTCCCTGTGCGTACTCCCTTTTCCGGTTTCGCACATAGCGCTCTCCCTTGACAGTATCCTCGATAACAGAGATATATTGGTAAAGAGAATTCTTCTCAAAAATCAGTTTTTCCGTAGGCTCAAGTGCAGACACCTTGGCCGGTAACACTATAAAACAAAAAACAATTAATAAAATTGTTCGTATCATGACGCTACTCGCGGAATTCACACCACCTGTCTTGCCGCTCTTTTGCCCTCATCTATTGCGGCGAGCCAGTGTTGATGACCGTTCAGTTCTGAATGGGCGAAAGCTACCCTCCCGTGGGGTTTGCGTATAACATCCCGTGGAGCCGGCTTTCCATCTTTGCCAAAATAGAAGCCCGGCTGGGGGTTGACATACGCATATGTCCACCGGTTAAGGATTATCCCGGCGATGTTATCTTCAGCCTTAAAGCCGGCATCGGCAAATAGCCTCTTCATCTGCCCCGCTACCTGAGACTCAAATTCCGAATAGCTCGTTCCAAGGAGTTTCCTTCTTCCGCTCTCCCCCTGCTCTTCAATTGCAAGGCCAGGCTGATGGAAAGAAACATAGAAGGTTAGTATAGCAGGCTTGTCAGGATGTAATGGAGGTTTATAATTGCCGACATACATAGGCTTGCGGATATTACAGCCGAAACCAAATCCGTCGAACCACTTGCAGGCAGTAAACCCAAGCCTGTAGAGGAAACGCCAGTTGTTGAGAGCAACATTTACTACAAGGATAGGTGATACATGAAACCCGTCATAGGCATCCTTATAACTGGATGGCAGATCTGCGACAACCTTGCGCGACAGCCGGCTGCCGGAGGCCATGACTAAACCTTGCGCCTTCAGACGATACAATCGGCCGTCTTTCAGATATATGACAGAAACATTACCTGAAGTTGTGCCGCCTTCATGCTCTACGCGGACGACAGATGCTCCAAGCCGTATACGCACCCTATTTTCGTTGCGGTCCAAGGACTGAAAGCGTATCTTCCTGTTATGGATGTCATCAAATTTATTGCCGCCTTCAATCGAAGCAGGTATCATTGTTTTGACGAGATACCTGCAGAAAACATCGTTTCCTCCGGGGAAGGAATGCCAATGGCTGTTTTTAAGAGAACGAAGCCCCTGAAATTCCGGAAATCCGGGCATATGCACCTGGCGGGCGGCAAAGGCGCTTATGACATCGCAGCCAAGCCCGACTACGCTTGCAAGCACAGGATGCGCGAAGCGGGTAATTTCCGGATCGAGTTTTAACATATTTTCAAGATACTGCTGATACGTCATGGAATCGAGCCATCGCTCATAGTCCTTGCCGTCATAATGACGCTCAGTTGTTTTTCGCCATTTAATAAAATCCTCGCGAACCTTTTTGGGGTAGGGTGTGCCTTCCATCTCGTTATCCCAGAACCCTGCTTCCCATCTGCCTGAAGAGCCCTTCTCAGTACTATTGAAATAGTAGCCTATATTTTTAGAACTGAACCAGAGCTTGTATCCAAAATTCGTGGGGTCAAAATCAAGAGGCTTAAGTCCCGAAGGCAGTTCGCCATATTCAAACTCTGTAGGAATCCCGAGTTCGGAATAAATCTCGTATCCTGGGATTTCAGGCCTGTCTATGACCCCGAAGGCATTTGAACCCTGAGGGCCTATGAGATGCTCGCCATTAACAACAAATTCGTTTCTCTTGGCTGTGCCGCCGAAAATCGGATGATTTTCAAGGATGAGGCATTTTGCTTTTTTGGGCGCATTTTTAAAAAACTCGTAAGCGGCTCCAAGCCCGCTAAGCCCTCCTCCTGCTATAACGAGTTCAAATCGCTCATCCCTATCAATAATCTCATCCTTTGTTTTCCGGTATGCGCCGCCTTCAATTGCCTGAAATATGCGGATGACCTCTGCCGTGTTTCCATGTGATAGAGCGTAATCACCGATTCCGCCAAATTCTCCCGACTGCTTTGCTTGCGCAAAAAGCCTGACAGGGGACGGCAGGTCAAGCAGCACAACACCTGCGCCTATCAGAGCGCCGTTTAGAAAATCCCTTCTGGTTATATTCCTGTTCATTGCTGCTAATTTATAATTTCATCCACACTCTTATATTCAATTCCTATTGAGTCTGCGAGTGTCCTGTGAACAATGTGTCCTTTGTAGGTATTAAGGCTGCTTTTTATTGTTGAGTCTTCCCTGATTGCCTTTTCAATTCCCTTATTAGCAAGGGTTTTAATATACGGGAGAGTTGCATTTGTGAGCGCAAGTGTTGACGTCCTGGGATATGCTCCCGGCATATTGGCGACGCAGTAGTGGATAATGCCGTCTATCTCATATACCGGGTTATCATGCGTTGTCGGCCTTGATGTCGCAACACACCCTCCCTGGTCAACTGAGACATCTATTATCACAGCGCCCTTTTTCATTGTCTTAAGCATCTCCTTTGTTATAAATACAGGGGTTCTTCCGCCAGGCACAAGGATGGCTCCGACAATAATATCGGCATCTTTTATCTCTTCTGCAATATTGTGAGATGTCAAAGACAGGGTTTTTATCCTGCCCATGAATTCCTCATCAAGTTTCTGTAATCTATCCACTCCCTTATTCATGGCTATTGTATCCATACCGAGCCCAATACAAACGCGCACTGCATTGGAACCTACAACGCCTGCTCCGAGTATTAATGTCTTTGCCGGCTTCACGCCTGTTGCGCCTGTAACGAGCACTCCTTCACCTCCATGAATCCTTTGAAGAAAATATGCTCCCATAATCGGCGCCATTCTTCCTGCAATTTCACTCATTGGCACAAGTAAAGGCAATGCGCCGTCTTTCTGGAGTGTTTCGTAGGCAAGGCCGGTTACCTTTTTTTTAAGAAGCAATTCAGTTAGTTCACGATTCGGTGCAAGGTGCAGATATGTAAATATTGCCTGCCCTTCCCTGAACAGTTCGTACTCAGGAGACAGGGGCTCTTTTACCTTTATAATGAGATCTGCTTTTTTGAAAACGGTTTTTCTGTCAACAACATTAGCATCTGCCTGAAGATATTCTTCATCTGAAAATCCGCTCCCTTCACCAGCGCCTGTTTCAACAAGGATTGTATGCCCGTCCTTCTTGAGTTCTTCAGCTCCAAATGGCGTCATGGCAACCCTGTATTCTTCTTTCTTTATCTCTTTCGGAACGCCTATTATCATTTGAACTCCTCCAAGTTTTTAGATAGCAGGACATAGTATTTAAGCGGTTTATTTTGGCGATAGTCAGACATCATTAAATATAAAATAAAAAGGCAAAATCCTCTTCGCCCCGGCGAATCCGCCTGAGGCGGAGGAGTCATTTGTCGAAGCCCGAGAATGAGCGAAAATGCTATGTCTTGCTATCATTGTTTAATTATATTGCAATTAGATTCCATATTCCAGGATTTATTAGCCTGTTGCAAGAGCATGGATATTTCTGATATTGTTAAAAACTGTTGTTTTTCCAAAAAGGGGAGGGAATATGTTTTCTACTGAAGAGACAAAAAGATATAACCGCCAGATGCTGATGGACGGCTGGGGAGAAGAAACACAAAAAAAACTGAAAAAATCAACTGTCTTTATTGCCGGCGCAGGAGGGCTTGGCTCGCCTGTGTCAATATATCTTGCAGTTGCCGGCATAGGGAACATAAGGATATGCGACTTTGATTCCCCTGACTGGAGCAATCTTAACCGCCAGATACTTCACAACCACAACCGCATTGGCACTAACAAGGCAGTGTCCGCAAAAAAGACTCTTGAAGAATTGAACCCTGACATAAAGGTAACTGCGTTTACGGACAAGATTGTTGCTGAAAATGTGGATACACTTGTCGGAAATGCTGACCTGATACTTGACTGCATGGATAATTTCCCAACAAGGTATTTATTGAATGAATCAGCAATAAGGAAAAAAATCCCCCTGGTCTTCGGCAGTATCTGGGGTATGGAAGGGAGGTTGAGCTTTATCAAAACGCCTGAGACCCCATGCCTTAAATGCATTTATCCTGAAGCGCCTCCTTCCGAGGTATTCCCTGTTGTCGGCGCAACGCCAGGAGTCATTGGCAGCCTTCAGGCCCTTGAGGTTATCAAATATCTCACCGGTGTTGGCGAGAACCTGAAAGGCAAGCTCATGGTCTGGAACGGCACAAAGGCTGAATTCAGGAACTATAAGGCATATAAAGACCCTCAATGCCCGGCATGCGGAAATTCAAAGTAGCTGTATCCGGGATTATTCTCCTGAACACCCCTCTTTATAAGCTTATTTTTTAACTGCCGGTAAAAAAAACTTGACAAGTATCTCAAAATGTGATAAAACAAGACTAAAATAGTCCTGTTTAAAGAATGGGGGCATTAATATGTATGTAACAAGGAAGGCAGATTACGCGATACGCTGCGTGCTTTATATGACCAAAAATACTTGGCGGGTCACCAGTGTTGATGAAATATCCAACGCCATGTATGTGCCAAAGAGTTTTCTGGCTAAGATCCTTCAACGTCTTATGAAGGCCGGCATTGTAAGTTCAACGAGAGGGATCAAGGGAGGATTTCAGCTCGCAAAAGACCCGAAGGATATCAACCTTCTGGAGGTCATAGAGGCCATTCAGGGCGTCTCGGCTGCGAATATCTGCGCAATTGACAGTCGCCTTTGCCGCCTCAGCGGCAGATGCACTGTTCATCCTATCTGGGTGAAGATAAGGGAAAAAGTCGAAAAAGAACTTAAAAAAGAAAATTTTGAAAAACTCGCTAAAAAGAGTAGGATTTGATTTAAGCAGGATAATGCTTCGGTAACAAAAGGAGGTTAATTTTATGGATACGTTAACATTAAGCAGATTACAGTTCGCTGTAACAGCGGCCTTTCATTTCATATTTGTGCCGCTGACGCTCGGGCTTTCAATACTTATTGCGTATATGGAAAGCCGCTATGTCAGGACAAATGATGAGATGTACCTGAAGATGGCAAAATTCTGGGGAAAATTATTCCTGATTAATTTTGCCCTCGGTATTGTGACAGGAATCACGATGGAGTTTCAGTTCGGGATGAACTGGGCTGAATACTCAAAATATGTCGGAGATATTTTCGGCGCTCCGCTTGCAATCGAGGCAACGGTTGCATTTTTCCTTGAATCCACTTTTATAGGGTTATGGATTTTCGGATGGAACAAGGTATCTAAAAAAGTTCATGCCCTCTCTATCTGGCTCGTTGCAATAGCAACAAACCTTTCAGCGCTCTGGATACTCCTTGCAAACGGCTGGATGCAGAAACCCGTTGGTTATGTCCTGAGGAACAATAGGGCAGAGATGGTTGATTTCAGCGCGTTGCTGACAAATATCTATGGCTGGCTTAAATTCGGCCATACACTGCTTTCAGGGTATGTCCTTGCTGCGTTCTTTGTGATGGGCGTATCAGCCTATCATCTTCTCAAGAAAAACAGGGCTGACTTTTTCAAGCGGTCCTTCAGGATTGCTGCGGTTTTTGGCCTTGCGGCGTCAATTATGGTGATTGTCATAGGTACGTTTCATGCTGAAAGAGTTGCCCTGACCCAGCCGACAAAATTTGCAGCGATGGAATCCGTATGGGACACACAAAAAGGAGCGGCATATAATCTTCTGGTTATACCTGACACTGAAAATGAAAGGAATGCGGTAGAGGCCTTAGGAATCCCGAAATTTTTAAGCCTGCTTGCATATCATGACGGAAACGCTGAGGTTAAGGGGTTAAAAGAATTTCCAAAGGAAGAAAGGCCTCCTGTCGTTCCTGTATTTTTTAGTTTCAGGATAATGGCAGCGCTCGGGTTCCTGTTTGTTCTGCTTTCTCTTATGGCAACTGTCATGTCAGGAAAGGATAATCTTGAAGACAGCAGATGGTTTTTAAAGTTGATGCTTTTTGCCATACCATTGCCGTATCTGGCAACCCAGCTTGGCTGGCTCGTTGCAGAACTCGGCAGACAGCCGTGGATTGTTTACGGCCTGCTTAAGACTTCGGATGCAGTTTCAAAGGCAATAAGCGTGCCTCAGGTTGTTGCATCACTTACAGGGTTTACGCTTCTTTACGGCACGCTGGTAGCTGTGGATATATATCTGCTGACAACGTATGCCAGAAAGGGGCCGGATGATGACCTGTCAGCTATTTTAAAAGTTTCAAAGAATCAGGAGGTGTAATATGGAATTTCAGATAATATGGTTTATTTTATGGGGAACTCTGTGGGCTGTTTATTTTATGGTGGACGGTTTTGATTTTGGAGTTGGAATACTGCACAGTTTTATTGGGAAAACCGAGGGAGAAAAGAAAACCATAATCAGAACAATAGGCCCTGTATGGGATGGAAACGAGGTCTGGCTTGTTACTGCAGGCGGTGCAACATTTGCCGCATTCCCGGCTACATATGCCCTGATGTTCAGCTACCTGTACTCGGCGCTGCTGCTTATATTGTTTGCGCTGATAGTCAGAGGGGTTGGGCTTGAATTCAGGGAAAAGGTTGAGAATGCAGGATGGAAAAGAGGGTGTGATATTGCAATTTTCGCGGGGAGCCTCCTCCCGGCGCTGCTGTTCGGTGTCGCATTCGGAAATATCTTTCAGGGAATACCTATGGATGCAAACGGCTATCACGGCAATCTGTTAAGGCTCCTGAATCCGTACGGGCTGCTTACGGGAATCCTGTTTGTGCTGTTGTTTATTGTGCATGGTGCATTGTGGCTGAGTGTGAAGACAAACGGAGACCTGAGCAGGCGTGCTTCTTCTGTTGCAGGCAAGTCATGGTATGCGCTTCTTGTTGTTGCAGTGCTGTTTTTAATATATACAGCATTTGCAACAAATCTTTACGCAAACTACCTTGAGAACCCGGTCTGGTTTGTCGTGCCCGTGACAGCTGTTTTGGCGCTTCTGGGCATAAAGCTGTTTGCATTGAAAGGCGGCTATCTTGGATCATTTTATGCCTCCTGCCTGACTGTTTTGACTGTTATATTTACAGGTGTGACAGGGCTGTATCCGAATCTTATACCTTCAAGCCTTGACAAGAATTACAGCCTTACCATTTTCAATTCGTCTTCAAGCCCATACACGCTGAAGATAATGACAGTAGTGGCCCTGATTTTTGTGCCTATCGTAATCAGCTATCAAATCTGGGTTTACAGAATTTTCAGGCAGAAGTTGACTGTTGATGAAGTGCTGAAAGAAGGCGGCTCTTATTGAGCAGCAATAAAATTATTAAAGATGTAAAGGAGACAAGTTATGTCAATAGAATGGACTAAAGACTTAGCAACCGGTGTTAATGAGATTGACAATCAACACAAGGAGCTCTTCAAGCGAATAAATAATCTCCTTAATGCCTGTAAGGAAGGGAAAGGCAGGGATGAGACCGGAAAGATAATACAGTTTCTGGATGATTATGTTATTACTCATTTCTCTGCTGAAGAAGAATATATGAGGAAATATGATTATCCGGGATTTACAAATCATAAGGCACAGCACTTGGAATTCATGGAGAATTTTTCCAAATTAAAGACCCAAGTTGAAAAAGAAGGTCCGGGTGTTCATCTTGTAGTAACCATTAACCATATGGTTGTTCAATGGTTACAGAATCATATAAAAAAAGTAGACAAGGCGATGGGGGCATTTCTAAAAACCAAAATCTGACGCTAAAAACGCATGCAGTGATACACAAACAGTCCGGGACTGCATGCAGAAAGAGTTAACTTACTGTAATGCGAGAACTTCGGGTTTCACTTTTTGAGATGAGCATGTGCCTTTCGAATGCCATGGATTTGGTCAGCCCTGCTGTTGTTGACCACCATAAGCGGGTGGCCTATATTGCTTCCGGCATTGCAGCCGAGATTGGGTTGCCGGAGAAGGCCCAGGAAGACCTTATTATGGCCGGAATACTTCATGATATCGGAGCTATATCTCTCAAAGACAGGCTTGATGTCCTCAGTTTCGAGGCAGATTCTACGGGTTCTCATGCAGAATCAGGATATCGCCTTATCAAGACGTTTGCTGCTTTTTCTGGTATAGCTCCGCTGGTGCGTTATCACCATTTACAGTGGGAAAACGGCAAAGGCCTGAATTTCAAGGGGAACAAAGTACCGTTGCTCTGCCATGTGCTTCATCTTGCAGACCGTATCGCTGTCCTTATAGATTCAAAAGAAGAGATATTGCGGCAGTCTAAAAATATTTGCAGAAAAATTACAAAAAATTCGGGCAAAAAATTTGTGCCGGAATTTGTTGATGCGTTCTGCAGCCTGTCTAAGAGGGAATCTTTCTGGTTCGACACCATGTCGTCTTCAATAAGCCTGGTATTAACAGGAAAGATACGTGCGTCCACAATAGAGTTAAACCTTAAAGAACTGCTGAATCTCGCCGGGCTTTTCAGCAAGATTATTGACTTCAGAAGTTGTTTTACAGCCACACATTCAAGCGGGGTAGCGGCAAGTGCAGAAGCGCTTGCAAAATTGCTGGGGTTAGAAGAATATGAGTGCCGTCTGATAAAGATTGCAGGTTATCTGCATGATTTAGGCAAACTCGCCATCCCCGCAGAAATCCTTGAAAAGCCGTCCCGCTTAACGCGGGAAGAAAATAATATTATCAAACGGCATCCATACTATACTTACCGGATAATTGAAACCGTTAAGGGGCT
Source organism: Nitrospirota bacterium (assembly GCA_009773185.1). Lineage (GTDB taxonomy): Bacteria > Nitrospirota > Thermodesulfovibrionia > Thermodesulfovibrionales > UBA1546 > SCSY01. Next base: position 96,626 of record WPIF01000007.1, on the reverse strand, counting down.
GGACGTTATAAATTCATGGGCGTCATTTCACCATGAGTGCCTGGACGGCAAGGGTTATCCTTTCAGGCAGAAGGGCAAGGATATTCCTTTGGGAGCAAGAATAATTGCAGTTGCAGACATCTTCACTGCACTTACGGAAAATCGTCCTTACAGGGTCGGGATGTCAAGAGAGAGAGTGCTTCAGGGCTTGATGAGCATGGCCAAAAACTCTGCGGTTGACCCTGGTATCGTGTCAGTGCTCAAGCGTAATTACACGAAGATTAATTCAATCCGTATAGCTGCCCAGTCAGAAGAATCTGCTGAGTATGAAAATTTCCGCCGCCACGTTAGTTGATGAGCGAAAAATTCCCCTTGTCTGCGTCTTCCCTTGAAAAAATAAAAAATGTCCTGTATTTTATCCCCTAATACTTGTAATTCGAGGTAAAATATGAAAATGGATATAAAAACATTCGTTCGCAATAAGGCAAAGGCAGCAAAGGAAGGCGCAAGGCAGCTTGCCAAAGTATCTTCCGGAGAAAAGAACAACGCGCTTTTAAAGATGTCTGACGCCCTTAAAAAACGCAGTGAAGAGCTTATAAAAGAAAACAAAAAAGACATTGCTGCGGCAGGGGAAAAAGGGCTTTCAAAAGCAATGATAGACAGGCTTACATTAAATGAGAAGCGCATTAATGAGATGGCACAGGGGCTGATAGAGATTGCAGCGCTTCCTGACCCTGTCGGCGAAATCATAAAAATGCGGCAGAGGCCGAATGGCATGACTGTCGGGAAAATGCGTGTCCCTATAGGATTGATAGGAATTATATACGAATCAAGGCCGAATGTTACTGCAGATGCAACAAGCCTGTGCCTGAAGGCAGGGAATGCGGTTATACTGCGCGGCGGTTCTGAGGCCATAAATTCAAACAAGGCTATCGTAAAAATTTTAAGGGATTCTGCGAAGGCTGCGGGGCTTCATGAGGATGCCATTACATTCATTGATATACCTGAGAGAGAGGCAGTCATGGAAATGCTCAAGCTCGAGGGGACTGTTGACCTCATAATCCCGCGCGGAGGCGAAAGCCTTATAAGGGCGGTTACAGAGAATTCCAGGATTCCCGTGCTGAAACATTATAAGGGGGTATGCCATGTCTTTGTTGACAGGGATGCCGACCTGAAAATGGCAGAAGATATATGCTTTAACGCAAAGGTCCAGAGGCCGGGGACATGTAATGCAATGGAGACAATGCTCGTTGATAAAGGCATAGCCAAAAAATTTCTGCCTTCAATGATTAAAAGATTCAGGGCAGCGGGTGTACGCCTGAAAGGATGCGCTAAGACAAGAAAGATCGACAAATCGCTCTCTCCGGTTATTGAAGACGATTATTATTCAGAATATCTTGACCTTATTCTCAACATCCACACTGTAAAAGATATTGATGAGGCGATGGAGCATATTGCAAAATACGGTTCTGCCCACTCTGATTCGATTGTCACGAAAGATTATTCAAAGGGCATGAGGTTTCTGCGCGAGGTTGATTCATCGGCGGTTTTTATAAATGCATCAACCCGGCTTAATGACGGCTATCAGTTCGGGCTTGGAGCCGAGATAGGCATATCAACAGATAAAATCCACGCACGCGGGCCGATGGGGCTTGAGGAACTTACGTGCACGAAGTTTATTGTTTTTGGGAACGGGCAGTTGAGGGAGTGATTTCATTTTAATTAGAATTGATTCGCTTAGCAAGGAAGGACATAGCATTTCCGCTCATTCTCGGGCTTCGACAAATGACTCCTCCGCCTCAGGCGGATTCGCCGGGGCGAAGAGGTATTTTGCCTCTACCCCCCTTAAATTCCCACCTTACCGAGGGGGGACGTAGGGGGGTGGACTATCGGCAAAATAAAACCGCTCAAATGCCATGTCCTTCCTATAAAGAATCGAACTTGAGCAGGTGAAACTTTTAAAGATAGACTTCAATGATATTCAAAAGGCAATGGAGGATGTATCGAGGGATGCATTCGACTATTTCCTTGACCTTGAGACAGGAGAGGTTAAGAGAATCTCCGTTGGTGCGCTTGAAGGAGCAAAGGGCAGTCTTTACAAAGGCGAGGAACTGATTGATGAACCCTCGCTTGAAGAATTCGACATGCCTGAATGGATTGAAAAAGAGGTCGAGATGGCAGTAAGAATCTTTTCTTCTGAAAAAGACAGATATTTAAGAATTCCTGAGCGGGAATCAGCAGATGCATATAACCTTATGAAAAAATTTACTGAAGGAGTTGAAGAGCTCCACCCCCATGATGAACTTCTCTCTGCCCTTGGCACTAACAACGCATTCAGCAGATTCAAGAAGGTGCTTGCAGATTATCCTCAGTACAGAGAAAAGTGGTTTGCCCTTAACGCAAAGGCGATGAAAAAAATAATAAGCGATTGGCTGGCATCTATAGAAATAAAACCTGAACAGGGGTATTATTAGATTAAATGAAACTCGGCATATTCGGCGGGACATTTAATCCAATCCACTACGGCCACCTGAGGGCCGCTGAGGAAGTGCAGGCCAAACTGAATCTTGACAAAATTATCTTTGTACCGTCAGGCAACCCTCCCATGAAGGACAGAGAGCTTGCAGATGCAAGAAACAGATATAAGATGGTGCGGCTCGCAACATTTAAAAACCGTTCTTTTACAGTCTCAGACATCGAATATAAAAAGAAAAATAAATCCTATTCAGTTAACACTCTGAAAGAACTTCAGCGGCATTATAAGGGCGCAAGGCTTTATTTCATATTGGGCATTGATGCCTTTATTGATATACCCAACTGGTGGCAGCCTGACAGATTGGTTATGCTTGCAGACTTTGTCGTTATATCAAGGCCCTCTTTTAAATTTGCAGGCCTTTCATCTTCTCCGTATATTGAGGCAGACAACAATATACTTAAAAGGCTTGATTCGGGAAAGATTGAATCCTATAAAACAGCGCTTGCGGGCGGAAGGAATATAATAATGATGCGGCTTACTCCGATTGAGATATCAGCAACCTTAATCAGGAAACTGTTATATCAGGGCAAAAGCATAAAATACCTGTTGCCAGAAGAAGTTGAATCCTATATAATTTCTAATAAGATGTATAAGTTAAAAGTTTAAAAAAAGGAGGAAAAACCTTTAGAAAGTAAAGCCAAAGCCCTTGAAGCAGCAAAAACAGCAATGGGGAAAAAGGCCGGGGATGTACTCATCCTTGAACTAAAAAATCTGTCCATCATTGCAGATTATTTTGTTATCTGCTCAGGAGAAAGCACTACCCAGGTAAAAGCAATCTTCGGAGCGATCGAGGAAAATTTCTCTAAGCGCCGCATCCGTCCTATCGGAATCGAAGGATTAAACCATGGACGCTGGGTCTTAATAGACTATGGAGATGTGATTATCCATATCTTCGAAGAGGAAACAAGGGCGTATTATCAGCTTGAGAAGCTCTGGCTCGATGCACCGAGAATACCTGTAGAGGAGAAAGGTTACCACCGCTAATGGGGAAAATTGCAATATTTATATTTATTCTCTTTCTTGCAGGGCTTGGGGCCTTTGCATATGTCAACCAGGAAATAACAACAATCAAAATACCTTTTGATAATACCTATGAGACTCCCAAGATAGCCCTGATACTCTTTTCATGTGTGGCAGGCGCCCTTGCAATGCTTATCACCTTCACAATAAGAGATACAAAACGTTTTATAGATAACTGGCAGTATCAGCGCAGGCAGAAGAAAGAGGCAAAGATTCAGGAACTGTATTCAAATGCCCTGAATGCCCTCCTTGCCCATGATGAAGACGAGGCCAAAAAACCGCTTGAAAGCATCCTTATCGAAGAACCAAAGCATCTTAATTCCCTTCTCAGGCTTGGAGATATTGCAGCTGCCGAGGAAGGCTATCAGAAGGCAGCAGATTTCTACAATAAGGCCTTCTCGGTTAACCCTGAAAACCTTGAGGTGCTTTTCTCTCTCGAAAGCCTTATGGAAAAAACAGGCAGGTGGGCTGACGCCTTGAACTACATAGAAAAGATCCTTGATATAGATACCGACAACCTTAGTGCACTCTACAAAAAAAGGGCAATCCTCGAAAGGGATGAAAAATGGGACGAACTTGTTGATGTGCAAAAGACAATATTAAAACACGAGCATACTGAAAAGGACCGCCAGAGAGAACAGACCAATCTCCTCGGCTATAAGTACGAATATGGCAGGCACAGCCTTGAGCACGGAGAGATAGAAAAAGCAAAAAAAGCATTCAGGACACTCCTGAAGCTGAATGGAGATTTTATCCCTGCATATCTTGGGCTTGCAGAGGTGATGCTCAGGGAAGGAGAGTCTGAAGATACAGTAGATTTCCTTGAAAAAAGCTATGAGCAGACATCATCCATGATAATCCTTGCACGGCTTGAAGACCTTCTTATAAGCCTGGGAGAGCCCTCAAGGCTCATAAGGCTGTATGAAAACAGCCTGGCAAAAAAACCACAGAACCATATCCTCAGGTTTCTGCTTGGGAAACTCTATTACAGGCTTGAGATGATAGACGATGCATTCGAGACTTTTACCTATGTTGATGCAAGCGGAATGGCCTCCCCGGAACTTTATCAAATAATGGGCGACCTTTATCTCAAACGTGATCAATGTGACAGGGCTGTGGCAGAATTCAAAAAGGCTGTTGATATGAAAATGGCTTTCAGGCTTCCATACTGGTGCTCAGTCTGCGGATACCACTCCCAGGAATGGTCCGGCAGGTGCCCGAGTTGCAACACCTGGAACACTTCTACCTTCAATATACATGGCGCCGGCAAGATTTAAAAAAGAGGCTGTTGTCCTGGATACAAGCCTCTTTGTCAACCCTGATGTGCGCGATAGTTTCGGCAGGACACCCACGGAGGCATTCGAAAGTTTCCTGTCCCTGGCGTCACAGGCGTATTTACTTGATTTTTATATGCCGCCGTCCATATTTGAGGAACTGCTTAACTTTATCGAGCCTGAAAAAATATCAGGAGACCTGCTGGTTATCCTTCACCAGAAACCTCCCAAAAAATATGAGCTCACATGCCCTGCATTTTTGCTTTATGAACTTATTGAGGACATCAGAGAAAGGATAAACAAGGGGCTCAGGGTGGCTGAAAAGGCCGTAAGGGGTGTCACTAAAGCAGGGGAAGAAGAGACTATTAAAGACCTTAGAAGAAAATACAGGGAGGCATTAAGAGAGGGAATCATTGACAGCAAAGAAGATGTGGACCTGATACTTCTTGCGCGGGAACTTGACGCCCTGCTGGTAACAGCAGACCAGGGGATAATAAAATGGGCTGAAAAGCTTGGCATCAAATGGCTGCTGCCTTCGAAATTTAAAGAGTATCTTCTCAGCTCCATAAAAAGGGCTGACCTTTTGGCAACCAAACTTCAATAAGCAGAGAAGGCCCGGTTCCTGCTGTTTTAAATAACCTTTTTTAAATCCCCTTGATATTCGGGTGATAAGTCTTTGTAAGCTTTCCGAGTCTCTGAGACATTGACATAATAAGCCTTACTATAAGCTCATGTACGATTATTGTATGTGTATTTTTGGTTTTCTTGTAATACTTTTTTAATGTGTCCCTTACTTTTTTATTGCCTGAGACATCGATAATCATGTCTACATTCCTGCCTTTTTTCGCAAGGTCCATAAAATTCTTTGTGGCTGGTATCCTGCTCTTTTTAGCAAACTGCATTCCGGGTGATTTCTCGTTTATGTCAGCAACACCTACGACCTTGATATATTTATGCTTCTTCAGCTCCTTTAACAGTGGCTGCCCTGTCCTTCCGCAACCCACTATTGCTACTTTAACTATATCTGCCATGATGCCCTCCATTTTTAAAATTTAATAATATTACCAGATTCATCGGGAAATAGACAATATCAGCCTTCAATCTCCTTAAGCAATTCTTCAAGGAGCCTGTCCTCTTTTACGGCCTTTATTATCTTCCCTTTTTTGAAAAGTATACCTCTTCCTTTTCCGCCTGCTATTCCAAAATCAGCTTCCCTTGCCTCACCCGGGCCGTTGACAATACATCCCATTACAGCAACTGTTATCGGTTTATCAATTAACTTTAATTTTGATTCAACCTTCGCAGCAAGCCCTTTCAGATTAATATTGCACCTTCCGCAGGTAGGACATGAGATAATCTCAGCGCCCCTTTTTCTTAAACCGAGAGCGCTCAATATCCCGTAAGCCACTCTTATTTCCTCAACGGGCTCTGCAGTCAGCGAAACCCTGATGGTATCTCCTATGCCCTCTGAAAGTAATATGCCTATACCCACAGCGCTTTTTATAATGCCGGTTGACGGCGGCCCTGCCTCTGATATACCCACATGCACCGGATATTTAAATTTTCCTGAAAACAATCTGTATGCCTCAACAGTGGTTGGCACATTCGATGCCTTGAGAGAGACCTTTATGTCCCTGAACTTTAATCCCTCCAGAATATTTATATGCCCGGCTGCGCTTTCTACAAGGGCCTGAGGTGTTGGATGCCCGTACTTCGCAAGCAGTCTTTTATCCAGCGAACCTGCGTTTACGCCTATCCGGATAGGCAACCCCTTATCCTTTGCGCCTGCAACAACTTCTTTCACTTTCCAGGCGGCTCCGATATTGCCGGGATTTATTCTCAAGCCGTCAACTCCCTGATTTATTGCCTCAAGTGCAAGCCTCCAGTCAAAGTGGATATCTGCTATTATTGGTATGTTTACGGATTTTTTTATTTTGCCCAGGGCCTTTGCCGCATCCATATCAGGCACGGCAAGCCTTATAATCTCGCAACCGGCCTTTTCCAGTCCCTTAATCTGTTTTACCGTTGCCTTTACATCCCTCGTGTCTGTCTTTGTCATTGACTGAACACTTATTGAGTGTCCGCCGCCAATAGGAACTTTTCCGACATAAATCGTACGTGTTTTCTTACGAGCGGCCATTTACCTTCACCCCGTTATTATTTTTCTCTTTTCCTGTCTCTTTCTGTTTTTCCTTTTCTTTCAGCTTCTCTATCTCTTTATCTATCTTTCTCATCTCCCTGTACGCCTTCACCGCAGTTATGTGTTCTTCTGCCGTGACAGAGAACTGATGCGTGCCGTCATTGTTTGATACAAAATAAAGATACCTCTCATCTGCAGGATATAATGCTGCCTCAATTGATTTGATGCCTGGCGAGGCAATAGGCCCCGGAGGCAGGCTCTTAATAACATATGTGTTATACAGGGTTTTACGCCTGAGATCACTCATGGTTATTCTTTCCTTTGAACTTTTTATGCCGTAAACTGCAGTCGGGTCTGCCTGCAAAAGCATCCTTTTTTTAAGCCTGTTATGATAGACAGCCGATATCAAGGGCCTTTCACTGTTTATAATTGCCTCTTTTTCAATTATGGATGCGAGCGTAAGAACCTCGTTCTCAGTAAGTCCGAGTTCTGCTGCTCTTCCCTGTAATTTAGCCGAATATTTAGCACGCATGCTGTTTATCATCATGGCAAGGGCATTTTCAATCTCTATTCCCTTGGGCATTTTATATGTATCAGGGAAAAGATATCCCTCGATTGAAGGAGCATCTATCTTGAATGACTGTAAAAAATCACTGTCCTTCGCAATCTTTCTGAATGTCTCCCTGTCCCCAATGTTTTTCTCAACAAGTTTTTCTCCTATCTCCAGCAGAGAATCCCCTTCCACCACTGTTATGTCATATTCTACAATCTGGCCGTTCTTTAAGAGGATTAAAATATCCAGCGGGTTCATGGAGCCTGTGATCGAATAGTAACCAGCCCTTATTTTTCTGTGCAGGCCTGTCAGCCTGCCAATGAACAGGAAAAGGTTTTTATCTCTTATCAGTTTCTCCTTTGACAGGATATCAATAGCCTGCCTGAATGTAGCGCCCTGGGGTATCTGTATCTCAGAGGTCCTTGTGCCTGTTGGAAGCGGGACCAGAAATTCTATTGCTATGTATATGAGATAGAGAAATACAAGGCATAAAAGCATAACTGCAATATTTTTTCTCACGTTTTTAGTGTGCCAGAATTAACACCCGGAGTCAATGAGATAGAGACAAGAAAGGGGCGTGCAGAGCACGCCCCATCAGGTTTTTGTTTTGCTGCCAGCTAATTGCTGAAAGCTGATAGCTGTTTTTAGTACATTCCGCCCATTCCACCCATTCCGCCAGGCGGCATTCCACCAGGCGCCTCAGGTTTTTCTTCCTGTATGTCTGTAATCATAACAGCTGTTGTAAGCATCAGGGCCGCAACAGAAGCTGCATTCTGAAGCGCAGTTCTTGTCACTTTTGTCGGGTCTATAATCCCTGCCTTTATCATATCAACATACTCTTCCTTATCTGCATCAAATCCATAGTTTGTCTCTTTTGAGTTTTTAACCTTCTCGACAATCACAGAACCTTCAAGCCCTGCATTATTGACAATCTGTCTGATTGGTTCTTCGAGAGATTTTTTAACAATCTCAACGCCTACCTGCTGGTCAGTCTCCAGTTTAAGTTTGCTGAGAGCAGGCAAGGTCCTGAGAAGTGCGATACCTCCGCCGGGGACTATGCCTTCTTCAACAGCAGCCCTTGTTGCATGGAGTGCATCTTCAACTCTTGCCTTTTTCTCTTTCATCTCTGTTTCAGTTGCAGCTCCGACATTGATAACCGCAACTCCGCCAACTATCTTTGCAAGCCGCTCCTGCAGCTTTTCCCTGTCATAATCAGAGGTTGTTTCCTCTATCTGCGCCTTTATCTGTTTTACCCTTCCCTGAATCTTTGCATGGTCTCCGGCGCCTTCAACAATAGTTGTGTTTTCCTTGTCAACTGTAATCTTTTTTGCCCTTCCGAGATCAGCAATCTTTATGCTCTCAAGCTTAATACCAAGGTCTTCTGCTATCAGTGTGCCGCCGGTGAGAATAGCAACATCTTCGAGCATTGCCTTTCTTCTGTCGCCAAAGCCAGGGGCCTTAACAGCGCAGACCTGGATCGTGCCGCGCAATTTATTCACAACCAATGTTGCCAGGGCTTCGCCTTCAACTTCCTCGGAAATAATCATTAAAGGTTTTCCCATCTTTGCTGTCTGTTCAAGTACAGGGAGAAGGTCCTTCATGCTTGAAATCTTCTTTTCATGGATGAGTATAAATACGTCCTCAAGTATACATTCCATGCGCTCAGGGTCTGTTATGAAATAAGGAGAAATATATCCCCTGTCAAACTGCATGCCCTCAACAACATCAAGTGTTGTTGCCATGCTTTTGGCCTCTTCAACCGTGATTACTCCGTCTTTCCCGACCTTGTCCATTGCCTCTGCAATCAGTTCACCGATTGACGGGTCGCTGTTTGCCGATATCGTGCCGACCTGCCCTATCTCTTTTTTATCCTGAACAGGCTTGCTCATTTTCTTAAGCTCAGATATAACCACCTCTACTGCCTTCTCTATCCCCCTCTTAATATCCATCGGGTTTGCGCCAGCTACAACGTGCTTCATGCCCTCTCTGTAAATAGCATGCGCAAGCACAGTTGCTGTTGTTGTGCCGTCACCGGCTACATCAGATGTTTTTGAAGCGACTTCCCTTACAAGCTGTGCGCCCATATTCTGCCATGGGTCTTTTAGTTCTATCTCTTTTGCAACAGTGACACCGTCTTTTGTAATTGTCGGCGCGCCATATTTTTTATCAAGGATTGCATTCCTCCCCTTTGGCCCTAATGTCGCCTTTACTGCATCTGTAAGCATGCTCACTCCTTTGAGTATTTCATGCCTTGCTGCTTCATCAAAAAGAAGCTGTTTAGCCATTTGTAAGTCCTCCTTCTTTAATTTAAAGCTGAAAGCTTATAGCTGTCAGCTCGGTTGCGAGTCGTACCGACCTGTTTTTTATCCCTCTACGATTCCCAGGATGTCTTCTTCTCTTATTATGAGATATTCCTCGTTGTCCATCTTGATCTTTGAGCCTGAATACTTGTCAAAAAGTATCGTATCCCCTACCTTAATCTCCATGGGCTGGCGTTTACCGTCGTCTGTCACCCGTCCTGTTCCTACTGCTATTACTGTGCCTCTCTGCGGTTTTTCCTTTGCTGCATCGGGTATGTAAAGGCCGCCTGCTGTCTTTTCCTCTTCCGAGGAATATTTGACAAATACCCTGTCTCTAAGTGGTTTAAACTTCATAAACATGTCTCCTTTCTTATATTTTTAACTCATAGCTGCCCCGATAATATCGGGGATTTAGAATTGTTAGCACTCACTGCCAGAGAGTGCTAATATACTAGAATGTGACCCTTAAGGCAAGGGGAGTTAAAACGGATAAAAACCTTGAAATCTCGCTAAAGCTCTTCCTTTCTCTTTTTTGCTTCTATTTTTAAATTTTTAAGACTTTCTTCTTGTTTTCTATGAAATTATCAATAGCCTCGCGGAAAAAATTGCCTTTACTGCGCACTTCAGGCGATATCCGGCCATCATAAAGCTTCGTTCCTTCTTTAACTTCAGAGGCAAACACAGTGTAAAAATTGTTATTTTTTATTGCCTCTTCCATCTTTGATGAACTGTAAAGATAGATGTCAGCTATAATAGTCCTGGCCAGCCGGCGCGCTTTTTCTACTGCTTCATCTGCCTCTACTTTTATTTCCGGTTTCAGGGGCGGTACTGCCTGAGGGGCTGCTGCCTTAAGAACTGCTTCAACTTTGGGCGGTGCCGGCATTTCAACCTTTGGCTGGGGTTTTTCAACAACCGGCTCTTTTGGCTTTTCCGCAATTTCTTCTTTCGGTTTTACACCTCTTACTACATCAATTTTGTCCATGAGCAAATGTTCTATCTCATGCTCCTCAATATAATCGTCAGCTCCGTGGAAAGAAGTAGGCTCTCTTCTGTATCTGGTTTTATCGTAAATCGAACTTATCAGTATGACCTTTATCTCTTTTGTTTCTGCCCGTTCTTTCAGCCTCTTGCAGACCTCAAACCCGTATATCTTGGGCAATGCAACATCCAGGATTGCAAGAAACGGGAGTTCTTTTACAGCCTTAATCATTGTGTCTATTCCATCATATGAAACAATAACTGAGTAACCTTTTTGTGTCAGTAATTTGTTTACCCTCTCAACGATTGCAGGGTTTTCATGCGCAACAATAATCTTATTCTCCAAAGGTTTTATCTGCACTGCAGGTTTTTTTACCAGGAGCACTGTGCTGCATTTGGGGCATTTGAAGCGTATGCCTTCAGGCGTGAGTTTTTCATCCGCAACCTTAAGCTTTATTTTACATTTCGGACAGCCTACGACCACTCTCTAAACCTCCTCCCTGGCAACCATAGTTTAATTGTCAGGAGCCCCGCCAAGAACCCCCCGACATGGGCGAACCACGCGACCCCTCCTTGTGCTGCGCTCCCCTGGGTCAAAAGCCCGTTGACAACCTGTATAATAGCCCAAAACCCAATAACTATCAAGGCTGGAATTTTGACAACCTCAATAAAGAATCCCAAAAATATCAGCGTATGCACTCTTGCGCGGGGAAATAAAAGCAGGTAAGCCCCGAGCACTCCGGCAACTGCGCCGCTTGCGCCAATCATCGGCACAGATGAAGAAGACGCCATGATTGCATGTGAGTAAGCAGCCACAATACCACTCGTGAGATAAAACATAAAAAATTTGAAATGGCCAAGCATGTCTTCAATGTTATTTCCGAATATCCAGAGGTATAGCATATTCCCGGCGATGTGCAATATCCCCCCATGAAGGAACATAGCCGAGAATATCGTAAGTACCGGATGTAATGGCTGCATCGTATCAAAAGATATAAGGTTCGAGGGGATTGCACCATAACTATAGACAATATATTTCTCTCCTGCAGGCGACATTATTTCCCATATATAGACGAGTATGTTTATCGCAATTATCCCGATAGTAACAAAAGGGAATGTGCTTGTCGGGTTATCATCTTTAAACGGAATCAATTATTGCCTCCCTCCGGCTTATAGATATGCTCTTCTCAATAATAGTACCGTAATTAATTATTTATGGTCAAATATAACACCACGCCGGCAATATTCCCCTTGTTGAATTTAGCTGTTTCATGCAACAATTACTCATGGAAAAACTGATCAGAACTGCCAGCCAATCAACTCCTGACCCTGAAAGGGCTTTTAAAAACCTCTCAACATTCTGTGATAATAATCCAAATGCCGTTGAAAAACTTGAGGCGAATATTGCTCCAATATCCCTCCTCTTTAGTTACAGCCAGTTCCTGTCAGTCTTCTGCGCCTCAAATCCAGATATTCTTTTTGACACTCTCGCTGACATAAATACCCCTCTTGACAGGGAAATCCTTTCAGCCTCCTTAAAAGAACAATTTGAGAATAATCGGGATCATATGAGGGTTGTTCGCAAGTTCAGGAAAAAAGAACTGCTCAGAATAACCCTGCGTGATATTCTTAAAAAGTCCGACCTCATAGAGACCATGCTTGAACTGAGCATGCTTGCAGATACGATAATTAATGAGTCATTAGAGGTTTTAAAGAAAACCCTGAATGAGACATATGGCGAACCGAAAAATGATGCCTTTACAGTCATCTCCCTTGGAAAACTCGGGAGCGAAGAACTTAATTTCAGCTCTGATGTGGACCTTATCCTTGTGTATGGGACCTCAGAAGGGGAAACCTCTGGGGCAATAACACCGCAGGGCATTAATGCCAACAGGATAAGCAACCATGAGTATTACTGCAAGCTGGGGGAAAACCTGAACAGGTTTCTGTCCATGAACACAGAGGATGGTTTTGCATACAGGGTTGACCTCAGGTTAAGGCCGGAAGGCCAGAGAGGCAGCCTGGCGCTGCCTCTATCAGGCTATGAGACATACTATGAATCATGGGGCAGGGCCTGGGAAAGGGCCATGCTCCTCAGGGCAAGGCCGGTTGCAGGAGACCTGTTTCTTGGAAATGAGTTCCTCGAGATGATAAAACCATTTGTATACAGGAAATACCTCGACTACAGCGCAATAGATGAGATACGGCAGATAAAGACAAGGATAGATTCAACATTCAAAAAAAATGACATAAAAAGAGGATATGGGGGGATAAGAGAGATAGAATTTTTCATACAGGCCCTGCAGCTTATTTATGCCGGCAAGGAGCCGCTGTTAAGAGAGCGGGGCACTCAAAAAGCGCTGCACAGGCTCTTGCAGAAAAATCTTATCGGCCAGGCTGACTATGCCATGCTTTCAGACAACTACACGTTCCTCAGAACTCTTGAACACAGGCTTCAGCAGCTTAACGATCTGCAGACACACAGCCTGCCTTCTGATGAAAAAGAACTAAATGCCCTCGCAAGGAAAATGGGTTTTCCAGAAAAAACTTCTTTTTTATCAGAGCTTGAACTCAGAAGAAATAAAACAAGGACCATCTATGACTCTCTTTTTAAAGAAGAGAAAAAAGAACTATCAGACGGCGTGGTGCTGTTTGACGAGGAACTTTCAGACATTGAACTTAAAGAACATCTGGCCAGGATAGGGCTGAAAGATGTGGAAAAGGGCTTGCGCAATATCCAGCATATCAGGGATGCCTCCAGCCATTTTCAGACGCTCCGGGGGCGAAGGGTGCTAAGCGAGATTCTTCCGGTATTTGTTGATGCAGCGGTTAAAAGCAGCAACCCTGATATGGCCCTGAATCACCTGCAGGCCTTTGCCTCTATGCTCAGCGTGAGAGAATCTTACCTTGATCTCTTCAAGGAAAATAAAGACCTCGTCCCAGTCCTTATCAACCTTTTTTCACAGAGTGAATATCTTTCAAAAGCTATTATCAGGAAACCTGATTATCTTGAACTCATAGGGCATGAAATCGTGCTTAAGAAAAGCCTGAATACATTAAAGGATGAACTAAAAAAGAGCGCCAGGGGCGGACAGGTCTTAAGTGATGCAATGCGTATTATGCGTCAGGTTGAGGAGATAAGGCTCAGTCTGTTGTTCCTTGAGAAAAAGATAGATGTGACAGAACTTATAAAGGGTTTAAGCAAGACCGCAGAGGCAATACTTTCTGCAAGCGTTGAAGAACTGGGAGGGAATCTCGCAATAGTGGGTTTCGGCAAACTCGGGGGCAGAGAAATAACCTTCAACTCGGATATTGATATTATCTTTACCTCACCTGATAATGTTAAAGAGGAACAGACAAGGATTGCTGAAAAACTTCTCAGGCTTCTTCTCTCATACACCCGCGAAGGAATCGCATACAAAGTTGATACAAGACTGAGGCCCGACGGAACAAAGGGCACCCTGGTCTCATCAGTGGATGCACTAAGAGATTATTATTCGGGGAATGCTGCATTCTGGGAATTTCAGGCGCTCTTAAAGGCAAGGCCTGTTGCAGGAGATATTAAGACAGGTGAGTGCTTTATTGATATGGCAAAGGATATCCTTATCAAACACGGCAGCCTTATTTCCGCCTCAGACATAAGGGCGATGCGTGACAGGATACAAAAAGAGCTTGCAAAAGAAACAGAAGGTTATGATATTAAACTTGGATTTGGAGGGCTCGAAGAGCTGGAATTTACAGTCCAGTATCTGCAACTCAAAAACTGCAATAAATTTCCTTCTTTGCTTGTTCATGGCACTCTTGATGCGATACTGAGATTGGAGCAATCAGGAATAATAAACAAATCAGATGCAGCTTTCATGAAAAAGGCTTATGTATTTTACAGGACTGTTGAGAGCTATCTCAGACTGAGGGAAAAAGATGTCTTGAAAAAAAGCGATGGGGATATATTAAGCGCTGTTGCCGAATTTTTGGGATTTAAAGATGGGGAAGAGTTAATTGAAAATTTGGATGAGACAAGAGGAAAAGTAAGAGATATATATGACGAGTTGGTAGTTTAAGAAATGCAGTTCATATAGAATGCTCGCTTCTTCCAGTAGTCCGCATCTTTTAGATAAGCAAAAATATGGAAGACTTCAAATGAATAGAAACGGTGTTGGACACTTTTGCCATAAAAGACCAGCAGGGTTTTTAGTCCTTATTATCGCAAAATGCCAAGCAGAATCATTTTATTCCCATTGATTTTAATGATTTTTTTATTTTCTCTTTTTACCAAAATGTGCTATATTGCCACTGTAAAAGCAGAAAATGCCTTCGAGGTAGATTATATGTTATCTGTAAATAGAAAATGAAATAATGCTAAACAATAAATATGAACTTGGCAAACTTGAATAAGTTGACTTTCGAAATATTTGGACATAGGAGCACTTGATGAATCATCAAGAAAAGAAAAATAAAAATATTTATCGTGCATGTATTTGGTGTCCAATGAATGAAGGACAGATGATTGTTGAGTATACTCCAAATGATAAGATTGCGGATTTACTTAAAGCACTAAAGGAAAAATGGGGTATTGAGCTTCCTGTGACAAAAACTTTATACAATCCCATGCGAGCAGGCTGGAACATAGTTGGTAAAGCTGCTGATGGCTTATATGTTCCTCTGCATGAGTCAGACAACATTCCTTTGTCATCAAAAGAGCTTAATGGAGCGTTTGAAAGATTTGGTAGCATATCTAGGAAAATAGCAGACAATTTTGAAGATGATGAAAGAGATATGTTTAGGGGATATTTAATGTTTGGGATGGAAGTTCAAGCTGGTTCATCTACTGCGGGATTCGACCCAGTTGAAACAGGCTACTATCAGAAGATGAAGAAATATGATAAAAATGGCAATTTGCTAAACACGAACGATGAACCTAAAAAGGCCTTTACATGGCCGACTACTAATGAACCTGTGGACATCGAACTTTGTGTAGTTGTTGCAATAGCTGGAGGATGAGAAGTGTCTATTCGTGTTATCAAAGAGCAGCATAAGGATGAGAAAGTTGAATTTGATACCATAATTCAAATAATTGAAAAAAATAGGGACAGAGTTAGAACTACAGGAAATATGATCCTTACTATATCAGGGATCACACTTTCGGCCACGCTCGGACTCTTGTTATTCCTCTCAGACAAAGGAGGAATAACACAAAGGAGTATGATGACACTTGGTATCCTTTTCGGCAGCGCTATATCTATCAATCTCATCTCTATTTTCTTTAGTATAACTTCAAGTTTTTTGAAAGAAAAATATGCATTAACCACAAAACTCAAGGCATTAACTGACCTACTAAAATTATTTTATTCTGAACTTAGGCTTGTCCGCATCTCATTTATATTATTAATAATTGATCTATTAGTTATTACTATTGGAGTGTTCTTTTTTATTTACGTCAAGTGGATCTAAGTATTGTTTATATGAGACTAATCAGATAACAACGCGCTGCAGTGAAATCGAACCACACGGCGCTTTTTGGGCAGGTTAGAGTTTGAGATTTGCAAATCGGTTGTTTGGCTCTGTGAAGTCATTCAGTGGTTCGATTCACTGAGCTTAGCGTTAAGGCGCAAATAAAATATGAAAGACAATAATATGAAGCGAGTCGTTATAGTTTATCTAATTCTCATTCCAGTTATGTGGCTCCTCACTGAAACTGTATGGGGAGGCGTGCATGGTACACTCGGCGGCATAAAAATTGGCAAGTCATTTCAAGATCCGAAGAAATTAAATGAAGTCACGGCATTCATGAAAAAGCATGGCATTTCCGAATCAGCTTCAAAAAGCGAAAGCAAAGCATGGATTGAGAATCTCTCTCCCGAGGACAAAAAAGAGTTTGAAAAAATAATTATGCAGTCCGTAAAAATAGAAGAAATCGTGACTTTTGGCTCAGCCTTGGCGGTCTGTGTAATTGTGTTTGGCCTAATTGGCCTGATCAGCGGTGCAACTACAAAGACATGGCTGGTTGTCGGAATTCTACCCGGAATATCTTTTTTGATGAACAATCCAGTAATTAGGTTTAACTCTATTCTTCATATATCTGACAGCCAAAAAATTATAATGGTGTTGATAGGCCAGGTACTCGCCAGCTATGTCTTTGCATTTATAGGTGCGTCTCTCTGCAAAAGCAGGGAGAAAATAAAAAAACAGAAAATGGAGAGCCTTAACAACGGCGTCCACACCGACGCGGAATAATGCTGGTTTGGTTTCGGCAACGGCTCTTTCCCGCGCGGGTGACGCATCTCGTTCTGTGCAGAAGAGGACAACAAGGGTCGTGCCTTCAAAATTCATTTAACATCAGGAATCAATAAACAGTAAATCCGAGATTTTTTTCTCAGAACACCGCTTCTATTTCCCCTCCCATCCTCTCCCACACGAAAGCGCAGAAGAGCCATAGCGCCATAGTCATAAGTTCCAAAGCCGGTAGCACAAAAGGAGGGCAGTTTTTTATGATTGAACTGAAACAATCGCCTTCAATTTTTTCCTCAGCTCAGGCAGGTCTTCCCGGACCACATCCCAGACAATCTCAAAGTTTACAGTATCATAAGCATGGATGATACGATTCCTCATTCCAATTATCTTTCGCCATTCTATTCCCTTATATCTTTCTCTGAAAGGGGCCGTGAGTTTTGATGATGCCTCGCCTATTATCTCCAGGTTTCTGACAACTGCATCCATCAGTAATTCATTTTTCATGAAATCTTCTTTTTCAATGCCTTTGCAGAATTTGTTTATTTTCTTTATTGCCACTAGGATATCATCAACATAAACCAGATTATCTTTCCTGATTCTTTTCACAGTATTGCGGTCAGATCTTTTTCGATATACTGTTTAAGTCGTGGTTTGATTGAACGGAGTATTACAACATCTACGTTTTTGCCGGTTTCATCTTCCAGTTCCTGCTCGACGCCAACAAGGTCAAGCAGCGAAAATTTCTCCTTCGGAGGCTCGATGGCAATATCTATATCGCGGTATCTTTCTTTTCTTGCAAAGCTGCCGAACAGATAAGCTTCCCTTATCCCATGCCCGCTTAATACTTCTTTTATTGTTCTGATAATCTGCTCTCGTCTCATAGTCTGCCTCATACTTATATACCTAAAATTATCATAAAAAAACTGAATTTAGCAACAAATTATCTGAGAGAGCTTTACCTCTCTTGCAAAACCTTCTCTTGCATCCCTTCAACCGTCCCTTGCCTCGATTTCTCCATCTGCTTTAAAAAATCGGCTCGCAATTATTTCTGCATCTTCCTGATGACCTCGCCCAGCTTCTTTATTTCTTCTCCATATAATGCCCAGTTCCCTTCCCTCTGGGCCTTCATGGCGCGCTCAAAATGCTCACCGGCAGTTAAAGACAGCCCTCTGTCGTCCTTCGCAGCAGGAAGCCGCAGGGAGGGCTTCAAAGGCATTGCTTCTTCAGAGACCCTGACATCGCCGAATATCCTCGAAAGCGCGGCATCGAGTGTCTCCTCCATAGCGATCCGGTTTTCGTATGCGACTACAACCCTTTTCAGTTCAGGTATCTTGCCCTTGTCCGCCCGGAGATACAGCGGCTGGACATATATCAGGGAATTTTCAATAGGTATGACCAGCAGGGTCCCCTGTATCACCTGTGAGCCGCGCTGGTCCCATAGAGATATCTGCCTTGATATCTCGGTATCCTGATTGATCCTGGCAACTATCTGCTTCGGCCCGTAAACAAGCCTGTCCTTCGGAAAGCGGTATACCATGAGCCGCCCGTAGTTTTCAGCGTCACTGCGTGCAACCATCCATGCCGAGAGGTTGTCTTTTTTCTTCGGCGTAAAGGGAAGCATCAGGATGAACTCCTCTTTCTTCTCTTCAGGCAGTTTCATTATCGTGTAATAGGATTCCATACCCTCCTCGCTTTTTCCCATTGACGGTATCTCCCACTGGTCTTCCTTGTTGTAAAAGATTTGTGGGACCTCCATGTGATAAGTCGCGTAAACCATGGTCTGGATACCGAAAATATCCAGGGGATACCTGATATGTTTTTTCAGGTCAGCCGGCATTTCTGATATGGGCTGAAGCGTGCCGGGGAATATCCTGCTTATCGTCCTGATAATGGGGTCATCCTTGTCTGTCATATAAAATTTCATGCTGCCGTCGTATGCGTTAATAGTCACCTTCACCGAATTCCTAATGTAATTAATCCCGTTTCCCACCGGCTGGGAATAGGGAAATCTCCTGCTAACTGTATATGCATCGTATATCCAGAAAAGCTGTCCGTCATCAGACACGACCATGTACGGGTCGTTGTCAAACATAAGAAAAGGCATGGCCTTACTGACTCTTTCAAGGATATTTCTGTTAAACAGTATCCTGCTTCTATCGGTTACGTCATTTGAGAGAAACAGCTTCAGCGAACCGTAATAAGCCGAAAAAACGAGTTTCTTGAAGAATGAATCTATTACGACCCCGCTTTTGCCTGAATATTCCGTAAAGACATTTGCCTCTCCTGACGGATAATCGAACTCTTTTGACTTTGTATTCACAATCACATATTTACTGGACAGCTTGCCGTAATAGATTTCAGGCCTGCTGACCTTTATGTTCGCAGCAGTTGATACCGGAGGAATATCCTTGATAAGCAATACCGGCAGCCCCTCAGGCGTCACCTGGTTTACAGGCCCGAGCGTCAGGCCGTATCCATGGGTAAAGGTCAGGGTCTCGTTTATCCAGTTCCGGGTCGGTATGCTTTCCGAAGACAATTCTCTGGGGGAAAGCATTGTCTGGCGGTACTCGCCGTTGATTACATAACGGTCATTGCCGACCGTAGTAAAGTCGTAATAGGTGCGTATCTCCTGTATCTGGCTGAAGGTATCAAGCAAAGGCCTGTGGTCCCAGAGGCGTATATTCTTTATGGTTGCGCTGTTTTTTGTAATGTCCTCCCTGCTGATCGTGGTGCTGCCTGATATGTCCCTCTCTTCAACCCTGTCAAGGCCAAAGCCCTGCCTTGTTGAAGCTATATTATTCCTGATATATGGCGTTTCTTTTACGAGTTCATTCGGCGCTACCACAAATTTCTGGAGGATAGCAGGATATATCGAATTGCCTATAAACGATACTGCGATATAGAGCGCTGCAGTCCCGATGAATATCAGATTGCGTCTCAGAAAAATATTGCCCATTAAAATGACTGCCGAAGCGAGCGCGATAAATATCTGTGCCTTCATAAACGGGATGACTGCATGAACGTCTGTGTAGGTCGCGCCTGCCACATGGCCATGCGAAGAATTTAAGATGGCATGCATCCCTGTATATGTCTTGAATGCCAGCACAAGAAAAACAAGGGCCCCTATCACAGCGAGATGCGCCGAGGCAGCTCGTTCAGAGGCTATGCCTTTTGGAGTCATGAATACAGCGCCCTTCAATATGTAGTTTAAGGCAGAAACAACAAGAGACGCTACAAGGATGAACATCAGTATTGAAGATATTATCTCGTAGGCAGGGAGGGTAAACAGGTAAAAAGAGACGTCTTTGCCGAATATCGGATCAGAATAACCGGAATCAACACCATTAAAATAATAGAGGAATTTCAGCCAGTCATTACTGAGCCATGAGCCCGTAAACCATCCGATCAATACCGGTACAATGATCTTCAACCGGTCAAAATATTTCAGGATATTAAGCTGCGGCATGGCCTGATCGCCAAAAGTCATGGCAACAGCCCTGCCCTTTGTTGCCTGCATAGAAACCCAGATATTTATATATGAGATAACAAAACCTGCCAGCCCGCCTGCCAATGCAATAATTGCCTGGGCATTTAATTTGACAGTGAATATTTTTTCGAAATTGACATCTTTAAACCATAGCCAGTCAATATACAATGAAATAAACTGGGGCAGAAAAAACAGAGAAAGAAACAATACGAGCGAGACTGATATTACCATCTTTGATAATCTTACGGGCATATAACCCCCTTTTAGCTATTCTCAGGATATGAAGACATCTTACCATTAATTAGTTAGGATTTTTGTAAATAAGGGGAAAAACGACTTACTTTTGTTTCCTGTAAAGCTCCATAACCTCATCTCTTAAAACAACGGCATCAACCTTATAGCCCAGTGCCTCGATATTCTCCCTGCCGCCTTCCTGCCGGTCAACAAGGCAGATTACCTTTACTATTTCAAGCCCTGCTTCTTTAGCCCTGCTGATTGCCTCAATCGTTGATTTGCCGGTTGTAATCACGTCATCAACAATAACAACCCTGTCGCCTTTCCTGACATCTCCTTCTATCCACTGCATGGTGCCATGAGCCTTTGCAGATTTCCTTACAACAAATGTCTCAATAGGGTTGCCCTTTATAAATGAAGCATACGAGACAGCGTATGCAACAGGGTCAGCTCCGAGAGTAAGCCCTCCGACGCCTTTTATATTCAAATCCTTTACCATTTCAAAGATAAGATTCCCTATCAGGTGCATTCCCTCAGGGTGGAGCGTCACTGCCTTGCAGTTGAAATAGTAATTGGACATCCTGCCGGATACCAGTTTAAATACCGGCTCCTCGCTGTATTTAAAAGCCCTGTTAAAAATAAGCCCTGTAAGTTTTTTCTTCACTGTGGTTGAAAATACAATAAAAATGAAGGGTTGTCAACATCTATTGCTAATGTGTAAACTATAAAAGATTGTTTAAAAAAGAGAGGTGGCATTCTATGCCCAAAATAATGGACGGAAGAAAGCTTGCTGAGGAAATAAAGGCGGAAGTAAAAAAAGAGGTCAGGTTATTAAATGAACACGGGATTGATGTTGGCCTTGCTGTGCTGCTTGTTGGAGACAATCCTGCATCTGAACAGTATTTTCTTGCCATAATGAGGGCGTCAAAAAATGTCGGCATTACTGTTTATAAACACAAATTCCCCGATACTGTAACAATTAATGAGCTTTTGAATATAATCAATTCCCTGAATACTGATGAACGGGTTAATGGTATTTTGATATTCCTGCCTTTGCCAAAGAGAATAAATGCAAGAAGAGTCATAAATTCCATAGCCCCGGAAAAAGACGTTGACGGGCTTGGCGCTATATCTGTGGGCAGGCTTGCCGCGGACGAATCTACATTCCAGCTCTTCAAAAATAACTCGCATGAGATATCAGAATCAATGTCAAGCTTCATCCCCTGCACGCCTTTCGGGGTAATAAAGTTCCTCGAATACTACGGCGTGGACCTGAAAGGAAAACATGCTGTTGTTATCAGTAAAAGCCTTGCTGTTGGCAAACCTCTGTCAATGATGCTCCTTGCAAAAGAGGCAACAGTGACAGTATGCCACAGGGAGACAAAAAATCTGTCTGCACTCACAATACAGGCTGATATCATCTGCACGGCAACAGGCCAGCAGGGGATTATAAAGGGGGATATGGTCAAGGATGGGGTTGTTGTTGTTGATATAGGAATAAAAGTCCTGAGTGACGGCAGGATTGTAGGTGATGTTGATTTTGATTCTGTAAAGGACAGGGCTTCGCTGATAACGCCTGTGCCCGGAGGCGTTGGGCCTGTAACAATAGCAATGCTGATTGAGAACACCGCGAGGTCTGCCAAACGAAGCGACCTGCTGAAAAGCCCCCTGCTGATGTAAGTAAAACATTAAAAAAATGTTTTATAAGGGAGAACATAGTACTTTCACTCATTCTCGGGCTGTCGCCCTCCGAGGATTTTGCCTCACAACCCCCTTAACAAGGGGGTACCCAGGGGGTTATCAGAGTATCGGCAAAATAAACCGTTCAAATACTATATTCTCCCTTATATCAGGCTAAACCTAAATAAAGGCAAATATGAAATTTGAGATATTGGCAAAAGATGCAAATACCCGTCTGGGAAAGATAACCACACCGCGCGGGGTGATTAATACTCCTGCATTCATGCCTGTAGGGACTCAGGCAACTGTAAAGGCAATGTCTCCTGATGAGATGAAGGATATAGGCGCTGAGATAATCCTATGTAATACATATCACCTTTACTTAAGGCCGGGACATGAAATAATTGCTTCCCTCGGCGGCCTTCACAGGTTCATGAACTGGGAAAGGCCCATACTTACTGACAGCGGAGGCTTTCAGGTCTTCAGCCTTTCTGCCTTAAGAAGCATAGACGAAAATGGCGTCCATTTCAGGTCACACCTTGACGGTTCAATGCATTTTATCGGCCCTGAAAAGGCCATGGAGATACAGTCTGCCCTTGGCTCAGATATATGTATGGCATTTGATGAATGCACACCGTATCCTGCGTCTTACGAATATGCGCTTAAATCTCTTGCTCTTACAACAAAATGGGCAAGGAGGTGTAAGGAAGCTCTCAGCTCTCAGCTCTCAGCTAATAGCTCTCAAGCCCTCTTTGGAATAATCCAGGGTGGAGTTTACAGGGATTTACGAAAGCAAAGCCTGGAAGAGCTTGTCGAAATCGGGTTTGACGGATACGCTGCTGGAGGGCTAAGCGTTGGAGAACCTAAAGATGAAATGCATGAGATAATCAATTTTATCGCGCCGTTAATGCCGGAAAACAGGCCCCGTTATCTTATGGGAGTCGGTGACCTGATTGATATGCTCGTTGCAGTAGAGACAGGATTTGACATGTTTGACTGCGTCATGCCCACAAGGAACGCAAGAAACGGCACGCTCTTTACGAGCGCAGGCAGAATAAGCATAAAGCGGACTGAGTATAAGGCTGACAATTCACCTCTGGATGAAAACTGCGGATGCTATACGTGCAGGAATTTTTCAAAGGCATATCTCAGGCATCTTTTCCTTGCAAAGGAAATTCTCTCGATGAGATTAAACACATTGCATAATCTTTATTTTTATCTCGACTTTTTTAAAAAAATGCGGGATGCTATTAGAGAAAACACCTTTGGAGAGTTCAGGAAAAAATGGGAATTATTGCTCAGGTAAACAATGTACAGCAGATAAGAAAAGTCCTTATCTTAACGCTTATTTTAAACGTAGCTGTCTCGCTTGCAAAGGTCATCTACGGTTACATGAGCAATTCAATTGCAATGACCTCGGACGGATTCCATTCATTCTTTGACGGGATATCAAATATTGTCGGATTAATCGGTATCTGGATAGCATATCATCCGCCTGATGAAAACCACCCTTACGGCCATAGAAAATACGAGACCCTGTTTACCATAATCATAGGTGTGATGATATTTGCTACCTGTTTGCAGATTCTCAAACAGGTTTATCATTCGATTGTTGAATATCATGATACACAAGTTACCTCAATAAGCTTTGCCGTAATGCTGATAACAATGGCTGTAAATATATTCGTTAGCATCTATGAAAGGAAAAAGGGACTGGAACTTAAAAGTGATTTTCTTGTTGCTGATGCAATGCACACAAAGAGCGACATATTGGCCTCCCTCGGTGTCATTATAAGCCTTATAATCACAAAATCCGGCTTTCGCATAGCAGATACAATTGCAGGCATCGTAATAGCAGTTCTTATAGCAAAAATGGGCTATAATATCCTTAAAAAAGCCTCTGATGCGCTGGTTGATACCATATGCATCGACACAACAGCTCTCGAAGCTGTAATAAGCAGCGTCGCCGGAGTAAAGGACTGCCATGAGATAAGGACAAGGGGAACAGAACATTCAACCTATCTGGACCTTCATATCTGTGTTGACCCTAAGATGCCGATTGAAAAGGCCCATGAGATTGCCGATGCAGTTGAAGAAAAAATTAAGGCCAACTTCCCTGCTGTGATAGACATTGTTGTCCATGTAGAGCCTGAGGGAAATGATTGCAGATAAATGATACTATGCCCTGCCTGTTTAATATTTAACTTGTAATCTCCACAACCTTCTCTCGCGACTTTTCACCCCTGACAATCTTTATGCTGCTTTTTCTTACATTGAAATATTCCGAGATGACTTCGATCAGCGCCTTATTCGCCTTTCCATCAACTGCAGGAGCATTTACATAGACCTTGAATAAACCTTCGCTCTCAACAACCTTATCTTTTTTTGCATTAGGAATTACTTTGATTTTTATTAACTGCTTCTTCATACTCTTTCAGCAGGGTTTTTATCAACTCTTTAACAGAAACTATTTTTTCTGCCCTATAGGCATTTTCGCCGGCAAAGGCAAACCCGTTGTTCAGATTGCCCTTTTGCGCGCTCTTTAAAGCAAGTGCAATGCAATAGGGACTGTTTTTAAAATCACAGGTTATAATACAGTGATAGGGGCACTTAAACGGCTTTCTCTCCCCTTTATTGACATCATCAATAAATTTATTTCTGATTGCCCTCCCCGGCATGCCAACAGGGCTTTTGATAATCACAATATCTTCTTTCCTGGCGTCAATATAAGCCTGCTTGAAGTCCGGCGATGCATCACATTCATAAGTGGTAACAAAACGTGTTGCCATCTGCACCCCGGCAGCGCCCATTTGCAGGAATTTATAAATATCCTCACCTGTATATATGCCTCCTGCAGCAATCACAGGGATAGTTTTTTTATATTTTTCTTCTAATAATTTTGTCTCTTTAATTACTTCCACAACCAGCTTTTCCAGTGAATATTCAGGGTCGCTAATCTGTTCCAGCTTGAACCCGAGATGCCCTCCTGCCATCGGGCCTTCTACCACAAGGGCATCAGGAATATAGTTGTATTTTTCCGCCCACTTTTTGGTAATGATTCTTGCTGCCCTTGCAGAAGAAACAATAGGGACCAATTTTGTCTTTTTGCTTCCGTTTAAGAATTGCGGGAGATTAAGGGGAAGGCCGGCGCCGGAAAAAATTATATCTATTCCCTCCTCAATGGCAGTTCTTGCCATGTCATCAAAATTTGATGACGCCACCAGTATATTTAAACCAATAATCCCTTTGGTTAACTCCCTTGTCTTTCGAATCTCTTTTCTTAAGGCGCGGATATTTGCCTCCAGATAATTTGTGGAACCATCAGGCTCAAAAAGTCCGATGCCTGATGCAGAAATAACTCCTATAGCGCCTTCATTGGCTACTGCGGATGCCAGGCCGGACAGAGAAATCCCGACTCCCATTCCCCCCTGAATTATAGGAAGCTTAGCTGTCAAATCTCCGATTTTTAACTCTTTTATCTTAGCGCCCATAGGATTCCTGTCTTTGCTTTATATGCTGCCCTGCCGCTTCAGATATGAAGCAGCAGGATTTAAGTTTAACATAGGCCGCTAATTCAAGACAATTGGATTCTTTATGCCCTGCCCTGCTACAGCCTCTTGCGAAATCATCCCCCTAATCTATAAAATGTCTTATGCCGCAGATAAAGGTTCTTCCAGTTGGCCTGAGAAATAAGATCGCTGCCGGTGAGGTAGTAGAAAGGCCTGCCTCTGTGGTTAAAGAGCTTATTGAAAATGCCATAGACGCCAAAAGCACTGACATAAGAATTGAGGTGCTCTACGGAGGCAAGCGGTTAATAAAGGTATCTGACAACGGGACAGGCATGGACAGGGAAGATGCGCTTTTGTGTTTTGAACGCCATGCAACGAGCAAGATTGATAACGAGGCGGATTTGTTTAATATCACGACGATGGGGTTCCGGGGAGAGGCGCTTCCCTCAATTGCCTCAGTGTCAAAGGTCAAAATCATAACCGGGGTCAAAGATTCCGGTTCAGGCATCGCAATAGAATTAACAGGCGGAGAGAAAAAAGAGGTTAAAGATTCTTCTTTTTCAGGCACATCAATAGAGATAAAAGATTTATTCTTTAACACCCCTGCAAGGAAAAAATTCCTCAAGACAAATAGCACAGAGCTTTTCCATATTATTGATACTGTGACAAAAGAGGCGCTTTCACACTATGAGATCGGTTTCACGCTTTTCACTGAAAATCAGGAAACAATGCTTGTCCCCAGGGCTTCAGGCTTCAGGGAAAGGATAATGCAGATATACGGGGATGAGTTTCTTAATGGCCTGACCGGTGTTAATAATATGTATGGAGGCATGGATATAAAAGCATTTGTATCCGATGCCCTGAATTTCAGAAATAATAAGGCACACCAGTTCATATTCATAAACAGAAGGCCGATAAAAGACACCTCTCTCTCACATGCTGTATATAATGCATATGAAGGCATTCTCCCAAAAGACAAGCATCCTGTATTCTTTCTGTTTTTAAGCCTTGACCCGAAAAAAGTGGACTTTAATGTCCATCCTTCAAAAAGAGAGGTCAGGTTTGAAGATAAGGAAAGTGTATATCGTTTTGTGAATGTGAGTATCAGGGATGCAGTAAAGGAGGCCCGGACAGAATACATAAGGCCGTTTGTTGAAGCCCCGGGCGGGTTACAACCTGAACCTGTTCATCTCGTAGAGCCGAGTCTGCGACCTGCTTTCTCCTCAGATAATGCAGCTCATTATGAACCACCGGTTAAACAATTCGGGGCAAGGGTTTCTGAAAATCTCGAACTGATATATAAACCTTCCCTGCCCTTTATCTATCTTGGAGATACTTTTATAGCTGTTTCTGGAAAAGGCGGTTTAACAATAATAGACCATCATGCTGCACATGAAAGGATATTGTATGAAAAATTCCTTAAAAAAATAAACCTTGACTCGCATCAGCTGCTTTTCCCGCAGCAGATAAAACTTTCTCATAAGGAATACAGGGTCATACTTGAAAATAGAACTCTTCTTTATGAATTTGGAATTGAGGCAGATGATTTCGGGCATGATACCCTCATTATCCGTTCACTCCCTGATGCATTGGACAGCGCTGATTTAAGGGGAATACTCTCTGACATTGCATCAGCTATCAGCGAGGGTGTTCACCCTGACAAATCATTGAAGGAAGCCCTGGCAGCAAGGATCGCCTGCCACAGCTCAGTGCGCGGAAAAGAAATACTGAACAGGGAAGAATTCTCCAGGCTTATTGCTGACCTCGATAAAACAGAACACCCGGACCAGTGCCCTCACGGAAGGCCGACAAGGCTCTTCTTTTCGCTGGATGACCTGAAGAAGATGTTTAAGAGGAAGTAGAGGATTTGTTTTTTAAATATCTTGCGCCCTAGCGGAAATTCTGATTTAATTTCGCTGAAGATTTTTTAGCAAGTGCGGGAATTTCTTTCTTATTTCATCAACCGAAATTTGGTTACGTCTGTCGTTTTATCCGTATGCTTCAATCTCACATATCTGTTTTCCGTCCATCGCCAAATAGAAACATCATAGTAGATAGACTTGTTTACAGTTTCAGGTTCTAACCCATGATCACTTGCAATTTCATCAAAGACTTGCTTGGCTTCCTTGAAAGAACCAAAATGATTAATCTCAACAACATTGCCGCCTTCCGCTGCCACTATCAGAAATTTTGCATCGCAGGAGTTAGGTAGTTTATAACCTGCCCATCCTGTTTCTTTATCAATAAATGTTTTGCTCACTGGCTATTCTCCACCCTCCCTCCTTAAATAATTTTCTTCTTCAATAAAGAATCTTTCCCTGAATTAAACTTTACTAGCTTCTTCCAATCAACTTTACCATCAATACAAAAATCATTCATAAAATTCAAGGTAAATTTATTGATAATTTGAGCATAGGCGACTATAAATTCCTCATTCCGTTCTTTTGCCTTATGACCAAGAGGTTCGATAATTTCCGTATATAGATTTTCATTGCCGGAAATCAACTCCCAAAATCTTTGTCCACAGTATTTGAAATAATCGCCTTTATCCGGTCTGTTATCTCGACCATAACAACATCCATTAATTGCTTGAACATTAATTTTTGAATTGCTCGTTCTAAGTATTCTTTTAGCCTTTTTGAAATTGTCCTTCATTTTTATTATCTGTTGGCTATTGGCCCAGTTAGGGCCCGATTTGATTGCAATAATATAGTAGATATTATCATTATCAAACTCCAAGTCGATGCCTTCGGCTGCTGACTTTTTCCCACCATAAACTTTTCCATTAATAAAGATTGCAAGCCCTTCCAAGAAATCTCCGAATATTGTTTCTTCCTGAGAAGAAAGATGGGCATCAAGAAGGGGTTTAACTAAGTCTTGAGCTGTATGAATATTTTTAGCCTTAAATAAATAGGGATTTTTCTTTTTAAGGATTGTTGATAATTTTAACTCTTCAAGATTCTGCAACCTCTTTGAATGAAAAGTGCTTATGTTTTTCTCAATGTAATCGTTAATGTTTTTGTCTTCGATTTTTCCCATACCTTGCCTGCCTTTCAAAAAGGGACATATCTTTATAACTACTTGCCTCTTCCATGACCATATTATAATACTGTTTAGATATATCAATACCTACAGAATTTCTCTTTAGTCTATTGGCAACTCTCAGAGTTGTGCCGGAGCCGGAAAAAGGATCTAATACCCAATCACCTTCTCTTGTAAACAATTTTATGAACCATTCAGGGAGTGCTTCAGGAAAAACAGCACTGTGATTTCTATTTGAGCATTCAGTCGCCATATTAAGCACATTTGTCGGATAGACCTTATCCTTATTCAACCAGTTTGCAATCTTTTTTCCAAAACCGCTTCCGACTTTTGAATTATCCCTGATCATATCGGTTTCGCTTAATTTTTTTAATCTTGTTTTTGCCCATTCGCCCATAGGAATCATTACTTCTTCCTGATACATATGAAATTTTTTGCTTTTGTTAAACTGTAATAATCTTTCCCAGGAATCTCTGAACCTATTAGGCCACTTTCCGGGGTAACAATTCTTCTTATGCCACATAAATTCCTCAGTCCATAGCCAACCCTGTTTTTTCATTTCGAGGATAAGTTCAATTACGTAAGTATGCCGCTCAGCATTAACAACTTTTTCCTTGATGTTTAATATGAAAGTACCATCAGCCTTTAAAACCCTCAGAAGTTCTTTGCTAATAGGAAGAAACCATTGAACATAGTGATCTGGCTTTATTCCCCCATATGTGCCATTTCTGCTATCAGCATAAGGAGGAGATGTTACGATTAAATCGATTGAATTTTCATCAAGGCTTTTTAAAACTTCTTTGCAATCGCCTAAAATTATGTTCGTATTTACTTTTTTCATAATCTCAGTTTATTCCTCTATATGCATAAAATATCTGTCTATTTGTATTTTCCAATCTTCTCTATATCCCTACTCAATCTATTTATTATGCTGCTTCTTACTTTTCTTTCCTCACCACCTTAAAATCCTTCTTGTGCAATTTTTTTTGAAACAACCTTTTTTGCAAATTCTCTTTCTTTGCCAGTTCCAACTTTTCTGTCTTTAGCAATTCCGCCAAGATTTAAAAGCGATTTTTTTATTTCCTTCACCTGTCCTGTCTTTTTTGATATATGATAATTTACCATATTCAAACCTCTAATTTTGGAATTGTTGTTACTGCAACTCCCTGAACCTGAAAATTTTCAGTCAGGATAATCGGCTTATGATTTTTATTATTCGACCTCGGCATTAGAACAACACAATTTTTAGTATGCTGAAATTCCTTCACGGTTGCTTCATCATCAATCAAGGCTACAACTATATCGCCATTTTGTGCCGCTGACTGCTGGCGGACAAGTATTAAATCACCATCATTGATGCCGGCTTTGTTCATGGAATCGCCTTTAGCCCTGACCAGGAAGTATTTATTCCCGGATTTTGCAAGGGAAACAGATACAGGAATATAGCCCTCAATATTTTCCTGCGCTAAAATAGGCATTCCACAGGTTACCATACCGACTAAAGGAATATCGACTGTGCGGGCATGGGCTGAATCTGCATCAATATCTTTAATTAGCTGCAAATCTCCATTTGAACGCTTTCTCAAAATACCTTTCTGGATTAATTCCTCAATAATTAAAGCAGCCGAGCGAGGAGATTTATATCTAAGCGCTGCCATCAGTTCACGTACAGACGGAATTTCCCCTTTGTGCATAAGCCAGTTTCGCATGCAGCGGACTGCGTCTGATTGTTTTTGATTAAGCTGCACATTCATATTTCATACAAAGTGTATAATGCTGTATTAAAAAAGTCAAGGGCAAAATGAGGGCAGATTAGCCTTGTATCATCGATTCCCAATCGTGTATTATTCTTAAAGTTATATGCATAAAGGCTATTTAAACCTTGTCCTCCACGCCCACCTGCCTTATATCAGGCATCCGGAACACGATTATTTTCTTGAAGAGAACTGGCTTTATGAGGCCATTACAGAGAGCTATATCCCCTTGCTCGATGTCTTTGACGGTCTCTTGAATGATAATGTGGAATTCAATATCACTCTGTCTCTCAGTCCAACACTGGTTGAGATGTTTAATGACCGCCTGCTCAGAGAAAGGTGCCTCAGGTATATAAATAATCTTATTGAGCTTACAGAAAAAGAGCTGCTGAGGACAAGAGGAGACCTGTCATTTGAACCACTGGCAAGAATGTATAATGACCGTTTTAGAAGAATTAAATATCTTTACGACGACTGTTACAAAAAAGATATCACATCTGCCTTTAAAAAATTACAGGATACCGGAAAAGTTGAAATCATAACATGCGCAGCAACCCACGCCTATCTGCCGACACTCAGCAACTACCCTCAGGCTGTGAGGGCGCAGATAAAGGTTGCGGTAGAAAGCCATATAAGAAATTTCGGCAAAGCTCCTGAAGGCATATGGCTGCCTGAATGCGGCTATTATCCGGGCCTGGACAGGATATTGAAAGATGCCGGCATAAAATTTTTTTTCATGGAGACACATGGGATACTGAACGGAAAACCGGCGCCAAAATATGGTGTATATAAACCTGTATCCTGTCCGTCGGGTGTTATTGCATTCGGCAGGGATATTGAGTCCTCAAGGCAGGTCTGGAGTTCAATCGAAGGTTACCCCGGAGATTTCGCTTACAGGGATTTTTACAGAGACGCCGGCTTTGACCTTCCGGTCGAGTATATCAGGCCTTACATTCACCCTGACGAGATAAGGATATATACAGGGATAAAATACCACAGGATAACAGGCAAGACAGATGATAAGCGGCCTTACAACAGAAAAAAGGCAATGGCCAGGGCAGAAAAACATGCTGAAAGCTTTATGCTGAACAGAAAGCAGCAAATAGAACTCCTGGCCCGGACATCAGATTTTACCCCTGTGATAACAGCGCCTTATGATGCCGAACTCTTTGGGCACTGGTGGTTTGAAGGGCCGGACTGGCTTAATTTTCTCCTGAGAAAAATCGCAAACCGGAATCCATTCAGGACAATCACCTCTTCGCAATATCTTAATGAAAATTCAGAATTCCAGTGCATAACTCCTTCCATGTCAAGCTGGGGGCACAACGGCTACAATGAGGTCTGGGTCAATAGCTCCAATGACTGGGTTTACAGGCATCTGCACAAGGCAGCCGAAAGGATGATAGAGCTTTCTGATATGTTTCCTCGTGCCGAAGGCCTGCTGCAGAGGGCCCTGAATCAGGCTGCAAGAGAAGTCCTTTTGCTTCAGCATAGCGACTGGCCATTCATAATGAAAACAGGGGCAGCGTCTGACTATGCCGTAAAAAGAATAACCGGGCATGCAGACAGGTTCAGTAATTTATACTCAGCAGCAAAATCAGGAAATATAGACGAGAAAAAGTTATCGGAGCTTGAAGATAAGGACAGGATATTTTCCGGGATAGATTATCGCGTCTATTCCGGCAATGAAAGCAGTCTCTCAAAAGGGTAAGACTTAAGGTATGACAGGAATTCATCTACTGCATGGGATGAGATAGCATTCTTCTGAAAGATCATTGAAAATTCCCTGAGCATCTTTTCCTCTTTAAAGCTCAGGGGTTTAAGGGTCCCGTATCTCATTTCTTTTCTTATGGCCCACCTTGATACAATGGCAATCCCCATTGTGCCCTCGACCGATTCCTTTATTGCCTCTGTGCTTCCAAGCACCAAAGATGTCATCATATCCTGAGGCGTTATCTTGTATTTGCCAAGATATTTCTCTATTACCTGCCTTGTGCCGGAACCTTCTTCCCTGAAGATAAATGGTTCTTTTGCTATTTCCACAACAGATATGCTCTTCTTTTTTGCCCATGGATGCAGCGGCGAGACAATCAGAACAAGCTCATCGGCAATAAGTTTTTCTACAACCATCTTCTGCCTTGCCACATCCCCTTCTACCAGGCCGATATCAATATTGCCTGAATTCAAAAGCTCCACTATCCTCTTTGTGTTGCCGACAAGCAGATGGACTTTTATCTTTGGATGGGTTTTCCTAAAATCCGCTATAACTCCTGGCAGGAGATAATTCCCTATAGTCGAACTTGCACCAAGGCTTATACTCCCTTTCACAAAGCCTGTTATCTCGCCGATATTTTTTTCTGCGGCAGCGTACAGGTTAAGGATTTCCTTGGCGTATTTATAGAGCATCTCCCCGGCAGGTGTGAGCGTTACAGTATTGCTGGCCCTGTCAAAGAGTTTTGTCTCGTATATCTCCTCTATTGCCTGTACCAGCAGGCTTACCGCAGGCTGTGTGAGATGTATTATCTCAGATGCCTTGGAAAAGCTCTTTGTCTCCGCAACCGTGCAGAAAACTTTTAGTTTGTGGTCTTCCATTCCCATAGGATTTGCTAATTATAGAATAAAATAAAGAAATAATTCAACCAGCTGATTCTCTACCGTGGGTAAACGGCTTTTCTTGCGAGGGCATCTGCTTTTTTATTCTGTTCCCGCGGGATATGCCGGATGCTGTAACCCTTAAAAGCTCTGAGCTGAGAGATTACATCCAGGTATAGTTCTTTCAGTTTTTCGTTTTTTACTTTATAGCTTCCTTCAATCTGCCTTACCAATAGTTCTGAATCAAGAAAGATACTGAGGGTTTCGATTTTTAATGATATTGCCTTTGAGAGTCCCTTTATCAATGCCGTATACTCAGCGATATTGTTTGTTGCTATCCCGATGTTCTCCGATATCTCATACGTCTTGCCGCCAAAGGTGAGCACTGCCCCGATGCCTGATTTTCCCGGATTGCCGCTTGATGCGCCATCACAATACAAAACTGCATCTCGTTGCGAGCCGATTCCGGGTTTCATTCATTTACTTCTTTCCAGTAGAGTATCCTTCTGCATTGAGGGCATTGATTTATCTCTTCATTTTTCTTTATCTCCACAAACATCTGAGGCGGTATGTTCATGTTACAGCCCTGGCAGATCTCATCCCTTGCCTCTACCACCGCAAGTCCGCCGCACGCCTTGAGTACTTTCATATACTCGTTATACATATCAGGGTCTATCTTATCCGCTATGTCTGAGCGCCTGGCCTTTTTTTCACTCAATTCACCTTCTGCCTCAGCCATCTCTTTCTCAACCTGTTTTTTGAATGCCTCCACCTTATCTTTTTCAGCCTTTACCTTAATCTCTTCTGCCTTTAATTCTTTGCCTGCTGCATCCACCGCCTCCATGATAGACAGTATCTCATCTTCTATCGCATAACGTTCCTTCTCAATGGCTTCTATCTCTTTGAGGTGCGCCTGATATTCTTTGTTCGTTTTTATCTCTGATGCGCGGGCCTTTATTTTTTTTATCCTTTCATTGATATCCTCGGTCTCTTTTTCCTTGTCTTTTTTCTTTTTCTCAAGCAGGGTTACTTTTTGTTTTCCCCCCTCATAGAGAGATTGGATCTCTTTAAAGGCCTGATCAGCAGAAAGCAGCTTTGAAGGCATTGAATCAATAAAATTCTTGTCCCTGAAAATAACAGAATCTGTTCCCTGAAGTTCGATAAGTAGTTTTATATTCTCCTGCACACACCCTCCACCAAAAAAAATTCAAAATGCAAAATACAAAATTACAGAATTCCTTAATCTTGAATCTTTAATTTTAAACTTTGCATGATTTAGTTGGTGGGCCCACCAGGACTCGAACCTGGGACCAACCGGTTATGAGCCGGTAGCTCTACCAACTGAGCTATGGGCCCTCACAAAGCTTTTAATTGTAAAGTTTAAGGTGTGCTTTGGTCAAGTCCTAATAAAAGACCTCAACCACTTGTGTTTTGAAGGGTGTCTTAATTTTCTGATTGCTCCTACCTCTATCTGCCTTATCCTCTCCCTTGTAACCTCGAATTCCTTTCCAACTTCCTCAAGGGTCTGGGGTGCATCTTCTCCTATGCCGAACCTCTTCCTTAAAATCTTTTCTTCCTTGGAGCTTAGTGTGCAAAGCGACCTGTCTATCTGATTTTTCAGGTCACCCTCTATCGCAGCATCCAAAGGCGAAAGAATAGCCTTGTCTTCAATAAAATCACTAAGGTGGCTGTCCTCTTCATCTCCTATCGGGGTTTCCAGTGATATGGGTTCCCTTGAAATCTTTAATATCCCCCTGACCTTTTCTATCGGCAATCCTACCTTGTAAGCAACCTCTTCAGGAACAGGCTCTCTTCCAAGTTCCTGTACAAGCTCTCTTGTCGTCTTTGTTATGCGGTTCATCGTCTCTACCATATGCACGGGGATTCTTATGGTCCTGGACTGGTCTGCCAGGGCCCTTGTAATTGCCTGTCTTATCCACCATGTAGCATAAGTGCTGAATTTATAACCTCTCTCATATTCAAACTTGTCGCAGGCCCTCATTAACCCTATGTTGCCTTCCTGAATAAGGTCGGAAAAGCTGAGCCCCTTCCCCATATATTTCTTTGCTATGCTTATGACAAGACGGAGGTTGGCTTCTATGAGCGCCCCTTTTGCCTCAATAACCTCCCTTTCCCTTTCAATGAGAAGCTGAAGTATTTTTTTCATTTCTCCTGCTTTAACGCCAATCATTTCCTCCTTGTCTGCTCTCTCTTTCCTGCATTCTCTATAGGCGTTAAGGAGCATGTTTGTATCTTCCTTCAGGGTTTTATTTATTTTTCTGCCGATTTTATTTTCAGGCCTGTCACTATCAAATCCCTTCTGTTTAAGTTTCTTTTTAAGAAATGCCATCTGCTTATCAATTTCATCAATCCTTAGTATTATTTTTTTAATCTCCTCAGAGAAGGCAATTATTGAATCCTCTTTTAACTTCAGTTGATTTATCTTATTCAGCATCTGAGTCATATTATCTTCAAGCATGCGAGACGCCCTTTTATCTGCCGGGCTGCCTTTTGCAGCAGGCTTTTTGAGATAAACCTTCCTCTTCTCATACAGTTTGTTTATCTGGGCTGCTATATCAGAGAATCTCTTCCTTTCAGCAAAGATATCTTCATCAAGGGCATCTTCCCCGTTCTGTATTATTTCCCCTAATGGAGCCTCGCCTTTTTCAATAAGTTCTCCGAGCGCAACAAGCTTTTTAACTGCAAAAGGAAGTGAAAAAATAATCTCTGCTACCCTTCTTTTGCCGCTTTCGATTTTTTTTGCTATCTCAACCTCTCCTTCTTTAGTAAGAAGAGAGACCCCGCTCATCTCTTTGAGATAAATCTTTATAGGGTCATATTCCAGGTCAGCAAATGCCGTTTTTTTCCCTGTTTCTTCAATAAATTCCTCTTCTATCTCTTCTTTGAGCAGGGCAATTCCTTCCCTGTCTTCATTCACCTCAAAATAATCAGGCTGTTCCATCATAATTTACCCCCTTCCATATCAGACAGCTCTTGTTATTTTTTGCTTTTCTGCCAGCAGGCTCCTTAAACGCTGGCGGTCGCCTGTGCTTTTCGCCTCTTTTATTTTTTCCTCAATCTCATAATGGGCTATCTTTCTGAGGCAGCCCTTTATGCTTTTGTCAATGTCCTCGAGGTCAAACCCGGGGGTCAGCGAAAGCCTTGTAACAAGCGCCTTTTCTTCTTCCCCCAAAACACTAAGCATTTCAGTCATGCTTACTTTATCGGCGGAAGGTTTAATTTCTTGAAAAATTTTTTTAACCAGGGGGTTACGCACACTGTCTATATTTAAATTATCAAAGATATAAGGGGCTTTATCGGGAAATGAAACTATAGCGCTTAAAAGCAAAATATCCTCACTGTAGAAAAAGGTCGTTGCCTTTGAGGCTGCAGCCGCTATACTATGCCTTGGTTCCTGCCCGTACCCTTTAGATTCACCCCTCAGGACAGCCTCTCTTATGCCTGATTTTTCCGAGAGTTCCCTGAAGAGCTCTTCTCTGAGGATTAAATCCTTTGTACTGGCCACTATCCCGACTGCTGCCCTGACATTATCGGTCTTATCCCCCTTCAAACCGAGGATAAAATCAACCATTGTCTTTGCCTTCCCAAGCCTTGCCTGAAATGCCTTGCTCCCGTTTTGCCTGAGAAAACTGTCAGGGTCATCCCCCTCCGGCAACAGCAGCACCTTGCTCTTAAAACCGTGCTCGAAAAGAAGGGCTATGGACCTTTTTGCAGCGGCAATTCCGGCTGTATCGCTGTCAAAAACCAGCAGGACTTTTTTTGTAAACCTCCCGAGCTTATGTAAATGGCCTGCGGTCAATGCTGTGCCCAGGGGTGCAACCACATTTCTAAAACCATGCTGATGGCACATGATAACATCCAGATATCCTTCAGTAATCATGACATAGTCTTTTTTCCGTATCTCATCCTTTGCAATATTGAGGGCATAGAGGGTCTCGCCTTTTTTAAATAAGGGCGTCTCCGGAGAATTCAGGTACTTCGGCATTGAATCATCTATGGCCCTTCCGCCAAAAGCCATGGCATCGCCCTGAACATTAAATATAGGGAATATGAGCCGGTTCCTGAACATGTCATACAGCCCTTTTTCTCCGCTGAAAACAAGCCCTGACTGGACAATCAGGGGCTCATCAAACCCCTTTGCCTTAAGATGTTCATAGATGCTCTTCCATTCTTTATCTGCATACCCCAGAGAAAAAGCCTCAATCATCTCTCCTGTTATGCCTCTTTTGGCAAGGTAAGAACCTGCTGTTTTTGATTCCCTGAGATTTTCTACATAGATATTAAGCGCCTCTTTCTGAATCGCATAAAGTTTTTCTTTCTTTTCGGAGGCATCAGCCTCGAACCTGTATTCCGAAAGTTTTATGCCGGCTTTTTTTGCAAGCATCTTAATTGCTTCCTGAAAATTAAGGTTTTCATATTTCATGATAAAACCAAAGATGTCCCCTCCTGCCCCGCATCCAAAGCAGTGGAATATTTGCTTGGCAGGGCTTACCATAAATGATGGGCTCTTTTCTGAATGGAAAGGACAGTTTGCCTTGTAGTTCTGGCCTGATTTTTTTAGTTCAACATAGTCTGAGATTACTTCAATTATATCGAGGCGTGATTTTATGTCTTCCAGAAGCCTGTCGGATTTCATAATGCCTATTTTACCTTAAATTGAGTAATTTGAGAGTCCTGAAAAAAAGTGCCTTTTTTCGCTTGACACTACCCCTTCCCCTTTATATAATCCATCAAAATGCGGAAGCGGTAAAAAATATACTGTTACAAAAACAACTATCTATGTTAATTGAAACCAAACATGTGAAACAATCCGGAGAAGATGTTCAGCGCCGCTGGCAGTCACTATTTTAGCCTGCTCACCCGTTTAAACCCGGGAGAAGAAACATAGCTCCACTTCCTGATTTTTTCAGAAATATAACCCTCCTCAGACCCCTCTCACCCCCGATCCTGCCGTTATCTTTCTTGACGCCCCATGGCTGACAGTGTTAACATTACACATATAGTTACACATATGGAGGCAAGGATGAAAAGGACCAATATAATGCTTACCGATGAGCAGCACAGAAAGCTTAAGTCATATGCGAAGAGGGGAGAAGGCACCCTCGGCGGTCTTGTAAGGGAAGCGCTTGATGTGACTTATGGGAAAGATGCCCTTGAGCATAGAAAATCAGTTGCCCTTGAAGCATATAAAGAGGGACTTATAAGCCTCGGCAAACTGTCAGAAGTCCTCGGCTTAGATGTTGTGAGCGCACGACTCTATTTGAAAAAACACGGCATACGCATAATGCTGCAAAAACAGTCTGAGGTTCTGCAGGATGCAGTGAATGCCTGAGATTATATTCGATTGCTGTGTGCTGAGCAATTTCGCTCTCTCAGGTTCCTTGCATATCATCAAAAAACTTTATGCAAATTCTTCATACCTAACTAATTTTGTGGCGGCTGAAAATCTGAGGGGAATACTTAGCGGCCATAATAAACTTGCGAGTGTTAACGAAACCATAAAAGAGGGCTGGATTAAGGAGATAGCATTGAAAGGCGAAAAAGAAAAGGCTTTGTTCACGACGCTTTCTGTATCTCTCGGTTTCGGCGAGTCATCCAGTATTGCTATTGCAAAAACAAGGGGTTATATATTTGCCTGTGATGACAGGGCTGCAAGGAGAGAGGCAGACTTGCTCGCCGTGAAACTGACAGGCACGATAGGCATTATTATAAAGACAGTTAAAAAGAAAGTTATAAGCAGCCAGGAGGCAGATGTGATATTAAATCATATGATTGCAAGCGGTTTTTATTCGCCGGTAAGTTCAATAAAGAATCTTTTATAAATTCTCGCGCCTTCCAATAGACAGTCACTATTTTAGCCTGCTGACCCGTTTAAACCCAGAGCACTCAAGTATTTCGAAAGAATTATTTTGTGAAAGCTCATCGAGAAGCAGATTCAGCCCAAGATTATCGCTCGAGATATGCCCTGCAATAACAACATTGAGATGATTCTTCTCTGCTTCTTTCCGATGCTCTTCACCGAGGTGCATCCCGACAATCGTGTTCACACCGCTTGCCGTAAGGCTGCTGAAAATCTCCTTGGAGCCTTCTGTCCCGCCTGTCATATCAACAAAAATCTTTCCTGCCTTCCTGTTCTTGGAACCAATCAAAATCTTTGGCCCTGCGCCGTTAAAAGCAGCTGTTTTATATTCGGGAATGTTTTTCAGAATATCAAGCACATCTGAAATCTTATAAGGCTTTTTCTCATCAAAAATCTTTTGCAGATACGTGGCAACCATGTTGTCAGCCGGGGTGTGAAGGCACATAAAAGGAATCCCCAGAAGTTTTGCAGCATCAACCGCCCTTGTATGGTTAACAGGCATAAGCCTTCTTTCAACCTCTTTTATCCTTCCTTCCATAAGGTCTTCAGCTATATTTATGGGCACGCCGAATCTGTGAAGTATGTCTGACTGCATCTGCATGACCGAATACAGGTTTGCATAGGCCCTGCCCTCAGGATGATGTGATAACAAAAGGTCTACTCCCTTGCCTTTTGCCTTAAGGCTGTCTGCAAGAAGTATCTCTCCAACCTCTATATCTATCCCGATAAGCGCAGACTTTATCTTCTCTTCGCCTGTGCCGTTTAATATCCTTGAATCTGAATAAGGGTTATTCAATGTCTCATTATCAAAAAATTCCTTTTCGTCATCTTTCAGTTTCTCAAAGTCTTTTTTCCTTGATTCGAGTTCTTTTAAAACAAACTCTTTGCTGCGCGGGTCATTTTCAATGCCTGTTGATATTGCCTTATTGTAAAGTTCTTTAAGAGTCAATTTTATATCCGTCCTTTATGTAAATTTACTGATTTATTGTATTTGTTGTCCCTATATTTGTCAATTCTTGCTCCTATCCTGTTCGTTGTTAAAAAGGCAGGCATAGTATTCGAGCGGTTTTATTTTGCCGATAGTCCTACAGTAATCCATATTGAAGACAAAGAGGCAAAATACCTCGGAGGGCGTCAGCCCGAGAATGAGCGAGGATATTATGCCTGCCTTTTGCAATAAGTTACAAAACACTACCGATTTCGTATATAATTTTCAGAGTATGCATTACGTAATCCTCGGCACAGCCGGCCATATAGACCACGGGAAAAGCGCTCTTGTTAAAGCCCTGACAGGCATAGACCCTGACAGGCTGAAAGAGGAAAAAGAGCGCGGAATCACGATTGACCTCGGTTTTGCCGACCTTGTATACCCTGACGGCCTTACAGTCGGGATAGTTGACGTGCCGGGGCATGAAAGGCTTGTAAGGAACATGCTTGCAGGCGCAGGCGGAATAGACATTGTTCTATTTGTAATTGCCGCTGACGAAGGCATAATGCCCCAGAGCAGGGAGCATCTTGCAATCTGCAACCTTCTGAAGATTAAATCCGGCCTCATAGTAATAACAAAGACAGACCTTGTTGAGGAAGACTGGGTTAAGCTTGTTTCAGACGAAGTAAGAGGCTTTGTAAAAGACACTTTTCTTGAAAATGCAGAGATAATTCCTGTTTCATCAAAGACAGGGAAAAATATTGATACCTTAAAAGAAAAAATAAAAGAAGTCGCTCTAAAGATTCAGCCAAAGCTTACCAAAGGACTTTTCAGGCTTCCAATAGACAGGGTATTCACATTAAAAGGTTTCGGGACTGTTGTTACAGGAACTGCTATTTCAGGAAGCATATCTGTTGATGATGCGGTTGATATATTGCCGTCTAATATAAGCACCAAGGTTCGAGGGCTTCACAGCCACGGCAAGGCGATAAAGACCGCATATGCAGGTCAGAGGGTTGCCATAAACCTCACAGGGGTTGAGAAAGACAGTTTAAGAAGAGGCGATGTGGTAGTTATACCGGAGAGATTCTCGCCCACAAAAACAATAGATGCAAAGATCGAGCTTCTCAAGGATTCTCCTGTCTTAAAGAACAAGAGCCTTGTTCACTTTCATTCAGGGACATCGGAGGTGATTGCAAGGGTGATTTTATATGACAGAGACGAACTAAAGCCTGCGGAGGGCTGTTTCTGCCAGTTTAGGCTACAGGAGCCTGTAATTTCAATGTCAGGGGACAGATACATCATAAGAAGGTTCTCGCCTGTCGAGACAATCGGAGGCGGTGAAATACTTGATGCCTATCCTTCAAGAAGGAAAAAGAGCGAGGGCCTGGGAGATTTGGAGGTCTTTGAAAAAGGAGTGCTTGATGAAAAAATAGCCATGAAGATTAAAAAGGCAGGTGTTCATGGGATGCCTGTTTCTCTGATTGAAGGCTGGATAAATGCAGATACCCCTGCAATCAGGGATGCAATCCGCTCTTTAAAAGAAAAAACTGCCGTAGTCCGGTTCGAGGATATTCTTATTCATGACAGTGCGGTTAATTCAATAAAAGAAGGCATTAA
Organism: Nitrospirota bacterium; assembly: GCA_009773185.1. Lineage (GTDB taxonomy): Bacteria > Nitrospirota > Thermodesulfovibrionia > Thermodesulfovibrionales > UBA1546 > SCSY01. The sequence continues at coordinate 54,888 of WPIF01000007.1, read as the reverse complement.
TAAAATCCTTATCCCATTCCATAAACAAAACCCTTTGCAATCAGGAATGCCCAAGGAAGAGGTCAGGGCACAGCTTAAAATAGAGCAGAAGATATTTAATGCCCTGATTGGCGCAATGAAAGATGTTGTAAGCGATAAAGACCTTTTGCGCTCGGCAAGTTTCAAGGCAACGCTCTCAGAGGTAGATAAGGGCATAGAGACAAAGATTATAACCATACTTGAACAGGCAGGTTTCCAGCCTTTGTTGAAAGAGGAGCTGTTAACCGCTCTCAAAATGCAGCCGAAACAGCTCGATGACATCCTTAAGCTCATGACAAAACAAGGAAAGCTCGTGAGGATTAATGAGACGATTTATATTACAAAAATTGTTTACGATAAAATGCTTGCCATGCTCAAAGATTTTTACAATAAGAAAAAAGAGATGACAGTAGCGGAATTCAGGGATGTGCTTGGAACATCCCGCAAATACGCCCTCCCCTTCCTCGAATACCTCGATACCCAGCGCATCACAATGCGCGTGGGAGATGTGAGAAAGTTTTTGGTGAAAGGGTAGTAAGAGAGGCTGAGTTCAGGCCTTTACTTTTGACTTCTGTCCCAATGCCTGCTTGATCTTATCTATCGAAATTCCTTTCTCAATCCTCACCTTCCCAATTCTCTCAGGCAATATAAATTTCAACTCCCCTGCAACTGCCTTTTTATCAAGCTGCATCGCAGACATGAGAGAATTTATATTCAGGTTTTTTGGCATTTCTGATGGAAGGCCGTAGAAATTAATCAGGGCTTTTATCCTCAGCGCATCATGTATCCTGAGAAAGCCCATAATCTCAGCCAGCTTTGCCTCAAGGGACATCCCTATAGCCACTCCCTCGCCGTGCAGGAATTTTTTATATTCTGTAACCGTCTCGATAGCATGGCCGACTGTATGCCCGTAATTCAATATCGCCCTCAGGCCTGACTCTTTCTCATCCTTTGAAACAACATCTGCCTTAATCTCGCATGAGCGTTTGATGATATGGTGCAATGCACTTTTGTCAAGATAAGAGATTTTCCTCATATTGTCTTCTAAAAAATCGAATAGTTTCTTATCCTTTATCACGCCGTATTTGATAACCTCAGCTAGCCCTGCAACGAGTTCCCTTTTAGTCAGAGTTTTCAGTGTATCAATATCAATCCACACAAGTTTTGGCTGGTAGAACGTGCCTACCATATTTTTCCCGAGTTTGTGATTGACTCCGGTCTTGCCTCCGACAGAGCTGTCAACCTGCGCAAGGAGAGTAGTCGGAATCTGGATATAATCTATCCCTCTCATATACGTTGACGCAACAAACCCGGTTATATCTCCAATCACCCCGCCTCCGAGCGCTATGAGAGCAGATTTCCTGTCGAGCCTCTGCCTCAGGAGTTCTCCATAAATTTTTTGCACAGTGTTTATGTCTTTATATTTTTCTCCATCAGGAATTATAACTGTCTTAACATCAAAGCCGGCCTTTTTCATTGAAGCCAGAACTTTTTTGCCATAGAGGGTAAATACAGCAGGATTGCTTATTATTGCAATTTTCGGACTTATCTTAAATGATTTGAGCCTTGCCCCAATATCACCGAGTATATTGCTCCCAATACAGATGTCATAACTTCTTTCTTTGAGCTTAACTCTTACCTTATCCATTCCAACTTCTCATTTTTAAAATAGCTTTCTAAAATGCAAGGGATGACTCTTGAGCGGTTTATTTTGCCGATAGTCCTACAGCCAACTTCAAATATAAAGAGGCAAAATCCTCGGAGCGAAGCGAGAATGAGAGAAAGAGTTATCCCTTGTATTTTAACCTTCATTTTTCACCTTCTCAATTATCTCCTCCGCAACCTCCAGAGGCGTCTTTCCCTCCGTATCTATCATTATATCCGCCTTTTCATAATAAGGCTTTCTGAATTCAAGGAGTTCCTTGATTTTTTTTAATGGTTCATCAACCTGCAGTAATGGCCTATCATTATTCTTGCTCGTCCTCTGAAGTATGGTCTCAGGCCTTGCTGCAAGGCATACAATAACTCCCTTTTCCCTCAAGACATCCATATTCTCCTGTCTTAAAACAGCCCCGCCTCCGGTTGAAATAATAACATTTTTATTTCCTGAAAACTTTTTTATCGTCTCTGTCTCAATGTCCCTGAATTTCGGTTCTCCGGATTGCCTGAATATTTCTGTTATTGCCATCTTCTGTGATTTTTCTATCTCAGCATCAATATCAATCGACTTCCAGCCAAGAATCCGCGATAGCTCCCTGCTCACCTCGGATTTCCCGGTTCCCATAAACCCTGTAAGCACGATGTTTTTCATGACGATATTTTACATGAATGCTTTTCAAGATTGCATCTAAATATTACAAGCTGGATATAGTATTTGAGCGGTTTATTTTGCCGAAGCCCATTAAATTTTTAAAAATAAAGAGGCAAAATCCTCGGAGCGCAGCGAGAATGAGTGAAAAAATAATGCCATGCCTTAATAAAATTGTAACAAGCGAAAGACAGCCCTTCTTAAAGCCTTTATCAGAATTTTGAAATATATTTAAGATAGGAATTATAATTCCTATTAACTTCTGCCATGCTGTCACCGCCGAATTTTTCCAGAAATGCATCTGCAATAACAAGCGCTGCCATTGCCTCGCCTACAACTCCTGCAGCCGGCACAGCACATACATCAGAGCGCTCATAGGCTGCCTTGAAAGGCTTCTTTGTATTTATATCAACTGAACCAAGAGATTTTCTTAATGTGGGTATCGGCTTCATCACTGCCCTGAGGATTACCGGCATTCCATTTGTCATGCCCCCTTCAATTCCGCCTGCATTATTAGTCTTGCGGAAGAAACCTCCTGACTTCTGGCTCCTGGCTCCTGGCTCCTGGCTATAAAAAATTTCATCCATAACCTCTGAGCCAAATCTCCTGCCCATTTCAAAGCCCATGCCAATCTCAACGCCTTTTATTGCCTGAATAGACATCAATGCCTGTGCTAGCCTGCCATCAAGCCGCCTGTCCCATTGGGTGTGACTCCCAAGACCAACAGGTAGCCCTGTTACAAACACCTCAAAAATTCCTCCGAGAGAATTTCCCTCTTTTATTGCCCTGTCAATTAATTTAACCATTTTTTGTGAAGCATTCCTGTCAGGACACCTTACCAGCGATTTTTCAGCTTTTTTGAAAATCTCTAAAAGTTCTTTTTCTGAACTTGAAACTTGAAACTTGAAACTTGAAACTTGTATTTTGCCTATCTCTATTACATAGCTCCCAATCATCACATTAAAATCAGAGAGAAACTTTTTTGCTACTGCGCCAAGCGCCACACGCATCGCTGTCTCTCTTGCGCTCGACCGTTCGAGGATATTTCTTATGTCATGGGTATCATATTTGATAGCTCCTGCAAGGTCAGCATGCCCCGGCCTTGGCCGGGTAATAATTGATTTCGGATTTCGGATTTCGGATTTCGGATTTAACTCAGGATTCATAATATTCTGCCAGTTAGCCCAGTCTTTATTTTCGATGAGGATTGTTATTGGAGAGCCTATGGTTTTGCCCCGGCGGACACCAGAGAGGATTTCAGCATGGTCTGTTTCAATCTTCATCCGGCCGCCCCGGCCGTAACCGCCCTGTCGTCTTCTGAGGTCTTTGTCTATATCATCTGCAGAAATAAAAAGCCCTGAAGGAACCCCATCTAGGATTCCTGTCAGGGCTTTGCCATGTGACTCGCCTGCAGTGAAAAATCTAATGCCCATTCCGGATAAATCTTATATTGGCTTGCTCACAACTCTTGGAGTTATGAATATAAGCATCTCTGAAGGGCCAGGGCCTGTATCCTGCTTTGTTTTAAAGAGCCATCCCAGAATTGGAATCTTGCTCAGCAAAGGAATTCCTGTTGTATCGTTTACTTCGGTATCAGTATAAATTCCGCCCAGGACCAGCGTATCGCCGTCCTTCACCAGGGCCTGCGTGCTTAGGGTCTTGGTGTTCTTGACAGGCGGTGTCACGCTGGCAAGGCTGTCATCGGATACTGTCAATTTTAAAGATATATAACCATCAGGCGTTATTTTGGGAGTGACCGATAGGCTTAAGGCTGCATTTTGAGCCTCTGTTTTTGTGCCCTCGGCGCTTATACTGGTAGTATAAAAGGTCACGCCCTGTGTGATGGTGGCAGGTTCATTATCCATTGTTAAGATCCTCGGGTTTGACAATGTCTTGGATTTCTTAATGGTTTCAAGGGCCTGAAGTGACAGGGCTATCTGTGAGCTGTTGGCGCTCCCTATAAGCATACTTACAACTCCGCCAGCGCCTGTTACAGAAGACAAAGGGGTATTCACTGAGACAGCACCAAGCACCTCATTGCCCAGGTTCTTAATGCCTCCCGCGCCTGTTGTGTCACCCCCGTACGTAATGGCACCCGGTGTCTGGGTCGCAAATGTTCTACCCGGGGCACCCTCAAATGTTCCTCCCCACCTTATTCCAAGTTGGCTGGTATAGGAAGTGCTGGCAGTTACTATCTTTGCCTCTATCATCACCTGAGGTTTTGAGACATCCATTATCTTTACAAGCTCTTTTATCTTGTTAATGCTCGTTTGGGTATCCTGTATGATGAGCGTATTCATCCTGGCATCTATTGTTATGGTGCCTCTTGTACTGAGTAACTTGCCGTTGTTAATTGCGCCGCTTATAGTGCCTGCCTCTGCATAATTTATCCGTACTATCTCCTGCACAAGGTCTTCCTGTTTTTCCATCCGGATTTTTTCAGCTGTTTTTTCAGTGTCAATTTTGGCAAACAGACTGGTAGGAGCAATCCATATTATGTTGCCTTCAACGGATTTTCCAAAACTAAAGGTCTGGAGTATTATATCAAGCGCCTGGTCCCAGGGCACATTCATAAGCTTCATTGTAATCCTGCCCTTTACAGACGGGTCAATAATAAAGTTATACCCGCTGATATCAGCCAGAAGCCTGAATATCGGGCCTATGTCTGCGTCCTGAAAATCAAGAGATATCTTCTGGCCTTTATATTTACTCTCGCCGGGTTTTTCCTGAGTTTCAACCACAGCCTTTGCCTCAACTTCAGCAACCTTTGTCTCTCCCACGGCTGCCTTTGCCGCATATCTTTCTTCAGGCAAACGGAAGGAAATTATTACAGAATCCTCTATTGCTGCAACATCAAAGCTTGTCCCCTCTTTCATATCAAGCACAAGCCTTGTTTTGTCTTTATGCCTGCCTGCCCTGATGCTTGTAAGCGGCAATGGCACTGCAGCAGGCAACACCGCAGCCATGTCAACACTGGGTATATCTAATACAGCTCTGTTATCAAGCCGGAACACATTAGGATTCAAAGACCCGTTACCCTTTATTACTACCTTTAAGACATCCCGCCCTTTTTCTATCTTGACCTGTAAAATTGACGTTGCAGAAGGAAGCTCTCTTGCAACAGTTGTTTTTTGCTCAGGCTTGGCAGTAGTTGTATCATTTTCTTTAACTGCTGCTGCCATTATCGCCTTTTGTTCTGCTCCGGCAGCTGCAGGTTCCTCTTTGCTTTCTGCCGCAGGTATTGCCTTTTGTTCCGGCTGTGCTACCTCTGCCCATTTTACAGGCTCTTCAGCTTTTGCCGTTGGAACACTAACCTCCTGAACTTTTTCTTCCGCCTTTGGCGCTTCAGATGTTATCTCTGCCCCCTTTGCTTCGGGCTCTTCTTTTACCTTGAGAGCCAGCGTGGTATCCTTATACACAGGCTCTACAGTCACAGGAGACGAAAGAAGTATCTCGAGTTTGGTTGATACCGGGTCTTCTGTCTGGGAGGGTGTAATCTCTGTTATCCCTGCCTTATCAGATTTTATTTTATTAGGAGCAAAACCCATGCGCACATCCGGAAGTTCCACAATCACTTTATATGGGTCAGACGATTTGTATATGGTATATGTAAACGGCTTATCAACAACAATATTAAGCTTATTATCCGTTACGTCTATCCCGGTCAACACCGGATTTTGAGCTCCCTGAACCGCTCCCTGCTTGCCACCTCCGGTTGCACACCCTAAGGCGAAAATTAAGATTACTAATGCCCCAATGTTTTTTATCAATTTTTGTTTCATTCTTCCTCCTCCTCGCGGAGTTTCAATATTGTTTCCTTTGATTTAATTTCTCCCGTATAATCTTTTACACGCTCTTTAATTACAATGCTGTTTTTGCTTATCCTTTGTATCTTACCCTTGTGAAGACCGATTGTCATGCCTTCCCTCAGTGTATATGCCTTACCGTCAGGCAATATCACTGCTGCATAATGGCCTTTCTCATCCCACACAATGCCTAATATCTTGATGGAGTTAACATCATAACTTTCCAATGGGGTTTCCCCTTTTGACGGTTCCTGCTGCGCCGCTATGAGAAGAGAGACAAATGGGTCCCTTTTACCGGTTTTGTCATATAAAAAAACCTCTTCCTCTATTTTGGGCCCTTTTACCTCGTCTCCCTGAGAAACAACTTTCTGGGCAGCCTTTGCAGGTCCTGACTTGGAGACAGAAGCCTTTTCCTGGCAGGCGACTAAGAAGATCAGGGTTGCAAAAATAAAAAATAGAAGGATTGCCCTGTTCATTTGCCCCCTTTGCCTCCTTCGTCTCCTTCTTTCACAGATGAAAAAGTTGAAGCCCTGAAGGATATAGTTAACATTGCCTCATCCTTTCGTGCCTGTGGGCTCCCAAGCTTGATGTCTGAAAAATTTACTATCCTGTTTAATCTGGTAATATTGCTAAAAAAATATCCGAGCTGATGATACGTTCCCGTAAGGGTTATTGAAAACGGGATTTCTTCCACGATACCGCTTGGATGTGCTTTCTTACCTTCAGGTTTCCATGTTTGTATATCCACATCTGATTTTGCAGCTACTCCGGATATTTGCTTAAGCAGGCTTGAAACCTCGTTTCCCTCTGGAAGCTGTTCTTTCAGCTCAGTGAGCCTTTTTTTGAGTTTTTCGTTCTCTACCTTTAATATATCCAGTTTCGCTGCCATTGCCTGGCTCTTTTGTATCTCATTTTCCTGCACCGATATATCAGCCTTAAGTTGTTTAATCTCCTTTGTCTTGGGCACCACTATGAGCATTATAACTACAACCAAGATGATCACTGCAGGGGCAACAGCTATGCCTATCCTTGCGCCTTTCGGCAGCTTTTTTATGTCGAATTTTATATCAAGCTTAAAAGCCATTTTATGATGCCTTTGCCCTGCACGTTAATGTAAATTGATACGTTACGACCTTCCCTGATCCTGACTTTTGAGTGCCTATCAGATTCACATCTGTAAAGAGTTTTGATTTCTTAAGATTGTCAACATAGTTAACAATATCTTCATTCGTAAACCCGGAACCGCTTATATTTATACTTTCACCGGACACAGACATAGACTGAAGCCAGACCCCGCTTGGCAGGACATTGCTCATCTCTGTGAGAATTCTTACAGGAAGGCTCTGGTTTTTTCTAAGCTGTTCTATTATGTTTTTCCTCTGTTCGAGTGTCTTCTTCTGTTCCTCAAAATTTTTGACCTCTTTTATCTTGTTATTCAGGTCCGCTAATTGAGCCTCATTAACCTTTTTCTTTTGCCTTTGAGAAGACAATTCTGAATTTAACCAATAAAAAAGGTATGCCGATATTATGCCTGCCGCCAGTGTAAGCAATACCATAGAGATTAAAAATGTTGGTAGGGCCTTGGCCTTTTTCTTACGCTTTGTCGGCAGTAGATTTACTCTTATCATCTGTCGCCGGGCCTCCTCATGGCAAGCCCTACGGCGATAGAAGCCATAGGCGCCATCTCCTGCATATACGAAATATCAAATTTTTTTGGAATAAATATATTCCTGAAGGGCTCTGCCATTCTTGACTCAACCCCGATTTTTTCAGAGAGCACTCTGGTAAAGTCCTTTATGAGAGCTCCTCCACCGCTAAGTATCACCTCATTTATGTCTTCATGGAGCGTAGTGCTCTTGTAGTAATCTAAGGAACGCGCTATCTCACTGATTATATCCTCTGATGCAGATATGATAGTTGCGTATGCATCTTCCGGGGCTACACCCTCTACTGGCTCTCCCCTTTTAAGCCTCTCTGCATTTTCATAGGTTACTTCGAAGGCCTTCTGGAGGGCTTCTGTGTGCAGATTGCTTCCCAGGGAGCTGTCCCTCGTAAAGACAGATACGCCTCCCTTAAGGATATTCATATTAATTGTACTTGCTCCAATATTAACAAGAGCCACATTCCTGTTAGGCTCTATTTCATAATTAACCTCATACATGTTTTCAAGGGCAAAGGCATCAACATCAACTACCAGAGGATTAAGGCCTGCCTCTTTGACAACTGTAACATATTCGTTGATTATGTCTTTTTTAACCGCAACAAGTATAACATCCATCTGCCCGGGTTCTTCTCTGGGCCCGAGTATCTGAAAATCAAGGTTTACATCCTCGATATCAAACGGGACATACTGTTCTGCCTCGAATTTTATTGATTCGGCAAGGTCTTCTTCAGACATTTCAGGAAGCGATATTCTTTTTATGATTACTGACGCATGCCCTGAAACTCCTATAACTGCATTTTTCGTTTTTATGCGCGATTTTTTTATAAGTTCTTTCAGGGCGTCAACAAGCCTGAGCGAGTCTATTATAGCTCCGTCCACGATGATCTCAGGAGCGATAGGAAGCATGTCAAAAAGTTCCAACTCGTAGCCTTTTTTAGTATCTTTCAGCTGCACTACCTTAAAGTAGCTGGAACCTATATCCAAACCTATAGAGCCTTTAGCGCCAAAAAGCATAGATTATAAATACCAGAAAACATCTAACTTGTCAAGATATTTTTACATAAATTTTTCTGATATATCAAAAAGTTCCTGCAAATCTTTAATACATTGGTTTAAGGATTAGCCGGCTTATTGCTTATTTGGCAGAACATTTAACAGCCTTTCTATCTTTATTGCCGGGCCGGTTACCTTCCCTATTGCAAAAAGTTTTCCCTCAGGATTTTTGAGCCTCAGATAAGAATTCAGAGGTAAACCTGAGAGTTCCAATGGTGCAATCAGAGCCCCGTTTATTGCCCTAAGAAAGTCTTCCGGAGTCAAGACAATCTCTTTAAGGTATTTTATCGCTTTATCAATAGAACAGACAGATTCTTTCTTATCTGGCAATTCGTCAAGCTCTGCTGAATCTTCAATCCTGAAATCCCCTATCTTTGTCCGTTTAAGGGCAACAATGTGTGCTCCCACATCAAGCGCTGTCCCTATATCGTCACACAACGCCCTGATATATGTTCCTTTAGAGCATAAAACCCTTATCTCTAAAAACGGAGCAGCAAAACTGATTATATCAAGTTTATATATATTTACGTTTCTATCCGGCCTTTCGACCTCTATGCCTTTACGTGCTAGCTTATAAAGGGGCTGGCCTGAGACCTTTATTGCAGAATACATGGGAGGGGTTTGTTTAATTTTTCCTTTAAAGCGCTCAAGGACAGTTTCTATGTTATCCTCCTCCAGATTAAAATTTTCTACCTTTTTAATTACTTGTCCCTCTGAATCAAATGTATTTGTCCGCTCGCCAAGTTTCATCACCGCTACATATTCTTTATCAGTCTCTGCAAGAAACCTTGTTATTTTCGTTGCCTCATCCACACATACCAGTAATATCCCGGTGGCAATGGGGTCAAGCGTTCCTGCATGTCCTGCTTTTTGGGCAGCGAAAATATGCTTGACCCTTGTGACAGCCTGCTGGGAAGACATGCCTTCAGGCTTATTGAGATTTATGACCAGATTTTTATCGCTCATGATTACGGTGTGATATTCTACACCAATACGCTTGATTGACGCTCTCTAGTCGCTGTGATAACATAATTCATGCCTCTTTTCAGTTACGAAGCCGTTGACAGCAATGGGAATAAAATCAGGGAATCACTTGATGCCCTGAATGAAGACGCCATTAAATCTGACCTCAGATTAAGAGGGCTAATCCCCTTAAGCATAAAACCTGTTGATGCTAAAAATGTTTCCCTTTTTGAAAGGGTGACCCAAAAAGACCTCTTAATATTCACTCAGGAGCTTGGAAATCTTCTTGAATCAGGACTGCCTGTTGACAGGGCTTTATATGTGCTTTCAGAAGCCTCGGAGAAGAAGCCTTTCAGGGCTATTATCAGAGAGGTTTACATCGATATCCAGCGGGGTCAGGCATTGTCCCAGGCGCTTTCAAAACATAAAATATTCCCCGGCCTTTATGTCAACATGATAAAGGCAGGTGAAGCCGGCGGCATACTCGAGGCCGTCATAAAAAGGCTTGCTTCGTTTCTTGAAACTTCTGCAACTTTTAGAGAAGAGATGACCTCTGCCCTTATTTATCCAATGGTCCTCACAATTGTCGGCGGGCTTGCAGTTGTGTTCCTGATGCTTTATGTTATTCCAAAATTTGCAAAAATATTTGCTGATATGGGACAGGCGCTGCCGCTGCCGACAACTATTCTTCTGAATATAAGCACCTTCTTTATCTCATACTGGTGGGCTGTTGCCGGGCTTATTGTCATAGCAACTATAGCGGCAAGAAATTATATAATGACATCTGAAGGAAAAATATTTGTCGACAATGTCAAGCTAAAGACACCCGTGATAAAAAAACTAAATCTCAAGCTTATAATAGCGCGGTTTTCAAGGACACTCGGAACACTGCTTCAAAGCGGGGTCCCGATCCTGGAAGCAATAGGAATATCGCGGACTGTTGTTGGAAATGAGATCATGTCAAACCGTTTAAAGGCCATTGAAGAGGGAATAAGCAAAGGCAAAGGCATAGCAACGCCTCTTAAGGAAAGCAATATATTCCCGCCCGTAGTTGTGCAGATGGTTGTTGTGGGTGAAGAGGCAGGGAAGCTTGATGAAACCTTTCTGCTGATTGCAGAAAGATTTGAGGCAGAGAGCAGAAACCTCATAAAGAGGGTCGTGCGGCTTTATGAGCCTGTACTGATACTCCTTATGGGTATAGTTGTAGGGTTTATCGTTATATCAATGCTTCTTGCAATATTCAGCATTAACGAGATACCGATTTGAAAGAGAATACAGAATACAGAATTCAGAATTCAGAAACCCAGATTAAAACTCTTCTGGCTGCTGGCTTCTGACTTCTAAATTCTATTAAATGGAGGACATATGAAGAACGGAGAAAACAAAAAGCATCATAAAAATCAGGGTTTTACTTTGATAGAGCTATTGGTTGTTATAGTGATTTTAGGATTGCTGGCTGGTATTGTTCTTCCAAAGTATTTAGCCAGAGAAAAGAAAGGAAGGCAGGCGGCTGCAAAAACCCAGATTGAGCTTCTTGGCCAGGCGCTTGACCAGTTCAGGCTCGATACCGGCAAATATCCTAATACTTCCGAGGGCCTCAATGCCCTGATGACCAACCCGGGCACTGATAAATGGGATGGCCCTTATTTAAGAAAGACTGTGCCAAATGACCCCTGGGGCAAACCATATATCTACCAAGCGCCGGGTTCGCACGGCGAATATGACCTTTCCTCTAATGGCGCAGACGGCACACCCGGAGGAGAGGGAGAAAATAAAGACCTTGTCAGCTGGGAATAAGGGGCTTACCCCTCACAAACATCATGGTGCCGGGTTTACGCTCCTCGAATTGATTATTGTTATATTTATTGCAGGCATCTCTGTAGCGATAGTTGCTATTTCCATTGGCAGGATATATGAGAAAAGAGTATTTAATGAAATCTCAAAAAAAGTATTTATTACTTTAAAATATGCCAGAGAGACTGCCATCCTTGAAAAAACTACCGTTGCCTTTAAGATTGATGAAGAAACCAATTCCTTCTGGATGGAAAAAAATGATACTGTATATGGCAAGATGCAGAATATGCCTGAACGCATCAGCATACAAGGCAAATCAATTATATTTTTCCCAAAAGGAAACAGCTCAGGCGGTAATATAAAAATTAAATATGAAAAGGGAAGGGAGTATTCCATTGAGGTTGACCCTGTGCTCGGAACCGCAAAAATCAAAGGGGTTTAGCCTTTTAGAGGTAATGGTTTCCATAAGCATCCTGGGCATTGCCCTGGTTACCCTTTTTCAGTTATTTTCAATAAGCCTTCGCTCGGTAAAAAAATCCGAGGATTATTCCATTGCGCTGATTCACGCCCGTTCTATAATGGATGAAGCCTATGCCCTGCCCAAACTTACTGCCGGCTCGGAATCATTTGATTTTGAGGGCGGCTTTAAGGGTATCAGGACAGTCAGCCTGAAGCCGTCAGAAGAAAAAATAAAGTCATACGAAATAACTGCTGCTGTATCGTGGCCTCCTTCGGGCAAGCTCGAACTAAAAGGATTAAAAACATATTATGACCCTGAAGAATAAAACGGGGTTCACCCTGATCGAGGTTATTATCGCCATAACCCTTTCAGCAGTTATCATTGCAATACTCCTTTCTGCCATGAGGCTTGGATATCGTTCGCAGGAAAAAGGAATGTGGAGAGAAGAGATTTCTCAAAAAATGAGAATCCTCAACGACAGGATAACATGGCTTTTCAGAGGCGCATATCCCTATATAATTTCCGAGCCCGAGGGAAAGGTCCTTTATTTCTCAGGCAAAGCAGGCAGCGCAGGATTTGTTACAACCAGCGTTGATTCATATTCCGAGGGGCCGGAAGACAGGGCCGGGATGAAATGGGTCCAGATATTTTATGATTATGAAGGCCTGAAGATCAGGGAGAAAATTTATTTTTTAGAGGATGTGTTTGATGACAGCGGGGGAAAGGTATACCTTCTTGACCCTTCTGTAGACAGGCTTGAATTCGAATATCTTGATGTAAATAAAAAAGAGAAAAAAGAAGACTGGGTCTCTGAATGGGACCCGACAGAAAAAGATTATCTCCCTGCTGCCGTAAGGGTTAAGATGGAATTCACGCATGACAGACAGAAATTCAAGGTGCCTGAGTTTATTGTGAGACTGCCTGCGGGTTACTGAATCTTATGCAGCAAACACACCGCATATGCAGCAATACCCTCGCCTTTACCGACAAACCCCATGCCCTCATTCGTTTTTGCCTTTATATTGATAAGCCCTGACGTAATCCCTGTTTTGGATATGGCCTCTTTCATTGACTCAATATAAGGCGCCAGTTTTGGTTTTTCTGTAATTACGGTTGAATCTATCCACGAAATATCAAGGCCGTTATTCCTGGTAAGTTTAACAATATTTTTCAGGAGGTCTATGCTGGATGCACCCTTCCATTTTGGGTCTGTGTCAGGAAAATGCCTGCCTATATCGCCAAGGCCGAGTGCGCCTATAATTGCATCTATTATTGCATGACAAAGGACGTCAGCATCAGAATGCCCTTTCAAACCTTTTTCAAAGGGTATTTCCACACCGCCAATAATCAGCTTACGCCCCTTAACAAGCCTGTGTGAATCATATCCAAAACCGATCCTCATAGCCCTCTCTTCTTCAGAAGCATCTCTGCCACATCCAGATCCTCCGGCGTTGTTACCTTTATGTTTGTATAAGAACCCATTATTACTTTTACCTTGCCTCCGTATCTTTCAACTATTGCAGAATCATCAGTAGAATAAAACTTTTCGGCCATGGCCTTTTTATATGCATGCATGAGCGCAGAATACTTAAAAACCTGCGGCGTCTGGATTGCCATGAGAACATTTCGATTCAGTGTCTTTTTAATAATATATTCTTTTTCTCGATTGCTGACAGCCGGCCGCCCGATACGGGTCTCCGCTGAGGGTCGCTCCGACTGGCAGCTAACTTCTTTTATCGTATCTTTAGGCGGAACGCCGACAATAACGCCATCACAATTTTTGAGCTGTTTTATTGATTCCTCAATTACAGACTTTTCTATCAGCGGCCTGACGCCATCATGTATTAAAACCACATCTGTCTTTTTGCCTGCCAAATTAAGCCCGTTGAAAACCGAATCCTGACGCTCTTTCCCGCCCGGAGCAACTCTTTTGACCTTTGAAATTCTAAACCTCTCTATTAAAGCAAGCCCCTGTTCCATATCATCTTTTTTAAAAACAGGGATTATCTCTTCGATATCATCCACCCATTCAAGGGCTTCAAGCGCCCAAATAACAATCGGCTTATCCAGCAGGGCCTGAAATGTTTTATTGTTATCCTGCCCAAACCTCTTCCCTAAGCCGGCCGCCGGAACAATGGCTATTACTTTTCCACCTTTACGCATATCTGTATCAACCAACAATGAGAACAGGCTTGAACTGCATTAGAGATTCTTCACAACCAGACAAAGGGCTTGGCATTGTATTTGAGCGGCTTATTTTGCCGATAGTCCAGCAGTGTAATTCATATAAATAAAGAGGCAAAATCCTCGGAGCCCCGATCAGATCGGGGCGAGAATGAGCGAAAATATAATGCCAAGCCTTTATAACCATAGCTTAAAGTGTGCTGCTTTATTTTTAACTCTCTCTATCGTATTCCTCTTTTGTCTTGGAGAATATCATCCTGCCTGCTGTTGTCTGAAGAACGCTTGTCACTGTCACATCAACATTCTTGCCAATCAGTTTTCTTGCATTCTCCACCACAACCATTGTGCCGTCATCAAGATATGCAACTCCCTGATTATGCTCCTTGCCCTCCTTAATGACAAAAACCTTTATGGTCTCGCCAGGAAGGACAACAGGCTTCAGCGCATTTGCCAGTTCATGGATGTTTAATACAGCCACCCCCTGAAGTTCAGCAACCTTGTTAAGATTAAAATCATTTGTTATTACCTTTGCATCAATCACTCTGGCAAGGGCAACAAGCTTTGCATCAACCTCTCTTATCTTGGGAAAATCTTCGTCAACTATTCTTACAGTTACATTGGACATCTTCTGCAGTTTATGCAGAACATCCAGGCCTCTCCTGCCCCTTGCCCTTTTAAGTGAATCCGGGGAATCCGCTATATATTGCAGTTCCTGAAGAATAAACTGCGGAAGGATAAATATCCCTTCAATAAACCCGGTTTCGCACACGTCGGCAATACGGCCGTCTATTATAACGCTTGTATCCAGCAGTTTAAGATTCTCCTCAAACCCCTGCCCCTTGAACAGTCTGAGTATTCCGGATATTGTAAGCCCCTTGCCCCGCTTCAATCCCACAAGCAGACCTGTATAGACGAATAATGCATTTACAACAAATGCTATTGTCACAAAATCCCGGGAAATAACAGCCTTTAAAGGAAAAAGCAGAAGGTTTGCAAGCACAAGGCCCATTGACATGCCGAATACACCGCCAATAACAATACCAAGGGAAATCTTCTTAGATACAGCCTCTGTCAAAAGGGCAAGAGCGCCGATTGCCGCACCCCATACAGCGCCAATAATCTGGGAATCGTATTTACCTCCGAGCAGATAGCCTGCCGATAAAAATATTGCAAATAATCCTATCCTCAAAATAATAAAAGCCAAGTTTCTCACCTCCTTTCAAAAGCGTATCAGTGTCTGTATTTCTTTACTGTTCGCTATTTACTATCCACTGTTTATGAGGCCCTGATCACAGCATAAAACCTTTGGCCGCCTCTGTTAATAAAAAGCAATACTGTCCCCCCTGGCTTTATATTAGAGGCGATTTTATTAAAGTCATTGATGTTATTTATTTTTTTGTTGTCTATCTCCTGAATAATGTCTCCTTTTTTAAGCTTTGCCTCTTCAGCTGCGCTACCTGGTTCAACCCTCACAACAACCACTCCTTTTTCATCCCTGTTCAGCCCCAGCTGTTGCGCAATTTCCCTGGTAAGCTCTATAACCTCAAGGCCGGCAAGCGCTTCTTTCTGTTTATCTTCATGCGATAATTCAGGCGCTGCCTCGCCAATCTCTTTCGGATATTCAGCTATGGTTGCAGTTAAATTATACTC
This sequence comes from Nitrospirota bacterium, assembly GCA_009773185.1. Classification (GTDB taxonomy): domain Bacteria; phylum Nitrospirota; class Thermodesulfovibrionia; order Thermodesulfovibrionales; family UBA1546; genus SCSY01. The sequence goes on along the minus strand of WPIF01000007.1, from coordinate 38,989 downwards.
TTTCCCTCCTCTGAGTATCCTGACAGCCACCTGTGACCCTGCCTTGCTCTGCGCAACTGTATTTCTGAGGCTGTCAGCATCTGCCACCTTTTTCCCGTTGTATTCAAGGATTATATCGCCTCGCATTATCCCTGCCTTTTCAGCAGGGCTTCCCTTTACAGTGTCCCCAACCAATGCCCCGTCAGAGTCTTTAAGTCCGAATTTCTGAGAAAGTTCAGGCGTGAGCCTCTGTATCGAAACTCCTATCCATCCCCTGGTGACCTTCCCATGTTTTACAAGCTGGTCCATCACAGAGCGTGCAAGGTTGCTTGGCACTGCAAAGCCTATGCCCTGATAACCGCCTGTTTTTGAAAATATTGCAGTGTTGATGCCTATTACCTCGCCTTTAATGTTCACCAGCGGCCCGCCTGAATTTCCGGGATTTATTGCCGCATCAGTCTGTATAAAGTCCTCGTAGTCTGTAATCCCGACGCTCACCCTGCCAACTGCGCTTATAATCCCCATTGTTACAGTATGGCTTAACCCAAATGGATTGCCGATAGCAAGGACAAATTCTCCAACCTGCAATTTATCAGAATCAGCCCACAGAGCTGTTGGAAGGTCTTTTGCATTGATTTTTACCACTGCAATATCTGTCTTGGAATCAGCACCCATCACTTTTCCCTTAAAACTCCTCTTGTCATAAAGGATAACCTTTATCTCCTCTGACTGTTCAACCACATGATTATTAGTGATTATATAGCCGTCATTGGAAACAATTACCCCTGAACCAAGGCTTTGCTCTTTCCATTTTTTAGGAGAACTAAATTCATGGAACGGGTCAAAAAAATTAAAAAAAGGGTCTTCAAAAAATGAGGGTGCAGCATCCCGCTTTATAACCTTTGTGGTTGAGATGTTCACAACCGCAGGAGATATGGCATTTGCTATCTCGGAAAATGCCTTTGAAGTCTCTATTATCTGGCTCGGTACTCTCGGTAAGACTGAAAGAGACGGGCGCAAAGGGCCGGTAACCCTGCCGAGGATATAAAATGAAATCCCTCCAAGGAAAAATCCGGACAATAATATAATAATGCCGATTGTTAGCTTCTTTTTCATTGCTGTTTTTAATTATAATCCTCATCCCGGCTTATTGTCTACCCCAATAGAAAATTGGAACAAAAATAAAACTTTACGAATTTCCTTGTTTTACTACCTCCGAACCATGGCAGCAATTGAAAAAAGCACCAAAACAATGCTTGGGTAATTTGGGTAATTTGTGGTAATTGTACTCAGGCATGGGTCGGCGGATCAATTTCGAATAGTCTTCTTCCCTGACAGCTTCTTTCATTTTTGTTGCAAAAGAAGCCCAAAAGGTTTGGACGAAAGTCTTTTTCAACATGTTAGGCGACCATTTTGCTTGGCAAATGCTTAATCTGTTCCTTCTTTTTTAAAATGGTCAATAAAGTCTGATGCAGTTTTTTCCGCTGCAAATTTAAATTCCTTTTTCAGTTGAGAAAATAAAGCTTGAGTGGAAGATAGTGGCAACAACTCATAATTTGTTAAAGATAACATCAGCAATAATGAAAGAGCAGATGCTACCAGCCTTAGGGCAAGATTAAAAGATAAGGGATTTTTGATACTTTTTAAGAGAAGAGATTTTGCTTACTTAGCAATTGAAAAGGGGTTTTTAGACAAGCTCAGTGTCCCTCTTCGTCCTCTTCTCAGATTTTTTTCCAAAGCACGAAGTTATCGAACCGTTATAACCTGCACATTTTTTATTGTGATTATAGCGCTTGAATTTATTTTGCCGGGCTTGTAGTTTGAAATTACTCCCGAAAAACTTATTCCCCTTCCTTCCTTGGCCTCTCCAATCTGGTCATCCTCTCCACTGTCGAAACTAAGTATCACATTATAACTGTTCTCTGACGTAACTTCGGGAATATAAACAAGTATACTGCTTCCTCTTCTCCCTTTTTTTACCGAATTGACTTTACCGGCCCACGTAACAAACTTGCCTTTTATCAAATTTCCATACTCCTTTATTTCCTGCCTTGAACGGGAATCGGAATTTAGATTTTCCGCAACGGTCTTAAACTCTATACCTCCCTCGGATACCTTCCCTTCATTAAACGGTTTGGATTCGGCAGGCTGAGGCGTATTTTCTAAATGATAAGCGACATCCTGTAATCCTGCGCCAGATATTATATCATTCCTCTTTGTATAGAGAACATTCTTTTGTAATTTCTCGATTACTTGGCTCATCGAAGAACCAAGCGCACGGTAGATATTTCCGTCTATTCCTTTGCCTTCTGCAAAAAGTCCCGTTATCTCATTCCCGTCTCTATTCATAAACCTGAATTTAAAATCAAGCCAACATGTCCAAGTGCCGTAATAGCTCTGGAAAAAGAACCCCCACAATTCGGGCTTTACTATCAATTTTACCTCAGGATGGTTTTTAATATCATCACTGCCGTTGATTATAACTACGTTATTGAAAACAGGCTCTATCGCCCTTTTAAAAAACCATGGCCATAGGGTCTTATCATCGCCGAGCAATGCTGGCATCTTGTTTATGAACTCATCTGACAGATAAATTGCCCCGACAGTCGGTAATCTTTCTTCAGCTTTGGGTTTACGCGCCGTTAAAGAGGCGTCTACATGTGAAGTGTTTATTCCACGCTTTGCGGAGCAGGCAAATAAAAACAATATTAAAAATAAAACTACTATTTTTTTCACTTTTTCATTAATCATCTCATTCCCCCCCCCTCTTTCAACTTTTTAAACCATTCGACAGTATCTTCTGCAACCCATTCCATAAGGTTTTTAATAAAACTTTTTTCACTTGTTATTGCAATCCCCTCCCAGAACAACCCAGATGTCAATGGTACTGTATCTCTGTCGGATAACCGTGATGCTTCACAAATTATAAGAATTTTATCTTTACTGACATCTACAACCCGTCCGGCAACGGAAAATTCACCCTTAACTCCTACACTACTGTACCCAATGTCTCTCTTTTGTCTTCCTAGTCCAATATTTGCTATTGCTACCTCTATTAATAAAGGTGTTGAGATAGAGTCGTTTGAAGATACAATATTTACTTCGCTATATAATTGGCTTTCTTTTAGTTTCTCAGCCAATATTTTGGCAAATGTCTGCTGGGCAAAATCAGAAAATTCTGTAGGAGCAGCTATCGGTCGAAGCATTTTAATTGAAATTTTTTCAGTAGATGGAATGGGCTCGAATTTATTACAACTACCCAAAGGTTCACTCATAAATTTTGTTGTCCCAGCACAGCCGGATAGTGTTATCAAAACTAAAAAACTTATAATGCATACACGAAAATTTTTTCCTTTACCCATAGAGTCCTCCTTTTTAAAAGTTTGTTTTTATCCTTTATTTATTTCAAGTCTACAGTGCCCATTTCTTATAATTTTGTTGAATATCATCCATTAATTCCAAGAGAATCTTTTCCAGTGAAAAGTGGAAGTATTTCTGGACAGCTTCTGCAATAACTGCTGATTCGTCATGCAGTGATACTAGCGGAATGTTTAGTTGTCCCGTTTGGTAATATTTTTTGTTAAATACTTCTATCCCTTTTGAATTCTTTATCGTATAAGTCACAAAAAGATCATAGTTGCCATGTCCAAGCCTTGAATTAATATCGGAAACGCTTATAAAAAAAGATTGTCTGTCACCTGGGGTGTCAGTCACATTAAAATTTGTAAAACCGCCTTTCAGATACGAAATGCTATACTTATACACAAAATCTCCGATTGGTATGCCTGTCTTTTTAACCCTTGTGGCACCCAAAACACCATAAATTTTCTTGTGTTTAAACTCATCTTTCATGTAAAAGGCCGCATTTAACGGGACCTTGGACTCATATTGATACGCCTGTGGTTGAATGACCCCCACATAATATGTGCTACATCCGAATAAAAAAGGAAACAAAACCACTGTAATTAATAACTCAACTTTTGTTTGTCGAAAAATCATCTTCAGCTCCTCCTTTCTAAAGTCTGCCAAGCAAAATATCGCTAACGTTTCCGTTGCAAAAAAAGCCTGAAAGGTTTTGACGTAAATCTTTTGCAACATGTTAGACGACCGTTTTGCTTGGCAAATGCTTAATCTGTTCCTTCTTTTTTAAAATGGTCAATAAAGTCTGATGCAGTTTTTTCCGCTGCAAATTTAAATTCCTCTTTCAGTAGCTTATAGTCGTCTGCCTCAAATTCTTCAAAGCTTTTTTTCCTGTCAAAATCACTTGATTTATAAGTAAAGCTTCTTCGCCAAAGCACTTCACCCGTAGAATCTTTCATGGTTATAGTAGAATCACTGACTATGCCGACAAGATACGCATACGCAATCTGATTTATTTTGATCTCTAATAACACATTTGATTCGACATAATCATCTTCGACCGGTTGTTCTCGCATGACTATTGGCGGCAAAAGCTTAATTTCCTGATTTGCATGGTTAGTAAAGCTCTGCATTACTAATAATCCATAATTTGGCAGATATTGCTGAACCTCTGCCCCGTGAGCCGTGGCAAGCGCTCCCGCTGCTAATCCACCGGCTATCGGTATAATTAGAAACAATGCTTTCCCAAAAGTGCGCACCTGCATGGTCGGCGTTTTGCAACGAACAGCTTTTATTTTTAAAGCAGGCGCCATGCTTTTTTTCACAAAAGGCTTGTCCGTTGCGCAGCCTTGCAAAAAAGTCAGAGGCATCGTCAAAATGAAAAGCATTATCCAAGTAATTATTTTGTTCATCTTATGTTCTCCTTTTCATCTAAAATAAAAACGGCTGTTATAATTTCACCCGTCTGAGAATGGTGTAGTTTTTTGAGTGTCTAACCTCAAGCCTCAAGCGCTCTGTTACCTACCGGTGCAGGCAAATTCTTACATCCCCTGTTTTTATTTATATTCAATCCCTAAATTTGTTACCGAGTAGTTAAAAAACTTAGCCCATTGATATATGAGAATGTTTTGGAATAAAGGAGTAACAATAAAGCCTGTTAAAGGAATAATTGCTACTATGCATGTTGCCGTAGACAATCCTACACTTATTTTATTTTCATTTATACCTTTGGAAGTCAAAAATGCATTGGCATCTTTTGCCAATCCTCGTAAGGCCACAAAGACCCAATACAATGAAAAAATAGGAATGAAGAGAAAGCCAACCGCCCTGCCTGGGCTTGTCCTTGCTGTTGAATCCTGAATAGACCAACATTTATACATGCTTGTCAGAAAATAAATTTGGCCGATAAGTAATCCTGCTATAGCGATGAGTATAATATACGGCTTAAGCCGTGTTATATTTAAAAAATATTCCATACCTAATCCCGTTATATTATGAATCTGCTGCAATATTTTCCAATCTGATAAAACCGTGCTTGCTATAATAGCGATTACGCCGCTCCAAAGGGAAACAGTAAAGATATGCGGGTTTATTCTCTTGAACTTTTTTAATAAGTTTATTATTAAATAAATGCCACTGAATATTATCCATATTATACTGCCCGATATTAATATAATATTTAATGCATATATCTTTGTTAATAACAGGACCAGCCCAATAGCAAAAATAATTAAGTAACTCCATAGAAACAAGGCAAAAATTTTCGAATTTCTATTTTGTTTCATAAATCTTTCTACTTTCCTTGCTCAAAGTAGCATATAACGGTTCAGGGCCAGAAGAAGCCCCTTAGGCGCTGTACCGTCTATTTCTTGATAGAAACTTCATAAAAATCTTCACTAATTTTCCCTATAATACCTAATGATAAACCGATTAAACATACAAGGATTCCCCCCACGACACCAAGAGGCTGAATAGTTTTGCCCCAGTATGAAAAACCGAAAAGAAAAAAACCTCCCAAGGAGACAAAAATACCGGAATTCTTTACTACAGAAAGAAAAAAACCTTTTTTGATTATTGGTATGTGAATCGGCTTTAGTTTCTTGACTACAAAAGCACCCAAATACACAATTGCGAAATAAATAAAAGCAAGTGCTATTGACCCACCAGCTAGTTTATCCATATTCATCCTCCTTCTCTTTCATGTTTTACGGCATGGTGCCTAACATTCTGGGCTGAAAAGAAAACCTACGATTTTTCGTGTTAAGTTTTTCCGCCATGATGCTATCTACCATTAACAGCAAGGTGTATCATTTCCCAAATTCTCTTAAAATGCGAGCCCGATCATTATTAATGCTGTTGGCTATTTCGACTGCTAATTTGCGTCTTTGAAGTTCATCCGTTTTATTGCCCACCTCCGCTGTATTGGCGCCTAGACCCCAACTAACAGACGTTTCAGCATGTATAGAGTACTTTGCCACCTCAGATAAATCTTTAAAAAGTATAACGTCGGCAACATGAATACCAGTCATACTTGGACCTATTACCGGACTCAATGTAAATAGCGAAAGGCCAATAAGGAACCCTGCTCCAAATCCGCTTCCCTTCCATCCGCCCGTAATGGTAATTTTTAAAATACCATCAACAGGGTCGCCTTCCCTATACGGGTAAATGATTGATTTAAAAACTCCCATTTCTTTTAAATGTTTGACTACCCCAGGACCATATACCTGGGTTGCAGGCGTCTCCCCAAGCGCAATTCCGACATTAAGAGGGATAGAACTGGGAATATTGTATGCGGGCGGATCAGGAATCCTTTGCCAAGCACATCCTGAAAAAAACAATATTGACACGAACACTCCCAAAAGCCCAACTTTGAGTAATTTTAGTTTGTTCATTTTTGTCTCCTTTCTCTGCCCGCAATGAGCAGATAACGACGGGCATCGCCCCAGCCATTTAGTAAAAGAGCTCGCCGTAAGAATGAAGTCCACTCAATATTTTGTCTAAAAAGAATACAAATGTGATAACGGCAACTTGAATAAGAGACATCAATAAGCCCTTAGTTTTCCCAGGAACAGAAATTGTTAGATACGTTGTAACTGCGATTAAGAGGCTTAAGAGAATGAGAGACCATGTCTCTTTTGGATCCCATGTCCAATATGAACCCCACGCAATTTCTGCCCAAATAGAGCCAAAAATAATACTGGAATAGAATAGCAAAATCGCAAACGATTGTAGTTTTAATATTGCTCTCGGAAAAAGCCCATCCTTTGCCGCACGAATAATAGAAAGTATAAATGTCGCTATCGCAAACGAGTAAGCTATTAAGGCAAGTGGAACATGTATATGCAGCAGACTATTTTGCAAAGCCGGAACGAGCGGCACCGGAGTCGCGTAGAGCCGAAAATAAAAAAATGCAACGAAAAGGATGGAACAAATAGCCGTGAGAATATAGCCGGTTGAATCGTAAATTGCTGTAAAATGGGAATCATACGTGTTGTTATCAGTCTTTTCACGTACAGACGGCATAAAAGATAAAACGAGAAAAATTGGCACGGTAGTAACTGGAACCACAGCCAAAATTTTCCAAATAACAGAATTCCGATTTTTGAACTTTGCCATTTTGAAGGCACAATAAATGGGACCCACGAACACGAACAGAAAGAGAGGTAGCCCTATGATTAACATTAGTATAGGTTGCATTTTTAATTTCCCCCTTACCCATGCTGAACCGAGAATTCGATTATAGCCGTCTTTGCCTTAATTATCTTTTTATATTCGTACACCTACGGTATGGACGATAGTCTTTTACCCCTGTGCCCTATTTATTTACTGAAAGAATTCTATAAAAAAATAACAGGAAAAATTTAATTTGTAAACATATAATTCAAATTATTAAAACAAGTCAATATATAGCTTTATAACGACGCTTTTTCTTTCGCCCATTGTATTGGAAGAAAAATAAAACTTACGGATTACTTTTTTTCTCGACCATTTTATATAGCTCGGGTTGACTTGCCTGCTTTCATAGGGTTAATATTTTCTATGCACCAACATTCGGATTATGTCCCCCTTCACCTGCATACAGAATACAGCCTATTAGACGGGGCCCTGAAAATAAGCGAGTTGATTGAGCTGGCATCCCATTACAGAATGCCGGCACTTGCCATTACTGACCACGGGAACCTTTTTGGCGCTGTCGAGTTTTATAAGAAGGTCTCAAAGGCAGGAATAAAACCTATTATCGGCTGTGAGGTCTATGTTGCCTCCAAAAGCCGCTTTGATAAAGAGAAAACCGATGCGTCAGAGGCATCTTTTCACCTTATCCTCCTGGCAAAAGACAACAATGGATACAAAAATCTTGTTACGCTCGTGACAAAAGCATATACAGAAGGCTTTTACTACAAGCCCAGAATAGACAGGACATTGCTCGAGCAATACAGCGGCGGGCTCATCGGCCTCACCTCCTGCCTTAAAGGAGAGGTGCCTTATTATCTTCAAAGAGGTTCAATAGACAAGGCAAGGGAAATCGCGCTTGAGTATAAACATATATTAGGCCCTGAAAATTTCTACATGGAGATACAGAATAACGGGCTTGCAGAGCAGGAGAAGGTGAACGTACAGCTCGTAGAGCTTGCAAAAGAGCTGCACATAGGCCTGGTTGCCACCAATGACTGCCACTACCTGAAAAAAGAGGATGCACGGGCCCATGACATATTGCTGTGCATACAGACAGGCAAGACCGTTGCAGATGAGAGCAGATTGAAGTTCACCTCTGACGGTTTCTACTTCAAATCTCCTGATGAGATGAAGGCATATTTCAAAGAATTTCCCGACGCTATTTTAAATACAAGGGCCATTGCAGAAAAATGCAATGTGGATTTTAAACTCGGCACAACTCTCCTGCCGTCCTATACAACAGAATCCGATATTTCTCCCGACGCCTTGCTTGAACAGAAAGCCAGGGCAGGGATGCTTGAAAAATTTGGCTCACAGCCTTCTGAAATTTATATGGAAAGACTGAAAAGAGAGATCGGCATAATTAAAAAAATGGGTTATTCTTCATATTTCCTTATAGTCTGGGACTTCATATCCCATGCAAGGGAAAAAGGGATTCCTGTTGGCCCGGGCAGGGGTTCTGCTGCAGGAAGCCTTGTTTCTTATTGCCTTGATATTACAGAGCTGGACCCGATCAAATACGGCCTCCTTTTCGAAAGGTTTCTCAATCCTGAAAGAATAAGCATGCCTGATATTGACGTTGATTTCTGCAAAGACAGAAGGGCAGAGGTAATTTCATATGTTTCAGAAAAATACGGGCCGGACCATGTTGCCCAGATAATAACCTTTGGCACTATGGCTGCAAAGGCAGCAATAAGGGATGTTGGACGGGCGCTTGACCTGCCCTATGCCGAGGTTGACAAAATTGCAAAGCTCGTTCCCAACACACTCAATATTACTATTGATGATGCCTTGCATGCAGAACCTCAGCTCAAGGGGTTGTACGACAGTAACCAAAAGGTAAAAGAGCTTCTTGACATTGCAAAGAGGCTTGAGGGGCTTTGCAGGCATGCATCAACGCATGCTGCAGGGGTTGTTATATCTCCAAGGCCCCTGACAGATTACACGCCGCTGTATAAAAACACTTCTGACGGAAGCATAACAACACAATTTGACATGGGTGCTGTTGAGAGTATCGGCCTCCTGAAGTTTGACTTCCTCGGCCTTAAAACTCTCACCCTCCTGGAAAAGGCATTGCTCTATATAAAGAACAGCGGTTCTGACCTGTCCCTGAAAAATATCCCTCTGGATGATTTAAAAACCTATGAGTTGCTGGGTTCAGGCCAGACAACAGGGGTTTTCCAGCTTGAAAGTTCCGGAATGCGCGACATACTTCTCAGGATGCGGCCAGCAAGATTTGAAGACCTTATAGCGCTGGTGGCCCTTTACAGGCCGGGCCCTATGGCATGGATAGATGATTTTATAAAGCGGAAAAACAAAGAGGCAAAAGTCCCCTTTGCAATGCCTCAGCTGAAGGAAATCCTTGATGAAACCTATGGAATAATTCTCTATCAGGAACAGGTCATGCTGATTGCCAATAAGATAGCTAATTTTTCCATGGGGCAGGCAGACATCCTCAGAAAAGCCATGGGCAAAAAACAGCCTGAAGAAATGGAGAGGCTTAAAGAGGCATTCATAAAAGGGGCTGTTGCAAATAAGATCCCGGAGAAAAAGGCAAAAGAGCTGTTTGAAAAAATGGAGCCCTTCGCAATGTATGGATTTAACAAATCACATTCAGCTGCTTATGCCTATATTGCCTATCAGACAGCATATCTTAAGGCGCACTATCCTGTTGAGTTTATGGCTGCCACTCTCAGCACTGAGATGGACAATACCGATAAGATTGTCCATTTTATTGCGGAATGCAGAAATATGTCCATACAAATCCTTCCTCCTGACATAAACCTGAGCGGAAGGGAATTTAAGGTAATAGGCAATTCCATAAGGTTCGGGCTTGAGGCTGTTAAGGGTGTTGGTTCCGCTGCCATAGAATCAATACTCGAATCTAAAGATAAGGACGGCCCTTTTCTGTCCATGGAAGATTTCCTCAAGAGAGTAGACACGAGAAAGGTGAATAAAAAGGTACTGGAGAACCTTATAAAGGCCGGGGCCTTCGATTCCCTCGGGATGACACGGGCAAGCGCTATGTCTTTTATCCATGACTCTCTTAACGGAACGCGTTCCCGGAATGCGGGCCAGCAGAGCATTTTCGGCTCTCAGGAAGAAGCTGAAACAATTAAAGAATGGGATGAAATGGAAACCCTCACTCATGAAAAAGAGGCCCTTGGTTTTTATATTACAGGGCACCCGCTCATGAAATACAGGGAGAAGCTCTCAGCCCTGCATATAAAGCGGACTTCTGAGATTGAGGCCCTCGGTGACAGAGAAGAGGCCAGGGTTGCCGGGGTCATAAGCACGATAAAAAAATTTCAGAAGCGGGGCACTTCAGAAACAATGGCCTATTTTACGCTTGAGGACGAGTTAGGAAATATCGAGGCCATCGTATTCCCGGAACTTTACAGAAACAGTTTGGAGATACTCAAAAAAGACATGCCTGTAATTGTAAAAGGGATCATAGACCGGACAGAAAAAGGCACAAAACTCATTTCAAACGAGATAGCAAAAATAGAAAGCCTTCTTTCTAAAAATGGCTTAAAATGCGAAATTAGTATAAAATATCCTGCTGTAAACAGCCTGAATCTTCAGGATCTGAGGCAAATGCTCTCAGGCAACTCAGGGAGCTGCCCTTTATATCTTAAGATAGAATTGCAGGACTCTCAGGTATTTTTAGCCACAGGGCTTCAGATAGAGCCTAGCAGCCCGCTGATAGATAAACTTGAAGGATTCTTAGGGAAAGGAGCAGTGAGAATAGTGAACAGCATATAGCAGACAGATTTCAGGAAAAGACCTGACTGCTGCCTGCTGATTGCTGACTACTGTATTTATGAAATACTATCTTGAATTTGAAAAACCGATAGAAGAGCTTGAGCTTAAAATAGAGGAACTTAAGCTTCTTTCCGACAGGAAAGACATGGATATTGCCTCAGCAGTAAAAAAGCTCGAGAAAAAAGCGAAAGAGCTGCGTTCAGAGATATTTTCCAACCTGACCCCATGGCAGAAAACGCTTCTTGCAAGGCATCCTGACAGGCCCTATACCCTTGACTACATAAACCTTCTGTCTAAGGATTTTATAGAGCTTCACGGTGATAGAAGATTTGCCGATGACCCTGCCATAGTTGGCGGTTTTGCAACAATAAACGGGGCCTCAATCATGCTTATAGGCCATCAAAAAGGCAGGGGTACGAAAGAAAGGATATACAGGAATTTCGGACAACCTCAGCCTGAAGGTTACAGAAAAGCCCTTCGGCTCATGAGGCTTGCCGAAAGGTTCAAAAAACCTATAGTTACATTTATTGATACACCCGGCGCCTATCCCGGCATAGGCGCAGAGGAGCGCGGACAGTCAGAAGCAATTGCAACAAACCTGATGGAGATGTCGCGGATAAAAACTCCCATAACCTCCATTGTTATCGGCGAAGGCGGGAGCGGCGGTGCGCTTGCACTGGGAGTTGCCGACAGAATCTATATGCTGGAACATTCTGTTTATTCAGTTATATCGCCTGAGGGCTGTGCAGCAATACTATGGAAAAAAAACGGAGATATAGATTCAAAAGAATTTTCAAAGGCTGCAGATGCGCTCAGGCTGACTGCGCAGGACCTTATCGGGTTCAGGATAATTGATGATATTATACCCGAACCCCTTGGCGGCGCACACAGAGACCCCGAGGCAGTAGCAAAAAATATTTTAGAGATAATTCTAAAAACGACCGAAGAACTAAGCGCTAAAACTGCCGGAAAACTAACAGAAGAGAGATATAAGAGACTCAGGCGAATTGGAAGTTTCGAGACGGGAGAAAATTAAGAAACAATAGCCGGTGTGGTGGAACTGGCAGACGCGCCGGACTCAAAATCCGGTTGGGGCAACCCAGTGGGAGTTCGATTCTCCCCACCGGCACCAGATTATTTTAAGTCATACACTCTGTGGCATTCTTCTTTGCTGTCGCGAAACCGCTGGTCAAGAACAAGAACAGCACTTGAGGGAAGAGCGCATTTAGGTTCCCACCCTTTTTTACTGCACTGAGAATTCCAATCTTCCTGGTATCTATCAGATGCCTTATTAAGGCAGGCATTTAAGGCCTCTATTCTTTTTTGTTCATTTTCTTTTATATGTGTAAGGTTCTCCTTTATTTTCCAGTCCGTTTGTTCTTTTTCTTTCTCCTTTAAGTACTGTTCTTTTTCTAGCTTTCTTTTCTCTATTTCTTCCTGGCTTTCAGGACCATAAAATTCGCTTTCACCTGAAACCGAAACAACGGATTTTTTAGGAATACAGAACTTTCCTACAGTGAGTATTGTGCAATAATCAGTGCCTTCCTCTGTATAATTTTTCCACTTCAGAGTCTTCCCGTCTTTTGTTTTAAGCAGAACGCCGCCTTCGCCTGTTGTAACTAAAAAAAGAACTAAAAAAAAGATTATCCCCGCTGCTCTCATAATGGCTCCCTTACAGGCTTCAGAATAGTTATATCCTGAATGCTTAGTTTTGTCTTTTCTTTTGTATAATATAAATATACCAGTTAATGAAAAAGGGTTGCAATGGCTGGTAACAGGAATTATTATGCCGGAATTCAAAACCAAAGAAGAATACGAAAAATGGAAGGCACAAAGATTAGAAGACATAAAGTCCCGCAGCAATAATACCTCGGTGAGCGCAAAAAAGGACGAATACCGGCTACAGACTGACTCCATGGATGGTGTATCCTCAAGCAGCTCAAGAAGAGTCATTGGTAAGATAATAATAGTTTTACTTATCTTTTTTGTCGGCATCTTGTTTTATTCTTTGCTGCCAAAAGACCGCAAATCTGACAATACGTTAGCCTCTAAATCGCAGGCAGAGCCGGACGCCGTTAAAAAACCGGCGGAGACCGCTGAGATATCAAATTCTAAAGAGCTTGTTTCTTTAAAGTCGCTTGCTGCTCCAAAATCCTGGCCTGATATAATCCAGCAGTCAAGAGCCTCTGTTGTCGTCGTTAAAACCCAGGCTTCTTCCGGTTCCGGTTTTATAATTTCACCCGAGGGAATAATCATTACAAATCGTCACGTGATTCAAGATAGCGCAGAGGTGGAGGTTATTTTCAATTCTAACGAATCAAAAAAAGCATCTGTAATTAAAAGCGGAACCATACCCTTAGATATTGCTATTCTCAAAGTTGCCGGGAATAATCTTAAATATTTGCCGTTAGCCGATTCTAATGACTGCAGCGAAGGGGAAGAAGTTGTAGCCATAGGAGCGCCTCTTTTTTTAAGTGAAACCATTACTAAAGGAATAATCAGCAATTGCAACCGCCAATTAAAAGATGAATTACAGGATATCAAGTACATACAGACAGATGCGGCTATCAGCCCTGGTAATAGCGGGGGGCCTTTAATAAATAAAAAGGGCGAGGTAATGGGAATGCTGACATGGAAAATTGTCAGAAAAGGATTTGATGGCCTTAATTTTGCGATTACAAGCAATGTTATTAACAATTTCAAGAATGGAAGATTAGATAAAGTCGAGGAATCAGCTAAAAAAATAAGTGAGGAAGACAAGAAAGCTTTTAGCGGTTATACCGAGAGGCTAAATTTACTTTGGATGAACGAGTATACGTCTTACTATAATAGAATAGCAGGAATGGTAGCAAAGGGAAGCTTATCTGTTGAAATGGGCACTCAATTGCTGAGCAAGGCTACTAACCCACCGTCTGGATTTTCATCTGTCCCCGACTGGTTGGCGTCACTTGCAGAAAGAGAAATAAAAGGAGAATTAACTGAAGACCAGGTTTATAGCCTAATAAAAAGCTCTTTTGAATTATGAAATAGTTTGTCCTAAAGAACTTTTAGGGATGTTATCTTCAGTCTGGGCAACCAGGTGGGAGTTCGATTCTCCCCACCGGCACCACTTTTTTACTAAGGTTTTTTGTCAATCATCTGGATGAGAGAATCCGCATCTTTGTAGCCAGGGACAATTCCTCCGTCAGGAAGTATGATGGCAGGAGTGCCTGTAATGCCAAGCTTCCCTGCGAGTTTTATATTTTCGTCAACTGCGGTTGTCTCGCATTTTGGTTTTGGCAGCGGCTTTTTCTCAAATGCATCTTCAAGCATTGAAAGAGACTTTTCACAGATTATTGCCTTTGCCTTGTCATATGCATCCTTATGCATCGGCAGCGGATATAACTTTATATAAAAAACAATGTCTTTCCTTTTTTCCAGAACCTTCTTCATCTCCTGATGAAGTTTACCGCAGTATGGTCAGTCAGGGTCGTCGAAAACAACGACTTTGTGTTTAGCATTTTTATCACCCATCACAAGGGCATCCCCCAGAGGAATCTGGGATATGTCAACCCTGTTGAGACTATAAAGTCTGTCCCCTGTAAGGTTTGTCTTTGTCTTGAGGTTGAATACTGCGCCTGACACAACAAGTTCTTTTGAAAAACTGATATAAACTATTCCCTTCTGTCCTTTTGAGTCAAAGGCAACTTCCCATAGTCCTTTAACCGGCCCTGGCCCTGCTTCGAGAACCTTTGCATCAGGAATGCCTTCCTTGAGTATATCCTGCGCCTCGCTATTGGTTATCTGGTGGCACTTGGTGCAATTATGCTCGGCCTTCTCATCGCCGTACACCTGAGGGATAATCATAAGACAGGCGATAGAAACTGCCAGAATAATTATTAATATATGTTTCCGCATTTATAAAATATACCATATTTTTATACTCTCTTACAATAAAAACTCAAAAAATCATAAATTCGTTCGATATAATTACTAACAGAACGTTAACAATGGAAAATTTAAGTATTGACCTTATAGCCTTGTTTGTAACAGCGCTTGCTGTTTCCCTTATTGCCTTCTTTCTAGGGAAAAAAACCGGCGGGGTATGGGAAAAAGAGGCCAGGCTTGCCGAAGAGAAAAATTTTCGGAGAGAACTGCTGCTCTCGGAATCAAGAAAAAATGAATTCCAGAGAGAACTTAATGACTTAAAACAGAAGAACGAAAAATACCTGTACTTTCTTGTAAGGCTTCCTGAAACTGTCAAATACCTTAATTCCAACCTCTCATTTGATGAGATAATCTCAGCTATTCTCAGGCTTACAAAAGACCTTACTGACACAGATGCCATTGAGCTATATATTTTTAATAAAAAAACACAGTGCCTGGACCTGATTGCTGCTTACGGCTCTAACAAGAAAAAGAGCATTGAAATCAATCTTGGTGATGGAGTTATAGGAGAGAGTGCATCAGCCAGGGCCATGGTCTCAAAAGAACAAGTTGAAAGGCGCCTGCCCGGCCGCAATGGTGAGAACATAGAGCTCGGCGTACCAATACTTTTTAAAACCAGCTTGATTGGTGTTCTCGGTGTAGGAAAGATAAAGGCTTACACTGGAAATGAAAAAAGGTTCCTTGCAATGGTTGCAGATCTTGCAGCCGTTGCCCTGCAAAACTGTGAGTATCTGACTTTTGCAAAGGAAGAGGCAATAACAGACGCCTTAACCGGGCTTTACAATAAAAAACACTTCTTTGAGCGGGCGCTAGAAGATGCACAAAAAGCGTTAAGCTACAATTTTCCCTTATCAGTATTTATGTTTGATATCGACCATTTCAAAAAATATAATGACCAGAATGGTCATGTGGAGGGAGATGTTCTGCTCAAAAGACTTAGCAAGCTCCTCAAGGAAAATACCCGTTCTACAGATACTATTGCCAGGTACGGCGGCGAAGAATTTATCGTTCTCCTGCCGAATACAGAAAAAAACAGCGCAATGCTTTATGCTGAAAAAATAAGAAAGGCCATCGAATCATGTCCTTTTCAGCATAGAGAAAAGCAACCATTGGGCTATGTGTCTATAAGCGGCGGGGTGGCAACTTTTCCCTTTGATGGAAAATCTATTGATTCTATTGTGAAAAATGCAGATAAAGCCCTATATGAATCAAAAACCTCAGGAAGGAACCGAGTAACAAAATACGAATCATTCCAGTTCTCGTCTGAAGAGGAACCTCAGAAGCCATCTTAAAGATATTTTTTTGCAAGCTCCATTAATCCGAATATTTTCAGGTCAATGGCATTTCCCTGTGCGTTTAAAAGAGTCAGCCTGTCATAAAGTTCACCTATTGGAACCTTTAAAACCTCGATGTCCTCTGTCTCATCCCTTTGGTCAACACCCTTAAATTCCAGGCCCTTTGCAAGATATACGGTAAGTATCTCGCTTGAAGAGCCTGATGATACCGGGCCTTCTGCAAGAAAAATCAATTTCTCTGCAGAATATCCGGTTTCCTCAAGAAGTTCTCTTCTTGCGGCCGCCTCAAGGGTTTCACCCTTATCATTAAGCCCTGCAGGAAACTCTATCACATATCCGTTAACAGCAGGCCTGAACTGCCTTATGATAAGCGTCTCGCCTTCTGCTGTGACAGGCACAATTGCAACGATTCCGTCGCAACTCACCCGCTCAAATGCCTCCCAGCTTCTTGTCGAGCCTGAAGAATCCCTGTACGTCACGCTGATACATCTAAGAAATTTACCACACCATAAAATTTTCTTTTCTATAACATCAACCATGTCTTTCCTTCCGAATTACCCAAATACCTAAAAATTATAAAGGAATATGAAAAAATATTCACATATTTAAAGTTTTATTGGAAAATACCGATAATTTAACCATATCAGTCTTAAGGCCGTGTGGCTTATTGCCAGCATGTCCGGGATATGTCCTAAATATGGTAAAAAGTAATTCAGAAAAAAAACTCAGGCAGTCTGAAGAAAAATACAGAGAGCTTTACAATGGCGCTCCCGTAATGCTCCACTCGGTAAATGCTGACGGAGTGATTATAGAGTGCAATGACACCGAACTTAATGCTCTCGGCTACAGAAAAGACGAGCTCATCGGACAGCACCTGACCACGATACTGAGCCCCGAGAGCCGGGAGGTGTTTGAAGAGCGATTTAATGTACTTAAAAAAATCGGCTATGCTGAGGCAGAATATGTATTCATTGCTAAAGACGGCAGAAAAATTCCTGTTTCCGTAAGGGGCAACGCACTGTATGATAAACATGGCAATTTTCTCAAATCAAGCACGCTAAGCACTGACCTGACAGCCATTAAAAAAGCCGCCGAGGAAAAGACAGCCCTCGAAAACAGGTTGATTCAGTCGCAGAAAATGGAGGCCATCGGCACCCTGGCAGGAGGGGTTGCGCATGACTTTAATAATATACTTACAGGGATATTAAGCTATGTCCAGCTCGCAGAGATGAAGACCTCCGAGCCCTATGTCAAAAAAGCCCTGAAGCAAATATTTAATTTAAGCCAGAAGGCTTCAGACCTTATCAAACAAATTCTTTTAATGGGAAGGAAGTTCCCTCCTGTATTCACAGTGATAAATCTCAACAGTTTCATAGAAGATTCTTTAACAACCTTTCAGCGCATCATCGAGGATAACATAGAGATAAAACTTTCCATATCGAAAGAGTTTCCCTATGTAAAGGCCGACCCTGCTCAAATAAATCAGGCCCTTATGAATTTGACCGTTAATGCAAGAGATGCGTTATTGGAAAAAGGAGGCACGATTAAAATAAAAACTGATGTTTTTGAGCCTGATGAGGAATATTGCCAACAATTTCCCTATGCGAAACGCGGCCGCTATGCTGTTATCTCTGTCGCTGACTCAGGGCATGGCATCCCGGAAGAGATAAAGGACAGGATCTTTGAGCCATTCTTTACAACAAAGGCTGTTGGCAAGGGAACAGGGCTTGGGCTTTCAGTGACGTACTCTGTAGTCAAAAACCATGGCGGATGGATAAATTTTTATAGTGAATCTGAAAAGGGTACAGAGTTCTTAATGTATCTCCCTGCCATCGAGACCAGAACTGCGCTGCCTGAGTAAACACTGTATCACTGACTTACGTTGTGGGCTTTATGCGGCAAGGGGTAACCCGCTGCGATTTGTTTCCCGGTTACTAATCCGGATTCACATGACTTGCTGAATGCAATTCCCTTGACTCATGGATGAATATAAGAATAAAATCATGGTGGGCAGTCGCAGAATCGAACTGCGGACACGAGGCTTTTCAGGCCTCTGCTCTACCGACTGAGCTAACTGCCCGTATGATTAAGTTTAGTGTTAAAAGTTATAAGTTAAATCTTAAATGAAGCCCTGCTCAGTTCACTTTTAACTTTTAACTTTACACTTTTAACTTTTTTATTGTCAAGGCATGAGAAAATTTATAGCAGATAAATTCTTTATTTACGGGCCCGCTGTCCTTTCAGGGGTTCTGCTTATCCTCTGTTTTCCAAAATTCGACTTTTTCCCTCTGGCATGGGTCGCCCTTACGCCTTTCTTGCTTTCCCTCCTGAATAAAAAGCCTGCCGAGGCATTTCGTGCGGGTTTTTTCATGGGCATCCCATATTTTTTCGGCACCCTGTACTGGATATACCATTCAATAAACCATTATGGCGGCATTCCGTTCATACCCAGCCTTGCAATCGTCTTTCTTCTCTGCATGTATTTGAGCCTTTACACAGGAATATTTGCAGTGCTTTTTTCCTGGAAGATAGCAACAACGCGGCTTCCGGCCCTTTCCCTTGCGCCTGTATTGTGGGTAACCCTTGAGTTTATCCGCTCATATGCACTCACCGGGTTCCCGTGGTCAAGCATTGGATATTCCCAATACAAATTTTTGCATGCAATTCAATTTGCCGACATTACAGGAATTTACGGTGTATCCTTTCTGGTCCTTGCCGTAAACGGCGTTCTCACTGATTTTTTCATAATTAAAAGACGCCTTCGCACTATGCCGTTGTTTCCACTTTCGCATTCAATAACCGGCGTCCTGCTGCTTTCTGTTTTCGTCGGCGCTGTCTTTGTCTACGGCCATTTGCGCCTTACCGAAAACCGCCCGGGGAAAGCAATCCGCGTAAGTATTATTCAGGGCAATATTGAGCAGGACAGGAAATGGGATATCTCCTACCAGCGCGAGGTCTTTGACACATACAGGGATTTATCGCAAGCCGCTAATACCTTATTGCCTTCTTTAATCGTATGGCCGGAAACCGCAACGCCTTTTTATTTCAACTATGACAGGGCATTTACCCAGGAATTAATTGACGCCCAGCAGACATTACAAACATATCTTTTATTCGGGAGCGTCCTTGTAAAAGAGCCTTCTGCAAAAGATAACAGAAACAGCCTGACAAACAGCGCCGTTCTTCTCGATACTGATGGAAAACCAGCTTTTATTTATGATAAAATACATCTGGTTCCGTTTGGTGAATATGTTCCCCTGAGTAAACTCCTGTTTTTCGTGGACAAGCTTGTTGCAGGAATAGGTGATTATGTGCCGGGTGAACATTACATCAGGGGCGAAACACCCCATGGGAGCTTTGGTGTATTCATATGTTATGAGATAGTCTTCCCCGGCCTTGTAAGGAAGTTTTATTCCAGGGGCGGAGACTTTATGGTAACAATAACAAATGATGCCTGGTTTGGAAAAACAGCAGGCCCATATCAGCATTTCAGCATTGCGGTATTCCGTGCTGTTGAAAACAGAAAACCTTTGATAAGGGCTGCCAATACAGGGGTATCAGGCTTCATTGACAGCAGAGGCATGATACTGGAAACAACGCCGTTATTCCGGAAAACTGTCATAACCGCAGACCTGATGACGGATAAGACGCGCAGCGTGTATTCCAGATATGGTGACCTGTTTTCATATCTGTGTATTGTGGCAACAGTTTTGTTGTTAGTAAATTTTTCCCGGTCTACGACCAAATGGAGGTAATATGCTTCTTCAGGCTGAACTTAAAGAAGAACTCTCATTTTTAAGGGCACTGGCTGAGTCCCTTAGAGGTTATCTTTGATGTTGCAGTTCTTCAGAAAGAAATAGAGGATATAAACCAAAAACTTTCTTCAGCAGCTGCCTGGGACTCGCCTCAAAAAATGCACACCCTGCAAAAAAGAAAGGCCTACCTCGAAGATATTCTTTTACCCTTTGAGGCTGCCTCTGATAAACTGGCTTACCTTGAAGAATCCTTAAAGATACTCGACGAAGAAGGGGGAGATGTCTTTTTGAAGGAGATCCGGCAAGATACCAGAAACCTTCGCGAAGAACTCGAAAATCTGGAACTCAAACATCTCCTGTCGGAGGAGCTGGATAAAAACAATGCTATTATCTCTATCCATCCCGGAGCAGGCGGAACAGAGAGCCAGGATTGGGCGGAGATGTTAATGAGAATGTATCTCCGTTGGGCAGAGCAGCACAAATTTGACGCTCAGATTGTTGATCTTCAGCCCGGTGAAGAAGCTGGAATCAAGAGCGTGACCATAACAGTAAATGGGCCTTATGCTTATGGCTTTGTGAAGACAGAGGCCGGCGTGCACAGGCTTGTGAGGATTTCTCCTTATGATGCAAATAAACGGCGGCACACTTCTTTTGCTGCTGTGCTTGTTTATCCGGAAATAGAAGAAGACATAAATATTGAAATAAAACCGGATGAGATAAAGACTGATACATTCAGGGCCTCCGGAGCAGGCGGGCAGCATGTAAATAAAACTTCATCTGCTGTCAGGTTGACCCATATACCTACAGGAATTGTCATAACATGCCAGAATGAGCGTTCACAGCATAAAAACAAGGCAACGGCCCTGAAGATACTGAAGGCGCGCCTTTTTGCTCTGTCACTAAAAGAACAGGAAGCCAAGATTAAGGGGATAATCGGTGATAAAAAGGATATATCATGGGGCAGTCAGATAAGGTCTTATGTACTTCAGCCGTATCGTCTTGCAAAGGACCACAGAACAGGGTTGGAAATTGGTAATGTAGATTCCGTGCTTGACGGTAATATTGATAAATTTATAAAAGAATCTTTGAAAAACAGAAAAGGAAAGGTATAGCCTCTGTTTCTTCTATAAGATATTAATATTTATAGTAGTAGTAATAGTTAGTGTTGATAAGTGTAAATCTTTATTTGGGTGTAGATTTAAAACAGATTTTAGTGTTGATAAAATAAGTAATTTTAAGGTGATTTTTTAAACAAAATATACCGCTGAAAAAAAGAACAAATTATTAACAGCTATACCAACAGGTTTCTTGCTTGTGTTTGCGAATATAAGATATAATACCTGACTACAACGGGGGACTTACCAACACTTGTTGGTAAGTTGTTAATAACTAAAAGGCAAAAAATGACAATAGAAGAGATTTGGGACAAAAGTCTTTCCATAATAGAAGAGAAGGTTGGAAGCAATCTATTTGAATTATGGTTTAGGCCTATAAAACCGCTTCAGATAAAAGAACAGCAAGTGACCCTGGAGGTCCCAAACAGGTTCTTCAAGGAGTGGATAGAAGACTACTATCCCATTCTCGTAAATGAAGTGCTGGAGAAGCTTTTAGGTCATCCTGTAACCTTGAAATATAAGATATCAGAAAAAGAAGCTCCTGATATAAAAAGGATGGAGGCCAAACTTGAAAACAGAAAGACCAGGCTTGCAAGCAGAGGAATATACCTTAACCCAAAATATACATTCGAGAACTTTGTAAGCGGGCCCAGCAACCAGTTTGCTCAGGCAGCGGCAAAGGCTGTCTCAGACAGCCCCGGCAAGGTTTATAACCCTTTGTTTGTTTATGGAGGCGTTGGATTAGGGAAGACACATTTAATAAGTGCGATAGGCAACAATGTTATAGACAGCAAACACGATTACAATGTGCTTTATGTGTCCTCAGAGCAATTTACAAATGAGGTTGTATCTGCAATAAGGCACGGAAAGACCGAGGAGCTGAAAAAAAGATACAGAAATGTTGACCTGCTGCTCATAGACGATATCCAGTTTGTGGAAAACAAGGTGCAGACACAGGAAGAGCTGTTCTATACAATTAATACGCTTTACGAGAAACAGCGGCAGATAGTTATCTCCAGCGACAGGCCGCCCAAAGAGATAAAGTCTGTTACAGACAGGCTGCGGTCGCGTTTCAGTATGGGGCTTATTGCTGACATACAGGCGCCGGAATTCGAGACCAGGGTTGCGATTATCCACAAGAAAGCGGCAATGGAAAGGATAAGCCTGAAAGAAGAAGTTGTCAATTTTATTGCATCTAAAATAAAGACAAATATCAGGGAGCTTGAAGGAGGCCTGATCAGGCTCGGGGCACAGGCAGCGCTGACAGGCAGCCCGATAGATGTAAGCATGGCAAAAAATGTTCTGAAGGATTTTATTCAGGATGATGAAAAGCCAATAACTGTGGAACATATACTGAAAACTGTCTGTGAATATTTTGGCCTGAAAATGCAGGACATAAAGGCCAGAAAGAGGACGAAAGAAGTAGCGCTGCCGCGGCAGATAGCAATGTATCTGAGCAAGCAGCTTACAGGAGGTTCTCTGAGCGACATAGGCAAAAACATGGGAGGCAAAGACCACGCAACCGTTATCTATGCCTGTAAGCAGGTAGAAGATAAAAAATCAAAAGACGAGAATTTTAACAGGATGATAGAGACCCTGTTGCATAAAATAAAACCTTAATTTAGGAGGGGACATGAAGCTGAGCGTATCCAAGGAAGAACTGCAGGAAAAACTTTCGAATATCCAGAACATCGTCGAAAAAAGGAATACGATGCCGGTGTTGAGCCACTTTCTTTTAGATGCAGGTAAAAAGAAGTCGTATATAATTGCTACAGACCTTGAGACAGCAATAAAAGAACCTCTTGATATAAAAGTTGAAAAAGAAGGGAAGCTCTGCATCCCTGCAAGGAAGATGTTCGAGATAGTGAGAGAGGTGGACGGCGACATAACCATGGAGTCTGAGGACGGGCAGTGGCTCAAGGTTCGCGCAGGGATGAGTAAATTCAAACTTGCCTGTCTTTCAGCAGCCGAGTTTCCTGCGTGGCCAGGGATGGAAAATGTAGAAGAGATGCAGATGGATACAAAAAATCTCGTAGAAATGATAGAAAAAAGCCTTTATGCGGCAGGAGAAAGCGATACAAGGTATACCCTGAACGGCCTTTTGTTTCATGCAAGGCAGGGCAGCGGAGAGATAAATGTTATTGGCACAGACGGCCACAGGCTGGCCTGTATAAGCAGGAAGATAGACACCCCTTTAAAGGAAGAGAAAAAGGTTATAGTTCCCAGAAAGGCAGCGGCAGAGGTCAGAAAATTTCTTGACAGGGACATTGATAAACTGACAATAGTTATAGGGAAAAGCCATGTGATGTTTAAGATAGAAGACGTGCAGTTTTTGACAAGGCTTATAGAAGGCACATATCCAAACTATGAACAGGTAATTCCCTCGGGCAATGAAAAGAAGATAGTAATCAATAAGGAAGCTTTTGTAAAAGCGCTTCGAAGGGTCTCTGTGATGAGCAGGGAAAAAAGCAATGCCATAAAAGCAGATTTTGCTGACGGGTCTCTGGCAGTTTCAGCTTCAAACCCGGACCTCGGGGAGGCAAAGGATGAGGTCAAAATAGAATATAAAGGCGAGCCGCTTTCTTTGGGTTTTAATGCAAAGTATCTGCTGGATGCCCTGAATGCCATGTCCGGAGACAGGATTGTCTTTGAACTTCAGGACCCATTGAGCCCTACGCTTTTAAAAGAAGAAGGCAATGATAACTATAAATGCGTGATAATGCCGATGAGAGTGTAAGAGGAATAAGTCATATCGGACTTACAAGACCTATTTTTGAGAGAGGAAGTAATGGAAGAAAAAGAACAGATTAACCAGGTCGGAAACGACGAGCAACAGGAAAAAGAGGCCTACGGCGCAGAGGACATAAAGATACTTAAAGGCCTTAGCGCTGTAAGAAAAAGGCCTGCAATGTATATAGGCTCAACAGGCCCCGAAGGGCTTTACCACCTTGTGTATGAAGTTGTGGATAACAGCGTTGATGAATCCCTCGCCGGGTTCTGCAAGAACATCGAGGTGATGCTTCATCATGACGGAAGCTGTACAGTAATAGACGACGGCAGGGGAATACCTACAGACCAGCATCCCGGAGACCCGGAAGGCCGCACAGCAGCAGAGATAGCCTTGACAGAGCTCCATGCAGGCGGGAAGTTCGAGTCAAAGGCTTACAAGATATCAGGGGGGCTTCATGGCGTCGGGGTATCGGTTGTCAATGCGTTATCTGAATGGCTCGACGTGGAGATAAAACAAAACGGGAAGGTATTTCAGCAGCATTTTGACAGGGGCAAACCTTCAGGCCCGCTTACTATTGTCGGGAAGACAAAAAGCAGAGGGACAAAAATTACGTTTAAGCCTGACGCTGAGATATTTGAGGAGACAACTGAATTCAGCTATGATATTCTTTCCCAGAGGTTAAGAGAGATGGCATTTCTTAACAGCGGGCTTAAGGTCTCCATACATGATGAACGCACAGATAAAACACAGGAGTTCCATTACAAAGGCGGCATAGTTTCTTTTGTCGAACATCTGAATAAAAATAAGACGTCGTTGCATCCAAAACCTGTATATATATCAGGCGAAAAAGACGGGATTACAGCTGAGATAGCGCTTCAGTATAATGATGCTTATACAGAAAATATATTTACCTTTGCAAACAATATAAATACAAAAGAAGGCGGAACACACCTTATTGGATTTAAATCTGCCCTTACAAGGACAGCAAACAGCTATGCGACTTCCTCGGGAGTTCTAAAAAACGGCAAAGATGCAGCCCTCTCAGGAGAGGATATAAGGGAAGGGCTTACAGCAGTGATAAGCGTTAAGCTCCCCAATCCTCAGTTTGAAGGCCAGACAAAGATGAAACTCGGAAACAGCGAGGTAAAAGGCATAGTAGAGTCAATTGTAAATGAGACTCTTGGAGCCTACTTTGAAGAAAACCCCTCTGTTGCAAGGAAGGTGATAGAAAAAGCAGTTCAGGCTGCAAGGGCCAGAGAGGCAGCAAGAAAGGCCAGGGAACTTACCCGGAGAAAAGGGGCACTCGAGGATACAGGGCTTCCCGGAAAACTCGCTGACTGTTCTGAGAAAGACGCTGCGCTTTCGGAGATTTTTATTGTTGAGGGGGACTCTGCTGGAGGTTCTGCAAAACAGGGGCGTGACAGGCGTACGCAGGCCATACTGCCTCTCAGGGGAAAGATACTCAATGTTGAAAAGGCAAGGTTTGACAAGATGCTTGCCTCAGAAGAGATAAGGATTCTTATAACAGCGCTTGGAACCAGCGTCGGCACAGAAGATTTTGATATAAACAAGATCCGTTATCACAAGGTTATACTCATGACAGACGCAGATGTTGACGGCGCCCACATAAGGACACTCCTTCTTACATTCTTTTACAGGCAGATGCCCCAGGTTATAGAAAACGGCTATCTTTATATTGCCCAGCCGCCTTTATTTAAAGTGAAAAAAGGCAGGACAGAAAAATATGTCCAGAACGAAACAGAGATGCAGAACATGCTGTTTGAGCTTGCAGCAGATGACCTCGATATGCCTGTAAGAGGGCAGGCTGTAAAGGGCAAGGCGTTAATTCCGCATTTAAAAAGGCTCTCAAAGTTTGAGAAATTGATAGAATGGTTTAGCAGAAGGAGAAAAGACCCTAATGTCTTAAGGCTTATCCTGAAGGCAGGGGTGAATAAAGAGATATTAAAGAGTCAAAAAGCCGTCGAAAGATTATCAGCCCTTATACAGAAAGAAGTGCCTAATATCACTGCAGGCGAAGTAAATTCTGACGAGGAACATCAGGCCTACAGCGTTGAGATTAGAAGGCACAATAACAAAATACTTGTAGATACAAACTTCCTCTCATCTCCTGAATTCAAGGAGCTTGAAAATCTTTACGGCATTATAAAAGACCTCGGAGAGCCGCCTTATAAGGCAGAGACCAAAGAAGGGCTAAAAGAGCTGAATTCAAGCGCAGAGTTACTTGAGCACGTGTTTGCTGTAGCCAAGAAGGGACTGACAATACAGCGTTACAAGGGGCTTGGAGAGATGAATCCCACACAGCTATGGGAGACAACAATGGATTCTGAGAAAAGAACACTCCTTCAGGTCACAATACAGGACTCAGTCCAGGCTGATGAGATATTCACCATTCTTATGGGCGATCAGGTCGAGCCGAGAAAAGACTTCATCACAAAGCATGCATTAGAGGCAAGGAATATAGATATATAGAAAGTCTTTTGCGTACAACACAAGCTCACGTATACGCTGATTTGTCGCCTATATCGTAATGTATGGGCATTAATACCTTCCTGAGGGTGAAAAAAAGAAGCATCGCTGCTATTAATATAAGGCCATAGGAAGCGCCTTTAAGCGGCATATTTCCGGTAGATAATGATAAAAGGTAAACAGGCATTATTATTGCCAATAGATAGCCTTCCATTAATTTAAAACAAAAAGCCTCTTTTGCAGTGATAAACCCCAGGCAGAGTGACAAAGGAATAAGAAGCATCGGGCCGTAGGGTTTATTAATCAAAACCCCCAAAACATTCCCGCGTCCAACAGCAAAAAGTATTATAAGACAGGCTATGGAGGCAAAATATAGCTTTATTAATCCCTTTTTAAATTTGCTCACATA
The DNA here is from genome assembly GCA_009773185.1 of Nitrospirota bacterium. Classification (GTDB taxonomy): domain Bacteria; phylum Nitrospirota; class Thermodesulfovibrionia; order Thermodesulfovibrionales; family UBA1546; genus SCSY01. The sequence goes on along the minus strand of WPIF01000007.1, from coordinate 11,990 downwards.
AAGATGTATAAAAAATACACTCATGCCAACAGATATATAAAGAGAGCCGAGCAATAGGTTTATTTTAGCGCTGATACCTGCGTTGTCCTGATACTGAGATGAACTGAACAGCATATAGGCAGCGGTTGAAATTATTATTGCTGAAAGAATTATTCCAATCCTGTAAAGCACAACTGTAACCTTATCCTCTTTTGTTAAAGGCTGGTATAGATGCTGTTCTCCCATGGGTTTTATGATAACAAATCCAAATCATTTAAGGAAACCATTGTCCAGCAAGGCTCTGCGCTGCCTTGATGATACTCGCTTTTACAAAAGCCTATGATTTGTCTGCAACATATTGATGTTAATATAATTTTGGCCTGCTTAAAAAACATGCAGTATGGAACAAACAACGTGTTTCAAGGGCTTGCAAAAGCGTTTAACTGAACTTCTTAACAAGTTATTAACTTGATATTTATAATTTAGCCTTGCTCATAATTTTGAGTTCGCGAATAGATTTTTTTAAAAAGAATGATTGGCAAATCTATGACAGAAATCATGTTATGAAAACAAATAATATTTTAAACTGTTTTTATGAATCTAAAAATATTCGTCATATTCATGTCAGTGCTGGTGATGTTTTCTGGACAGTCCTCCTATGCCTTTGGATGCAATGTATGCCACAGTAAAAATCCGAAGATGTTAAAGATGCACAAAGAGCTTGAATACAGGGACTGTTTTAACTGCCACGGCCCAAAGGCAGGGAAACCGATTGAAGAAAGAAAAAAATATAGGGAGACGGATATCGTCTGCAGCAGATGTCACAAGAAATAAAAAATTACATGAAATTAATCAGCCTGACTTAATTTATCGAAAATTTTTATCTCTTCTAATAAGGTCATTCTGCCTTACGCCCTTAGGCACTGGTATAAAAACAATCTCTTCATTACGGGCTGAACTGATTACTGCGCCCTCGATATCTTTAATCGAATCTATAGCAAAAAGTTTTTCTTCAAGTCCCGGAGTTAGGTATTCAATCCTGTCACCTGCATCTACCCTGTTCCTTAATCCAACCTTTGCTGCATTTTCTTCTATCTCAAGAACAACTCCAACAAGCTCATGGCTCATCCTGTAGCTTTCTCCGTCAAAATTATAATCAGCGTCAGGCTGTTTTCCAAAGAACATCCCTGTTGTATATCCCCTGCTTGAAAACATCGAAAGCTCCCTGAGCCATCTTTGATTTACCTTATATTCCTTTTTATCATTAAGAGAATCTATTGCCTCACGATAAACCTTCACAACCCCTGCGACATAATTTATCCCTTTCATCCTGCCTTCTATCTTAAAACTGTCTATGCCGGCATCAACTAACACAGGAAGATGCTCTATCATGCAGAGATCCTTTGAGCTCATAAGATATGTTCCCCTGTCATCTTCGAAAACAGGGAAATACTCGCCCTGCCTTTTTTCTTCCATTAATGTATAGTTCCACCTGCATGAGTTTGTGCACTCGCCTGTGTTCCCGCTTCTTTGAGCGAGAAAACTGCTTATGTAGCAACGTCCTGAATATGATATGCATATCGAGCCGTGGACAAATACTTCAAGTTCAATCTTTGTTTTTTTGCGTATCTCTTTTATCTCATCTACTGAAAGCTCTCTTGAAAGTACAAGCCTCTTTGCCCCAAGCCCTTCCCAGAATTTAGCTGATTCTGAGTTTGTTATATTTGCCTGTGTGCTTATGTGGATATTTATTCCCGGTGCTTTTTTCCTGAACATGGAAAATATGCCGGGGTCAGAAAGAATGACGGCATCAGGCCTGATGTCATTCAGGAATTCTATATGCTCTTCTATATCAGAAATATCTCTGTTATGGGGGAAAATATTGACTGTAACATATACTTTTTTGTCATGCTCATGTGCATAATTAACAGCTGCCCTTAATTCATCAGGGTTAAAATTACCTGCTTTCCCCCTCAGGCTGAAACGCGAGTCACCGAGATATACGGCATCGGCGCCATAGTGGATGGCAGTCCTTAATTTTTCAAAATCTCCGGCAGGCGCCAACAATTCAGGTTTTTTCATTTTTCATTTACCTAACTAATCAGGCAAGCAGGACTTGTCTTCGCTTGCTACGAGATTTTTCGACATTTCTAAAGCTCATTCCGCTACATCCTCGAAACTCGTCCCGAAAATCGGGACTCAGACAGTCGAGGCTGTGGCCGCTTCATTTCGCTAAGAACTGTTACCGAAAAACTTCTGATGCCGCTCAAACAAATCCTGCTTGAAATAAATAGAATGAGCGAGAATGCCATATCCTGTCTATATCTTATTTGCCTTTCAAAATCTCCTTTGCTTTTTTTATGTCCCTCTTAATTTGTGTTTCAAGCGCCTTTACATCCGGAAACTTCTTTTCATCGCGTATCCTTTTTATAAAATCCACCCGGAGTTTTTTGCCGAGAAGGTTTCCGGAGAAATCAAAAAGATGAACCTCATAACTTACATTTTTTGCATTAAATGTCGGATTGTTGCCGATATTAGCAACAGCATTGTAGGTCTTAGGCGCCAGGCGCCAGAGGCCAGATTTTAATTTATCTTTTCCCTGATACCTGATACCTGATACCCGATACCTGAGAATTGACACCTTCACCGCATAAACCCCTTCTTTCAATGGCGCAGATTTTTCGATAGCTAAATTCGCAGTCGGCGTATGCAGCAGTTTCCCGCCGCGGCCCGCGCCTTTAACAACCTTGCCTTCAATGAAATAATGACGTCCGGTAATTTTTTTTATATCCTGAACTTTGCCGGCAGAAAGAAGTTCTTTTATCCTTGCGTCCTCAATGAGCTTTTTATAAACAGCCTCAACCTGCTTTTTCGTCTTTTCAGGAAGTCCGCTGTTATCTATCTGATAATCAGACCTCCTTATCTTTTCCTTTATCGGAAGCTGGCATTTCAGCCTTTCAATAACTTCCTTTGGCTGAATGCCGTGCATGGACAGCCTGTTAATCGCGGTCGTTTCTCCGGTAGATACAGTAATCATCTTATCGAATCTTCCTTCGTATCCCCGTTCAAATATCAAAGGAGCTTCAACAATAAACACCTTGCGGCCATTCCTGGTTTTTCTAAAAAAATCATCAATCCTTTCAAAGACCAATGGATGAAGAAGGTCTTCAAGCTTAAGCCGCAGTGATTTATTCCTGAAAATCCTTTGAGCGATTTTGCTCTTATCAAGATCGCCTTTTTTGTCAAAAACTCCTGCGCCAAAGAGCGTTTTTATCTTTTTGAGCACGGGTTTTTCTTTCAGAAGCTGCTGCACAACCCAGTCAGCGTCAATCGTGACAGCGCCAAGCTCTCTGAACATAGACAGCACAGCGCTCTTTCCCATTCCGTAATTGCCTGTAAGCCCTGCGATAAACATAAGATTATTATACATTACAAAGGAGTGTAGCTGGGAGAACGTTTCGGCTGACCCGCCGGGGCAATCAGCCTTGAGAAAAACCAAAACAGGTTTAATCCCGGTCGGCCGTCGAGCCGATTGTTATCTGCATATCTATATTTTTCATTACCTATTCACCTTTTCCTACAGGCATAAGGCAAAAAAATCAGCGGCGTTGCTTTTTTTATGATTGATTTGTTATACGGATTTATACTTACCTTCTTTGTCCTTTTCAAACAACTTGTGCTTTTCGCTGTTAAGACGTATGAATTGTTTTCCCCCGCCGAAATACCAGCCAAAACCCAAAAGGATACCCAGACAAGCCCAAAAAAGCGATGGTCCTGTCAAGCCAAATAGGGCAAGAAATATCGTTGATAAAGTAAGTCCTAAAAGAAGACCTATAATTCTACAACGCATTTGAGATTGTGCACTATCGACTTGCAATTCTATTTCTTTGCCACATATTCTGCAATTAATGGATCTCGTATCAGTCCCTTTTGGGGGTCGAGTAACTGCATGATGCCAGATTAAATAATTTTGCGTCCAACTGTATTGAACATTACTAAAAAATGGACCTTCCTTGAAGTTTGAAAGTGAAGTAGGACACCCAATATTAATATCAATTTCGCTCTGTTTTTGAAGGTTAGATAAATTGCTCATAATGCTCCTCCCCTCCTTATAGGTTGTACTAACTTTATTTCAGATAACATTATTTTTTATGCCGCGTGCGTCTTTTTGTAAGATTTTAGGAAGAAACTATAGTTTCGTCAAGAGAAATCTCTAAGTTGTAATGATTAACTCATTGAAAAATAAAGCAATTAATTTTCAGTTGAATATTATATCGCATGCGATATAACTAATGAATTAATTATACTTGCCGGCAAAACCTCCTCCCTTCTTTTCCCGCTGAGCGGTTTCGGCTTAGATGCAGTTACCTTGCTTAAGGGCAATCCCCTCATTCATCTCCGCCTTTTGTGTTATTCTTAAACAATGAATCTTTCTCTTTTCCAAAAACCAAGCAGATACATAAACAATGAGGTGAACTCCCTCAGAAAAGAAGGGGAGGTGCGGGTTGCCCTTGCATTCCCTGACATCTACGACGTCGGGATGTCACATCTGGGGCTTAAGATACTCTACAAGATTATCAATGACCTCCCGTATGCATCTGCTGAAAGGGTTTTCCACCCCTGGCTTGACCTCGAAAAAGAGATGAAACATAAGGGCATCCTCCTTTCTTCCCTTGAAACACAGAGGCCTTTAAAGGATTTTGATATTTTAGGGTTCAGCCTTCAATACGAGCTTTCTTATACAACCGTACTTAACATGCTCCACCTTGCCGGAATTCCGATAAGAAGTGAGCATAGGGCAGAAAAAAAATGGCCTTTGATAATTGCAGGCGGGCCATGCACTGTTAATCCAATGCCGATGTCGCCTTTTATAGACGCCTTTTTGATTGGCGATGCTGAAGAAGCAATTGTAGAGATTCTTGATACATATAGGCTATGGAAGAAAGAAGGCGACGCTAAAAAGGAGGCTGTCTTAAAAGCGCTTTCTCAAATAGAGGGAATGTATGTGCCGTCACTGCACACTGAACATGTCAAACGCCGTTACATCGAATCTCTCGACAATTTCCCATATCCCGAATCTCCTGTTGTCCCTTATACACAGATTGTCCATGACAGAGTTAATATAGAAGTTTCACGCGGTTGCACAATGGGATGCAGGTTCTGCCAGGCAGGAATGATTTACAGGCCCCTTCGTGAAAGAAACCCGGAAAATGCTTTAAGGATAGCTGAAAAATCCCTGAAAAATACAGGGCACGAAGAGGTTGCTTTCACATCCCTTAGCGCAGGTGATTATTCATGCCTTCTGCCTTTGCTGAAAGCATTTAACTGCCGTTTTTTGGACCGGAAGATTTCCTTGTCTTTGCCCTCGTTGCGAGTTGCTGCTGTAAGTCAGGATGTACTAAAAGAAATTAAAACTGTAAGAAAAACAGGATTCACAATAGCGCCTGAGGCAGCAACCGGAAGGCTCAGGAATGTGATAAACAAGGACTTCACAGAAGAGGATTATGAGCGAAGCCTTAAGATGCTTTTTGAAGAAGGCTGGCAGAAACTTAAGCTCTATTTCATGGTAGGCCTTCCTACAGAGACACAGGAAGATATTGAAGCTATTCCCGATATGGCGCTCAAGGCCTTGAAGATTGCAAAAAAACATACAAACAGATATGTGACCATAAACATCACCCTGTCGCCATTTGTTCCAAAACCCCATACCCCGTTTCAATGGTACGGGCAGGAGAACATCGGCAGAATAAAGGGAAAGTTGAACTTTCTGAAAAACATGCTTCACAGAAAAAAACTAACGGCTAAAGCACACAATGAAGAGATGAGCCTGTTGGAGGCAGTATTTGCGCGCGGAGACGAAAGGCTTTCAAATCTTATAGAAGAGGCATGGTCCTCGGGCTGCATTCTTGATCCATGGACAGAGTCTTTTGATTTTAATAAATGGGCCAGCGCAATGGAGAAAACAGGGATAGATGCTTCTGCGTACGCAGAAAAGGCATATGCAAAAGATGAACTGCTGCCCTGGGACATCATTGATACAGGGATTAAAAAAGAATATCTCTATAAAGAATATCAGAAAGCAATATCAGCAGAGATAACAACTGACTGCAAAAAGACATGCCATGCATGCGGGTTGGAGTGCAAAGATTCAGGTGAATCGGTCATTCGGTCAATCGGTGAATCGGCAACTGATTCACCCATTTACCCATTCACCCATTCACCGGTTAAGATTCGCGTTGAATTCTCAAAAACAGGCAAGCTGAAATACCTTTCTCATCTTGAACTTGTGACGGCAATTACTCGTGCAATGAGAAGGATTGATATTCCGCTGGTATACTCTGCAGGATTTCATCCTTCGCCGCGAATATCTTTTGGCCCTGCGCTCGGTGTCGGTATTTCCGGCATTAAAGAATACTTTGATATGGAGATAAAGCAGCCGTTTGATATAAACTATCTCTTATCAGAAGTAAATTCTGTTCTGCCTGAGGGGTTGAAGCTGAGGGATTGCGCCCTGATTTCAGCCAAAGAACCTTCCCTCAGCAGTTTCATATCAAGGTATGAATATGAAATAATATGCCCTGATTCCTCAGCGGCGGAACAGTTTTCCGGGAAGGAAGAAACTGATATAAGAGAAATGATTGAAGATATAAAAGTTATGGATAAAAAAACAGTCAGATTAATACTGGTTGATAGGGAAAGCAAAAAAATAAGGCTGGGTGAACTGCTGCCGGAGATATTCAATGTCCTATACGGAGAGCTTGATATAACAAGGCTTGCAATGTACGGGTGGAAAGAAAAATGGACAGCACCTCTGGAAAGGGATATGGCATGGCTAGTGAAATCCTGATTAATGCCACGCACGAGGAGATAAGGGTAGGCCTTCTTGAAGGCGGGCAGGTCGTTGAGTTTTATGTTGAAAGAAAACGTGATGCAAGCCTTGTAGGCAATATATATAAAGGCAAGGTTGTAAAGATACTTCCGGGAATGCAGTCTGCCTTTATAGACATCGGGCTTGAAAGAGCTGCTTTTCTTTATGTTGCCGATATAAGGGCTGATATCGAAGAGTATGCGCCGTTTCTTGAAGATGAAGAAAAAAGTGATTCCCTTGAATTCATCTCCAGAAGAGGGAGGCCGGAACTTTCAATAGAGGAACTCATACAGCAGGGCCAGGAAATTCTTGTCCATGTATCAAAAGACCCTATCGGAAGCAAGGGCGCGCGCGTGACATCATACATTACAATGCCAGGAAGATATCTTGTGCTGATGCCTAATGTCGAGCATGTTGGAATTTCCAGAAGGATAGCGGACGAAAAAGAGAGGGCACGGTTGAAGGCGATAGTTGAGGCCATAAAACCCAAGGGGTACGGCCTTATAATCAGGACCGCAAGCGAGGGGTGCAGCGAAGAAGAGCTTCAAAAAGACCTTGAGTTTCTTATCCTGATATGGGAGAACATACAGAGGAAAAAAGATAAAGTAACAGCCCCTTCACTTCTTTACAGCGACCTGGACCTTGTGTTCAGGAGTATCCGGGACCTGTTGACCCAGAATGTTGAAAGGCTTGTAATTGATTCTCCGGAGGAATACGAAAAGATTAAGGAATTCGTCAAGACTTATTTCCCGAAACTGCTTGACAAGATAGTCCTTTATGAGGGACAGGAGCCGATATTCGATGCCTTCGGCATAGAGCTGGACATCTCAAGGGCGCTGGGCAGAAAGGTCTGGCTTAAATCAGGCGGGTATATAGTAATTGACCAGATAGAGGCCATGACTGTAATAGATGTAAATACAGGGAAATTCGTCGGCAAGGAAGGGCTTGAAGATACAATACTTAAAACAAACCTTGAGGCTGTAAAAGAGATTGCATATCAGATAAGGCTCAGAAACCTCGGCGGGATAATAATTATTGATTTCATAGATATGGAGAGGCATGAAAACAGGGAAAAAGTGTTTAATGCATTTGTTGAGGCAATGAAAAAAGACAGGGCCAAAAATACAATCTTCCATATATCCGAACTCGGCCTCATACAGATGACCAGGAAACGCGTGAGGGAGAGTATCGGCAGAATACTCTGCGAACCATGCCCTTATTGCGAGGCAAAGGGTTTTGTAAAATCTCCCCGCACCCTCTGTTACGAGATATTAAGAAAAATAACCAAGCTTGCCAAGCACGGCAGCGAGAAGATAATTATCACAGCACACCCTTCTGTTGCAGAGCTTCTCTCTGATGAGGAAAGACTCGGGCTGGAGGAGATAGAAAACCGTTACGGCATAAAGGTCATAATAAAGGAAAGCATTCACCTTCATCAGGAAAACTACGAAATAGCATCACTCTAATTTTAACGCTAGCAGTATAAATGCAGGCATCGTTATCTATAACAACAAGAGGGAATAATCTTTGAGCGGTTTTATTTTGCCGATATTCCGACAGTTTGTTTTATCCAGATAAATAAAGAGGTAAAATTCCTCGGAGGGCAAAGCCCGAGAATGAGCGAAAAGATTATTCCCTCCTGTTCCTTAAATGGATCTGAAATTTTATGAATCATATAAGTTAAAATATTACTCTATGAAAGACGCCAAATTATTAGCTCTCATAAATATCCTGAAAAATATGGAGAGCGCTGTCCTTGCCTATTCCGGAGGGGTTGACAGCACACTTTTGCTTAAGGCAATGCAACTTTCAGGCATAAGGGCTCTAGCTGTAACAGGGGTTTCTGAGACAATGCCGGAACATGATTTTATATCGGCCAAAAAAATGGCTCAAAAAACAGGCATAGAGCAAAGGGTTATCAGGACAGATGAGCTCAGGATTAAAAATTTTATGAATAATCCTCCTGACAGATGTTTTTTTTGCAAGAATGAACTTTTTGGGAAAATAAAAAAAATAGCTCGAAAAGAGGGCTACAGTTTTATGCTCGACGGCAGCAATCTTGATGATATGGATGACTGGAGGCCCGGAAGAAAGGCTGCACTGAAACACGGGATAAGGAGCCCCTTAATAGAGGCCGGGTTAAACAAAAAAGAGATAAGAAATATATCTAAAAAACTTAAGCTTCCTGCGTGGGATAAGCCTTCTTCGCCGTGTCTTGCCTCGAGATTTCCTTATAGAGAGAAGATAACCGGCAAGGCATTAAAACAGGTGGCAAAGGCAGAGAAGTTCCTGAAGTCTGTCGGGTTTGCAGAGTTTCGTGTCCGGCATCATGGAGATGTTGCAAGGATTGAGCTTAAAGGAAATGATTTTAAAAAATTGCTCTCATCAGGCGTCAGAAAAACTGTTACGGAAAAATTAAAATCCCTCGGATATAAATTTATTTCTCTGGACCTCGAAGGCTTCAGAAGCGGAAGAATGAATGAAGGCTTGAAAAAATCATCCCGGCGAATCAGACAGGCCTGATGAAAAACTCAAACCTGCTTAAAGACCTTGAAAAATGCGTCAGGTGCGGAAGCTGCAAGGCTTATTGCCCCACGTATGATGAAGCTGAGACAGAAGCCATGGGAGCAAGAGGCAGGCTTATCCTGTTAAGAGAGCTGATGCTTCAGAGGTTAAAACCAACACCAGTCCTGAACGATAAGATATTCAGCTGTATTTTGTGCGGGGCCTGTGCAGGCCTCTGCCCGAGTAATGTTGATATATCAGAGGATATATATAGGGGCAGAAACATCCTTAAGCAAAGCGATAAAAAAAGACGGTATTTACGGCTCCTTGCAAAGTTTTTTGTGCAGAGGCCTGCCTTAACTTTCAGGATGTCCCAGATATTGCAGTATATAGCATTCCCGTATCTTGCAAAAAAAGGCTTTATACCTTCCAACTTCAGCCTGCCTGACGTCCCATTCAAAGACGGGCATCAGGTGTATAAGGTGTCTAAGGCTCGGGGAAGGGTGGCCATATTCACAGGGTGCAGCATAAATTTTCTGTATCCGCATCTTGCAGTATCTTTGATAAATATACTCCTTAAGGCCGGTTATGAAGTAGTGGTCCCAAGCGGTGAAGTATGCTGCGGTATGCCGCTCAGGACACTTGGAATGGAAGACGAGGCAATAGAGCTTGCAAAAAAAAACGTAAGGATATTTGGCAAGTTAAAAGTTGAGGCTGTCCTGAGCCTTTGCCCTGCGTGTGTCCTTGCATTAAAAAATCAATACCCCAAAATGATCGGGAAGGGAATAAATGCTGCAATGGATGTATCAAGTTTTTTGCTCGATAAATTAGACCTCCATCAATTATCCTTGATTTCCAAACGCCCTGCTACTGTAACTTATCATGACCCATGCCATCTTATGTATGGGCTTGGCGTAAAAAGGCAGCCGAGGGAGCTGCTTAAGACAATTGGCATTAATGTATTAGAAAAAAAACAGGAAGGGTGCTGCGGCTTTGGCGGGCTTTTTAGCCTGTCGTACAGGGATATTTCAAACAGGCTGCTGCAAAAGCAGATTAAAAGCCATGCAGAGACAGGCGTTGGAACAATTGTAACAGCATGTCCCGGCTGCATGATGCAGTTAAGCAAGGCAGGTAAAGACAGGCCGGTTTTTCATATTATTGAGCTGATTGAAGAGGCATATTGCGGCAGCAATGAGTTATAATAAAAACCGAATTGTTCAGTCTTGCTTATGCAGGCGATAGACAGCAATTTTAAATTTATAAATTGGGGGGAATATGAAATTTTTTATTGACACGGCAAATGTTGCTGAGATTAAAAAGGCGTGGGAAGTAGGTGTTATTGACGGGGTCACGACAAACCCGTCGTTAGTTTCAAAAGAAGGGAAAGAGCCTGTTGAACTTCTGAAAGAGATATGCTCGATAGTTGACGGCCCTGTAAGCGCAGAGGCAGTCAGCCTGAAATCAGACGAGATGATAAAAGAGGCGGAAATACTTGCAAAGATACACAAAAATATCGTTGTAAAAATTCCCATGACAGAGGACGGGCTGAGGGCAACAAAAAAACTTTCAGGCATGGGCATAAAGACAAATGTCACGCTTGTTTTTTCTCCGAGCCAGGCATTGCTTGCTGCAAAGGCAGGGGCAACTTATGTCAGCCCGTTTGTCGGAAGGCTTGATGACATAAGCCATTATGGGATGGGTTTAATACAGGAGATAATGACGATTTATGAAAACTATGCATTCGAGACACAGATTATAGTTGCAAGCATCAGGAATCCATTGCATGTTGTTGAGGCAGCCAAGATGGGCGCGCATGTGGCAACAATTCCATATTCTGTAATAGTGCAGCTCACAAAGCATCCTCTAACAGATATTGGGATAGCGAAGTTCCTGAAAGATTGGGAGAAAGTTCCGAAGAAATAATGTTTTCAATGCAAAAATGTTCTTAAATGAAAACATTACAAAAAATTCGACAAAAGGTTATAGAAAAAGACTATTACCTTTCCGACCATGCAGAAGAAGAAATGCTGGATGACGAGTTGGAAAGAGTGGACATTGAAAATGCTATACTAAAAGGAAGAATAGAGAAGAAACTGACAGAAGACATACGTGGAACGAGATATATAAAATTGAAGGCCCTGCAAGAGATGGTAGAAATATTCATGTTGTATGCAGGTTTAAAGAGTATGGCAATCTTATTCTTATAACGGCTTATGCTTTATAGGAGGAAATTATGATTTGTGAATTTTGCGGAGGACAAACAGCAAAAAAGAAAGTCAAAAGACAGCATTGGCTTCATCGGAGGTTGTATATAGTTGAGAATGTTGAGGCTGAAGTTTGCTCTGAATGCGGTGAGAGATATTTTCACGCAAAAGTACTTGATGGGATAGACAGTCTTCTTGAATCCACACATACGGTTAAAGGAAAACTGGAAGTAGAAGTTGTTCGTTTATAGGCAGGGAGTGCCTTCCTTATTATATCGCATACGGCATAAAAGATAATGTTAACCCGCTAACAATTCCTGCCAGCTTATATTCTCACCAGTTGCCTCATAATAAAATGTTACCGAAGGCTCGTTGACTCAACGTGTTTTTTATAATACAGAGAGAAGATTTTTTTCAGCTTCTCTTCCATGCCC
>WPIF01000044.1 GCA_009773185.1 Nitrospirota bacterium | reverse complement strand
CTCTCCTTTTACGCGCATGTTTTTCCGGTAACATGCATTATGAGTCAACGATTCCTTTTTATCCTTTACTTCGGTAACATTTATTGTGAGGCAATTCGTGGTGATCTCCTGTCCTTGACTTTTTAATAAAAAATAGGGTTTAATATAAGTCTTCCTGGAGGTAAGAAATTATGTATGCGATTATAGAAACAGGCGGAAAGCAGTATAAGGTCATTGCAGGGGGCAATATAAATGTAGAAAAGTTGCCTGCAGAGACAGGCGCTGCTGTCACGCTGGATAAGGTGCTTGCAATAGTTACGGATGACAAGAACATAACCGGGACGCCGTATATTAAAGGCTCTGAGGTTAAGGCAGAGGTTGTTGGTTCCGGAAAAGGGAAAAAGGTTATCATCCACAAACAGAGGCCGAGAAAAGTCTACAGAAAGACCAATGGGCACAGGCAGCAATATACTACATTAAAGATAAAAGATATAGTGGTCGGAGGATAAGATGGCACATAAAAAAGGCGTAGGAAGTTCAAGAAATGGCCGTGACAGCGAGGCGCAGCGCCTTGGCGTTAAAATATTCGGCGGGCAGGTTGTACGCGCAGGCAATATCATTGTGAGGCAGAGAGGCACGAAATTTCACCCTGGCCAGAATGTCGGCAAAGGCACTGATGACACGCTTTTTGCCAAGGTTGACGGAAAAGTCGCTTTCGAGAGAAAGAACCGCGATACTCTTAAGATTAGTGTATATCCTGTAGCAGAAACCAGTGTAAGTGCTTAGTGTAAGTGGTTTGAGTCAGTAAAATTAAACTGACACTTTTCACTGTCACTGAACACTTTTTATGCTGCCGTTATAACCATCACAAAACCTATAAACATTAATATTGCGCCGAGAAGCCTTTCCCTTATGTTTTCTTCTTTAAAAAGGAAGTAGCCGTACATTATCCCTAAAATCAGGCTCAGCCTCTTCACTGATATCATATAAGCCACTTTAGTAAGTTTCATGGCCAGCATGTGAGATGCAGCCATAACAGCATAAAAAATACCCGGCAGGAACAATCCCCTGAATTGTTTTTCTCTGATAAAACTTTTCAAGTCATTCCTTGCCATCCAGAGAGTTATAGGCGCAAAAAAAACAGTCAGGGCTATGAAATAGGTTACTGCAAAAAATAAAGGCGAAGAATGCTCGATGGCTTTTTTACCGAATGATGCTGTAAAGCTGTAGAGCAGGGCAACACATATCATAAATACAGAACCCTTTTCCTTTGTTACAGCCCTAAATGGTTCAAAAAAACCCTTCTTTATCTCGCTGATATTTAATATGTAGCTCCCTGCCGCTATCAGGAAAATGCCCATGCCTCCCCAAAAGGATACTTTTTCCCCGACTATGAAATATGAGATGAAGATAAGAAAAACTGGCGTGAGCGCAAGAAAGGGAAGGGTGAGGCTCAACGGTGAGACTTTCAGGGCTTTTATATAAAGGATGATTGTTATTATCTCAACCGGCAGCGCTATAAAAAAGGCCCTGAAAAACTCTTTGTCCAATTGAGGTATTGGAATAAAAAGCAGGATAACTACTAAAAGTGGCAAAGAAAAGAAAAGCCTGAACCATGCAGCAAGATATTCATTGCTGTCTCTGAGCGCCTTCTTTGTAAGCGCATCGCTTGTTGCGAGAGTGAATGCGGAGATTAATGCAAATATTACCCACATTTTTCTATTTTACTGATATTAACGTATTAATTCCTGATACGCCAATTATTAATACCCCTCTCCCTTCCCTCCCCTTCAAGGGGGGAGGGTTAGGGTGGGGGTTGATAAATTGCAATTAAAACAAATCTGAGATGTGATAAAATAGCCGTATGAAGGTGCTGATAATCGCTTTATTCGTCGTGTTTTTTTTCACCGCTTGCGATGAAAAACCCAAAAATCCTGTATCTGAATACGGAAATTCCCTGACCGATGCGTATAAAAAGGGCCAACAGGCAGGGGAGACGGCAAATCTCGACGCCGTGAGAAAGGCGGTCCAGGCATATTATGCGCAAAATGGCAGATATCCTCAATCTCTCGATGAGATTAAGGGGTCAATCGGCTCTGAGATGGATATGTCAAAATATAGCTACGACCCTCAGACAGGGACTGTGAACCTGAAGGGTAATTAACCCTACTGGACCTCCCGCCAGTCGAGGATTTTTACCTATCTTCTTCGATGATTTTCAACAAATCTTTGTAAAAATCCTTTATATCCTCCAATTCGTCCGTAAATATCTTATAGAGCGTTTCCGTATCTATATGATTATATAGGTGGACAATTCTGTTTCGGAATTGACTCATTTTTATGTAGAGGTCTTTTCTATCTTTAGATATATGGCCGGCATCGCTTAAAATATCTATAATCTCGGCATTTGTATTTGGGGTCTTCAATCCAAGGGAAGCAATGATATAACTGCCCATATCAAGAAGCGCTTGAATGGATGTCTGCAGCCTGTGAAGCGCCGAATCTATGTTCCGGAAGTCGGCAATGAAGTCCTCGTATGGTTTGGTTTGTAGATACCCACGGGCAAGCCCGTGGGTATCTACAATCGGGGTCTGCGTCATAAATCAGCCTGCCGGTTTTAAGGACATTATGCGCAAAAATAAGCCCCTGTCTGTTCAGTTCCACAAGGTCAACCTCTTTTGCCTGTAATGCATTCTCGATCCTGTAGGAAAGATAATCCTCCTCATGAATTAATTCCCTGCCTTTCGGCGCATTATCTCTCAGCAGCACCGCTATATCCACATCGCTCATGGAACCTCGAATTGCCTCACAATAAATGTTACCGAAGTAAAGGATAAAAAGGAATCGTTGACTCATAATGCATGTTACCGGAAAAACATGCGCGTAAAAGGAGA
>WPIF01000006.1 GCA_009773185.1 Nitrospirota bacterium | reverse complement strand
GGCATGGAAGAGAAGCTGAAAAAAATCTTCTCTCTGTATTATAAAAAACACGTTGAGTCAACGAGCCTTCGGTAACATTTTATTATGAGGCAACTGGTAAGGAACTTCTGTAGTCTGTTATAATAAATCATGCAGGGGTATCGTTTTTTAACTCTCATCTTGGTCTTAATCCTTTCTGTTGCATGCAGCAATCTGCCAAAGGAGCATAAAGTTATAACAGCAAAAGAAGGAGTCATATCTATACCTGTAAGCGAGGTCAATGACGGGAAGGTGCATTTTTATACCTATAAAAAATCAGGCAAGCGCATAAACTTCTTTATAAGGACTGACGGGACAGGAAAACTTTCGTCATATTTTGACGCCTGTTATATCTGCTATAAAAAGAAAAAAGGCTACCGCGTAGAAGGCAAAGACTTGGTATGCAATGAATGCAGCCTGAAGTTCGGGCTTGCGGAAGAGGTATGGGAAAACAAGGACTGCAGCCCTATCCTTCTTAAAAGCAAAGCCGAAAGCAATAATTTTATAATTAAAACCGATGATATAGGAAAAGGCGAAAAGCTTTTTTAGAGCGCAATCTCGAATTCGAGTTCCTTATCTCCCAATAAAAATCTCTTCCTGACAATCTTAACCTTCACGCTATCTCCGGGGTTTTTATCAAAAAGGGCGATACGGACATCTTCAACAGTTTCTACTTTCCAATCATCCACTGAAAGGATTATGTCCCCTTTTTTAATCCCGGACTTTAAAGCTGCGCTGTCTTTTGAAAAATCGTCAATGAACACGCCGTCTTCATCTTTTTTGAGTACAATCCCCAGCCTGGCGCTGAAAGGCGGTTTGAGAGAGTCCGGAAAAAGCACATAATCACCTATATTATAATCAATATCTCCGGTGACAAGCGTGGCATATTTCTTTCCTGTAAGTCTGTTTACCCTCTGCGGTATGCCTGATTCATACATTATATGCTGGCCCCCTGCAAGCACAACCACCTGGTAATCAGGCCGCTCCTTCAGAAATTCAGCTATCGAATGCGCCATGGTTTCGTCCCATAGTATCTGCGACTGATAAAAATAATCGAATGAGCTTCCTGATGGATGGGTTTCAAATACTTCCCTCAACCTCTGCCTGTAAGACTCATCCGACATATCCATGTCCTGCGGAACTTCTTTTCTTTCTTCTTCTGACAGTCCGTCAAGTCCGGATTGTTCTGTCTTTTTCATCAATTCAGCCTTCAGGTTAAGGGCTACAATAGGAATGCTCTTTGCTTTTGCAAACTCTATGATCTCCCTGTATAAATTAAAATCAATATTCCATCTTTTAAAATACTCCGTCTTCTTCAAAAAATCCTTTTCATTGATAGCCCCCGATATGTAATCATCTATTGCCTTCTGGAAGGGCCGTTGAAACATCTCCATGCCAATGGCGAATTTTTTTCCTTTTTTATAAAGCTCCATAATTACGGCAAGTTCCACCTTGTGGTCTTCGTAATAGCTGTGCCTCTCTCCCACAAAAATTATCGGCTTGTCACTGACATTATCTATTATCTGCTGGAGGTTCAGTGTTTTTTTAGGCTCGATTCCCTGTACCGGTTCGCTCAGGCTGAATTTCATACCCCGGTTTGTTTCAGTTATATCTTTTTCCACATTCCGGCCTTTTTCAAAGCGGATGACAGAATATTTGCCGTAATGCAATATCTTATTTACAACAGGGTCAACCTCCTCTTTAGAATCTCCGCTGGCATACGCCACAACCTTTGAGGTATTAAGGGGGTTATTTCTGACAATGAGAACGAATCCTGAGTCCGGTTTATCAATCTTTCCAAAAAGCCGCTTTAGAACCTGACTTTCAAAACCAAGGGCCAGAAGAGACGATTTTTTAATATCCTCATCTTTTAATTCTTTTTCTTCTTTGACTGAAAATCCTTCTTCCTTTAAGGTTTCTATAAGAGTTGAATATTTATCTTTTTCTTCCTCCCTGTAAACTATTATCCGGTTTTCGTCTCCGACAAGCCTTGCAATTACAGGCGGGAATTCGTCATATGAAAGTTTTCTCATTATGTCGTAGTTTTCGTCAACAACAAGATGTTCAGGATTTTCATTGGTGGGTAAACTGAAATATTGTTTTCCCTTCTCAACCTGCATCAACTCTTTAACTTCACCCTGTTCAGCGGTAATTTTTATTGGCAGTGTAAATTTGTATTCACTGCCTTCCTGCAGGAGTTCAAAAGAGACAAGAGGTTCACCTTTTAAGACACGTTCTCTTGGATCGTTAATTTTTAAAGAAGGAACACCTTTCCTGTTCAGCCACTGGCTGAAAAACCAGTCAAGGTCCTTCCCTGATTCCTGCTCAAACGCTTTTTGTATATCCGTCCAGGACGCAATCTTAAATTTATTTTCATTAATAAGCCTTCTCAATGATTTATAAAATATCTCTTCCCCTGTCAGGCCTTTGAGCATATGAAACAGCATGGCGCCTTTTCCATAGCCTATCGCCATTGTGGCAAAGTCAGTCCTGCCGGAAAAATCCTTAAGGGGAAAATCTTTATCTGATGTAACATAACCCTGAAAATTAAGCAAAATGTTTTTCCTGTACTCCCAGCCCTTTCCTTTCTGTTCCTCGTAAAGATGGTCTGAAAGATAGGTCGTGATTGCCTCAAGCCAGTTGCCTTTCTGAAAATCTGCGTATGCATAATTGCCGAACCATTGATGCGCAATCTCATGCCCCAAAGACGTTTCCGGAATAAAAGGCAGGCGTATTACATCTTTTCCCAAGAGTGTATAGGCAGGCATGGAATATCCGGTTGAAAAAATGTTTTCGACAATGGAAAATCGCTTATACGGATAAGGTGTCAGGAGGCCGTCATAAAACTTGAGATATTTCCTGGTGTATTCAATATATTTATCAGCAAGAGCGGCATCCTCCCCGAAAAAATAGGTATAGATGTCTATACCGTTAGCGCTGTCCTTTTTTTCTTTGTAATTGCCGGCAATAAAGTTTATCCCGTTTAAAGGATGCCCCATATTAAAGGTATATTCCCTGCCAAAAGGCACATTTCTGAAGGTAATTTCGTCAGCCTCAGACACTGCAAGAAAATTCTCAGGGACAACAGCAACAAGTTTATAATAAGCAAGCTCCTTTATTGAAGGATACCAGTTATCTGTAAGAGATATCCCTTTATCACTTACAATCCCGGTTGAAACAACACCGGTATTTTCAGGGTTCTTTTTAGGGGAGTCTCCCTTAAAAACACCCTCATAATTTATCTCAAGAATGCCCTTTCCTGTTACCTTAAACTGGCCGTCTTTTATTATGTAATCCATGGGGTTTCCATTAAGATCTATTGACAGGATTTTCAGATTCCCGGTATAAACGGCCGCTTCCCTGTCATCAGGCAGGGTTATAACTTCACGGCCTTTCAGAAGATTGTTCTTAACATCAAATGAAATAGAGAGAGAGTTAACCGGGCAAGCACTGTTCCGGCTTTCTTCAGCTCCTGTCTGTAACGCATTAAACAGGATAAAGACAATAGCAGAAAAACCAATATGTTTTATATTTTTTAGCATATTTGATTGCGACAGGCTAAATCTCTTTGATAACGCCGTGCGTCATTCTTATCTGTTTCTGTGCCTGTCTTGCAAGGTCGAGATTATGCGTTATAAAAATAAAGGTAACCTTTTTTTCTCTATTAAGCCTCTTGAAAAGCTCCATTATCTCTGCCTCTGTCTCTTCATCAAGGTCTCCGGTAGGCTCATCAGCAAGTATAACCTCAGGCTCATTCATCAAGGCCCGCGCAATGGCAACACGCCTCTGCTGCCCTCCCGAGAGCTGTGACGGGTATGCGTTTGTCTTTTCGCCGATGCCGACCATATTAAGATATTCCTCAGCCTTTCCGGCAGCGCCTGATTTTTCCTTTGGGCTGAATATCCCCGGCAACAGGACATTTTCTTTTGCAGTGAGAATCGGCAGGAGGCTGGCAAACTGGAACATAAACCCTATTTTTTCATTCCTGTATTCGGAGAGTTTCTCGTCATTAAGGGAAGATATGTCAGAGCCTTCAAAGAGCACCCTGCCGGAGGTGGGCCTGATTATGCCTCCTATTATGGAAATCAGGGTTGTCTTTCCTGACCCTGAATGCCCGACCACTGATAAAAACTCACCCTTCTCTATCTTCAGCGAGACATTATCAACAGCCCTGATATTTAAATCGCCTATTGTATAAATTTTAGAGATATCTGCAATTTCTATCTGAGACATCTTATCTTACTCCTCTTTTATAGCCAGCAACGGTTCAAGTTTTTTTATCCTCTGAATTGGCAAAAGCGCGCCAACAACACAGATTCCTGTCCCGGCAAATAAACTCAGAATACCTATAGAAATGCGTTCCGCAATGCTTAAGTCATTTGATAAATTTTTCAGGATTATGAAAGTCTTTGCCAAAAGTAAAGAAAGAACAGTACCCGAGATAATTCCAAGGATGCTGCCGATACTCCCGATAACAAATACCTCAAGAAAAAATATTTTCACAACGTGATTTTCCTTTGCACCGATAGCCCTCATAATCCCCACTTCTTTTGCGCGCTCGTTGGCAATAGCGGAAAAGACAGCCCATACAAGAAATATTGAGAGTATGGAGGCAAGCATTACCGTGGCAGAAAATATCCGGTTTATATCCCTGAGGGTATTGATTAAGCCCTTGCCGATATCCTTTCTTGCCACGGTGTCGGCTTCAATTATGGAATCTTCTATACTGCCTGCAACCTCATAGGGGTCATAACCTTTCCGGACCTTCGCAAAAATAACGGATATCTGTCCAGGTTTTATATTCGCCTTGCCTTTTTGTAATATCTCATCTATGTTTTTATCATCAATAAATATTGCTGTATCGAGCCCCGTGCCTGTCTTGTCAAGCACCCCGACCATCTTGAAAATACTCCCGAACAAAACACTGTCAACCTCTGTAAGCCCCAATCTGATATTGAAAGCGGATTCGCTGCCGACAATGGCCTCTCCTTTTTTGAGTTCCCTGCCGAGTTTTTTAGTAAGCCACGGCTTTATAACAAAATCAGTGTCCTGATTAAACGCCACAACTATGGTTTCAGGCACATCACAGCAAACACCGGTTATTGTGACAAGATAGGTCTGGTAAGTCAGCCTGTCTATACCCTTGATATTTTTTACCCTGTCTATAATGCCCTTATCCATATAAAAAGACTTAACTTTATTTTCGAGCAGGACATCTTCCGCAGCGCCCCTTGAGCCTGTGGGAACAATAAGCAGGTCGGAGCCCAGACGGTCAGAGGTGATCCTGATGCTTGAGTCAACGCGCCTGACAAAAGAAAGCGCAAATACAAGCACGGACACCAGCAGCCCTATTGCCACTATCAGTATCCCTGTCCTTAAAGGCTTTCTTTTTAAGTTCTTGAGTGCAAGCGAAAAAATAGTAAATTCTTTTGTCATGATATCTTAATATTATAAAGGATTTTAAGAAAATCTTTCTATGCGGCCAAAGCCGCATAGAAAGATTTTAAAGAATGGAAGTTACTTTTTGTAGTTTGCGTCTAAACCGCAGAGTACTGCGTTCTTATCGCCAAGCCCCATGCCTTTGTGGCATGCAAAACATACTGATACGGTTTTGCCGGTCAGTTTCTTGGCATCAACATCATAAAGCGCAAGCACGCCGTCGGTAACCTTTAACGGTTTGCCTTCTTTGTCCATAACCGGCTTCCCTTCCGGGTCACATCCGGATGTATCAGAAGTCCTCAGTGTCAGAAGAGCATATTTGCCGTCAGGAGAAGGCATTACGTCATGATTCTCGCCATAACCGGTTGATTTTGTCATCTTTTCATCTACGAGTTTAAGTGTAGCGGCATCAACAACCCACATCCTGTCGCCGGCAGCCTGGAAGATGTATTTATTATCCTTGCTGAAATACTGCCTGAATGTGATGGTCTTTCCTGCCTCGCCGGAAAGCGTAGCCTTTGCAAGCTCTTTCATCTTGCCTTTTTCCAATGACGCCATATCAACAAGAATAAGGTCCTGCTTGCCGTTCATTTTTCCATCCTCACCCTTCATTACCACTGTGACAAGGAATTTTTTCATGTCATTGGAGTTTACACCGTGCACAAACTGGTAGGAGCCTGCCTTGTAACCAAGGTCGCTTATAAATACTCTGTGCTTATGCTCCATTGTTGCCTTGTCAAATACATCAACATAACCCTCGCTGCCCATAAATATAGGCATATAATACTTCTTGGACTGCCCTGATGCACAATAAAGCGGGCCTGTTTTGCCGGGCGCCCTTGGGTCAGGATCCATTGCTACATCCTTAATAACCTTTCCTGTTTTCAGGTCTGACTTGCCGACATGCTGCTTTCCATCAGCGTCCAGAGCATATGTTGACCAGAATAAAATATTGCTGTCAGTTGCATCAATACGCGCATCATGAGTCTTGTGGCTCTTTGTTGTCCCGATATCAACCTTATCAAGGCCGTTTACTTTTATCGGGTCATCAGCGTTATTCGGGTCTACTGTTACGTCTGCCTTGGCAAAATGTCCTCCGTGCCCGGCTACATAAACTGATGCTGAATATGTCTTGGCTTTTGCCGCTACAACTGAAGGCGTCCCGGAATCAACTGCAGTGAAAGCAAGATAGCCGGCACATATAAACAATACTGCAACTGCCATAACTAAAACTTTTTTCATTTACTTCCTCCCCGTGTTTGTTTTTATTCGAGATTTAAGGAATGTATACCAAACTTACAGAACGGCCTGTTTATCCATCACCCCCTTACGAATCAGAGTTCTCTTCAGAGAGCATTTCTGATGCTAGTATTTAACTATTGAGGCACCTTTGTCAACGTCAAATTAAAATTTTAGGGCTGCTGTTTCATCATATGAAACAAAAAAGGAGAGAGCGATGCCCTTTCCTTTTTTTGGAAGGCAAGACACTTACCAGTATCGCCTAAAAATTGTATGTAACAGCCGCGAATACAACATTCGCATTGTAAGATGGTGCGCTGTACGCTCCTGTAAAGTAGCTCGGGTTAGTATTTGCCGTACTGTAGTAATAAGCATACCCATTAATCGCCGCATCACTATACTTGAACTTCTCGTAGGCATAACCTATTGCAAGAGAAAGACTCCTGGATACATTGTAACTGGTCTTCACTGTTACAGATTCTTTCCTGTAGTCATCCCAGCTTGAAAGGTCGAGACTATCCTGAGTATAAGGGGCAGGAATTGCAGTAAGATAATTGATATCAACAAAACCATTGGAACGGACATTATCGTACTGAGCCTTTAAGGTAAGTTTTTTAGGAATGATGTAGATATCAGAGGATAAGCCGTAGTCATTGGACTTATTTTTCTGCTCTACTTCCCATCTTACGCTTGCTCCGGTGCCGTTTTGTAACTGTGTGGTCTTGTAGACCTCATAGTCATAATAACCGGCAATGGTCATAAGCTTGCCTACGGCATAGTCTGCATTTGCGCTGTACTCACTGTTTTTCTCCTCACGGAAGCCACGTCCTGTGTCTTCATGCTTGGACCTCTTATTCTTATATCCAAGCCCGATATTAAGGCCGTCAACCGGATAAACGTCCACGCCTATTTTGTAAGTCCTTCTGTCCTGCGGAGCTCCGTCAATTGCAACACCGTAGCTTGCAAGCACCCATTGCGCTTCCCTCTTCAGCTTTTCATATCCTGCCTTAACAGTCATAAACTCAACGCCGTTCCACCCGATATCAATGCCATGGATATTATCCTTTGTTTGGGAAATATCATCTCTCTCCCTGTCGGTTTTGGCATATCTGTAAAAAGGGGTAACAGTAAACTTTGCAGGCAGTTTAATGCCCGCTTCGACGCCGGACACAATCTTCCTGTAATCAAAGAGCTTATTGGTGTAGTTAACACCACTCACAGTGCCGGTTATCCGGTCTGAATTGTTGGACTTGTCGTAATATTTGTAATAAACCTTTCCGTCAAGAAAGGAAACCGGATTTGAATTTAATACTAACGCATAGTTGGTTGTATCCACCTTGCCGTTAAAATTAGTGTCTGTAAGTCCGGTTATATTCCTCTTGGTGGCAGTAGTAGTACCGTCAAGGGAATAGTTAAGAACCTCCGCCTCAGACTTGGCCCTTGATTTGCCTGCATTAACATTCAAAGCGCTGTTTAACGGAAGCTTTACCTTGCCTTTAAATGCAAGCTTGTAGTAGTCGTTATCAGGAGGCAAGGTATAAACATCCCTGTCTGCTGCGCCTCCGGCAGCCGTGTTAGGGAAGCGGAAATACAGATTTTCATTGTCATTGTCAAATTTACTGTATAAAAAAGAGAGTGATGCAAAGACAGGATTCTTCGCATATCCCACCTCAGCCTTAAAGTTGTCCGTCACATAATCAACAGGAGCCGGCAGTTCTACCATACCGTTGCCTGAACCGGTTCCCCTCGCTGCTGCGACAGGCACAATTCCTTCATTCTCTTCTCTGAACACTCCAAAATCAAGATAAAGGGGCTTTATCATCTCAAGCTTAAAGCCGACGCCGTACTGCTTGCGCTTAATGGAGTAATCAAAGGAGTTTGTATATTGATTAACCACAGAAGGCGTATTTACTGAATTACCAGCAGCAGTGAAAGGCGCTCTGGTTTCGCTGTAAGTGAGATTGTTGCTACCGGCTCCGGTATAAAAAGTCTTGGCCCCAAAGGTGAAGTTATGGGGAATTTCATTATATTTCAGATTGTACTTAAACTTCCCCCACACCCCTCCATCCAGTTTATAGCTCTGAGTGTCATAACCGATATCAGATGCCTTGAATTTCAGGAAGTATTTATCGACATCATATTTCAAGTTTATCTTTCCGTATACCCCGTCTTTTATATCACGATACTCATTGAATTTCGCCACATTGCCATTAACATCAGCCACTTTACCTGTTAATCTGACATCACCCCCGAACTTGCCATCTTCGGAATAAGCATTTACAGCAGACAGCAAAACGAGTAAGGCCGCTATAGAAATCAATAGTTTTCGTTTCATTATATCCTCCTATCTCACAAAGAACTGCCCACGGTTGGCGCCATGAGGACCATTGCCTCCGTGGATGTTCGAATGACAGTTAAGGCACGACCGCGAAACCAACTTGTTGGCAGATGAGTTGATACTGCCATCAGGAGGCATTGGCATTGTATGGTCGCTGTAATATGCCGAGGTCCCATGACTACCATGGCAGGACTGGCAAAGATAAGGTGGCCTCTTTGTCAAAAGCTTGGAGTGGTTGCTGCCGTGAACATCATGGCAGTTAAGGCAGTTCTCTTCAACAGGAGGATGCTCCCACATAAAGGGCCCCCGTTTGTCAGCATGGCATTTGTAGCAAAGTTCGTTTACAGAGTCAGCCTTGACCATCTTGTTGCCGAATTCACCGTGAGGATCGTGGCAGTCACTGCATGATACCCTGCCCTCTTTTATAGGGTGGTGTGATTGTTTGTTTGTCTGCGCCTTTATGTCCTTATGGCAGCCAAGACAGAGGATTGACTGAGCAGCCTTAAGATTTTTCTCTCCTCCGGTATGAATCGAATGGCAGTTGTCACAGGAGACACCGGCAGATTTGTGCTTGCTCATGCTCCAGAAGGCAAGATGTTTCGACTCTTCATGGCACGCAAGACATTTCGAAGCCTTTTCCTTTGTGCTAATTTTTTTACCAAAGGTAAACATTCCTGTCCCCTTCCCTCCGCCTTTTTCGACATGGGAAGAACCCGGGCCATGGCAAGACTCGCAAGCTTCCCTGTTTGCAGGACTGCCGGATATCGCCTTCTTTGCATGGGTGGAACTTGCGTAGCTATCGTAATAAGTTTCATGACAGCCCTTGCACATATCAATACCCGCATAACCTGAAGCACCCTCCACATCCCCGATGGAATGTAAACCCAGCAGGAACGCCAAGGACAGAACAAACAGAAAAACCGGGAACCTTCTCATAAAACCCTCCTTGCCTTTATTATATTTGCTATATACGCATAAGGTCATCTATAAATTATACTTATCATGTTTCCTATAAATACTAAAAATAATTACAGCACAAAATAACCCGGGATGCAAGTATTTTTTATATATTTTTTTACATCCTACACTTGTTATCGAACATTTTCCGGAATACTTGAACTAAAAAAAGCGGGTTACAATTCGTCTTCTTCTGTTTCCTCTATAATTTGCTTGATGTATTTCAAGGCCTCATGTGCAGCATCATTATCAACTTTCTGTATGGCAAACCCGGCATGCACAAGCACAAAATCGCCAAGCGCCACTTCTTCAGGCAAAAGAAGAAGGCTAATGTCCCGGCGTGCGCCATAGACATCCACAGTTGCATTCATGTCCTGAATTCTTATTACCCTAGACGGTATGGCAAGGCACATTTTCTTTCCTTTTCATCTCAACTCCCCACTTGCCGAGTTTATCAGCCACTATATCAACAAGTTCCTGAAATTTATCCTTAATCTCAGGAGACATCTTCAGGCCTGTGCCTGTATCCCCGGGTTGTATCCCCACAAGACATATTTCAGGCGGTGTTATCCCCATAATGTTTGCTGCAAATAGCATATCAGGAAGGCCTATCTGATGAACAGAGAATTTTGTGTTTAAAAAAGCCGGGATATCCTTGCCTTCTATTGTTTTTATGATGCCGGGCTTTTCACCAAAATCAGCTGCGTCTATTATCAGGATTTTATCCTTGCCTTCTATAAAAGGAAGGAGGTCAAGGCCCATAGTGCCGCCGTCGATAAGATCGACATCCGCGGAGAAAACATATCTCTCCTTTAATGCGTTGACGGCATGAACCCCGACTCCTTCATCCCTGAGCAAAATATTTCCAATACCCAATACCTCAATTTTCAATCCTTGGTTTTGACCTCCGGATAAACAAATTTATGCCCTGTGAATATGCTCCCCATCAAACCGCTTTTTTCAAGCTTATCAACATAAAGCGCAACATATATGTGTATCAGTATTAAATACACAAGCAGCCACATTACAATATGATGGATAAGACGAAGGGTTGGCGTTGTAAAGATTAAGAACAACCACCCGAACATGGAATTGTATAACCCTGATGGATTATACAGAGAGTACATGGCAAACCCTGTGAATATCTCTGCGGCATAAAGAACCAGAATCAGAAGATATGTAAGCCCTGCCAGCGGTGAATGCCCTACCCCAAACCGTGGTTTCTCTGCCAAAAAAGCGTAGTAGAGCATTTGCTGTATAAGTTTTGCCGGCTTATCGCCTGTAACCGGAAACAGCGCTTTCCATGATGCATATTTATTCCCTGCAAAGGCCCAGTAAAGCCTTATCAGAAGGCTGACAACAAAGACATAAGCTGCGGTGAAGTGAATAAACCTCATCCAGCCCATCACATACTGGCTTTCTTTGTAGGCATGCATAAACGGATTTCCAATGTAATAACCTGTGACCGAAAGAACAAGGATAGAGAGGACATTCACCCAATGAGTGAACCTGACCGGGAATTCCCATACATACACTCTTTTTAAAAGCTTTTTCATCGGCCCCTCCTTAAACCACCCTTATCTTTACAAGTTCTTTTTTATTGGCATCAACTACATGAACAGCGCAAGCCATGCACGGGTCAAATGAATGGATTGTCCTGAGAATCTCAACCGGCTTGTTAGGGTCAGCGACAGGCGTTCCAATCAGGGCTGACTCATAAGGCCCTTTCTGTCCTTTGGCATCTCTCGGAGAGCCGTTCCATGTGCTCGGCACAACGCACTGATAGTTTTCTATCTTCCCGTTTTTTATCTTTACCCAGTGCCCCAGGGCTCCGCGCGGCGCTTCATGCAAACCATATCCCCGCGCCTCTTTGGGCCAGGAAGACGGTTCCCATTTCTCACCATTATGGACCTTATAATCGCCCTTTTTGATATTTGCTATCAGCTCGCCAAGCCAGACAGAAAGCATCTCTGCTGTCACAAGGGTTTCTATACCCCTTGCAGCAACTCGCCCAAGGGTCGAGAACAAGGCAGCAGGCCCTACATTTAATTTATTAAGCACCAGGCCAACGACTTCCTTCACGCGCTTATGCCCTGAACCATAAGCTACAAGCATCCTTGCCAGAGGCCCTACCTCCATAGGCATATCCTCATATCTCGGCGCCTTAAGCCAGCTGTATTTCTTGTCTGTAGTGAGAAATTCATAAGGCGGTTTTGGGCCTGTGTACTTGAAATTAGTCTCACCGTCCCAGGGATGTTTGGATTTTGAGTCTCCTTCCTTGTATTCATACCACGAGTGGGTCACGTACTCCATTATCTTTGTATGGTCAACGTGGTGAACCTTGCTTAAATCCTTGTTCTTTATTATCCCTCTCGGCAGCCACAAATTTGCAGTGTTGCTTTCATTGTCATTTTCGAACACGCCATACGCAAGGAAATTGCCGACCCCTGCACCGTAGCCTGCCCAGTCCTTGTAGAATGATGCAACAGCAAGGAGATCCGGTATATAGACCTTTTCAACAAACTCCTTTGCTTTATTTGCAAGCTCTGATATAAACGCAATGCTTCCTGCATTGAGTGCGCTCTGGCTGTTCGGGTCTATCGGCATGGACATTCCGCCAACAAGATAGGTCTGCGCATGAGGATTCTTGGCTCCAAGAAGCGCCTGAATCTTTATTACATCTCTCTGCCACTCAAGCGCCTCAAGATAATGGGCTGCTGCCATAAGATTTGCCTCTGGCGGAAGTTTATATGCAGGATGGCCCCAGTAGGCATTTGCAAATGGCCCGAGCTGGCCGCTTTCCACAAATGCCTTGAGTTTGTCCTGAATTCCTTTAAAATAAGTTGTGCTTGAGTTATGCCAGTCTGAAATTGACTGTGCCAGCGAGGATGTCTTTGCAGGGTCTGCTTTTAAAGCGCTTACAATATCAACCCAGTCCAGCGCATGCAAATGATAGAAATGTATCACATGGTCCTGAACGTACTGAATCCCTGTGATAAGGTTTCTTATAATCCTTGCGTTATCAGGTATCTTAATTCCTAAAGCATCTTCTACAGCTCTCACGGAGCTGTGGGCGTGAACCGTTGTTCAGACGCCTCATATCCGCTGGGTAAAGGCCCATGCCTCCCTTGGGTCCCTGCCCTTCAGTATAATCTCTATGCCCCTGAACATGGTGCTTGACGACCACGCATCAACTACTTTTCCGCCTTCAACCTGTGCCTCTATTCTCAGATGACCTTCTATCCTTGTTATCGGGTCAATAGCTATTCTGGCCATAATTTATTCCCCCTTTTCCTCTTTTTCATCTTTCCCTTTAACAGCCCTTGCTATGCCATGCGCAGCAAGGCCTGCAGCCGCTGCTGCGGCAAGGCCCACGCCGATCTTATCTGCTGTGGTTTCTATGCCAAAGCCCGGAACCTTTGGAAGCCGTTTGTAAAACGGCGCCATCGTATCCCAGAAATTCGGCTCAGCGCATCCAATGCAGCCGTGCCCTGCCTGAACAGGCCAGCTTGTGCCCTCGTTATATTTGACAACAGGGCAATTTTTAAAGGTCTCAGGGCCCTTGCAGCCCATCTCATAAAGGCACCATCCATGCCTGTGCCCCTCATCTCCCCATTCTCTGACAAACTGGCCTGCATCATAATGCGCCCTTCTTTCACAATGGTCATGTATCCTCTCTCCATAGGCAAAATAAGGCCGTCCAAGCCTGTCTGTTGCAGGCAAAGTCCCGAATGTCAGGTAATGCACAACTGTTGCGGTTATGTTTTCAACATTCACAGGACACCCCGGCAGATTTATCAGGGTTATTCCTGGGACTGCGTCTTTAACGCCAACTGCGCCTGTAGGATTCGGATTTGCAGCGGGAATGCCCCCGTAAGCAGCGCATGAACCAACAGATATGGTTGCAAGCGCGTTTCCACAGACCTCTTTTGCAATATCTATTGCGCTTCTTCCGCCGACACAGCAATATACACCCCCGTCTTTCATCGGGATTGAACCCTCAACAACAGCAATGTATTTGCCTTTCTGGTTCTTGACTACATCCATCAGTGATTTTTCCGCCTGTTTTCCTGCAGGCGCCATTATGGTCTCATGATAATCTATGGAGAGGATATCAAGGATGATATCTGCTACCGTGGGTTTAGTTGCGCGTAAAAGGGATTCCGTGTTTCCAGCGCAGTCCTGAAACTCAAGCCAGACCAGTGAAGGTTTCAGTTTCTTTTCAAGGGCTTCAACAATTTTTGGTATAAAACTTGAAGGAAGGGACAATGTGGCAGCCATTAATGTGCAGAACTTTATAAAATCTCTTCTTGAGATGCCTTGTCCTGCAAGGCTATCTGTAATACCCGGATCATCGTTTAACTTACTCATCTGACTTACCCCCGTATTACACCTGTTTATAAAAAACTATCACCCTGCCTGAAAAACAATCAACCTCCTTTATAAAAAAATCTTTTATAACTCAAATGCTAGTCCTCTATGACAGGTTTGTCAAGATGGTTTTTTAAAATGCCAGGTTTACTAAATTTGTGTTTTATAAAGGGATTGATACTTTAACCTGAAGGTTCAAAAACAGACACGGGTTTCTCCGGGAAAGGCAAAAAATCTTAGTTTAAGTTTAACTTTAAGTTCTGCCGGAATCAGGCCAAAAAAGATAACCATGCTTAGAACAAATACCTGAATAATACCCTTATTAAAAAGCTCTTTCTTCTATAAAATACTAACAGTTTTACCTGTAATCTCATGCATTGGTTTAATATGCTTAACCACTGGGAAATACTTAAAGAAAGGCTTTACGTCTCCAGTTTTTTCTTTAGCTCTTTGAGTTTATGCAATGCTTCCTCGGGCGTTAATTTTTCCATGTCGAGGTTCATTATTTCAGATGATAACGGGTCCTGGCTTATAGCAAACAGGTCTAGCTGAACAGTGCCTTTTTTATGCCTGCGGCCGGCGAATTTAGGTTCGCCTGCCTCATTCAATTCTTCTTTCTCAAGATTTGTAAGGACCTCCTTGGCCCTTCCTATGACCTCAGAAGGAAGGCCTGCAAGCCGGGCAACCTGAATGCCGTAACTTTTATCGGCAGGCCCCTCTTCAACCTTTCTCAGGAATATTATCTCATCTCCCCATTCCTTTACCGACACATTGTAATTCTTTACGCCATCAAGCGTAAGGCTGAGTTCTGTTAATTCATTGTAATGGGTCGCAAACAGGGTCCTGGCCTTTAAGGTCTTTGCTATGTGCTCGGCAACAGCCCATGCAATGCTTATGCCGTCAAATGTGCTCGTTCCTCTTCCAACCTCGTCAATAATAATAAGGCTTTTTGAAGATGCATTGTTGAGTATGTTTGCCGTCTCTACCATCTCGACCATAAATGTGCTCTGCCCTTTTGTTATAAAGTCAGATGCGCCGATTCTCGTAAATATCCTGTCCACTACCCCTATCCTTGCCTCTGAGGCAGGCACAAAGCCGCCTATCTGTGCCATAAGCACTATAAGCGCTATCTGCCTCATGTATGTGGATTTCCCTGCCATATTAGGCCCTGTGATTATCATAAGCCTCTGCCCCTCGGTATCAAGGCGTATGCTGTTGGAAATAAAACGTTCTTCTCCGGGAATCCTTTCAAGCACAGGATGCCTTCCATCCAATATCTCAATTACACCGCTTTCATCTATTACAGGCTTAACATAATTGTGCCTCTTTGCTGCAACTGCCATTGATGTCAGAAAATCCGCAGCTGCAATAGCATGAGCTGTCTTTGCAAGGTTGAATGATTCCTTCTGGACCTCATCCAGTATTTCATTAAAGACCTGATACTCAAGATTTTTCAGTTTCTCCTCCGCGCCCAGGACCTTTGATTCATATTCCTTGAGTTCAGGAGTTATAAACCTTTCTCCGCCAGCCAGGGTCTGTTTTCTTATGTAATAGTCAGGGACCTGTTCGAGATTTGTCCTGGTCACTTCGATGTAATACCCGAATATCCTGTTATAGCCGACCTTAAGGGATGAGATACCAGTCTTCTTTTTTTCATCCATCTCCAGTTCCGCGATAAAATCTTTTCCGCTGGTTGATATCTTCCTCAGCTCGTCAATCTCTTTGTTGTAACCTTTCTTTACAATCCCGCCGTCGCGAAGGCTTAAGGGAGGATTGTCCATAACAGATGCTTCTATCAGGGACTTCATAAGAGAGAATTCCGATATCTCATCCGCTATTGCCTTCAGGTATGGTTCCTGAGATAAAAAAAGCGCTTTTTTAATTGCAGGCAGATATGTAATGGAATTTTTAATTGCGATCAGGTCCCGCGGGTTAGCGCTTTTTGTAGCAACCCTGCTTGCCAGTCTTTCAATGTCCTGAACCTTTCTGAAATTGCCGCGAAGAACCTCTATCAGTTCATAATCACCAACAAGATGTTCAACAGCCCCCTGCCTCCTGTGTATCTCTTTTATGTCTATAAAAGGCCTCAGTATTAACCCCCTGAGATACCTTCCTCCCATTGAAGTCAATGTCTCGTCAAGCGCCCAGAGAAGGGTGTTTTCTTCTCGTAGAGCCGAGTCTCCGGCTGTCCTGTTTTTAAGGTTATGTATCAGTTCAAGATTTCTCTGGGTGGCTGCGTCAAGCAGCATAAAAGATGCCTGCCGCAGCGTTGATATCTTTTTAAAATTCAGGTTTTCTTTCTGGGTATCTGTAAGATAATTTACAAGCGCACCGGCAGCGGATATTGCGGCATTCATTCCTTCGCAGCCGTATCCGTCAAGTGACGATACCTTAAAATGCATTAAAAGGGTCCTGTATGCCTCTGCATAATCGAATGCCCAGTTTTCATGCGCAGTCGTGTAAAAATTTTTTAATATCTCCGAATAATGGATATTTTCTTTCAGCGTCTTTGGACAGACAATCTCCCTTGGTTCAAACCTGCTGAATTCATCCTCGACAGGCTCCAGGGTTTCGTATATGACAAATTCTCCTGTTGATATGTCTGCTGCTGCTATGCCGTGTTTTTTTCCGTCAGGGAAAAAACTGAGGATGTAGTTGTTTTCCTTCGGGTGTTCCGGCGCATGCGTACCCGGTGTTATCACCCTCACAACATCCCTCTGGACTATGCCCTTAGCCTCTTTTGGGTCCTCCAGTTGTTCGCATATTGCGACCTTATGCCCTGCCTTGATTAACTTTGTTATATAAGTCTCGGAGGCAAAATGGGGTATCCCGCACATGGGAACAGGTTCTTCCTTTGATTTATCTCTTGACGTAAGGGCGATCTGGAGGATTTTTGATGCAATCCTTGCATCCTCCCCGAACATCTCGTAGAAATCCCCGAGCCTGAACATAAGGATACAGTCCTTATGTTTCTCTTTGATGCTGGAATATTGCTTCATTAAAGGCGTTAGTTCGGACATCTGAATATAATAACATTAGGCATCGAAAGTGCAATAGGCTATAATTTAAGAAATACCGGAAGCGGAGCGGATTAATTCCTGCTCCGGTAAAGTTATTTCATAACTAGCCGATATATAAAGAAGAAAAGGAGAGAAGGCATCCGGCACTTAAGGGCAAAGGGGCATATTGAATATTGAACCAAAAACGTAACATAAGCAGAATAGTTACCTATATCTCAGGGATAGTTATCACCATCTTTGTGATAGGGGTTCCTCTGGGTTATTTTGCTATTTCTTATCAGTATATTGCAGGGAGTCTTGAGACCGAAGCAGAAATTAATGCCGCTATTATCTCTCATTCCATCAACATAAATGTGCCATTGGATGAAATAGGGAGGGGAGAACTTAATAAAGCCATCTCGCTGCGCCTCAAGCAGGGACTCGGAGAGATCCGGAAACTCCTCAATGAAAAAAATGTAGTCGTTGCCGAGAGCTCCGATAACATTCCTCTTCCGTTTATCACTCGCTCAGCGCCTCTTATGGAATCAGGCAGGGTTGTTGGCAGGGTAGAAATATCCCGCTCCCTCCGGCCTTTGCTTGTGCGCACCGCGGTATTTTCATTCATCGGGGTGTTTACCGGAGCGATGATTTTTGTTACTTTAAGAATTTTACCATTGCGCACCATACAGAGAGCAGAAGAGGCATTAAGGGAAAGCGAGGAGAGATACAGGGATTTATTTGACAGCGCCAGCGACCTTATCCAGATAATAAACCCGAATGGTTCTATAGTATATGTCAACCGTTCTTGGCTTAAGGCAATGGGCTATGCCGAAGAAGAAGCAAGCGGGCTGTCTTTTTTGAATGTCGTGCATCCTGAAGAACGGGCAAGGTTTGCAGATATGTTTAAGCATTTGCTGTCTGGAGAAAAAGTTGATACCTTTGAAACCAGGTTCATAACAAGAGATGAAAAAACAATCATGGTGGCAGGAAGCATTGACTGCCACTTAAAAGACGGCAAACCTCTTGTTTTTCGCAGTATCTTCCACGACATTACCAAACGCAAACAGGCAGAAGAGGATTTACAGAAGACAGTGGAAGAATTACAGGACAAGACAGAAGAACTTGAGAGCGCTTATATCAGGATTCAAAAAGACAGAAACAACCTCAGTTCCGCCCTTGATATTTTTTCCGGCATAATAACAGAGGTTGAAAGAAAAAAGGGTTTTGAGGCTTATATTTATGAAGCGTTAGAGAATCCTTACATCCCTACCTGCTGGGAAGTAAAAAATTGCACATACAAGGAATGCCCTGTGTACGGCAAGAGAAATGTAAGATGCTGGCAGATAGCCGGCACCCACTGCGGAGGTGCGATACAGGGGCAGTTCGCAAAAAAATATTCTGACTGCAAGGAATGTACGGTCTATATGAAGGCCACGCAGGAACCGGTATATGAGATAAGGGAGACCTTCAATAATATGATGCATATACTTCAGGGCAAGCACAATGAACTTATATCAGCAAGGCATATCGCAGAGGAGGCAAACAGATTAAAGTCAGAGTTCCTTGCAAATATGAGCCATGAGATACGGACGCCTATGAACGGCATACTGGGCATGACTGCGCTTGCGCTTGACACAGAACTTACAGAGGAGCAAAGGGATTATTTAAAAAACGTCCAGAAAAGCGGCTATGCATTGCTTGACCTTATCAATAATATTCTTGATTTTTCCAAGATTGAATCAGGCAGGCTGGAACTTGATATTATAGATTTCAATCTGAGGCTTACAATAGAAGGTGTAGTTGATGCCCTTGTATCCCAGGCCGCGGATAAAAAAATAGAACTTGCATATCTGATACATCAGGACGTCCCTTCCCTGGTTAAGGGAGATTCAGGCAGGCTCCGGCAGATCCTGCTAAATCTGGGCAGCAATGCCGTCAAGTTCACGCAAAAAGGTGAAGTGATAATAAATGTTGAGCTTCTGGAAGAAACAGATAAAACCGCCTTTATACTTTTTTCAGTGACAGATACAGGAGTTGGCATTCCGAATAATAAGCAAAAGACAATATTTGACGCCTTTGTTCAGGCAGACGGTTCCACCACGCGCATGTATGGAGGCACCGGGCTGGGGCTCTCAATATCAAAGAAACTGGTCAATATGATGGGCGGCGAGATATCTCTCGAAAGCGAGGAAAACAAAGGAAGCAAATTCTGGTTCTCCCTGTCCTTTGAAAAACAAAAGGAAGAAATTACCGCTGCAGAAAAAGTTCCTCACGATATAAAAGGCATGAAGGCGCTTGTTGTTGACGACAACGAAGCAAACAGGGCAATCCTTGTGAAGATGCTTGAGGGTTTCGGCTGTTATGCCGAGGCTGTTTCAAGCGGCTCCGCAGCTGTCAATCTTCTGAAAGACGCAGCGCGTGCAGGAACGCCGTTTAAGGTCATATTGCTCGATATGCAGATGCCGGGCATGAACGGAGAACATACAACTATCATTGTAAAAAATACCCCGGAAATCAGTGATGCCGCAATAATAATCCTGACATCTCTTGGAAGCCGCGGAGATGTTGCGCATCTGCGCGATATAGGCTGTGACGGGTATCTTGTCAAGCCGGTAAAACAGTCTTTGCTGCTGGATACAATTATTACAGCGATAAGCACGAAAGGGCCTGAGAAAGAAAAAAAGGCCGTACATCCTGTTGTCACACAGCATACAATAACTGAAAGGAAGTTCGAAAATATCCGTATCCTCCTTGCGGAGGACAATCCTGTTAATCAGAAGCTGGCAGCCTCTATGCTTAAGAAAGCCGGATATAAGAAAGTTGATATTGCAGAAAACGGGCAGCTTGCAGTTAAGGCGTTGGGCCAAAAAAATTATGACATTATCTTCATGGACATACAGATGCCTGTGATGGATGGGTTCGAAGCCACAAGGCTGATAAGGGAAAAAGAAAAAGACAGGAGGCACAGCATTATAGTTGCAATGACTGCACATGCGCTTAAAGGTGACCGTGAGCGCTGCATAGTAGCCGGCATGGATGACTATATCTCAAAGCCGATAAACCCGCAGGAAATGTTCAGTGTTATAAAAAAATGGGTTAAGGCCGGGGCAGAAGATACTGCAGAAAGTGAAGCAGAAATTAAAGAGGAAGCAGTAATTCAGGCTGCTAACCCTATGCCAGTTCTTGAGGAAAAAAACGGTTATGAGTCCCCTGTCAATATAAAGACCGCCATGGAGAGATTTGACAACGACATGGAATTTTTCAAAAAAATGGCAGATGAATTCCTGAGCTATGTCCCTGAACAGATAAAATTTCTTGAAGATGCGGTAAAATCAGGCAATGCCAATGGGGTGAATAATATCGGCCACAGCATAAAGGGGGCAGCAGGAATGCTGAGTGCGGATATGGTATCTTATGTTGCACTGAGCATTGAAAACAAGGGCCGTGATAATGATTTGGAAGACATCTCTGCTCTGGTTGAAACTTTAAAATCCGAGGTCCTGCAACTGGAGCTTTTTGTAAAGACTTTACATGCATAGGGAGAAAAACATATGCGGATTTTAGTCGTTGAAGACGACTCTGTATCCAGAAAACTTCTTCAGAAAACACTTGAGGGCTGGGGGTATGAGATTATTACTGCGGAAAACGGCCAGAAGGCGCTGGATATCATTCTGAATGAGAATCTGAAGTTCGTTGTTGCGGACTGGATGATGCCTGTTATGGATGGGCTCACATTGTGCAGAATGCTTCGTTCATCGAAGGATAAAGGATATGTTTATTTTATCATGCTTACAGGCAAGGACAAGAAAGAGGATGTAATTGAGGGCCTTAAGTCAGGCGTTGACGACTATGTGGTAAAACCATTTGACCGGAGTGAACTTCAGGTGAGAGTAAGGGCAGGCGAGCGCATATTAACTCTCGAAAAAGAGCTTACAGCAAAAAATGAAAGCCTGCAGAGATTAAATCTCAAACTTGAAGAACTTGTCAGGCTGGATACCCTGACCGGCGCAGGCAATCGCCTGAGCTTTTATGAAACTATAGAAAAAACACACCACCGCGCCTGCAGATATGCGTATGGTTACGGCATAATCATGTGCGACATAGACAACTTTAAGCTTTATAATGATACTTATGGCCACCTCGCAGGAGATAATATACTCAGAAGAGTGGCAGATTCTATCAAGCGTTCCATCCGCATGTCTGATGATCTTTTCAGGTACGGCGGCGAAGAAATGGTCATTACCCTTCCGGATCAGGACATAAACAGCACACTTACTGTTGCGGAAAAAATCAGGGAAGGCATCGAGTCCATGGGCATTGAGCATAAAGGAACCGCCAACGGCATTCTGACTATAAGTTGCGGCGTTGCAGCATTTGATATGGAAAAACTGGAAAATAAATGGGAAGATATTCTTGAAAACGCTGACAAGGCCTTATACAGGGCCAAATCAGCCGGCAAAAACAGAGTATGTTCATAAATCATATTATTTGGTGCACGGATGGAAATAGATAACGAATCCTATAAAAAACTGATGGACGGCCTCTATGACGGGGTATACTGCGTAAACCTTGATAAAAAGATTACATATTGGAATAAAGGCGCAGAGAGGATTACAGGCTACAGGAGTTCTGAGGTTATAGGAAGGAATTGTTCGGACAAAATTTTTCTTAATATAACTGATAGAGATACTGATACCTCCAGGGACTTATGTTTAATTTCAAAAGCTCTTGCCGACGGCCGCAGGCATGAAACAGAAGTGTATTTTCTTCATAAAGACGGGCACCGGTTCCCGGTTTTAGTGCGTGTGGTTCCGATAACAGATACAAATAACCGGATTACAGGAGCAGCAGAGATATTCAGAGACAATTCACCTTCCATTTCGGTTAGCCAGAGGATTGAAGAGCTGGAAAAAATGGCCCTGCTTGACAGCCTCACGATGCTGGTCAATAAGGGATGTATTGAGATGAACCTGCATGGAAGGCTGGATGCCCTGTTCAGGTATGGCTGGCCCTTCGGGCTTCTTTTTATTTATCTGGATAAACCAAAAAAGTCCAGCAGTACATTCTGGCATGATATTAAAGATAAGGTATTAAAGATGGCTGCAAAGACCTTATTATTCAATTCAAGGACCTCTGATATTATAGGCCGATGGAAAGGGGAAGAGTTTATCGCCATCATAGTAAATACCAGCGAGGAACAGTTATATACTGCGGCAGAGAGGTTTCGTTTTCTTGTTGAACAATCCAGTTTTTCTGCAGGGGCAGACACCATTAAGGCTACTATTTCAATTGGGGCGACACTTGCCCAGAGAACCGATACAGTGGAACTGTTATTAAAACGGGCGAGAAGACTTATGGACCAGAGCAGGTTAGCAGGCGGAAACAGGACATCAATGAAGACAGTATAAGCCCTGCACAAAACTGATTAAAACATAGCCCTGTACCTTTTCTTTTCCTCGTCATTCATTCCCCTGCCTCCGAATCTTGCCCTTTCATACAGGCTTATAAAATCAGCTGCCCCTTCACTCATTCCCAGCCTTACTGCTTCCTTCATCACATCAGACGGGGTTGAGGATATCATTATGTTTGCGCCTTTGCGTTTTAAGGAACTCCTGAACTTCAGGTATTTCGCTGTTACAAATTCATATCTGTAAACCCT
The DNA here is from genome assembly GCA_009773185.1 of Nitrospirota bacterium. Classification (GTDB taxonomy): domain Bacteria; phylum Nitrospirota; class Thermodesulfovibrionia; order Thermodesulfovibrionales; family UBA1546; genus SCSY01. The sequence goes on along the minus strand of WPIF01000006.1, from coordinate 144,239 downwards.
GAACCGCCTCAGCAGCAAGACCAGCATCACGGCGCTGATTATAATAACAAGGGCATAGGCTAATGTTCTGACCCCGTATACCCTGACCTCCGGCATATCAGGTATCTTCAAAAACGGAATGGATATATACTCTACCAGCCTTTTCTGGTCTGATAAACTGAAATTCACAACATACCTGTACCATTTCATTCTCATGGAATCAAGATACAGGGAAAACATGGACGGCACCTCTATCAAAGGCGCAGGAGGGGTCGGGTCAAATCTCTTCCATCTGCCGTCAATCGCAGCCTCAACCCACGAATGCGCATTACTCTGCCTGACTATAATATAGCCGCCGTATTTATTCCTCTCACCGCCGAAAAAACCTGTAACAACCCTTGAAGGTATCCCGACAGCCCTGAGCATAAGAGCCATTGACGTTGCGTAATGTTCGCAATAACCCTGCCTTGAATTGAAGAGGAAATCCTCTATTGGATTGACGCCTCCTGGGGGAGAAGAAGTTTTCAAAGAATAGATATAGTTAGCCTTTAAATATTTTTCTATTTTCAATGCCCTGTCCATGGCTGTGCCGGAACCCTTTGTAATTTCTCGTGCAAATCCGGCAATCTTATTCAAGCCAGAAGGGAACTGAACGTGATAAGAGGTATTATCTGATATCAAAGGTTCTTCCAATATACTGTATGCAGTATAATTCATCCTTTTGGGAGACTTTTCAGGGACAAAGATTGCTCCTCCCCCGTCAATGAACATAGCCCTGCTCTCAATCTCTATTCTGGCGATAGTCCCCAGCCCGAATATAACGTCAGAGTCCAAAGGCTCAAGAAATATCTTCTGGGTCAAAACACTGCCGGGAGAAACAGGCATTGCAACAAACGAATAGCCGCTCTTCGGTATCCTGACCTTTTGCTTGAGGGTATTGCTCCATGAGACACCGTCAAAATAATCAAGCATCATCCCTCTCCAGTAAAGCTGGCCTTCTGCTTTTTCCGGCACCTCAACTCTCATCACAATCGTCGGGTCAAGTTTAATATCGCCAAAAGAACCAAAATCAACCTTTTCCGAAAAACCGGCAGTTTTAATATTTTTCGTCCGGCTTTTCCCCCACAGGCCTCCTATGACCCTCGGGGTAGAGATAAAGAATAAGATTGTTATAACCAGCGTCAGCAGAGATATGGCTATTACAGGCCCCCTGAGCCTGATTTTTCTTACAGTGCCCTCTTTCAGGAAATGTGATATAACCATTGCTGTAACAAGCGCGATAAGGAAGATAACAAATATGAGCCCAAAGGCAGCAGACCTTGTAAGCTCCGAGGCAATAATCAACTGCAGCAGGGACATAAAATATACCTGCAAATGGTCCCACGGCTCCTTAAGGTCGAAGCTCTTTATTGCCTGAAAGACTATAGTGAGATGAGCCACAGCAATAAACATATCGCCTGTAATTATTAATGTATCAACTACGAAAAGAAAAAGCGTTGCGATTGAGATCCCGCCTATTGTCCACCGGGACAGATTCGGCATGTCTTTCCAGAACCTTATATATCCGGGTATAAGGCCTATGCCCGATATGAGCATTAGAGGATTTAACTGCCCTGTCATGACCAGCCCGCCGCAGCCGGTAAAGGCAAGTACTGCTGTTAATATTTTATAAATCTGAGGCATTAATCACCATGCTGCACATAGAAGCCGCTTTTTTTAATGAAGAGTCTTCAGATTTGAGTATCAGGACGCCCGCGCCCTGCATCTCGTGCATCATTGGACATTCCCATGTAGCTTCTTCATCTATCAATGCCAGCACATCGAGTATCTTAAAAAGCTGTTCCTGCCCGCTGCCAAAGGGGATGAGCTTTTTGCAGGTCAACAGCCTGACAAAAAACCCCATCCTTATAAATTTATATGCAACGGATGCGGCAAAAGAGACTGCCTTTTCAAATGATTCCTTATTCAATGGTTTTATATTGTCAAGGATTATGGTAATAAGCCTGGGTTCATCCATCCCCATATCCTTCACCATAAGTTTTCCTATTTTTGCAGATGCCTTCCATTGGATCCTTCGCATGCTGTCCCCGTACCTGAAGTCGCGTATCATAAGAAATTCATCGCCTGGACCGTGTCTTGTAACATACTGGTCATAATCAGAACCTGTCATTTCAGGCATTAACTCATCTATTTCCTTTATCTCCGGATATACTATAACCTCTCCTCCAATATGGGCCTTAATATTTTTTGCAAATAATATGAACGGAAAACTGCTTGAAACAGAAAAATCTCCGTATCTGTATATGCCTCTTTTTTTGAATATGCCGGCAATATCCACTGAGACCCGTGATGACGGGGAAATACGAGGGATAATGCATTCCCCTTCTATGCCTTCAGGAAAAGTTACATGTATTGAATATGAAGGAATAAATTTTTTCCTGTTTGACAATGATACACTGAATCCTGCCCTGCTCTTTGCAAAGACAGGCTGTGCTATCGAAAAACCAAGGGCTGAGCCCCGGAGATTCAGGTTCAGCACGGCAATTGAAATTACAAGTATCGAGAGCATCATGGCAAGGATGAGATAGATGAGATTATTGCCGGTGTTGGCGGCAGCCACTGCTATAAGCAGAGTGGCAAGCAAAAATCTTTTGCCTTCTTTAGTGGGTTTCATAGATTATGAAATACAGGGGGGAATTGTCTTTGAGCGGTTTTATTTTGCCGATAGTCCATAAAGTCATATTTAAATAAAGAGGTAAAATTCCTCTTCGCCACAGGCGAATCCGCTGGGGCGGAGGAGTCAGTCCCGATATTGTCGGGACGAGAATGAGCGAAAAGATTGTTCCCTCCTGTATGCGCCTAAGCATATGTGAGTCACACAGGTACAGAAATACGTTCCAATATCTCTTTCATTATTACTTCAGCATCATATATTGAAGTCCTTGCCTTAAGTATCAGCCTGTGGCCAAGGACAGTTGGAGCCAGGTCCTTTATGTCCTCGGGGACCACATAATCCCTTCCCTCATAGAAGGCATTGGCCTTTGCAGCCTTAAGGAGAAACTGCGCCCCTCTTGTGCTCGCCCCAAGCCTTATCTTCTCATCGTTCCTTGTTGCGTTTATGACATCCATAAGATAATCAAGGAGGCTGCCATCAACTTTCACGGCATCCACCATTTTCTGCATCCTGAGTATCTCATCGCCTGTTATAACAGGCTGCATATCTTCAAGAAACTCCAGGCTTGACTGGCCGACCAGGGCCTGCTTTTCATATGCGGTCTCGGGGTAACCTAGTTTTATATGCATCATGAACCTGTCAATCTGGCTCTCTGGCAGAGGAAATGTCCCGTGATACTCTATCGGGTTCTGTGTTGCAATGACCATGAACGGCTCAGGCAGGGTATATGTCTTTCTGTCAACAGACACCCTTCTTTCATTCATGGCCTCAAGAAGCGCTGATTGGGTCTTTGGACTGGTCCTGTTTATCTCATCAGCAAGGACTATATTTGCAAATATCGGCCCCTGCTTGAAATCAAAATTCTTTGTATCGGGATTATATATGCTTACACCGATAATGTCAGTCGGGAGCATGTCGCTCGTAAACTGGATTCTCTGAAATGAGCAGTTCGTAGCCTTCGCAAGCGTGAATGCAAGCGTTGTCTTTCCAACTCCGGGAACGTCCTCAATCATCAGATGCCCCCTTCCAAGGAGGGTAACAATCGCCATCTTGACAGCATCCTGTTTTCCCTTTATTACAGAGTCTATTCTTTCCTGAAGCAGTCTTAAGGAATTGTCCGCCATAAAAATATTCTACCACATATCCTGCTCCACTATCCCTGTTTTGGCGGATTAGGACATTTCTGCTTTGGCCTGACATAATTTTTAACTCAACTTGCAATCCGGCCTGTTTTGTGGTATGAATTTAATCAAACTGTATTGCGCTATCCTTAAAATGAGATAAGGGGGTATAAGAGTATATGAAAGGTTACTGTATTTTCTAATAAGCAAAAACTTTCTCAAAAGGAGGTATATGATGACGGCTTGCAGAGCAAAAAAACCAGCCTTTGGTATTTTTATTATTGCCTTTCTATTTATTAGCGCTGTTTCATACGGCGCAGAATATGCAAATCCACAGCTATTAGTTACACCATCTGATATCGAGAAAAACATGGGGAAATGGATTGTTGTTGACTGCCGTGATGATAAGGCCTATGCAGCAGGCCATATCCCGGGTGCAATAAACCTGGGCGGGGCATGCGGCAAGGTCTTGAGGGATACCACGTTGAGAATCAAAAAGACCGGGGACCTCGAAAAGTTGATGGGTGAAGCAGGGGTTAGCATGGACAAGCCTGTTGCAGTCTACGCAGATGCCAAGCTCATAACCAGCGCCACTGTGGCGTTCTGGATACTCGAATATCTGGGACATAACAATGTGCACTTCCTGAATGGCGGCATTGAGTCGTGGCAGGAAACCGGAAAACCGCTCGAAAAAACAATGCAAAAACTCCCTGCTTCAAATTTCAAGGCAGCGGTCGTAAAAAACAGGATTGCAACCACAGAGGAGGTTGTAAAGATAGCAAAGGGAGAGATAAAAGACATCAATATTATTGATTCCAGGACCGAGAAGGAGAATAAGGGCGCTGACATCAGGGCTCTGAGAGGCGGGCACATTCCTAATACAACTACCAATGTTTCACATCTTAAAACTTATGACGTCCAGACAGGGAAGATACATACCATGGATGAACTCGATAAGCTTTTTGACAAACTCGACAAAAACAAACGGACCATAGCTTACTGTCAGACCGGGACACGCTCTACACTTACCTACATGGAACTAAGGCTCATGGGTTTCAAAGACCCTGTAAATTATGACGACTCGTGGATTATTTACGGCAGCAATGTAGATTGCCCGGTTGCAAATGAGAACTGGTATGACTTCGTCAAGATGAATGAAATAATGAAGACAGTCGAAGAATTAAAGAAAGATATTGAGGAATTGAAGAAAAAGTAAAAAATTATCAGGAGGAGAAAATGAAAACAAAGACAACCGTTATAACGCTTATAACCCTAGCATTCTTATTCAGCCTCGTCCTGGCTGCTTTTTCAGCCCATGAGGCTGAAAAAGGCACGGCAAAAGGTACAATTACCAAAATCGAGCCGACAGAATATGAAATAACTGTAAAGGATGACAAGGGAAAGGAAACAAAGGTCAAAAGTAAAGATACCTCTCTCAGGGTCGGTGACAGCGTGGTCGTGAAGGGCAATAAGGTATCAAAAGAGGTTAAACCGATAACAGGAGGTTATTAGGAAATTATAATTTGACGTTGAAAAAAATACTTTTTAGATGTATAAATAACGGGAATATGAGCAAAGGGGGTGATGCTCAATAAGAATAGCAAGAGGCATCTCTTAGAAATCTTTAAAAGGAGGCTAAGGTATGGCTGAACAAAACACTGGTACTAGTGAAAAGTGTGTAATCGAAAAACCATCCGGCTGGTCAAACTTGATAAGAGGGGAAGACTGGCTCGCTGTTTGGTTAGGGTTTTTAATTATTGTTCTTATCCTCGCTGGTGTAAGGCCCAAAATGCCGTCTTTCAAATGGGAAACGAGCGGCGAATTTGCAGCTACTGTTGAAAAATCTAAACCAAAGATAGAAAAATTTATTGCAGACGCTCAGGCTAAAGGCGAGACTGTCTCAGCTGAATCAGCAACAGCGCTAAAAACAGCATTGGATTCCGGTGACCGCGCTGCAATCGGAAGCGCTGCAAAAAAACTCGGAGAAGATGCTAAAGGCGCAAAGGATGCCGGGGTCAAGAAAAAGGGTGAAGACCTCGGCAAAAAGATAAGCGGTTCTGCGGGAGCTCTTACTGAAAAAGTCTTCTCCGGCGAAAACCTTGGAAAAGTTGTCATTATCGGAATTGGTTTCCTGGTAATCTCTTCCATCGGCATTATCCTCATGGGAGGCAATGTAGGGAAGTATATTATCGGGTTTCCGGTGGTTTACATACTGGCAAATATTTCCCAGTTCATTTCAGGCAATTCCACTGTCAACTATTACGGGCTCGAATATGTTATCTTTGCCCTGATTATCGGGCTCTTTATCAGCAATGTAATCGGAGTCCCGAAATGGCTTATGGAAGCTGTCAGGACAGAGTACTTCATAAAAACAGGATTGGTCATCCTCGGAGCAGGCATCCTGTTTAAGGAGATCCTCGAGGGCGGAGCCCGCGGCATAGTCCAGGCGATCTGTGTAGTAACAGTTGTCTGGTATGCGTGCTACTGGCTTTCAAAGAAACTAAAGCTGGATGACGACTTTGCGGCGCTGCTCTCGTCAGCAGTCTCAATCTGCGGTGTCTCAGCGGCTATTGCTACCTGCGGAGCCATAGAGGGCGACAAAAAGAAACTCTCTTATGTTACATCCCTTGTTCTTATCGTGGCAGTGCCTATGATGATAATAATGCCGTGGATTGTGAAGGCGTTTGGAATACCGGAACTTGTCGGCGGTGCATGGCTCGGCGGGACGCTCGATACAAGCGGCTCTGTTGTGGCGGCAGGCGCCCTGATAAGCGAGCCTGCAATGAAGACAGGCGTTATAGTCAAGTTCTCGCAGAATGTTCTGATAGGAGTGGCTGCGTTCATCCTTTCAATATGGTGGACAGTCAAGAAAGGAGCAGCAGGCGGTCAGAAGGTGAGCGCAAGCGTAATATGGGATAGATTCCCTAAATTCGTTCTCGGATTCATTGTTGCCTCGATAGTCTTTTCGTTCCTGCTTGACCCCGCCACTGTAAAAGACACTAAGGGATTGTTAGGCGGAATGAGGACGGTCTGGTTCGCTCTTGCATTTACATCTATAGGACTTGAGACACGTTTTACAGAGCTTGTAGGCATGGAAGGCGGCAGGCCTGCTGCAGCCTTTATAATTGCACAGCTATTTAATGTCATCTGGACATTGATTCTGGCATACCTGCTTTTCGGCGGCGTTCTTTTTACTGTGCCTGATATAAAGTAACACCTGCTAAGAAGCAGATAGCGGATGGCCTAACGCCATCCGCTATCTGCAATATTTACTGTATTTACCTTGCATCAGGCATCCGGTATCGTGCATTATATAAAAATATATTTTACCCGGAGGATTTTTGGATTTAGGGATACTCGGCAAAATAACATTTGACCTTAATTTTCTTTCTGCGCTTTTAAGCATTGTTATAATTGACCTTATTTTAGCAGGCGACAATGCTGTTGTTATTGCAATGGCTGTGAGGTCGCTCCCGAAAGAACAGAGGAAAAAAGGAATCATCTTCGGCTCGGGCGCCGCTGTCTTACTGAGAGTAATACTTACATTCTTCGTTGCTCAACTGCTTCAGATACATTATTTAAAGATTATCGGCGGATTATTAATCCTCTGGATAGCTGTAAAGCTTTTCATGGAAGGTGTGCCTGAAGAAAATATCGAAAAAGAGGCAACAACACTATGGCAGGCCGTAAAAATAATAGTCATTGCTGACATTACAATGGCAACTGACAATATGCTTGCCGTTGGAGGGGCTTCACACGGAAACCTTTTTCTTCTCCTTTTCGGGCTTGGATTGAGCATACCCTTTATTGTCTTCACGAGCAACCTGCTCTCGATGCTTATGGATAAATACCCTGTTATTATTTATATGGGCGCGGCAATACTTGGCAAGGTTGGAGGAGAGATGATAATCACAGACCCTTTTACAGAGGGTATTTTACATCCCGGCAAATTGATGATATATTCTGTAGAGCTGATTTTTGCAGTCGGAGTCATAGCAGTTGGTAAACTCTGGATGAAGTGGCAGGTATCAAAAGCTGAGAAAGAAGAGCATGTTCATGAAGAAGGGTAAAAAGATGCAAGATGCACGCTTCAGGATGCATGATAATTATAAGAGTTTAACTTTTTTAGCCCTGCATCCCGAAGCGGGTCTCCGCGAGGGATCGCTCCGACATGTATCTTGTATCATGCATCAATTATCATTGACTATGGAGGGACAATGGCTATATTGACAATATCAAGGGAATACGGAAGCGGCGGGAGAGATATAGGACGGGCTGTAGCAAAACAATTGGGTTATGAATACATTAACAAGGAAAAGATACTGGATGACATACGGCCGCTGGGTAAAAAGTGGGAAGAATGGGGTAAAAACCTCGATGAGCATTGCCCGACTGTCTGGGAAAAATATGACTGGTCATTCAGAGGCTTTGCCGCTCTGCTTCAGAGTCATATCCTTAATTATGCACTAAAAGATAAAGTCGTAATTATAGGAAGAGGCGGGAATTTTTTACTTAAAGATATCCCCTATGCTCTCAGGATTCGTGTCACAGAGCCGATTGACAAAAGAGTTGAAAGGGTCATGAAAAGAGAATCAGTTGACAGGGATACAGCCAAATGGCTTGCGGAAAGGACGGATAATGAAAGGTCATGTTTGATACATTCCCTATATGGTAAAAAATGGGATGACCCTGCAGAATACGATATGCTATTTGATACAGCGATTCAAACAGTCAGCGAGATAACCAATACAGTAAAAGATGCCCTTTTAGCTAAAGAAAAATTCAACACCGCTGATGCAAAAAAGATTCTCAGGATGAAAACCGTTGCAGCTGAAATCAAGGCAGGGATTCTTACAGAACCCGGTTTCTTCGTCCCTACACTTGATGTTTATTATGACGGAAAAAACCTGGTTCTTCGCGGAGTCATTCATAATCCCAAAGAACATAAGAAGATAGAAGATAAAGCAAAAAAGATTGCAGGAGATATCCCTCTAACGTGTGAACTGCATTACCGGGGATAAAATAGTTGTTAGTTTTAAGTTGTTAGTTGTTGGCAACTGAAAACCTAAAAACTGAAAACTAATTATTTCCTTTGGTTACCTTCCACACATGATAAACCCTTTGAATTACAGTAACATGAGTAAGAATCAGCATTATCCATAATATTGGAACAAGCCATCCTGTTAAAGCAGCAAATATAATAAGGATAAGCCTTTCCGGCCTTTCCATTATACCTGTATGGCATGACTCTCCCAGCCCTTCTGCCCTTGCCCTTGCATAACTTATAAGAAGGGCGCCAACAAGTGTGCCGAGGCTCAGGAATGCTCCGTTATGGTCACCCTTTGCTGCTAAATACCATGCAATAGAAAGAAAAAGAAAAGCATCGGAATATCTGTCAAGGACAGAATCAAGAAAGGCGCCAAATCTCGTGGTTTTATTCTGAACTCTTGCCACGATGCCGTCAAGCGCGTCAAATAAACCGCCCGCCAGAATAAGCAAACCGCCGAGTTTCAGGTTATGCGGGATAACAAATGCCGCAATGGCAGTAATGACAAAGCCAGTTATGGTAAGTGCATTTGGATTGAACGGAATTTTTTTTATAACAGGGGTAAGCGGCCTGTCGAGGAAATGGCCAAGCCTGGCACTAATCATCTACCTCTCTCTATTCCCTTTTATGAATTCCTCAACCATATCCCTGGCCTCTTCGTCCGAAAACTGAACCATAGGGTGTTTCATGAAATATGATGATGGCGATACGAGAACACCTCCAACTCTCCTGTCACGGGCAATCTTGCAGCATCTTATCGCATCTATAACAACCCCGGCGCTGTTTGGAGAGTCCTCCACTGAAAGCCTGAGTTCAAGATTGACAGGAATGTTTCCAAAACCCCTTCCTTCCATTCTTAAAAAACATACCTTGTTATCCTTAAGCCACGGAATATAATCCGAGGGCCCTATATGAATGTTATCTGAATTCAGAGGGCTTTTAAGCTGAGACTGAACCGCCTCTGTCTTTGATATTTTTTTTGATTTGAGCCTTGTGTGGTTCAGCATATTCATAAAATCGGTATTGCCGCCTACATTCAACTGATATGTGCTGTCAATCTTAACGCCCCTGTCCATAAACAACTTTGTAAGCGTACGGTGAATTATTGTAGCGCCTATCTGACTCTTTACGTCATCGCCTATAATGGGTATATTTTTCTCTTCAAACCGCCTTGCCCATGATTTATCGGATGCTATGAACACAGGAATACAGTTTATCAGGCTTACACCGGCCTTAAGGCATGCCTCTGCATAAAAGGCAGTTGCCTTTTCAGAGCCAACTGGCAGATAGCTCAGGAGAATCTCAGCGCCGCTCTGCTTTAAGACCTTTGCAACATCGCAGGGTTTTTTATCAGCAACAGCGAATCTCCTGTCTTCAGGGTACTCCTTCAGATGCTGCGCCACACCGTCCCACACCTCTCCCATCATCACCATGACAGGGGAATTAGAAAGGTTATTATTGAATATCTTTGTACAATTCGGTTTTGCAAAAACAGCTTCTTTCAAAGGCATTCCGGTTTTCCTTTTATCAATATCAAATGCGGCAACTACATTAATATCCCCGGGTTTATACCCTCCCAGGTCATAATGCATCAGGCCCAAGGATCTGTCAGGATGCCTGTCGCCAAGGCCCTTATAATATTCAATGCCCTGAATCAATGAGCTTGCACAGTTTCCAATGCCGGTTATTGCAACGCGTATATTCCTCTTCATTCCTTTTTAAAGAACCTCCGTCTGTTATGGCCTTTATGCTTCGTATGTAACGCAGTTATGCAGTGAAGGGCTATTCCTGCCGCTCAATTAAAATTCGGCCTTTTTGGTCGGGGCGACCCGATTTGAACGGGCGACCACTCGCACCCCAAGCGAGTGCGCTACCAGGCTGCGCTACGCCCCGATTACTGAATCTGGCTCAGAATTTCCCTAAGCCTTTTTCTAACGTGTTCTAAAATCTTGCTGGCAGGAATATTTTCAGCCTTCGGGGGCTGGGACTCTGGAATTTGTTTGCCGGTTGCTGTCCCCTCACCAAATCTTTTTCTAACACCCTCGATTGTATATCTTTCCTGATAAAGAAGCCTTTTTATTTCGAGAATAAATTCAAGGTCCTTTTTAACGTACACCCTTTGCCCCGACTTATTCTTCCTGGGTTTAAGAAAGGGAAACTCGGTTTCCCAGTACCTGAGCACATAAGGTTCAATATCGGCTATCCTGCTGACCTCCCCTATCTTATAAAAAAGCTTATCAGGGATAGGCCTCTGGACTTCAATACTTTTTGCTGAAGCTCTGTACATATTACTGTTCTATAACCAATTTTAATTTATTACTTGCCCTGAACGTGATTACCTTCCTGGGTGATATTTCAAGGTCTTCGCCGGTCTTGGGATTTCTTCCCCTTCTCGCGGCCTTCTTCCTTACATGGAAAGTCCCAAAACCTGAAACCTTAACAGACTCTCCTTCTTTGAAGGTCTGCTTCAGGGTATCAAAAATTATCTCTATTATGTCCTGCGCCTCTTTTTTGGAGAGCCCCACTTTTTCAAATATTGCATCTGCAAGGTCAGCTTTTGTCATATTTACTCCTTAATATCCGATATTGTTAAAATGTTGATTTTCTTAATTATATTAAGGAGATAGGCTCTTGTCAAGAAGAAATTGGTTTAAATTTTAAAAATAGCCAATAATTTACCCTGTGTGCTATTATATCCGCAGGTAATTTTTATGGCATACAAGGATTTAAGGGCTTTTATACAAATACTTGAAACTAAAGGGTTTCTGCATCGCATAAAGGTGGAGGTTGACCCTATACTTGAGATATCTGAGATTACTGACAGGGCATCAAAAAGCCCGAATGGCGGAAAGGCATTATTCTTTGAGAAGGTCAAGGGATCTTCATTCCCTGTTGTTACAAACATCTTCGGCTCATTCGAAAGGATGTGCCTTGCGCTTGAAGTTAATGAACTTGATGATGTTGCAAAGCGTATAGAAAACCTTCTCAGTCAGGCACCTCCGAAAACCTTCATTGAAAAGATTGCAATGCTTCCAAAACTTTTAGAAATTTCCCAGTATCTTCCAAAATACATAAAAGATGCTCCATGCCAGGAAGTCATAGAAAAAAACAATCCCGACCTCTCGAAATTCCCGGTTATAAAATGCTGGCCGGGTGACGGGCAACAAACAGCAATCAGCAATCAGCAGTCAGCAGTCAGCAATTCTGAAAATGAAGGGAGATTTATTACGCTTCCTATGGTATTCACAAAAGATCCCGAAACAGGAAGACCGAATTGCGGCATGTACCGCATTCACATCTACGACAAAAAAACCACGGGGATGCACTGGCACATACATAAAGACGGCGCCAGGCATTATGAAAAATACAAGAAACTCGGGCAAAAAATGCCTGCTGCAATAGCTGTTGGAAGCGACCCTGCAGTAATTTATGCTTCAAGCGCACCCTTGCCTGAATCAATTGATGAGATGCTCTTTGCAGGCTTTTTAAGAAAATCTCCTGTTGAGATGGTAAAATGCATAACAAGCGATATTAATGTCCCGGCAAACAGCGAGATGGTGATTGAAGGCTATCTTGAGCCCGGAGAAACCCGAACCGAAGGGCCTTTTGGCGACCATACAGGTTTTTATTCTCCTGCAGAACCCTACCCTGTTTTTCATGTTACATGCATAACTCACAAAAAAGACATGATATACCCTGCAACACTTGTTGGAAAACCTCCCATGGAAGACTGCTACATGGGAAAAGCAACAGAACGGATATTTCTACCGCTGTTAAGGCTTGACCTCCCTGAGATAAAAGACATTAACCTTCCCATGGAAGGCGTATTTCACAACTTTGCCATTATCTCTATAAAAAAGAGCTATCCTGGCCATGCAAAAAAAATAATACACGGCATATGGGGAAAAGGGCAGATGATGTTTGCAAAGCTCTTGATTATTGTGGATGATGACGTTGATGTCCAGAACCTCTCTTACACTGCGTGGAGGGTGCTTAATAATGTTGACTGGAAGCGTGATGTCGTGATATCAGAAGGGCCACTGGATGCACTTGACCATGCTGCAAACTGGCCGAGATACGGCGCAAAAATGGGAATAGATGCGACAAGAAAGAGCAGGGAAGAGGGAATGATGCGCGACTGGCCGGAAGAGCTTTATATGTCCGGGGAGATAAAAAAGCTGGTTGATTCGAAATGGAAAGAATACGGGTTTTAAAGGAAGGGTTGCATGGAAGAAAAATGGTATGACGGATTAAGCGATGATATCTTTAGCACAGAGGAAGACAAAAAATATAAAGAGACGGTAGAAAAGATAAGAGATGCTGTTAAAAACGGCATGGGCTTTGATGATGCATGTGCTTCAGTAAATATTGAAGATGCCGGGTTAAAAAAAATAATAATTGATGATGCGCTTAAGGTGTTGATTGCAGACATGTACTTCATGCAAAAGATGTCTACTGACAAAATAGCCGAAACACTTAAAATACCCATTGAACGTATAACCTCTGCCAGAGAACGCATGTTTGAAGAAATCAAGGAAACAGCGGTTAAGACATTTCGCAGGGGGGTTCCTAATAGTTAGGAATACCATAATTCCTCTTGCCAGCCATGATTGTAAAGTATAAAATAACACCTTCGGAAAACAGATAATTATGTTGGAAAAACAGACAACAACTAAAGGAATAATAAAGTCACTCGGGCTCGTCTTCGGAGATATCGGCACAAGCCCTATTTACACATTAACAGTAGTATTTCTTATACTCCCGAAAACTGCTGACAACATCGTTGGTGTATTATCCATGATAGTATGGACAATCATAACTCTCGTTACAATACAGTATGCATGGATTGCCATGAACCTGAGCAGCAGGGGTGAAGGCGGAACTATTGTTCTGAAAGAGATCCTTGCCTCAGGACTTAAATCAAAGAAGAGCATTGTCTTTGTCTCCATACTCTCCTTTATAGGCATTTCACTGCTTATGGGCGACGGTGTAATCACCCCTGCCATCAGTATCCTGAGTGCAGTAGAGGGCGCTGTGCTGATACCCGGGTTTGAAAATTTGCCGAAGACATTTATAGTACTTGCTGCAATGGTCATTGCTATTGTGCTCTTTGCATTCCAGAGCAAAGGGACAGAGAAGGTTGCAGGCGCATTCGGCCCTATAATGGTTGTGTGGTTTATATCCCTCGTATTTGTCGGAGTGGTTTCAATCGCAGAGGCTCCTGGGGTCATAAAGGCGATTAATCCATATTATGCTATAAGATTCCTTTCTGAGAATGGGCTTAAGGGTTTTATTGCCCTTGGAGAGATAATCCTCTGTGCAACAGGAGGAGAAGCGCTTTACGCAGATATGGGGCATCTTGGCGCCAGGCCTATAAGGCAGGCCTGGTCAGGGGTTTTTATCGCACTTATCGTAAATTATCTTGGGCAGGGTGCATTTTTAATGACCCACCCCGATGCAAATAACGTCCTCTTTGAGATGGTATTTCATTATGCAGAAGTCCTTTATGTTCCCTTCCTTATATTGAGTATCACAGCTACGATTATAGCGTCACAGGCCATGATAAGCGGTATGTTTTCCATTATATATCAGGGCATAAATACAAGGGTAATGCCTATGTTCAAAGTTGATTACACCTCATATGAAAGAAGATCCCAGATATACATAGGCTCTGTCAACTGGTTTCTGCTCTTTGCAGTGCTTTTCATAATGCTTCAGTTTCAGGAATCAAGCAGGCTTGCAGCTGCATACGGCCTTGCAGTTACAGGGACAATGACACTTACAGGCTTTATGATGATATGGATTTTTTATCAGAAAAAACAGCCGATATTTGCAGTAATTGCAGTACTTGTTACATTTATCGACATTATGTACCTCGGTGCAAATTTCACCAAGATTCCTCACGGCGGTTACTGGTCCCTGATAATTGCGGCTATTCCGTTAATAACAATAGTTCTTTATATACAGGGGCAAAAAAGACTTTACAGGATGATGGACTTTATGCCTTTGGAGGATTTCCTTCATAAGTTTCACAGGGTGTACACAACAACCGAAAAAATTAAAGGCACTGCCCTATTCCTGATAAGGGATGTAAAACAAATACCCTTTTATATAACACAGACTATGTTTTTTCACGGCATCCTGTATGAGGATAATATCTTTGTATCAATAACCAAAAGAGACGACCCTTTCGGTATTACAGGTTTCTTTAAGGAAGACCTCTCCGCAGGGCTAAGAGTGTTTGAGGTAC
The DNA here is from genome assembly GCA_009773185.1 of Nitrospirota bacterium. Taxonomy (GTDB): domain Bacteria; phylum Nitrospirota; class Thermodesulfovibrionia; order Thermodesulfovibrionales; family UBA1546; genus SCSY01. The sequence continues at coordinate 129,168 of WPIF01000006.1, read as the reverse complement.
AGATGGGGTACATGGAAGTAGTGGACGTCGAAGAGGTGCTGAGAGAGGCAAAGATTGAAGAGAGGACTGTCTTTTACGGGGTAGAAGAGATTGCTACCGGCAACCCGATATGGAAGGCATTTTATTTCATTAAGCGAAACACTTCAACATTCATCAGATTTTATCAGTTTCCTCCCAGGAAGCTCCATGGTGTGCTGACAAAAGTAGAACTGTAATAAAAATATCACGGACAACCCTGATTTAAATCATATCTGCAGAAACCAAAGCATGTTATTCTTATATCAAGAACGCAAGGAGGTGTAAACATGAAAGATAAATGCGCTGGAGCGGCAAACCTTACAACACCTACACTTAAGGTAAAAAAGTGCCCCGAATGTAATGAAGAGGTTGAAGTTTTTTCAACAGACCTGGAAGTAAAGTGCAGGAATTGCGGATTTGTTATATACAATGAACTCGAATCATGTATCCAGTGGTGCAAATACGCCAAAGAGTGCGTAGGAGAAGAACTGTATAAGAAATTAAAGAAAGAAGGTTAAGCGCATCTTTTCCTGTACTCCGCTGCCTTCTTTATCATGCCCTCTGCCCATTCAGGCGTTCCAAGGGCGTGTATATGCGTATAAGTTGCAAGGACATTTTTATAACAGAGACCATCCATCTTATTGATTATTCCCTCGCCCCTTTTCATCCTGAATGAAAAATATATATTCCGCTTTCTGAACTCCTTTGCCACCTCAGGATTAATAACCCGTGAATAATGGAATTCATGGCCTTTGATTTCAGTCCTCTTCCCATAGTAAGGATTATTGTTCTGCACTTCCACTATCGAGTAACCATGAGCCTGAGGCTTTTTTTCGAGTGAAAACTTAACAGGGAATATTCCAGCCATGGGATATTTCTTTCCTTCCAGAACAAGGGACTCTCCAAGATACATCAAACCTCCACATTCAGCATAAACAGGAAGCCCTTTCCCCACAGCATCCAGCAGTGATTTCCTGAAGGACTTGTTCTTTGCGAGGGCTATGGCATTGGTCTCAGGAAAACCGCCTCCGATATAAAGAACATCTATATCTGGCAGTTTCTTATCCTCAAGAGCGCTTATCTCGATAAGCTTAGTTCCTTTTCTTTCGAGTTCCTCAAAGTTCTCAGGATAATAAAACTGAAATGCTGAATCGCGGATGATGCCGATATTAATACATGTTGATGCATGATGCATGATGCATGATGCACGATTTTCTTCATCCTGTATCCTGCATCGTGTATCGTGTATCGTAGCGGTCATTGGCTCTGCTTCTTTCGCAATTTTCCATATCCTCCCCAAATCCAGATACTTCTCAGCAACCTCTGCGCAAAATGTGATTGTTGTTTTTACTTCCGGGTGCTCCTGAAACGGAGTAAGCCCCATGTGTCTCTCAGAGAGAAATTCTTTTTTTAATTTCGGGATGGCGCCAAGCACAGGGATATGGCAGTATCTCTCTATTGCCTCTCGTATCACCTTCTCATGCCTTGGCCCTGCAATCCGGTTTAAGACAACGCCTTTTATACCCACCTTCTTATCAAACTTCAGCATGCCCAGAACCATTGCGCCTGCTGTCCTTGTGACCTTTGTGCAGTCCATTATCAAAATTACAGGCGATTTCAAAATCCTGGCAAGCTCTGCCGTGCTGTATGTGCCCGCTGCATCCATCCCGTCATAAAGCCCCCTGTTTCCTTCTATAACAGCGCAGTCAGCATTTTTGAAATGCCCTTTAAAAGAAGAAAGGATTTTTTTCTTGCCGATTAAAAATGGGTCGAGATTATAGCATGGATGTTTTGCTGCTGATGAAAGCCAGCCTGCATCAATATAATCAGGGCCTTTTTTGTAGGGAGCTATTGATAAGCCTTTTTTTCTCCATGCAGCAATCAGTCCGAGCGAAAGCAGCGTCTTTCCGGAACCGCCTTTCATCCCTGCAATTATAAGCCTTGGATATCGGGATTTCTTTTTCATTTAAATTCATTTAAACCGAGATTTAAAATCGTCAAGTGTTATTTCCATCTCTCACCCGAAATTTATTTTATGGATTATAACATTTGCTCAATAACTTCCTCCACCGCTTTTGCCCAGACCTCATACCCATTATCATTCAAATGCACACCGTCATCGAGTAAATAATCTTTTATAACCCTGTCCTTTCCGTCAAGGAAAAGATTGTAAATATCCAGAAATTCAACGCCAGCTTCTCCGGCGAGTTCTTTCAAAGATTTATTCATATTCCGGATTGTCTCATCGGATATAAAATCCACAATCACAGGCAGGATGCTGTTCATAAATATTCTGGCTGAAGGATAGGCAGAGGATAATTTTTCGAGAATTCTCTTGTATGAACCAAGAAAATCAAAATCATCCATGGCGATATTGTTCAATCCTGTCATGATGAAGATGAGGTCTGCTGACGGATGCTCCTTTGTTATCCTGTCAATCCTTGATAAGAGCCCTTCGACTGTCTCTCCTGCCACGCCGAGGTTCACAGCTTTATGTGCAGGGAACCTCTTCTGCCAGTCATAAAACTCAATCAATGAGTGACCGAGAAAAAGTATATCCATCAGAGAATTATAAATTAAAAATGTTAAAATAATCAGTATGCGTTATACAGACACGATATCCCACAGCACAAAAGGCCTCTTCGAATGCATAATCTGAAATCTGATAATAGAACTCATTGCATAAGATGCGGAACCTGCTGCATTAAGGGCGGCCCGACATTGCATAAGGAAGACAAAAAAATACTTTTTGAAGGCCATATCTCATACCAGCACCTGATAACAATCAGAAAAGGCGAGCTTGCATTCACCCCTTTGAGCGATAAACCTGAACCGGTCAAACAGGAACTTATTAAGGTGTCAGGCAAAGGCAGAGCATGGGAGTGCCTATTTTATGACAAAAAGAAGTCCTCTTGCACTATTTACAAACACAGGCCTTTGGAATGCCGCCTTTTAAAATGCTGGGATACTTCAGAAATTATCTCTGCCATCGGCAAAGACACGATAACCCGCGCTGACATAATCAGCCAGGACAACCCAATCACAGAGTTTATTGCAAGGCACGAAAAAAAATGTTCCGTCCTGATAGCAGAAAATCTCATTTCCTCGGTGATGAAGAAAAATAGTGATTCAATATCGCTTGCAAAGCTTACAGCGCTTGTCCAAGAGGACCTTACCATACGCTCAAAGGCCATTTCTGAATTTGGACTTTCAGTTGAGACTGAGCTTTTCTTCTTCGGCCGTCCGATGTTTAAAATCCTGAACTCTCAGGGGATTTCAGTTGGGTAAATCAATGAGAGGCTAAAAACAAAACAGAGGGGTTCTATCCCCTCTGTTTAAATTGTACATAAAGTGAAAATGAGACTTTTCTTACTTTATAAGACCTTTTTCCCTGAGATACTCTTCACTCGGGATTTCAACTGAGCTTGCGCCGCCGCCGTAAGAATACATAAGTTTTCCTACGTCTATCATTAGCCTCATGGCCTTCTTGACTTCATCGCCCGGTACACCTTCGGCTTCTGATACGCCCTTAATTATGTCCTTCTCTTTAAGTTTCTTCTTCCCTTTTGCTGCTTCACAGAAGGCATAAATTTTGTTCTGAAGTTCTGCTATTTCCATATACCTTACCCCCGTGATAAATATTTAATGACGTTTATTAAGAAGGCAGTCCCGGTTCCGGGACTGCCTTGCCAATTTTTTACGACCACTTAAATGTTGATGCCGTCCTCATTGTATCTCTCATGAAGGTGAAGTCATCGATAGACTGGAATGTGAAGTCAATATTGGCCAATGAGAAGAACCTCTCCCATCCTATCCTCTCTATCCATTCACCTATTCTCTCGTGCTTCTTTGCGTTCTTTGCATACACTTCAACGATATGCTTTATCGCAGCAACGACCTTCGGCCATCTCGGCGGCACATTGGAAATGTAAGGGATAACAAGCTTTGAGAACTTTGGATTTGTTCTCAGGCTGTTTATCTTTCCACCCACCACGATAGCAACTCCGTCACGTTCAGGATCCTTAATGCTGATAGGCGGGCATACTGTAAAACAGTTACCACAGTACATGCACTTCTCAGCATTTATCTTAATACTCTTCTTTGCAGGGTCAGGGCTGATAGCGCGTGTCGGGCATGAACCGATAACTGTCGGAAGCTCGCACATGTTCTTAAAGGTCTCGTGATTAATCTGAGGAACCTTTGTATGAACTGCAACAACAGCTATGTCAGAGCAGTGAACTGCGCCGCACATATTAACACAGCAGGCAACTGCAAGCCTTACCTTGTTTGGAAGCCTCTTTGAATCGAAATATTCATAGAGCTCATCCATCATTGCCTTGACAAGGCCTGAGGCGTCTGTGCATGCGCCGTGGCAGTGTACCCATCCCTGGGTATGTACAACATTTGTAATGCCATAGCCTATTCCGCCCATCTTAAAGCCCTTGGCTGTAAGTTCTTTCTTCAGAGGTTCAAGTTTCTTTTCATCGGATACAAGAAACTCTACATTATTTCTTGTTGTGTAGCGCAGATATCCGTCACAGTATTTTTCTGCAATATCACACTGCTCACGGATCGTATCTGTTGCGAGTATCCTGGGTGATGCAACCCTGACTGTCCAGAGTTTGTCACCGCTTTCACCTACATGAACCATAGTACCCGGGTTAATCACCTCATGGTATTTCCATTTGCCGTAATTTTTCTGTATTACAGGCGGCAGGAATTGTTTATAATGAGGCGGGCCTACGTCTGTTTTTCTCTGAGGTATTGCCATTTTTATATATCCTCCTTAATTTATTTTATTTAGAATTTATACTTTCCGGTTTTCTTTTCTTCTGCTTCTTTTGCCTTAAATCCTGCCATATCCTCATCAGTGTAGAACATGAACGGGTCTTTTCTCGGCTCCTTAACCTGCTGCGGCTGTGGCGCCACTCCAATGGCTTCAAGGAATGACCTCATGCCCTTTATCTCAATAACCTCACCGATTCTCTCTCTCGGCTTGCCATTTTCATCCCACCAATCCCATATCTTGCGGAGCAAGTCTTTAAGTTCAGTATATGGCGCTTCAAGTTTGATGAACGGAACGATAACCCATGAAAGCAATGACCCGACAACGATAGGTGCCTTACTTCCCATGCAGAGAGTTGCTCCTCTTTCGCCGCTCGGCCTTAATGCCTTTGTCATCTTTGTTATGCAATGCATACATCTGCTGCACTCTTTGTTGTTTATTTTCATTTCCTTACCGTCATAACTTATGCACTGTGTCGGACACATATCAACGATCTCAGCCTTTATATCCATTGTCTTTGCATAATTCTTGACTTCAGCCTGATCAATCTTTATGTCGCCCTTCCATGTGCCGATTATGGATAGGTCTGCGCGGGCAAGAGCTGCAACACAGTCGCATGCACAGCCTGATGACTTTATTTTGAATTTATAGGAGAATGACGGCCTGTGAAGCTCATCCTGGAATTCCTGTGTAAGATTATACGTAAGATCCAGGGTATCATAATTGGACCATTCACAGCGAGCAGGGCCAACACAGCAGCTCGGCGTTCTGAGCGCTGAACCTGAACCGCCAAGGTCCCATCCGCGCGAAGAGTATTCTGCGAAAATGTTTTCAAGATGCTCGGTCTTGGTACCGAGGAGCACGAGGTCGCCTGTTGAACCGTGTACGTTTGTCAGGCCGCTTCCGTATTTGTCCCAGATATCGCATATCTCTTTCAAGGCCTTGCCTGTATAGAAGAATGCGCTTGGTTGGTTTATTCTTACTGTGTGGAAATGTGCCACACCCGGAAATTCATCGCCGAGTTCTGAATATCTCCCGATAACTCCGCCACCATATCCAAGGACACCAACGATTCCACCATGCTTCCAGTATCCTTTTTTGGTAGCGTAGCACTTCTCGAGGTGCCCCAATGCATCATTAGACATCTCGCTCTTTTTTGCGGCCTTCTTCATCTCTGTGACAAAGCTCGGCCACGGACCTTTTTCGAGGTCGTCAATCAACGGCGTGTTGTACTTCTTGCCAGCCATAAAGTCCTCCTTCGTATTTGATAGATTTTGAAAAAACTTTTACTTTTTTATCTTTTACTTAAAGTAAGCAGTAAAGAGTAATATACTGCCTGCGTAATGGTCAAATAAAAAAAATTAATCTATAAATCACAATTATTTATCTGCCTATAAATTACAAGATTAAATAAATGTATAGTTCAAATAATCTTTTTTATGTAATACAGAAATTCCCCTTTTTCCTCGCGCATCTCGAGCAGTTCATTGCCTGTGCGTTTTAACAGGGCGGGGATATCGGCTTTTGTGCCGGCATCTGTTGCTTCAACAAAAAGTATCTGCCCGGGTTCCATCGAGTCGAGGGCCTTTTTGGTTTTTATCAGAGGCATGGGACAGTTAAGGCCTTTGCAGTTCAGGGTCACATCAGGCTTTATGTCAGACATTTTACACCTCCATTTTAAGGCAGGTTAGTTTGCAGTTAACTATACTTCTTCAAAAGAAAGATTGTCAAGGGCAGAGTGAAGGGTTATTGGCTGAAAAATCTTATTGCCTCTTTAACCTTTTCCAGATCCACCTGAGTATTAAGGCAGGGGCCGAACGGACGTTCATTGGTAATGCCCAAAACAGGCAGGGGATACGTATCAACTATTCCGCTGCTGAGGTCTGTCTCGCATGCAACAGCTATAATTGCGCCTGGCATTATATCCTTCACAATACGCCTTGCAAGCGTTCCTCCTGTTGCAACAGAAAGGCTCAGTTTGTTTTCATCTGCAAGCTGAATAAGGTCTCTTATCTCACACTTTCCGCAGCCTTCACAGTTATAAACATTATGTGTCAGCCTGATAGTACACTCATCTATCTGAAGGCAGTGCGGCAAAAGAATCAATATTTTTTTTGTCCTGGGGTTCTCGGCCCGCACAAGCTTGTTGTTAAGATTTATGATGAACCTTTGCAGTTTCTCCTTCTTATCTTTTTTAAACGAACCCACAAGCATAAGCGCAGGATAGAGAAACCTCAGTACAAGCCCTCTAATCCATCTCTTTTTCATCAAAATATTGCCCTTCTCTTACGTTTCTTCCCCTGATAAACTCGCCTGCCGACATTACCTTTTTGCCTTCGGGCTGAAGCTCTACAATTGAGATAAGTCCTTTCGCGGTTCCAACAACAAGTTCATCTTTCAACGCCCTTTCTATCCTGCCGGCTTCTCCCTGGCCATCAAACGCCCTCACTTTGATAATTTTAATCCTTTCTTTGCCCAAATAACAATATGCACACGGCCATGGATACATACCACGTACAAAATTAAATAACTCAGTTGCTGTCTTTGACCAGTTGAGCAATCCATCCTCTTTTTTTATGACAGGCGCGTAAGACACTTCTCCGGTCTGGGGTCTGGATTTTAGCGAACCTTCCTTTATCCCTTTTATTGTATTGAGCAACAAAGAGGATCCGAGTCCGGATAATTTTCTGGTCAGGGTTTCAGTGGTATCTTCATCGCTTATCCGTATTTTTTCCTCAAGCAGGATATCGCCTGTATCGAGCCCCTTATCCATAAGCATCGTTGTAACGCCTGTAAACTCCTCTCCGTTTATTATTGCCCACTGAATGGGCGCGGCTCCCCTGTACTTAGGCAACAGGGAGGCGTGAATATTTATGCATCCAAACGGCGGAAGATTAAGAATACTTTCTGGGAGTATCCTTCCATATGCCACAACTACTATAAGTTCAGGCCTAATCACCGAAAGCTCATTAAGAAAATTTGCGTCCTTCATGCTTGCAGGCTGAAAAATATGCAGGCCTTCCTTTAATGCAAGTTCTTTAACGGGCGGCAGAGACATCTGATGTCCCCTTCCCTTCTTCTTGTCAGGCTGGGTCACAACAGCAGCAATTTTTTCTCCCGATTGAATTAATGCCTTGAGTGATGGCGCCGCAAATAGAGGTGTGCCGAAAAAGACAAGGCTCATTTGACTGCTGACAGGTTCGACCAAGAGGAATACAGGATTGCTCTTGAGCGGTTTTTTTTGCCGATAGTCCCGGAAGATTTATAGATAAAGAGGCAAAAACCTCGGAGCGCAGCGAGAATGAGCGAGAGAGCTATCCTGTATCCCTCATTTTTCATCTATCGCCTGCCATTGCTTTCTTATAACGCTTCTTAAAAAATTCCCTTTTAATCGGGCTTATCCTGTCAATAAAAAGCAAACCGTCAAGATGGTCTATCTCATGCTGCAACGCACGGGCCAACAGGTCTCTGCCCTGTATCTCTATCATATTGCCCTTTCTGTCCAGCGCCCTTACAACAACCTCCTCAGCCCTCTTCACTTTTGTCCTGTAGTCCGGAATGCTGAGACATCCCTCTTCCTCATCAAGAGAACCTTTTTTTTCAATAATCTTTGGATTTATGAGAACTATCAAAGGGATGCTTTCGTCTGCTGTGCTTACATCTATTACACAGAGCCTCTTTGAAACGCCTACCTGATTAGCAGCAAGACCAACCCCTTTTGCAGCATACATTGTCTCTATCATATCATCTATCAGGCGGTGGATACTGCGGTCTATGTCACTGACAGGCGCGGTTTTTTCTTTTAAGACTTTTTCAGGATACTTTTTAATCTCCAGCACAGCCATTTTTTATTATAAAACATTTCTGCTTTCTCTGTCTTGACGAATATAAGTATTCAATGTCGCGATTTACCTGCCTCTACTAAACTTAATAATGCTTTATTGTAAGTCCCGATGTACGATATTGATATCAACAGGCTGATTTTTTATGAGAGATGCTATTTTTTCAGTTATTGCCGGCGAGCGGTGTCTCCCGCCTGTGCATCCGATGCCAATGGTGAGATAGGTCTTGCCCTCTTTTATATAGAGAGGAATAAGAAAATTAAGCAACCCTTTCAGTTTCTTCATGAATTCCTTTGCCCGGGGTTTCTCAAAGATAAATTTTTTGACCGGCAGGTCAATACCGGAGAGTTCCTTGAGTTCAGGCACGAAGTGCGGATTCGGAATGAATCTGACATCAAACAGCAAATCAATGTTCTGGGGAACTCCAAATTTATAGCCGAAAGACATAAGCGTTAATGACATTACACTGCCCTTTGCAGCGCTGCTGTACAATGAAGTTATTAGCTGCCTGAGTTGATGCGGAGTATACGATGAGGTGTCTATAATCCTGTCAGCTTCTTTCCTTAAAGGCATGAGCACTTTCTTTTCCGCCTCAATTGATTTCCCGATGTCATTTTTGAATGATCCGGACAAAGGGTGCGGCCTCCTCGTCTCTTTGAATCTCCTTATGAGCACACCTTTTTCCGCCTCTAAAAATATGATTTCAGTCCTATGCTTCTTCCTTAATGCCTGAAGCGCGGAATCTGCCTTCAGGAGAAATCCCTGCTCCCTTATATCAATACCTATTCCTATCCTTTTTATATCGCCTTTTTGAGTTAACTGGGTTATAAAGGAATCTATTAAGGTAAGGGGAAGATTATCAACGCAGAAAAAACCGCTGTCTTCCAGCGCCCTCAGGGCTACTGTCTTTCCTGATCCCGAAAGTCCGCTGATTATGACAACGGCAGGTTGCAATTTAATACCGGATGCGCGATACACGATTCATGATATAAATCTCCTTTTTGCATTGTGTATCCTGCATCATTTCTCATTTTGTCGGCTCTATCAGTCCGAAGTTTCCGTCATTCCTGCGATAGACAACGTTAATGTTTCCGCTTATCTCATTGGTAAAAACAAAGAAATTCTTGTCAAGGAGTTCCATCTGCATCACGGCCTCATCAGGCCCCATTGGTTTTATATCAAACTGCTTCCTCTTTATAATCCTGCCTGTTTCCTCAGGTATCTCCGGTGACACGGCCTCAGCGTTTTTGCCTTCACCCTTCCTGTGAGAAACAAGCTTTTCCTTGTATTTCTTCACCTGTTTTTCAAGCTTTTCGACAACTTCATCAATTGAAGAATATATCTCGCCTGTAATTCCCTCGGCCTGTATCATCGTGCCGTTCGCCTTCAGAAGCACCTCTACCTTATGCCTGTATTTTTCAATACTGAGGGTCACGACAGCCTCGGTAATATTTGAAGAATACCTCTCAAACTTTCTAACTTTTTCCTCTGCATAATTCCTTAGTGCCGGGGTTATACTCAGGTGCCTTCCATTGACTATTACGTTCATAACTCCCTCCTTAGTCAAATCTCCTTCTCTGGTTCTGAGACGGGATTTTCAGTTCCTCTCTATATTTTGCAACAGTCCTTCTCGCAATCGTTACATCGCTATTTTTAAGCATTCCAACTATGATCTGGTCGCTTAACGGTTTCTTTGTGTCCTCTTCAGAGACTATCTTTTTTATCAGGTCCTTTACAGAAGTGGAAGACACACCCTCTGTATTACCCTTACTCTGCAGGGCGCTGCTGAAAAAGAATTTAAAACAAAAAACGCCATGGCCGCAGGACATATATTTATTCGACGTAACCCTGCTTATAGTGCTCTCGTGCAGGCCGAGGTCAAGTGCAACATTTCTGAGATTCAGCGGTTTTAAATTCTGTACGTTTCCATCAAAAAAATCTCTTTGAAAATTGATTATGCTTTCAGTCACCCTGTATATGGTCCTGTTACGCTGGTCAAGGCTCTTCAACAGCCATGTAGCAGAACGCAATTTTTCATCAAGAAACTGTCTCTCCTCTTTTGAGAAGGAATTTTTCTGCAGGAGCAACTTTTTATAATAGCTGTTTATTTTCAGCCTTGGCAGTCTCTCATCATTCAGGATTATCTGATAGCCTTCATCGTTCTTTACTATAAACACATCAGGGACAACATAATTTGTACCGGCCCCTGAAAAATTTCTTGCCGGTTTCGGCTCTAACCCTTCAATAACCTTAACAGCTGCCAGCACATCATCCAGCGGGGCGCTGTGCTGCCTGGCTATCTGATGGTAGTTCTTTTTTCTGAGTTCTTCCATGTCGCTTAAAATAATTTTTTCTGCAAGGCTGCCTGTCAGCCCCAGCAACCTAAGTTGTAAAAGCAGGCATTCCTTCAAGTCCCTTGCTCCTATACCCGGAGGGTCAAAACTCTGAACGAGATCGACAGCCTTTACTGCCATGACAACATCGGTATTAAAAGACTTTGCAATCTCTTCGTCTGTGGCGCTGAGATACCCGTTTTCATCTATATTGCCTATTACAACCTCTCCAACCTGCCTTATTTCTTCCGCAACATCAGACAATCTCAGCTGCCATAAAAGATGGTCATAGATATCCGGACTTTGATTTACAAACTGCTCGAATGACGGCGGAGCTTCCGTGCCCGGCGTAAAATATCCGAGGTCTCTTCCATCGCTGCCTCTCTCTTCGAAATAGTCATCAACAGTAAACCTGCTAAGACTTTCATCAGACATTACTCTTTCAAGCGGAGATTCAGCATCGTCAGTTTCTTCCTGAACCTCCATGGATTCCACTTCCTCTCTCGTAAGCTCTTCTTTTGTATCTTCTACAACTTCTTCCAGAAATGGATTCTCGACAAGCTCCTGAGTCAGGGTCTGTGACAGTTCAAGCTGCGGCATCTGCAGGAGTTTTATCGCCATCTGAAGCTGAGGAGTGAGAACAAGCTTCTGGGAAAGTTTAAGCTCTAATTTGTGTTCGAGTGCCATTAAAGCCTGAATTCCTCTCCGAGGTATGCCTCTTTTACCTGTGGATTAGCAACGATATGTTCAGGCATTCCCTCTGCAAGCACCTCTCCATTATTGATTATATATGCCCTGTCTGTTATCGAAAGCGTATCCCTTACATTATGGTCTGTTATAAGTATACCGAGGCCTTTATTCTTGAGATGGGTCAGCATTTTTTTAAGCTCTATTATTGCAATGGGGTCTATGCCGGTAAACGGCTCATCAAAAAGCATAAAGGTCGGGTTCAGGGCAAGCGCCCTTGCTATTTCTGACCTCCTTCGTTCGCCTCCTGACAGCCTGTAACCGTCTCTGTCTGCGAATCCCCTGAGATTGAATTCATCAAGAAGGCGTTCTATCATCTCTGCAATATCTGTATCAGGATATCCCTTTATTTCGAGAACAGCCCTCAGGTTGTCTCTTACGGTAAGTTTCCTGAATATGGACGGCTCCTGCGGAAGATACCCTATCCCCTTGAGCGCCTTTTGATACATCGGGAGCTGCCCGATATCTTCGCTGTCAAGGGCAATGCTGCCTTTTTCAGGCTTTATCATCCCGACAATCATATAAAATGTTGTTGTCTTACCGGCTCCATTTGGGCCGAGCAGGCCGACAATCTCACCTGTTGTTACATATAAATTAAGAGCATTTACAACACATTTTTTCCCATAACTTTTTGTAATGCCCTCTACCTTAAGGATATGCATCTACTTTCCCGCCTCGGCAGATCTCTTCTTATTTTCGAGCACTACCCTGCTGTTTTCCACAAAAGAGCGGTCCTCTTTCATCAGATATGTCATCTTCGTGCCTGTAACAACATTGCCTTTTTCCACAGCCTTCGGTTCACCGGTGAAAATTGCCTTATCTTCATCTGCAAAATAAACCGCTGTCTTTGACGTTACAACCAGATCCTTTTTTACAAGTTTTACATTGCCATCCGCATCTATCTTCGTTACATTTCCCGTTTGTTCAGCATAATAGACAAGCATTCTGTCAGAGTAAAGCGTCATTTCTTCGGTCCTGGCAACAACAGAGCCTTCAAACAGGGCAGTATGTGCCTTGCTGTCAGACGAGAGCGTAGCAGAAGTTATTATTATAGGCCCCTTTACCTGTCCTGCCTTATCCCCTGCTCCTTTAGATGGCTCATCGGATGGGGAAGCAAATGCAATGCTCGTCATTATGAGAAGGGAAAAAATACTAATGATAGAAAGTTGCCTTAACATCTTTTAATATTCTCACTTTCTGTTCTGAATTTACTTCCATGCCTGAACCTTCAACGTTGAATTTTTTGCTTTCAACTTTTACATCTCCCTTTGTCTTCATTTCTTCCCTGGACTGGTCCCATTCCATAGAATCCGCAATGATTGTATAATCCTTTGCAACCGCTGTTATCCTGCCGTTGAGGGTCAGATTCCGGCTTTCCATGTCATAAAGTCCATTATCTGCATGTATTGTCATCTCCTTGTTCTCGACCGTTATCGCTACATTCCTGAGCCTCGCCTTATCCTCACTTTCTGCAAAATCAGCCCTTTTTGCATTGAGGGTCCAGACATTTTTGCCGTCTTTCTTGTGGACAATCCTTAATCCGTCTATAAAAGAGTTTCCCTTAAACAGCAAGTCTTTTTCTGTTTCCCTGTTATTTCCGAAAAAAAGCATAATCAGAAAAAGAGAAATAACAGAAAAAACAAATAATATTTTTTTCTTCATGTTTAAATTTTATCACACGGGTATGAGCATGTAAAGGCAATTAGCATTCAACTCACTGCGGAGACATAAAATATCCTTGACTTGTTATGCAGATTTCATATTTTTCCGGCAAATGGAGCGGGCGACGGGATTCGAACCCGCGACTTTCAGCTTGGGAAGCTAACACTCTACCACTGAGTTACGCCCGCAAGTATATGTTCTTATAACTATAAAATATTTTTTGTCTGCCTTGCAAGAGAAAGGAAAAGCTATGGACTAAAAACTAAAGCTTTTGAGCCAGTGCCTTTCTCATCACATCAACCGGCGGTCTCTTTCCCGTCCACAGTTCAAAGGCAAAAACACCCTGCCATAAAAGCATGCCGAGACCGTTCAGGGTCCGGCACCCTTTTTTAGATGCCTTTTCGAGCAATGCAGTTCTCTTATAGATTAAATCACATACAACCTGTTTTGGTTTAAGTAAATTTACATCAATAGGCAGCGGGTCATTTTTCTTTAACCCGAGCGGGGTGGCATTAATTATTATGTCAACATCTTCAAGCTGAGAGCTGAGGGCTGCCCGCCCCGGGCGGGTTCGCCTGAGGCGAAATGGCTCATAGCTGAAAAAGAACACATTTTTTTTAATTTTATTTAAATCGCTGATTAGTTTTCCTGCCTTCTTTTTATCTATGTCATATAAAAACAACTTCGATGCGCTCTGGCAGAGATAATAACCTATTGCCCTTGAAGCGCCTCCTGCGCCGATTATCAGAACATTTTTTTTATTAACAGAAATCTTTGCCTCGGACAAAGACTTCATAAAACCCCGTCCATCAGTGTTGTACCCCGTGAGCTTTCCATCAGCATTAACTATTGTATTAACAGCTCCTATAAAAGATGCCTCTTTGTTGACTTCATCAAGAAAAGGAATAATTTTCTCCTTGTGAGGCACTGTGACATTCACTCCTGCAAGGTTAAGCGCTTTTATCGCCTTTACAGCATCACGCACAAATTCCGGCTTAACCAAAAATGTAACATAACAACAGTCAAGCCCGAGTTTTTCAAATGCAGTGTTGTGCATCGCAGGCGAAAGGCTGTGCTCTACAGGAAAACCCAATAAGCCAAGAACCTTTGTCTTACCACTGACTTTCATTTGTCCTCCAGCATTACCTTTATAATTCCCCCGGGGGTGCTCTCTATGATTTTAGCCTTTATTCCAAGGGCAGTCTCTATATCCTTTCTGGAAATATCATCCAGAAAAACATCCGTCCCGTCTCTAAGGACAACATCAGGCATCAGAAGAGATTCATAGCCGGCTGTCCTGTCCGAGAGCGTTCTTATAACATCCCTCCCGGTGAGAAGTCCGGTAACCGTAACGGATTTCCCGAAAAAGGCATTCTCAACAGGAACAACATTCAGGATTATATTCTCTTTCTCAAAAAGCCTGTCAGCAAATCTCTTGAGATAAGGGTAAAAAGACATCCCTGTAAAAGTCAAAAACTTCTTTTTTCTCGCCTGATGGCTGATAGATGAAAGCTGATTACTGATTTTTTTTGCCTGAGACATAAACAGGGGAACCATGCCTACCCCGTTCTCTATCTGAGGAAGTTCACCGTATTCCTTCAATGCAGGGAAATTCAGTCCTGCCTTTATATATAACTCATCTGCACCGTAGACAATAGGGTCTCCGTGCTTCTTTTTGAACCTCTTCTGAAAAGAGTCGAGAATCTCTGTTGTCTTTAGCGCATCCTCTTTTTCAACACGTTTCAGCTCCAGCTTCCTGTGCATCGTAAGCCCCACAGGCACAACGGCAATTGACGACACATAAGGATAAAAACCATAAAGGTCTCTTATGGTCTTCTGAAGTTCCCTGCCGTCATTGTAACCGGGGCACATCACAATCTGGGCATGCATCCTGATCCTGTTTTCCTTAAAAAATTTCAGTTCTTTCAAAACATCCCCTGCCTTCGGATTGCCGAGCAGAGTATTGCGGACAGACCTTGTGGTTGAATGAACCGAGATGTAAAGAGGGCTCAACCGCTGTTGCGCAATCCTCTTCTTGTCCTGTGCGCTCAGATTTGTCAGAGTAATATAGTTTCCGTAAAGAAAGGACATCCTGTAATCTTCATCCTTTATATATAAAGACTTTCTCAATCCTTTCGGAAGCTGCGACACAAAACAGAATATGCAGTTATTTGTGCATCTCTTTATCTTGAAAGGCCTGAGTGTAATGCCGATGTCCTCTCCTTCTACTGAAAGGAACTTTGCCTGAATCTTCTTCCCTTTTCTGGATATGGCCATATTAAGTTCCGGCTCATTCCTGTAAAACATAAAGTCTATGCTGTCATTAAGCCTGTGCCCGTTTATGGAGAACACGGAATCCCCGGGAAGAAGCCCTTCCCTCTCTGCAATGCTTTTAGCCTTTATTTGTTCTATCTCAATGCCGTCTCTATTGTGCATGTGTCAATTTTAAACCCCTGTATATGTAATGTAAACCTGAAATTATCGTCAGCGCTGCAGTTGCCAGTATTAGCACGTCAGGCATCTTTGGAAGTGATACAATATTCACCGTAAGAAGCACATAGCATAAAACTATAAGCTGCATTGCTATTGCGGCCTTGCCCGTAAGCGTAGGCTGAACATTCGATATATGTGTTGTAAGGTAAATAAGCACCCACCCTATTATCACAATAATATCCCTGCTTATTACTGTTATAGTCAGCCATTTCGGCAACCATCCGTTCATGGAAAAAAGTATAAAAGACGTTACAAGAAGAAACTTGTCTGCCAGAGGGTCAAGAAATGTGCCGAAGACTGTTTTCTGATTTGTAAGTCTTGCGATAAGCCCGTCGAGTGTATCTGTCAGGGCAGCAACAACAAACAGATATAGCGCATAATCATACCTCTTGTATATGACTGCCGTTATGAAAAGAGGAATTATAACTATCCTCGCTATAGTAATTGTATTAGGGAGATTGAGAACTCCCATATTCGCCCCCATTAGAAAATCAGGTTGAGATTAAGGTTAAGACTGAGAAATTCTCAACCTCAACCTTAGCCTTTTTGTTTTAAGGAATATTAAAAGGTATTGTCCGGAATCTCAGCTTTAATCCAAGTCTATTATAACATCTGTTATCAATCTTTCCACCCATAAATGACAAAAGTGTCTTTGAATGACAAGCCTCAACAGCGAACTTATTGGCCATTGAATCTCTGAGTGCAGATTCAAAGTCTCTTCGGGCAGACAACAGTTTCCCCCGGAGAAATTCCACCTCGCCCATGCCCAGCCTGCAGTATATGATCCCCCTCGGGTCTTTTGTCTTTTTGAAAAGCCTGTATGATTGCTCAAAATACTCCATTGCCTTATCAGGTTTACCGAGCATGGTGCATGTCTTGCCAAGACTCCAGAGCGTATATGAGTAACTTACAATGTCGCCTATTTTCCTGTAAAGCGCCGTCGCCTTTTTGAAGTTTGCCTGAGCGCCTGCATAGTCACCTCTCATCCTTAAGGCATTGCCAATTCCGCAGTGAGAATATGCAATGCCAAAGGGATCCTTCAATCCGGCAAAAAGCCTGTTGGCAGCTGTATAATATTTCAATGAATCCTTGAATAACCCTGCGACCCTGCACGTGCCTCCCAGTCCGCAGAGACTGTATCCGGCTCCGGGCTTATATTTCATTGCGCTGAAAAGCTCAAATGATTTTTTGAATGACTTAATCGCGCCTGATATGTCTCCCTTAACGCGATACGCGCCTCCTTCAGCCCAAAACACAAATGCCATGCCGTGTTCATCCTTGCTTCTCATATAAAATCTTTTTGCTTTGGAAAACAGGGTTATCGCTTCTTTCCATCTGCCAAGCGCCCTCAGCGAAAGGCCAAGCCCGGCTGCTGCATCCGCCATGGTTACCTTATCCTTCATCTTTTCACTTAATTTTATTGCCCTGGAATAACTTCCCTCTGCAAGCTTAAAATTACCTGTCATGCGGCATGTATCGCCTATTGACATAAGGCAGTTAAGAATACCTTCCCTGTCATTTTTATATGTCTTGATGGCCTTAGCGAAAAGCAGCAAGGCATCATTGTATTCGGCCTTGTTCTTTAATTCCTCTGCTCGGTTAAAAAGCCTGTCTGCATTAGTTGTCAAAGCTATATCCTGCCTTTCTATTTAAGGACTTCACGCAATTTTTTTGTTAGAGTACCATAGTCTTTAGAGCTAAAAAACGCTGAACCCATTACAAGCATGTCTGCGCCGGCATCAGCAACCTGTCTTGCGTTATCAGGCTTTACTCCACCATCAACCTCGATTAAGGTTGACAGTCCCCTTTCCTGTATCAGCTTCTTTAGAATCTTAATCTTGTCCATGGACTGCGGGATAAAACTCTGGCCTCCGAATCCGGGATTAACAGACATAAGAACAACAAAATCAAGGTCCTGAAGAATATGGTCGAGACTACAGGCAGGAGTCGCAGGATTAAGCGCAATACCTGCCTTTATGCCGCTTTCTTTTATCACCTGCACGGTCCTGTGCGCATGCACCGAGGCCTCGATATGCACTGCCAGATAATCTGCGCCGGCATTTATGAAATCTTTTACATATTTATCAGGCTCTTCTATCATCAGATGCACATCAAGCGGAACATCTGTTATTTTATTTATTGCCTCAACAATAGAAGGCCCGATGGTCATATTGGGTACAAAATGGCCGTCCATAATATCAATATGAAACAAATCAATACCTGCCGCCTCTGCAGCCTTTATTTCCTCACCCAGCCTCATAAAATCAGCCGAAAGTATTGACGGAGCAATTTTTATCATTTTATCCTCCTTCAGATTCCTTGTTTATATCTTACCAAATATCCGAGCAGGGATTGCAGGATTGGTTCGTCACAACAAGTGATTTCATATGGCATTAAAAAAATGTCCATGGATCAATTCGTATTCTTTTGTGGAGCCACCGCTTCCGGGGAACACAGTTGACAGATCAAAAGGGTAATATCCAACAAGCCCACTGAAAAGTGTTTGCCCAAAGGGTCTTTTGCACAGGCCATCTCTAAACGCGGCAGGATCGGCAGGGTTAAGGACATACAGTTTCAAGCTGTTTTGCTCTACAGCATCTGCAATAACCTGGTTTATATGTTCATCGCCAAATCCATAGTCTATCACAAAAAGTCTAATATTGCCCGATGACAATACTTCTCTAAAAATATCGGAATATTCCGTAAGAATAGGTTCAGTATTTATTTGGTTTAGCTTATTTCTGCCAATAACCATTTTCCTCACACCGTCCGAACTATACCAGTTCCAAGAGCCATGTACCTTGACGTAAAAGAATTTTGATGATGATAACGGGTTTGTTTTCTCCATGTCAGCAGCTAAAGCCAATGTTACGGAACAAGTGCTTTCTTGATAATCTTTATTCTGATAAATTTGAATAGTAGGCTGGTTTACATAAAGAGCAGGCATATTTGAACTACTAAAATACCTTTCAATTAGTAAATCCTGATTGAGCGTAAAGAAAAATCCTTTGGTATTATTGTTGCCCGTGATTGCAGGAATACCGGAAAATCTATCGATGAATTTACAAACATCGGAGATGTTCACAGGTTGCCTTGTGCCGAGAGAGTAATAGTCTTTTATTTTGTCATCCAATTTTTTATATGCATTATGAATTGCTTCGGTAATCGCCCTTTTTTCATCTTCATTAAAGTCATTGCCGTCAGTAACTTTGTAGTAGACCGATTCATAGTCAAAATCGTTCTTTAGCAGGTTGTTGAGCTTAGGCTGTACCCCGATTTTCGGATCGTTAAAAATCCATGCCCACATTTCATTAGCCAAAAAACCTCCGAAATTTCGGGTGAATCCTGAGCCAGTTAGAAGAACGTGTTTATTAGTTTCAAAAGTCAAAGACATAAATCTTATTCTATCTCCCTCACCACCATAATCTCATTCCCTCTATGGACAATTACCTTGACGGCGATGCGTTTTTCTTTGCCATATTAATCTGCCCTCTTATTTCTTGCCTTTTGATTTTAACAGTTTAAGTTCCATTCCGAGCATCCTTTTTTCTCGTTCCAGTTCCTCTTTCAATTCTTTTTCAGTAGGCAGGTAAAGCTTATATTTTGAGGCAAATAATTTCTTATTCCCTTTAAGTATGGAATACTTGACAATAGTTTCATCTTTCTCTGTGCAAAGGATTATCCCAATTGTAGGATTGTCCCCGGGCTGTTTCATTTTGTCCTCAAAAATACGAAAATACATATCCATCTGGCCAATATCCTGATGCGTCAATTTACCAGTTTTAAGGTCAATGATAACAAAACACTTCAGAAGATAATTATAAAAAACAAGGTCAACATAAAAATGCTGTGTTTCGGTAGATATGCGCATCTGTCTTGCAACAAAAGAAAAACCGCGTCCCAGCTCCAAAAGAAATTTTTGCAGATGATCAACAAGAGCCTGCTCGATCTGGCTTTCTCGCAAATGAGGCATCTCCTGCAACCCCAAAAACTCTAAGACATACGGATCTTTGATTTGTTCTTCCGGGGCAGATTTTAATTGCTTAGCTCTTTTATCTGCTTCACGCTTTACGGGGAGCCTGTTTTTACTTGCCAGAAGGCGCTCGTAGTAAAATGAATAGACCTGCCGTTCAAGCTGTCTTGTGCTCCAGTTGGATTTTGCACATTCCTCTAAATAAAAATCTCTGGCGTTTTGTTTGTCAACTCTTAACAGTATTTTATAATGTGTCCAGGACAATTCTCTCCGCACTGCGGAGAGAATTGGAAAATACAGGTAAAATTGTCGCATATTCCACAAACTCTGAGCGGAAAAACCCGAGCCAAAATCTTTAGATAATTTCAAGGATAATTCATTAATAAGCTTTGTGCCGTAATCAGCCTTCTTTTTCCCCTGCTGTTCTTCTTCGACAATAACACTGCCTATATGCCAGTATGCCTGGACCATCGCAAAATTTACGGCACGGTATGCGCTACTCCTCGCAGTTTCAAGAATTTCCCTGATGCGGCTATATATTGATGCCACTGCCTTTGAGCTTTTTACATGCTTTTGCATATTAACGCTTTTGTAAATACTCCCTTATTGTATTTTTAACATTCCACGGGTCTGTTATCTCTATGAATTCCCATCTTCCAAAACCGCCGTTTTGAAAACATTGGAGTTTTTTACTCCTGTCCCATCTCAAGGTTTATTATATCCCCTGCCCTGGTCTGGCTGCCGGCCTTCGGCCTTTGTGATTTTACCTTTTCGCCGGAACCGGTAATATTAAGTTTCAGCCCAAGTTTTTCCGCAAGCTGCCGGGCCTCTTCCGGCGTCTTTCCCTGAAAATCAGGGCAATAATAAATAACCTCATAAGGCCCTGCACTGACAATAAGCGTAACTTTTTCAGCAATCTTTTCGTCAGGGCCAGGTTTCTGTGAGATTACCTTATCCCTTTCATCTGTGCCTGAATGGACACGGATGATCTTTGCTACCTTTAACCCATTTTGTAAAAGGATGGATTCAGCCTTGTCCGCAGACTCTCCAATCACCGAGGGAATTGTCTGAACCCTCGGGCCTTTGCTGAGTATAACCTTTATCCTCCTCTGTTCTTTAACCCCGCTTCCGGCAGGCACATCCTGCCTCAGTATATATCCACCGGCTATTGAAGGATCATATTCTTCGCCTTCTATCTTGAGGTTAAGGCCCTTCTTGCTTAGAATCTCGTTTGCCTCAACAAGGTTTTTACCGGAAAGGTCAGGGACATCCACTGTCCTGCTGAAGCTCATCAGCTTGAATGTCAAATACGCAAAGAGTAACCCGAGAAGCACAAAACCAAAAATATACAGAGGGACCTTTATTATTTTGCTTACGGCTTTCTGCAAATCAGTTAGTCCTTCTCAACTACCTTGCTCATGCTTACAATCTTATCCTCTGCATCAACATCCATAAGCTTTACACCCTGCGTATTCCTGCCCTGAAGGGATATGTTGTCTGCGGTCGTCCTGATAAGCTTGCCTGAATTGGTGATCATAATTATCTCATCCTCATCCCGCACCTGAATAAGTCCGATTGCCTTCCCGCCTTTTTCTATGGTCTTTATTGATATTACACCTTTTCCGCCCCTGCCCTGGACACGATACTCTTCTATCTTGGTTCTTTTGCCCAGCCCCTTTTCGGTAACGGTGAGAAGATAGGTTCGTTCTTCTGCAACCTCTGCTGATACCACCTCATCGCCTTTCACAAGACGTATGCCTATAACACCTTTGGCTGTCCGGCCCATATCACGGACATCCTCTTCATTAAACCGTATCGAAAGGCCGTCCTTGGTGCCGATAATCAGGTCACTCTTGCCATCGGTCTTTTTTACCACTATCAGTTCATCGCCTTCTTCAATTGTAATAGCTATTATTCCCTTGCCGCGCGGGTTGCTGTATTCTTCAAGCGCAGTCTTTTTTACCGTACCATTTTTTGTAAACATCACAAGAAATGCCTCTTTAAAATCCCTGATCGGCAGGGCTGTTGTAATCCTCTCTCCCTCCGAGAGCTGGAGGAGATTCACAAGCGCCTTGCCTTTTGCAGTACGGCCTGCCTCCGGAATCTGGTATACCTTCAACCAGTATAAGCGCCCGAGATTGGAAAAGAAGAGCATATAGTCATGTGTCGAACCGATAAAGAGCTGTTCAACAAAATCCTCTTCCTTTGTCTCCATCCCTATGAGGCCCTTCCCTCCTCTGCGCTGGCTTCTGTATGCAGACAACGGATTCCTCTTTATATAACCCTGATGAGAGATCGTTATTACCATGTCCTCTTCTGTTATCAGGTCTTCTATGGTAATCTCCTTTGTCGCAGTGGCAATCTCGGTCCTTCTGTCGTCAGCGTATTTTTCCTTTATCTCGATAAGCTCATTCCTGATTATCTTCGATACAAGCGCATCGCTTCCGAGTATTGCCTTAAGCCTTTCTATCTCTTTTAATATCTCAGTGTATTCAGTTATTATCTTTTCGCGTTCAAGTCCTGTCAGCCTCTGCAGTTTCATATCGAGTATTGCCTGGGCCTGAAGCTCTGACAGAGGGTAGTCCTTTACCAATCCAAGCCTTGCCTCCTCGGGGGTCTTTGCTTTCCTTATTAAGGCAATAATCGCGTCAAGATAATCAAGCGCTATCTTCAGCCCTTCTAATATATGCGCCCTCTCATCTGCCTTTCTGAGTTCAAACCTGGTCCTTCTTATAACAACATCCCGCCTGTGCTGCAGGAAATGGCTGAGCATCTTCTTCAGAGGCAGAACCTGAGGCTGACTATTGATAATGGCAAGCATTATAATTCCGAATGTCGATTCCATCTGGGTATGTTTATAAAGGTTATTAAGAACAACCTCTGCCATCTCACCCCTCTTAAGCTCAAGCACAGCTCTTATGCCGTCTCTGTCTGATTCATCCCTTATCTCAGATATCCCTTCTATTTTCTTTTCTCTCACAAGCTCGGCAATCTTTTCTATAAGCCTTGCCTTGTTTACCTGATAAGGGAGTTCTGTGATTATGATATTCTCTCCACCGCGGTACTCCTGCTCTATCCTTGCCTTGGCCCTTACCTTGATAAGCCCCCTGCCTGTGGTATATGCATCAACAATCCCTTCCGCGCCATGGATTATCCCTCCTGTCGGAAAATCAGGGCCCTTTATTACACCCATAAGGTCATTGATTGCTGTCTCAGGATTATCAAGGAGCATAACAAGGCCATCCGTTATCTCTCCCAGATTATGAGGAGGTATATTCGTTGCCATTCCAACAGCGATTCCCGCAGAGCCGTTAATTATAAGATTCGGCACCCGTGACGGAAGCACCAGGGGCTCCTCTGTTGTCTCATCAAAATTGGATATAAAATCAACCGTCTCTTTGTCAATGTCAGCGAGCAGGTCTTCTGCAATCTTTGCGAGCCTTGCCTCGGTATAACGGTATGCAGCAGCGGGGTCTCCGTCAATAGAGCCAAAATTACCCTGACCGTCTATCAATGGATAACGCATATTGAAATCCTGCGCAAGCCTTACGAGTGCATCGTATACAGCGTTATCACCGTGCGGATGGTATTTCTTTAAAACCTCACCAACAACACCGGCGCACTTTGAATATTTTTTGCTCGAAAGAAGGCCCTCCTTGAACATTGCATAGAGTATCCTTCTCTGAACAGGTTTAAGCCCGTCTCTTATGTCAGGCAGTGCCCTGCCAATTATTACGCTCATAGCGTAATCCAGATAGGAGACCTTCATCTCCTCTTCAATACTTATTGGAACCTTCGCCATTTCTCTCCCCTTTAAACAATAATCGCGTGATATTCGGAAAAACATGATATTGTAGCATAAATTGCCACCTAAAAACATTGGGTTTTACCATAAAATTTTCTGCTATAATTGTTAGGTAGACATAAAAAAAGAGATGCTTAAATCCATCACATCGAATTTACACCTTATAACATAATGAAAAATTCACCGGTCAGAATATTAATTGCAGACGATGAAAAAAACTTCAGAGAGGTTCTTATGGCCACACTCTCGGATGAGGGCTTTGATGTTACCGGAACTGACAGCGCCATTAAGGCAAAAGACCTTCTTGAAAAAGAAGAATACGATGTCCTGCTGCTTGATTTAAATATGCCGGAAGTCGGCGGGATGGAAGTCCTGAAAAAAATAAAAACTTTTGAAATACCACCCGAAGTGGTAATCCTTACAGGCGTTGGAATCGTGTCTACGGCTGTTGAGGCCATGAAACTGGGAGCCTATGATTATCTTACGAAACCATTCAAGATTGAAGAACTTAAAGCCGTCATTGAAAAAGCGCATGAGAAGAAAAAACTCCGCACCGAAAACCTGCTGCTCAAGACACAGATAAAAAGACAATTCAGGCAAAAGAACATCATAACAAAGAACACTTTAATGACAGAGATTCTTGAGACTGTCAAAAAGGTTGCAATCCCTGATTCTCCGGTGCTTATTTACGGCGAGAGCGGTGTTGGCAAAGAGCTGATAGCAAGGGCCATCCATGATGCATCGGAAAGAGCTGAAAAACCCTATATCCCAATCAACTGCGGGGCAATCCCGGAAAACATAATTGAAAGCGAACTGTTCGGGCATGAAAAGGGGTCATTCACAGGAGCATACGAAAAAAAATTAGGATTACTGGAAATAGCTGATGGCGGGACCCTTTTCCTTGATGAGATTGGCGACCTGCCGCTGCAGCTTCAGATAAAATTGCTGCGCGTCATCGAGACAAAAAGTTTTTTCAGGGTTGGCGGGACAAGAGAAATGAAAGTTGATGTAAAGTTTGTATTTGCCACAAACAAGGATATTAAAACAGAGACTGAAGAAGGCAGGTTCAGGCATGACCTCTATTATCGTATAAGTGCGTTAACCATTCATATCCCCCCTTTAAGGGAAAGGAAAGAGGATATCCCTTTGCTTATTGCACACTTCAGAGAGAACAATCCTGCCTTCAAGCATAAAAAGTTCAGCAAGGACGCATTGGACGCCATCTCTGAATATTCATGGCCCGGAAATGTCAGGGAGCTTCAGAACGTGTTACACAGGACTCTATTGCTGTCAAAGGCCGATACAATAACCCGTGAAGACCTGCCCGCAGACCTGAAAACTGGCAATAGAGCTTCAGGCATCCGGCTTGAAGACATCGAAAAAAATCATATCCTCAAAATCCTCAGGGAAGCCGGCGGACAAAGAGGAAGAGCAGCAGAGATACTCGGTATCGACCCGAAAACTCTTTATCGGAAGCTGATGGGTTACGGGATAAAAGAATGAACAAAGTCAGGATATCTTTAAGCAGCGGATTCAGACGTTATAGCGCAGCGAAAAAACCGGGAAGATAAAAAATGCTTAAATTCAAATCCCTTACGGCAAAACTTATTTTCATGGGTATTATAATGCTTTCCTTTATCGCCATCTATATCACTGCCACTTTTATCTTTACAAATCAAATTAGTGATAATTCCTTAAGGATAAATCTTGCCGGGAGCCTGAGATCCCGTTCCTTTGAAATGACATGGATAATTAATAGAATAATCAAGACAGCAGACCCTGGATTAAAAGAATCTCTTACTGCAGAACTTGGCAATGAGATAAATATGTATGAAAGAATAGCTGCCAATATAAAAAATGGAAACAGCGAACTTGGGATCAGGGCGCTTAAGAATAAAGATGAGATAATGATGTTTGATGGTTTCCTTGACGAGTGGAATAATACTTTAAAGCCTCTGCTTTTAGAGATCGCTAAACTTCACGGGAAAAGGACCGGGGCATTACTTGACAAATACAATGTGGGGATCCAGAACTACGCATATGGCATAAACCGGTTTGTCGGACTTTTAGAGGCTGAACATAAAGCAAAAGTAGAAGACTTCAATGCATTCAGGTTCTATACATTCGGCTTATTTTTCATCACTACAGTCTTCATTATATTTTATGCAAGATATGACGTAATTAATCCCACAAACAGTCTTAAGAATGGAGTAAAAGAAATCGCGGATGGAAATTTTGATGTCAGGGTTGACATAAGAAGCGAAGACGAGATTGGAAAGCTTTCCGCTGCTTTTAACAAAATGGTGGAGGCAATAAATGAAAGGGACCGGGAAAAGAACATACTGTTTGAAAAGGTTTCCGCGTCTCAAAAAATGTGGCAGGACACGTTTGATGGCATCACAGACCTAATATCTATTCATGACAGCGAATTCAATATTATAAAGGCTAACCGCGCATTTGCAGAATACTTTGGCTTGCATCCGCGGGAAATGATCAACAAAAAATGCTATGAAATTTTCCATGGAACCGCTTTCCCTATAGAAGGCTGCCCTAACATAACGACATTAAAAGAAAAGAGGCCGGCAACCCTGGAGGTCATGGATGCTGAAAAAAAGAAGATATTTCAGATATCCACATTCCCTTTTTATTTCCATGAAGCAAAGTTTCAGGGTTCAATCCATATAGCACGCGATATTACTGAGGAAAAGGAAAAAGAAATGCGTTTTATAATGAGCGACAGGCTTGCGGCACTGGGGCAGATGGCATCAGGCATAGCCCACGAGATAAATAACCCCCTGGCCTCGATTGCAGGCTGTGCAGAGGGGCTTTTGTCCAGAGTAAAGACCAACCGGTTTGACCCTGTACTATTTGAAAATTACTTGGAAATCATAGGAGAAGAGATTTTAAGGTGTAAAAAAATTACGACAGACATGCTCTCCTTTGTAAGAGAAAAAACTTATGAGAAAAAAGAAATCAATATAAATGAGAGCCTCGATAAAACCCTTGAGATAATCGGCTTTCAGGGCAGATTGAAAGGGATTAATGTAATAAAAAACTATGCAAAGGCAATGCCGGTTGTGCATGCAAGTGAAGGTGAAATAAGGCAGGCTTTTATAGCAATAATAACGAATGCCCTTGATGCCATGCAGGATAACGGTACGGTCACACTCGAAACCGGGATAGAAGACAACATGCTATTCGTAAAAATCAGCGATACAGGAGCAGGCATACAGTCCGAATATATTGACAGGATATTTGCACCCTTTTTTACAACAAAGGCTGAAAAGGGCGGCACAGGGCTTGGCCTCTCTATAGCAAGAAAAATTATTACAGACAATAAGGGAAGCATCAGTGTTATTTCAGGAATAGGCAAGGGTACCACCTTCAAAATAGCCTTACCCATATAAACCCTTAAGGCAATATGCCCTTGTTACAGGGCATATTGCCCGACAAAAATCCTTCCTAGTTGTAAATTTTTCAGTAAAATCAATATATTATGCCATGGCATTCATCTTGCTTCATTTAATGAATAAAAAAGGCGTAGGGGAGGAAAATACAATGAAACAAAACTGCTGGGAATTTAAAGGCTGTGGGAGAGAGCCCGGAGGTAAAAAATCCGAAGAGCTTGGCGTATGTCCGGCCACTAGTGATGAAAGGCTTGATGGAGTCCATGGAGGAAAAAACGCAGGAAGGGCGTGCTGGGTAATGGCAGGCACATTATGCGGCGGAAAGGTTCAGGGGACCTTTGCCAACAAGTACAAAAACTGCGAAGTATGTGATTTCTACAAAAAAATAAGAGAAGAGGAAAACGGAAGCTACCAGTTATCAATAATCCTTCTTAGCAGGCTGAAAAAATAATATCTGTTTATAAACATTGCAGACAGTAATCAAAATTGCCCTGATGGCAAAATGATTAAATTTACCTGAGTAAAAAGAAGGAGAAGATGCCAACTGACACACGCATTCTGCTGGTAGATGATGAAGAAAGAATCCTGCAGACGTACTCCTTGCTGCTTGAGGACCTCGGTTATTATGTAAGAACAGCTTCGCAGCCTGAAGGTGCGTTAAGGCTTGTAACTCAGGACAAATTCGATCTGGCATTCATAGACCAGTTTCTGGGCGCCACCACAGGGCTTCAGCTCATACAGGAGTTGTCAAAGATAGACCCTGAGCTTTATTATGTGATAATCACCGCCAATGGCAGCGCCGGCCTTGCTGTTGAATCTCTTAAAAAAGGAGCATCTGATTTTATAACCAAACCTTTTTTTGTTGCTGACCTGCTGAAAAGCATAGACCATGTAACAAAAAAAAGGGAACTCGATAAAGAGAAAAAAAAAGTTTTACTGACCCTCGAAACAAAGGTAAGTGAAAAAACAGAAGACATGAAAAAGACATACCTCGAGGTCCTTTCATCCCTGGCCCAGGCCATAGAAAAAAGAGATCACGGCACTTACGGCCATTGCAGGCGGGTCAGCTATTACTCAAGCCTTATCGCAACCGCCCTTGACCTTAAGGAAAATGAGAAAAACGAGCTTAAGGCAGCATCAATGCTTCATGATATAGGCAAAATAGGCATAAGCGATATTATTCTGGGCAAGCAGGGACCTCTAACTAAAGCTGAGATGCAGACTGTCAGAAGCCATCCCCAAAAGGGAGTAGAAATACTAAAACCCCTGAAACAATTTAAATCCATACTTCCAATAATTCTTCATCATCATGAAAACTATGACGGCTCAGGCTACCCTTATGGATTAGCTGAAAGAAATATCCCTTTGCCCGCAAGGGTAATTGCAGTTGCGGATACGTATGATGCTATCTTATCAAACAGGCCTTATCGGTCTGCATCCAGCCACAATGAGGCCGTCAATGAATTGATAAAACATGCCGGCAAACAATTTGACCCTAATATAGTAAGGGCATTTATCAGCCTCAAACCCATAAATATCGCTACCCTGTCAGAATTACCCGCCCAATTTTAATCCTGTTACACTAATAAGGCTCTCTCTTTATTTTCAATATCAGCAGGGTTATTGTGCCAAGCATAAAAAGTATTCCTCCAACTAATGCCCAGGCCGCGCCAGGCTCTTTGGTTACCTCAAGCAGAACCGCTTTTAATGGATACGGCTGAATATCCTTGAGGTATATTCCAAGCCCTTTGTAAAATGACGGGGAGTTAGGACCGAGAGAATCTTCTTTTATTTTTTCATTACCAGAGAAATATTCTATATTCACTGCCCAGTCTGAGATATATCCCGATGAGTTAATATTTATGTTTATATCATTTACCTTCACAGTTAAATTATTTGGCAAAAGAAAAGCTGAGCCTTCATAGGCAACTGCATTGTTTTTAAAGCTGCCTGCGGAGCTCAGAAAATGTGCAAGGAGTATGAATAAAAACCCTATATGTATTATCTGGGGTGAGATTATCAAAAGCCATGCCCTGTGTTGCCTTTTTTTCAGGAGGGATTCTACGCTGCAAAGCAAAGTATTTGCAGCCAGCAGGGAAAGCAAGGTTATCGAGCCCCAGAGCCACCATGTTGCACCAAGCGGACTATCTTTGAGCCATCCAAGCAGGGGGGTTGAATTTATGGTTGAGAATTCCTCTCTTGACGGCATTATCACGGCACCAAAGAAGAGCATAAGGATCAATCCCAGCAAAAGCCATATGGCTGTCCGAAGGGAAAGAAAAAAGTCTAAAAAATTCTTCAGTAATTTCAACTTGTTCTCCTGATAAATATTAAAAAACAGGATAGGGTATTTGAGCGGTTTATTTTGCTGATATTCCTAAATTCAAATATCCAAAAAATAAAGAGGCAAAACCCTCGGAGGGTGATAGCCCGAGAATGAGCGAAAATACTATGTCCTGTTTTATTTTTCATATTTAAAACATATGTGAGCTCTTCATCAAAAGGCTCACTCTCAAATACCATGCCCTGCCTTCCTTTTTTCAAAACGTATGCGAACTTTTCATTAATAAACTCACTCCCAAATATGTAAACAGTGTAATGCCAAATCCAATAATACCTAAAATGACAGAGGGTTTCCCCACCCATTCCTTTTTCAGTCTTGCATGTAAATAAAGGCTGTAAAAAATCCACAGTATTGTTGTCCATAGTTCCTTGGGAGTCCAGAGCCAGTATGTGCCCCATGCAAGGTATGCCCATATGCCCCCGAATATCATTGACAGGGAAAACATGCAGTAACCTATCAGTACAGCCTTGTACTGAAGGGCCTCTGTTTCCTGTTCTTTATACCTCAGGAATAAAAAACCTAAAATTGCTGCAATCCCGAAGAGCGCATACGAAAAAAATGAGAGACTGACGTGGAGTTCGAACCAGTATGTTTTTAAAACCGGAGGCAGAGGCCTATTGTGCGCCTTTGCAAAGAGAGAAAAAACAACCAATGCAGACGCAATCACCGAAACAGGGCTAATGAACTGCTTTTTATTCTTCATAGAGAATGTAAAAGGTATTGCGAATGCAACCAGCGAGGATGAAAGAAAAAACAACGTATCATGCGGCCCGACCAGAGGCAGGCGTTCAAGCTGAATTCCCCTCATCAGCATATAAGCCGCTTGCATAAGGACCCCTGGATAGATGAAAAAACCTCTGTACAGGCTGAGGAGATAAAAGACTATTGAGAGGAACGCAAGGATTATCACCTGAATTTATACCGTCTTATGGTATTCCTGTATGGATTTTATAGCCATATCCTTTTTAAGCAGCATCTCTATTGCATTTACAACTGCCCTTGCCCCTGAGACTGTTGTTGTGTAAGGCACTTTATATTGAAGCGCGCTGCTCCTTATAGAGAAAGAGTCCCTCTGCGCCTGTGCATCGCTCACAGTGTTAATGACAAAATTCACTTCCCTGTTTTTGATTAAATCAACGATATGCGGCCTCCCCTCATTGACTTTATTAATCACTTCAACCTCAATGCCTTTGTTTTTTAAGTGCTCTGCAGTCCCGCGTGTTGCAATAACATCAAAACCCATATTATGGAGTTGCTTTACGACATCGCATATTCCTGCCTTATCCTCATCCCTGACGCTTATAACTATTTTCCCTGAAGTCGGAATCCTGTTACTGGAAGAAAGCTGTGCCTTTGCATAGGCAGTACCGAAATCCTCATCAATACCCATAACCTCACCGGTAGATTTCATCTCAGGGCCAAGAATTATATCAACCCCGCTGAAACGGTCAAATGGGAATACCGCCTCCTTAACAGCCACATGCCTTATTTCTCTTTCTTTAGTAAACCCAAGCTCTTTCAATGTCTTGCCAAGCATTACCTTTGCGGCAAGTTTTGCAAGCGGCACTCCTGTTGCTTTGCTTACATACGGGATTGTCCTTGATGCTCTCGGGTTAACCTCGATAATATAAATTTCATAATCCTCTCTGCTCTCTGCGCTCTGCTCTTTGCTCTTTACGGCAAACTGGATATTCATTAAGCCGATAACATTCAGGTCCCGGGCAAGGGCCTTTGTCTGTTCTTTAATTTCGTCTACAATAGATTTTTTCAAAGAATACGGAGGCAAGGAACATGCAGAATCACCTGAATGTATTCCAGCCTCTTCAATATGCTCCATAACGCCGCCGACCATTACATCAACCCCGTCTGAGATGGCATCAACATCAACCTCCACTGCCCCATCAAGATATTTATCTATGAGTACAGGATGCTCCGGAGATGCCTTAACAGCCCTTTTCATGTAATCCAGAAGAGAGCCTTCATCATATACAATCTCCATTGCCCTTCCGCCAAGAACATAAGAGGGCCTTACCATTACAGGATAACCAATCTTCTTTGCAACAGCTGCAGCTTCTTCAGGAGACATGGCAGTGTCGCTGTCTGCCTGCTTTAAATTTAACTTATGGAGAAGTTCTTTGAATCTTTTCCTGTCTTCTGCCCTGTCTATTGAGTCAGGGGATGTGCCAAGAATTTTTACACCTTCTTTTTCCAGTGGCACCGCAAGTTTTAACGGAGTCTGTCCGCCGAACTGAACTACCACACCCTCAGGTTTTTCAACCTCAATAATGTTTAAGACATCTTCTATTGTCAGAGGCTCGAAATAAAGCCTGTCAGATGTGTCGTAATCAGTACTCACGGTCTCCGGATTGCAGTTAACCATTATGGTCTCATAACCAAGCTCTTTCAGGGCAAAAACAGCATGTACACAGCAATAATCGAACTCAATCCCCTGCCCTATCCTGTTCGGGCCTGAACCGAGGATAATGACCTTCTTCTTATCAGTTGGCTTGGCCTCAGACTCAACAACCTGGCTTATAGCTGATAGCTTATAGCTGATAGCTTTAAATGGTACTTCATACGTCGAGTACATATAGGGTGTATATGCAGCAAATTCTGCCGCACATGTATCAACCATTTTATAAACAGGCCTTAATCCAAGTTCATTTCTTAATCTTCTTATTTCAGTTTCTGTCCGGCCCGTAAGTTCAGCAATTCTCCTGTCAGAAAAACCGTATTCCTTTGCTTTACGAAGCATTTCGGATGGTTCGGAATTCGGAGTCTGGAGTTCGGATTTTTTTGTCGCTGAACGCCGAACGCTGAGCGCTGAACGCTTTATTTCCTCTTCCATCTCCACAATCTGTTTTATATTATTCAAAAACCATAGGTCTATCCATGTAATTTTATAAATCTCTTCAACAGGCATTCCATTTCTTAGCGCCTGTGCAACATACCAGAGCCTTTCAGCATTTGGTATCTTGAGTTTTGCCTTAAGCTCTGCCGGGCTTACATTCAGCTCTTCAAAGCCATGGCTCCCTATCTCAAGGCTCCGCATGGCTTTCTGCAAAGACTCCTTGAAGGTCCTTCCTATGGACATAACCTCTCCCACTGACTTCATCTGTGTTGTAAGCGTGGGGTCGGCCTGAGAGAATTTTTCGAATGCGAATCTGGGTATCTTGGTTACTACATAATCTATTGCAGGTTCAAACGAGGCAGGGGTCTCCTTTGTTATGTCATTGGGGATCTCGTCAAGGGTAAGGCCTACTGCAAGCTTTGCAGCGATCTTTGCAATAGGAAATCCTGTTGCCTTGCTTGCCAGCGCCGAGGACCTCGAAACCCTGGGGTTCATCTCTATAACAACCATCCTGCCGTTTTCAGGATTTAGCGCAAACTGGATATTTGAACCTCCAGTGTCAACTCCTATCTCCCTGATTATTGCTATTGCTGCATCACGCATCCTCTGATATTCCTTGTCCGTGAGGGTCTGTGCAGGCGCAACCGTTATGGAATCTCCTGTATGTATTCCCATTGGATCAAAGTTTTCGATAGAGCATATTATCACGACATTATCTTTTGTATCGCGCATCACCTCAAGCTCATATTCCTTCCACCCGATAGCTGATTCCTCCACCAGGACCTGATGCACAGGGCTGAGTTTTAAACCCTTGTCCAGAAGTTCTGTGTATTCCTCCATATTATATGCAATACCGCCTCCTGTACCCCCAAGTGTAAATGAGGGCCTTAGTATCACGGGAAATCCGATATGCTCAACAGCATCAAGGCCGTCTTTTACGCTTCCGACATTGGAACTCTTCGGTACCTCAAGCCCTATCTTTTCCATTGCCTCCTTGAAAAGCTCTCTGTCCTCGGCCTTTTTTATGGCAGGAAGTTTTGCGCCTATAAGTTCAATGCTGTACTTTTCAAGGACACCTTTTTCTGCAAGCTCAACAGCAAGATTCAATGCAGTCTGGCCGCCCATTGTGGGAAGCAGGGCATCAGGCCTTTCCTTTTTAATAATCAACTCAATAATCTCTGCTGTCAGAGGTTCAATATAGGTTGCATCAGCTATATCAGGGTCTGTCATAATCGTTGCAGGATTTGAATTTACAAGAACAACTTTATAGCCCTCTTCACGCAATGCCTTGCAGGCCTGTGTTCCTGAATAATCGAATTCACATGCCTGACCGATTACTATGGGCCCTGAGCCTATTAATAATATCTTCTTTATATCATTTCTTTTTGGCATAAAATCTCTCTATCATTTCCCTAAATCTTTTAAACAGATGCACTGAATCATTCGGCCCCGGCCCTGCTTCAGGATGGTGCTGAACAGAGAATATCGGAAGTTCAACATGCTGCATTCCTTCTTCTGTTCCATCGTATAAATTTTTATGAGTAAGCGTAACTTTCCCCTTCAGGCTATTTATGTCAACACAGTAATTATGGTTCTGGGATGTTATCTCAACACGTCCTGTTGCCAGGTCCTTCACCGGATGGTTGCCGCCGTGATGGCCGAATTTGAGTTTGTATGTCCTTCCTCCCATTGCAAGCCCAAGTATCTGATGCCCCAGACAGATGCCGAATATTGGCTTTTTGCCCATAAGTTTTTTTGCGCTATCTATCGCATAGGTCACTGTCTGCGGGTCACCGGGCCCGTTGCTTAAGATTATGCCATTAGGATTCATCTCAAGAACCTTTTCAGCCGGCGTTTGCGCAGGGACAACCGTTACATCAAAACCTGCTTCAACAAGATTCCTGAGTATATTGAACTTTATTCCAAAGTCATAGACAACAATACTACAGGGTTTAGGGGTTAGGGGATGGGGGAATGCACACCATTTCCAGCACCCTTCCTTCCATTTGTATTGCTCTTTTGCTGTTACATCTTTCACTAAATCGAATGCTGATATGCCGGGA
Organism: Nitrospirota bacterium; assembly: GCA_009773185.1. Classification (GTDB taxonomy): domain Bacteria; phylum Nitrospirota; class Thermodesulfovibrionia; order Thermodesulfovibrionales; family UBA1546; genus SCSY01. The sequence continues at coordinate 94,844 of WPIF01000006.1, read as the reverse complement.
TGAGCTTTAACTTTTTCCAGAAGGCTTTCAGGATTTAAGTCAGTAGTAGAGATGATTCCCATTTGCGCGCCGTGATTCCTCAAATGCCTCGTAAGCGCCCTTGTATCTAATCCCTGAATACCAACAACATTATATTTTTTCAGATACTCGTGGAGGCTCATTGATGAGCGCCAGTTGCTCGGGAATCCGCAGGCCTCCTTAACAATAAAGCCTTCTGATTTGATTCCTCCATTGGATTCAATGTCCTCTTCGTTTATGCCGTAATTGCCTATCTGTGAGTATGTCATGGTAACAATCTGCCCTTTGTATGACGGGTCTGTAAGGATTTCCTGATATCCGGTCATCGAGGTATTGAAGACAACCTCGCCGATGGTCTCTCCCTCCGAGCCAAAACCAATGCCTTCAAAGACAACCCCGTCATTTAAAACTAAAAAAGCCTTACTGCTCATATATCTTTCCTTTGCATATAGTAATTACAGCCGCTCCCTTTAAAACCCATCCTTCAAAAGGCGTGTTTTTGCCTTTAGATGCGAATTTCTCCGGCTCTACCTTAAAATCCTTATCGGGATTGACTATTACGACATCTGCATCAGAGCCATTTTTAAGAGTCCCTTTATTTATTCCCATAATCTTTGCCGGGTTTATTGTCATTTTTTCAATCAATTGCTTCATTGTGAGAATGCCTTCTTCAACAAGCTTCAGGCTTAAACCCAAAGCTGTTTCAAGTCCTGATATCCCTGAAGGCGACTGGTCAAATTCCCTTAATTTCTCATCCCTGTGATGGGGAGCATGGTCTGTTGCTATAACATCTATTGTTCCGTCTTTTAACCCCTGTTTTATTGCATCAACATCACTGGCAGTTCTAAGCGGAGGATTTACCTTTGCATTTGTGTTATACCCTTCAACAGCAGCCTCAGTAATACTGAAATAATGAGGGCATGTCTCTGCTGTCACATTTATTCCTCTCTCCTTAGCGGCTCTGATTATTCTTACAGAGCCTTCTGTAGAGACATGAGCTATATGCAGCCTCCCGCCTGTAAGCCCTGCAAGCGCTATATCTCTTGCAACCATTACCTCTTCAGCCTCGGAAGGAATACCCTTTAATCCGAGTGTTACAGACAATAAGCCCTCATTCATAACTCCACCCTCAGAGAGGTTCATATCCTCACAGTGGGATATCAGAGGCACATTAAATGTTTTTGAATATTCCAGGGCCCTTCTCATAATCAGGCTGTTCATAACAGGCATGCCGTCATCGGAAAACGCCACACAGCCTTCACCGTGCATTATCCCCATCTCAGCGAGTTCCTCGCCTTTCTGCCCTTTTGTTATTGCTCCAATTGGATAGACAGTGCACGCACCCTCCTGAATCGCCTTTCTGATAATGAGGTCTGTAACGCTTGAATTATCATTGACAGGATTTGTATTCGGCATTGCACAGACTGTTGTAATCCCCCCTCTTACAGCAGCCAGAGTCCCTGTCTTTATAGTCTCCTTATATTCAAATCCGGGCTCTCTCAGGTGCGTATGCATATCAACTAATCCAGGGAAAACATACAAACCAGAAGCGTCAATGGTTCGAAGTTCGGAATTTGAAGTCCTGGTTTTTTGTTCTTTACTTCTGACTTCCGACTTCTGACTTCTGACTTCTATTATCTTCCCTTCCTCTATCAGAACATCCCCGACACCGTCAATCCCCTGTGATGGATCTATTATGTGCCCATTCTTAATCAGTATCTTCATCCCCTTACCCCTGCAAGCAGATAAAGGACTGCCATTCTCACTGCTATCCCGTTTGTTACCTGTTCAAGTATCACCGACCTTGGGCCGTCGGCAATCTCGGATGCTATCTCTATGCCTCTGTTCATAGGCCCCGGATGCATTACAATCGCATCTTTATCCGCTATTGAAAGCCTCTCTGCTGTCAGCCCCCAATATCTGAAATATTCAAGAGTCGAAGGGAAAAATCCCTTACCCTGCCTTTCCATCTGAATCCTGAGCATCATGACAACATCAACATCACGCAGTCCTGTTTCCATATCATGAAAGACTTTGACGCCATGAGATTCCAGTTCCTTAGGGATAAGGGTTGGAGGGCCTATAATCCTGACCTCAACGCCAAATTTCGCAAGCAGATAAATATTTGATTTTGCAACCCTGCTGTGAAGTATATCCCCGACTATTGCAACTTTAAGCCCCTCAATCCTTCCAAGTTTTTCTTTTATGGTAAAGGCATCAAGCAGCGCCTGTGTCGGATGTTCGTTTACTCCGTCACCTGCATTTATCACAGAGGCATTTACCTTTTTTGAAAGGAGGTGCGCCGCGCCTGATGATGAATGCCTTATTATCATGAAATCAGCGCCCAGGGCCTGCACATTAAGAGCTGTATCTATCAGGCTCTCGCCTTTAACAACGCTGCTTGTGGTCACTGCAAGATTCAAGACATCAAGGCTCAGTCTCTTCTCGGCAAGTTCAAATGAAGTCTTTGTCCTTGTTGAAGGCTCAAAAAAGAGGTTAACCGCTGTCTTTCCTCTCAGTGCAGGCACCTTTTTAATATCTCGCTTAAGGACATCCTTAAAACCTGATGCCGTATCCAGAACAAGCGTTATCTCGTCTTTTGTGAGTTCCTTAATCCCAAGCAAATCTTTTGAAGCAAGCTTCATTCTATTGTCACCCTGTCTTCTAATCCTTCTTCCTCGAGGTTCACTTCGACATTTTCATCAATAGCAGTCGGAATATTCTTGCCGACAAAATCAGCCTTTATCGGAAGCTGTCTGTGTCCCCTGTCTATTAAAACCGCGAGCTGAATACTTGCAGGCCTGCCAAAATCCATCAAGGCATCCAGCGCAGCGCGTATCGACCTTCCGGTGAAAAGAACGTCATCTACCAATACAACCTTCTTATCGGTTATCTCGCAGGGTACCTCTGTTCTTCTTACAGCCGGCTGTTCTTTTCTTATATTAAGGTCATCCCTGTAAAAGGCTATATCCAGAGAACCCACAAGGACATCCTTGCCCTCAATCTCTTTAACCTTTCTTGAAAGCCTTTTTGCAAGATGCACCCCTCCCCTTTGTATCCCGACAAGGCAGAGGTTGCCTGTCCCCTTGTTTCTTTCAAGGATTTCATGCGCCATGCGCGCAAGCACCCTGTCAATATCCTGTTTATTCAGTAGTTCCTTCATTAATTTTTAGTGTCAAAGTGTCATAGGGTCAAAGCCCTTTGATACTGTCTTTTTTGGGCATAAAAAAACCCTCCCCGATTTTTCTGGGGAAGGTTCTTGTCTTTTTTATGTCTTCCGCAGCTCACGCTGCCTCCTTCGCCTTACTAACCTCACAGGGCTATCTTTAAAGGCAGAAATATTAAAACATAAATATCAGGGGTATGTCAAATTTTTTAAAACACACTTGTCACATTTAGTAAACTTAGGCCCGCAGCTCCCTGATATCCCGTGATGACACATTGCAAAATCATACTTAAGCGGGTCTTCCGGGTCCAACTTCTTTAATGCCTCTGTTATCTCTACAGCTGTTTCCCAGTTGTCAGCCTTGCGCTTTGTAAAACCAAGGCATCTTGAAATCCTTGCTATATGCGTATCCAGAGGGATGACCAGTTTATTTTTAGGAATGCCTTTCCAGATGCCGAAATCTATATCTTTATCCCTTATCATCCATCTCAAAAAAAGGTTCATCCTCTTGCAGGCGCTGCCCTTTTCAGGAGAAGGGAAAAACTGCAAAAATCCTTTAGGCTTTATATTCTTCCCATAAACCTCGGATGTGTCTATTCCGAGGATATAATCTATAAAACCTTCAAGCGCGTTTCCTATATTTACGTCTCCATCCCTGTAATGGGTCTTAAATGCATTTTCCAACGAATTATTCTTCTTAAGTATTTCTCCAATGACATATAGAAGGCACAAGATATCCTTGTTTTCATTAAATCTGTATTTTATCCCTGTAAATAACTCGACGAGTCGAGTCTCCGACCTCTCATTCCTTTCTGCTTTAAATTCAATCAGAAAAGCACAGGGACTGCTTCCCATAAGCGAAAGGATTCTGCCGATTACAGGCTTAAACAAACCAACCCTTCCGTATGCAAAACATGAGGCAATAAAGCCGGCAATCTCAATATCTTCAGGTTTTTTATAGCGATGAGGAAATTCTATGGGGTCATGCAGTATTCTCTCCCCGAAATTATATTCCTTATAATACCTGTCGAGCAGGCGTTTAATCTCTCTCATGATTTATATTAGCACATACAAACATATAGGCCGGCAGTGTTAATTTTTAAGGGTTGATATGAGCTGAAATATTCTGTAAAAGAAAACTATTTTATGTTAAACTTTTACTAAGGTCATATGAATTCCATTAAAGAAATACTGCCGGGGCTGATAATTATTTTTCTGATAACGATAGTCTCGTTCATGCTTTCATTAGTGCATCCTTCGTTTGATATCCTCGTTATATCCATGATATTCGGAATGCTTATTGCCAACTTTATAAATGATAAAGAAATTTTTGACAGGGGCATTGCATTTGCGCTAAAAGTCTTTCTTCCGGCAGGGATTGCCCTTTACGGCACACAACTCTCCTTTACCGGCACAGAACCAAAGCTCCTGTTTTCTGTTATTGCAACCTCTGTCTGCCTGTTTGCGCTGACATATTTTATAGCAAGAGGGCTCGGCCTTACAAAAAATCTGGGGCTGGTTCTTTCAACGGGGCTCTCGGTATGCGGTGCATCTGCCATTGCAATAGTCTCGCCATTAATAGGCGCCAGGAAAGAGGAAACATCAATATCCCTGATTGTTGTAATGGTGCTGGGACTGGCAGGCATGATATTTTATCCCCTGCTTACCGACGTCCTGATACTGAATAAAAATGAATTTGCCTTTCTTGCAGGCGCAACCCTTCCGATGCTGGGACAGGTCAAAACCGTTGCTTCAACAGCAGGGCCGGAGGCCCTTGCGCTTGCATTAAAATTAAAGCTGATAAGAATCTCCTGCCTGATATTCATTCCCATCGTTGCCATAATCCTCTCAGGCAAAGAAAATAGATTTTATGTGCCGTGGTTTATTGTGGTTTTCATTGCTCTTGCAATAGGCGTCAATACAATAAAAGGAGCAGAAATTATACTGGGCATTGCAGAACCTGCAAGCAAACTCCTCCTTGCCTCCGCACTCGCTTCTATAGGACTTTCTGTGGACTTTGATTCAATAGCAGAAGAAGGGACAAAACCGTTGCTTGCCGTATTCCTCTCCTGGGGAATAATAATCTTGCTGCTCTACCTGGTTTTTAGCATAATAAATGTTTAAACAGAGAATAATATACAGGCTCCTTTTAATTTTCATAATCTTTGCACTCATATTTATAATCCCCTTTTCTCTCACTATCCGCAAAGAAATAAGCACCATAATAACAGACGCGGGAAGCCTGTCTTCACCACTTTTGAAAGAAAGGGAAATACAGGATAAGCTTACTGAGCGGATAGTTGATAACATGCTTGTCTTTTCTTTATACCTCTTTGTATTTGCCTTTCTCCTGTCTATGTTCTTATCGAGAAGCCTCCTGAAGCCAATAAGGGAACTTTACAAAGGCGCAAAGGCCCTCAAAGAGGGAAACCTTGGCATCAGGCTTGATGTCAGCACGGAAGACGAACTCGGGGAGGTTACTAAATCATTCAATGAAATGGCAGAGGCGCTGGAAAAGCAAACAAAAGACCTGAAAAAGAAAGAGAGCTACATCGGCGCAATGATGGACCCCTTATGGGTTGTTGCCGACAATGATACAATCACAGACATAAACCCTGCATTTACAAAACTCTTTGGGTACAGCCGTAATGAAGTGCTCGGGGCATCAATCTATGATTTCCTTGATGAAGAAAATGCAAGGATTATGAAATACCAGCTCGAGGAAAGAGAAAGAGGCATATCCTCTATTTATGAAATCTCGATTATTACAAAAGACGGCTCATCAATGCCTGTGCTTATAACGGGCGCGCCTATAATCAAAGAAGGTTCAACAACAGAAAAGATTGGCATCCTGAAGGATTTCAGAAGAGAACATGAATTAAGAACCGCAATAAAGGAATCCAGGGATTATCTGGAAATTATTATGGACAGTATAGAAGATGAACTCCTGGTAGTTGACAGGGATTTCAGGATTATTATGGCAAACAAGGCAGTGCGCGCAACAAGGGGTGATAAAGTTATAGGTGATTATTGCTATGCCATATCACATGACCTGACCTCGCCCTGCTGGCGTGAAGGAGAAGAGTGTCCTGCAAAGAGGGTCTTTGAAACAGGAAGAATATTTAAAACAGTCCATCACCATAAAGGGGCAGGCGGCAAAAGATTCTTTCATGAGGTAGTAGCATGCCCTTTAAAGGACTCAAAAGGCAATGTAATACATGTTATTGAGCTGATGAGAGATGTAACAGAAAGAAAACAATATGAAGAAAACATAGCGCAAAAAAACAAGGAACTTACTGCAGTAAACAGCATTGCCGGCATACTCAGCAGATCCCTCAAGGCAGAAGAGATATTCGGCAATGTGCTGGATAAAATGCTGGAAATGATTAACATGGACGGAGGTATAATTTTCCTGCTCGATGAGGCTAACAGGGAGCTGATATGTTCCTACCATAAAGGCGTCTCCGAAGAGTTTATAAGGGCTTCCGGCAGAATGAAATTGGGAGAGGATATTCCCGGAAAGGTTGCAGCAACAGGGCAGCTTATAACAACCGCTGACATAGGGGCAGATCAACGCATTGAACGGTCCATCCTCAAGCACTCGGGCATGAAGGGATGCTGTGCAATCCCGATAAAAGGAAAAGAAAGGTTAGTTGGGGTATTCTGCCTGTTCAGTTTTAAGACGCATATCTTTACATTAGAAGAAGAAAGGCTGATGAATTCTATTGGTGAGATGACAGGAATGGCCATCGAAAACATCAGGCTCTATGAAAAGATGCGCCAGCTTTATGAATATCAGCACCAGAGGAGAGCAGAAGACCATAAAAATCTCCTTTCCTTGTCTTCCAGGCTTGCAGCAGCTCTCGAAATTAAGGCAGTAATGAACTCCACCCTTGACCTTATCAGGGGGTCTTTCAGGGCAGATCTCGTATGGCTGCTTGAAACAGATAATGAAAACCTTACTTTAAAAGCCGACTCAGGAGTGAACATCAGGGAAGGAGAGACAATCTACCAGAAAGGCACAAGTTCTATCGAGTGGTATGCCATTGAGAAAAAAGAGCCGCTCGTTGTTCCCTCTGTCTCCTCGGAATCCAGATTTTATTTATCAGACTACGTCAGATCTAACTACAGGTCTGCTGTCTGCCTGCCTGTATATGTCGGTGAAAAGGCACTCGGGGCACTCACTCTTTACTATATAATAAACAAAGAACTCCGGGACGATGACATTCATTTCCTGCAGATAGTTGCCAGCATCCTCGCTGTAGCGCTGGAAAGATCAGAGCTTTACGAGAAAACCCTGCTGGAAAGGGAAAGGTCAGATACTATCCTTCAGAGCATTTCAGATGGTATTATGACTGTAGATACCAGATGCAAAATTATATCCATAAATAAGGCTGCAGCTGACATGATAGGTATTTCTCCGGAAAAGGCTGCTGGAAGTCAATGCTGCGAACTATTTAATTACACCGAAGAAAACATGGATTTTCGCTGGACTATCGGAGCTTGCCTGGAAAGCGCACTGGAAAAAAAATCTGTCAATGTTGACGCTCAACTTACAACAATAACCGGCAAAAATTTATCCGTGATGATAAGCAGTTCACCCATTATTAATTCGAAAGGCGAGGTAGCTGGTGTTGTGCATGTCCTGAGAAATATAACCAGAGAAAAGGAAATAGACAGGATGAAGACAGAATTCGTCAGAACCGTTTCCCACCAGTTCAGAACACCTTTATCTGCCATAATTGGCATGACAGAAATGCTTATTGATGAAGACTTGCAGGATGAAAAGAAAAAGGAATATCTCCAGACAGTTCTCAGCGAGGGCATAAGGCTTTCCAATATGGTATCAGACCTGCTTAATATAGCGCGAATAGAAAGCGGGAAAGAAGTCTTCAGGGAAGAAGAAATAGACTTTGCCTCCATGCTTGAAGATACTAAAAGGCTGTTCTCAAATGCACTGGAGAAAAAAAATGCCAAACTCACAACTGCCATTAATGGCAATGTTAGCGGTTTCAGGGGAGATAAGGAAAAAATATTTCAATTACTGAAAATTTTTGCGGATAATTCTATAATATTCTCTGATAAGGGATGTAATATCAGCATAACCCTGAGCAGAAAGGATGACAATATTGAACTTAAGGTCTCTGACAACGGATGGGGTATTCCTGAAGAGGATATGCCGCACCTGACTGAAAGGTTTTACAGAGGCAAATATGGCCAAAAAGTAAAGGGCACCGGCCTGGGTCTTGCTTTTTGCAAAGAGATAGTAGTGCGGTATGGCGGTTCAATCACATTTGACAGCAAGGTTGGCAAAGGCACCACAGTAACAGTCACATTCCCTTTGAGGAGGAAGTCATGAGCAAAGTAATCGTGATCGATGATGAACCTTTTATCCTGATGATGATAGAGGACAAACTTAAAAAGGCCGGAATTAAAGTCATTACCCTCAGGGAAAGCATTAATGCAGTGTCCGTGGTTAAAAATGAGAAACCTGACCTTATAATCCTTGACTGGATGATGCCTGAATTGAGCGGCATAGACTTATGCAAGATGTTAAAATCAGAGCCGGATATTGCTAAAATTCCAATCTTTATGCTGACTGCAAAAGGCCAGGAAGCCGATGAACAACTCGGCCTTAAATGCGGCGTCACACGTTACATTACAAAGCCCTTCAGTCCAAAATCACTTCTTGAAATGATAGAGGAAACTATTGGAAAAACATAATGCCGCCAGTGACCTTCGCCTGACTGTCCGGGAACTCAGCAATGTATACGAAGAACTCTCACTCCTTTACAAACTTTCCGGGCTGTTTTCTACGCTTAATGTTAATGAGATATGCGAGAACCTCGTAAATGAGGCAATAAACACAGTTGGAGTTAAAACAGCTGCAGTGCTATTTTTGAATGAAGAGACTCAGGCGCTATACACAAAGGCCCACAGGGGAGATTGGGATGAAGATAGAATAGTAGATGGAGGGATAGAGGTTATAGCGGATGTATTGGAAAACAGCAAACCCATCGCATTCTGCAAGCTTGAGAACGTTGAACATCAGGACAGCCTCCACGGATTACAGTCTGTACTGTTATGCCCGCTTGCCGGAAAGGGCAAAACTCTTGGCCTCATGATACTCGCAGACAAGTCATCAGAAAATGAATTCTACTCTAATGATGTTAAGCTTCTTAAAGTTATCACAACTCAGGCAGCAATGGCAATAGAAAATGCGTTTCTTTATCAGGAGATAGAAGACCTGTTGCTGGGCACTATAAAATCATTTGTAAAGGCGCTGGAGACAACCACTCAATGGACAGCAGGGCATACGGAACGCGTGACAATGTATGCACAGGGCATTGCAGCAGAAATGGGACTCGATGAAAAAAAGATGGAGAGGCTCAGAATATGCTCTCTGCTTCACGATATCGGAAAAATTGCAGTGCCAAGAGATATCCTTAACAAGAAAGGGCAGCTTGATAGAGAAGAGTGGAAGGAGATAAAAAAGCATCCGGCGCTTGGAGTAACGATACTTTCCGGCCTGAAGTCATTCGATGATATCCTGGACGGAATAAAATATCACCATGAGTACTGGGACGGAACAAAAGGCCTGTTCGGCCTGAAGGGTGAGGATATCCCGCTGATGGCCCGCATACTGGCAGTGGCAGATGCGTTTGATGCAATGACCTCTGACAGGCCATACAGGTCAAGGAAAAAGATAGGTGAAACTCTCAATGAGATAGTCGGATTGGCAGACAGGCAGTTTGATCCAACCGTAGTAGAAGCATTTCAGAAATGGATTAACCGACAACATCCAGCTTTCTTACTCTGAGTTTTATTCCTAATTCATCCGTTATTTTCCTGCACCTTTCTATATCTACGCCGGCCATCTCAACAACAGTGGCCTGAATATCCGGTATATATTTCTTTGCCTCTCTCATAAATAAGATAATCTCATGAAATGCATTCTTAAAAGCCGGGGCACAAATCCGGTTATACGTCTCCTCATCGTGGGCATCAAGACTGACTGAGATACTGTCCACCATCCCTTTCAGTTCAGGAAGCACATTCCTGCGGTGAATAAGGTTCCCATGTCCATTTGTATTAATTCGTACCTTCCCTCCCCTTTCTTTTATCCAGATGGAAAGGCCCTTTACTATATCAAGCCTCAAAAGAGGTTCGCCATATCCGCAGAACACAACCTCACGATATTCAGAAGGGTCGCCTATTGCAGCTTTAAGCTCTTCTTCTGTTGGTTCATCAGAAAGCCTGAGGTTATGACCCTTTACATAGTCACTATGGAATCTCACACAGAATGAACATCTGTTTGTGCACCGGTTGGTTATATTGAGATAAAGGCTATCCCTTATCTTATAAGTTATTTCACCTTCACGGGGAAACCCGCCTATCCTGAAGAGCCGTTTTGCATTGAGGGTTGTAATCCTTGCAATATCCTCAAAACTTATCCCTCTCAACTCTGCTATTTTTTCAGCCGTGTGCTTCACAAAGGCAGGTTCATTCCTTTTGCCCCTTAAAGGCCCGGGGGCAAGATATGGCGCATCTGTTTCTATCAGAAGATAATCATCAGGGATTGTCTTTGCAATCCAGCCCAAAATTTTTGCATTTTTAAATGTGACCGGCCCTGCTATGGATATATATAATCCCATCTCCATAACTCTTTCTGCCATATCCATGTCACCGGAGAAACAGTGCATGACGCCCCTGTTTATACCTGACTCTTTGAGTATTTCAAGCGTGTCCTTTTTTGATTCCCTGCTGTGTATTATTACCGGAAGGCCAAGTTCTCCGGCAAGTTCAAGCTGTTTCCTGAAGACCTCTCTCTGAATTTCCCGTGGTGAATTATCGTAATGATAATCAAGGCCTGTTTCGCCGACTGCAACGACCTTTGGTGAAGATGCATGATGCACGATGCACGATTCATGGTTCTTTAATTTTTCATCCTGTATCCTGAACTTTGTTCCCCATTCTTTTAATTGTTTATACGTCTCCTCGGTAAAGTCCTTTGCATCATGGGGATGTATGCCGACTGAGGAGTAGATAAAATCGTATTTTCTGGAAAGTTCAAGGCTGCCGATACTGCTTTTTAAATCAGAGCCGACTGTAATAAGAGCTTCTATGCCTGCGTCCCTTGCCCTTTGTATGACATTTTCCCTGTCAGGGGCAAAGGCATCCATTTCAAGATGGCAGTGGGTATCAATCAGGCTGATAGCTGATGACTGGAAGCTTATAGCTGAGTTACGCACCGAACTTTTTGAGTCTTAACGCATTTGCAAGTGCTAAAGGCATGAGGTTAACTGTTGGAAATATTCCGAGTTCTCCTCTGGTGCATTCCCTCTCTGAAAAAGACTTGCAGAGCCCCCCAAAGACATAGGGAGAGTTAAGAAGCACCGGCACAGGATGCCAGCTGTGGCCTTTAAGCAAAGACGGGGTTGAATGGTCTCCCGTAATAATCAAAACGTCAGGCTCAAGCGTGAGGATTCGTGCCAGGTCACGGTCAAACTTTTCGATCTGCGCCGCTTTTCCTTCAAAGTTGCCGTCCTCACCGTATGAGTCTATTTTTTTTACATGCACAAAAAAGAAATCATACTTTTTATAATTCTGTTTAAGAAAATCTATCTCTTCTTTTATGTCACCTGCTATTGACGGAGCATCCATGCCAATGAGACTTGCAAGCCCCCTGTACATAGGATAAGTTGCAATCGCCAATGATTTAAGCCCGTATAAATCCTCAAACCGGGGGATATCAGGAACCTGGGAAAATCCCCTGAGCAGAATAAAATTTGCCTTAGCCTGTTTTTTGATAATATCCAGTACAGCCTTCATAAGTTTTTCAACAACCTTTGCAACTCTTTCTGCCTGCGGAGTCTGAGGAATAACACCGAGCGGGGGCTTGCCTTCTTTCTGAGGGTCCGTATCTTTGATATCTGCCGAGCCTTTTTCGAGAGGCTCCGGGAACCTCAAAACCACGGCAAACCTGTGTTCCATGCCAGGTGCAAATATTACCTTGACATCCCCTATATTTTTTATCTTCTCCTGCAGTTTCTCTGTAATCTTTCTGCTCTTATCGGTTGGGATTCTTCCGGCACGCCTGTCTATAACAAGTCCATTTTCAATTGTTGCGTAATTGCACCTGAAAGCCACATCTGTTTTCTTCAATTCTATTCCCAGCCCCAGCGCCTCAAGCACTCCCCTTCCTATCTGCCATTCTACAGGGTCGTAACCAAAGAGCGCCAAGTGTCCTGGGCCGCTTCCCGGGGTTATGCCGGCAGCCACAGGAAGGTGCAAACCGCATGCTGAATTCTGGGCAAGCATATCCATATTCGGTATGTCAGCGACCTCAAGTTCGGTTTTGCCGCGAACCGGAAGCCCTCCAAGGCCGTCAAGCACAACCATCATAATTTTTGAACTATTTTTCTGGATAATATTTTTAATTATAGTCTGCATAAAATTCTCCTCGCTTCAATATTACTTTAAAAAAGAGCCTATTTGCAAGCTTCAATCCCTCTTCTTTTTTCTTCTTATGCATATCAGTATAATCAGTAGCGCAAGGACCAGCATAAACAAGAAAATAACATTTAACGGCAGTATACCTTCTTCATAAAATGTTACGATGCGGTTATATTCATTAATGACCTTTTTATCCGTTTCCGGAGCTACATGAATTCTCTCCCCGGTAAAAGATGTCATCTTAGGTTGTTCAGAATGCTCCGCAGGCAAGCCTTGTTTCGGGGATTCGGGAACTGGTACCGGGTACGGCTGAACTGCTTCTATTGGAACGCCTTTTTCATCAAGCCTTATGGGTTTCCAATCCTTGTCGTGCAGGTGATATTCTCCGTATCTCAATTCCCATTCGCTGCAATTTTTCCAGCACTTATGCCCGCCCCGGTAATCTGTCTTGCCTGGATGTGCATAAGCGCATAGTGGAAATAAAAGAATAATATAAAAAATGACAACTTTTTTCATGGAAAGAGTGTAGACAAAAAGGATATCCGATGTCAAACGAAGAATTGCCCCGCTTGAAAAAGCCGGAGCTTCAGATATCTTCTGTCTTCAGTGATTGCCTTGCGGGTTCAGCAACTCTATGGATGGCACACGGTTTCGTGCCTGAAGTTCCGGGGAAACACTCTATGACTTACTGCCGGGATATCATGTTTAATCCTGTCTTTAATTTGTACAGAAGGCACAAACTGTTTCACCGGCCTGCTCATTTTCACAATATCAAAAATCTTCCGGCTTTCTTTATGGCTTAGTCCTATCACAGATGCACAAATACCAAAACCCTCTCCATTAAAAAATGCAAGCGCTTCCATCCTGTGTTCCTTACTGTAGAGGTCTTCAAGACACTGAAGAATTATTGCCTCGGATAAATTTTTGACCTGTTCCATAAATCCCCTCGCTTTCTAAGCTGCTGGTTTATAGAAAACAAAAAAGAATCCCCCTCAGATACCTTATATCTATAACTTTAGATAGCAATATTCATACCTCTGTTGAAATCTTAGGAAAAACAAAGGGTCTGTAATTTATTTTCAGTCAAATGGAGTCAAATCTTAGATAAAGCGTCAAATTTCAGACAGGCGATAAAAATAATTTATTTGATAAATCCCTTTAAGGCATCTGCATATTTCAGTGGCTTAAACCCAAAGCTTTTCTCAACGGAGTTTACATCACATATATTGCCGGCCTCAAGAAGCCTGAGCTGGTCTGATGTCACGGGCAGGAGAGGAATCGTTTTTTCTGCTAGCAGGACGCCGAACTTCATCAGTCCCATTGGCATATGCACAATAGCCTTTTTTACTTTCATGGCATCTGCGAGAGTTCTTACAATTTCATTATATGTGAGTTGCTGGGGGCCGCCTATCTCAAAAGTCCCTCTGAATGATTCCGGAGATGCGATAACTTTCATCATGCATTTAAGCCAGTCATTTATATAAACAGGCTGGAATTTTGATTTTCCGTCACCGGGTATTGGGATTACCGGGGACATTTTTATAATATCGCTCAGTTTCTTTGTAAAACCGTCCCACGGCCCGATTATTAATGACGGCCTGAAGATTGTGTATGGAATTCCTGATGCCTTTACTATCTCTTCAGCTTCTGCCTTTGTCCTGAGATATCCTGACCAGGAACTCTTATCAGCGCCCAATGCAGACTGGTAGAAAAAATGTTTTACCCCTGCCTTTTTTGCTTCCGCAACAAGATTTTTTGTGCCTTCGACATGAACCCTCTGAAATGTGGCAGAGCCTTTTTCCTGTATGATGCCGACAAGATGTATAACAAACTCGATGCCGTCCAATGCGCCTTCCAATGTCTCCGGCTCTGTAATATCTCCCGGAACAACCTCGATGCCCTTTTCTTCGAATAATTTCTTCGCCTTTTCAGAACGCGCAAGACACCTGAGCTTATGGCCGTTTTTTCCGAAGGATCCTGTGGACAGAAGTGCATCTATAAGATGCCCCCCGACAAATCCCGATGCGCCGGCAATTAAGATATTCATGCTATGCTCCCATCAGGCGATATTTGCTGCGAAAATCCAGAAAATATCGGAGCCACTTTCGAAAATCAGCGTAGCGGGAAACAGGAATCGCTTTTTTCTTTAGAATAGCGAAAAACTGTTCTGAGATATCTGCCGGAATCATTTGCATAGCTGTAGTCTCTCGGGATTAATATGCATATCTGCTTATTAGTCCTTGATAAAATATAATAAAATTAAAGAGACAACGTCAAGCAATTTTTTTTATTGACGACACATTCGACGTTATGCTACCGTTCCTATAATAACTGGTTGGAATTTACCAACCTCACGCTCCAGATGTACGCTACGCGACACTGAGCGGGCCACAAAGTCAAAGACGAACAACCATAGAGGTCATAAATGCACCCGAAAGAAGCCCTAAAAAAATTCCTGAAATCAATCGGCGTCGATATTCGTCAAGCACTGATCGGTTCAATCGTTCTTGGTCTTGCAGCCGCTTATGGTGGCCTTCTTTATATATCAAAGGCACTACTAAATTGTACAGTTCTACTTCTAACCACACCAACGCCACTATGGGCAACCATTTTACTGGTCCTATTGGGTTATTTATATATTCTATTAAAAGTCCGTACACGAAATTCAACAGATATCTCCAATCTGGTTCTTGATGAACCAAAGATTAATATGCTCAAGCTTCTTTACTCTAAGAATATGAGTACTGAACAAATAGCCCGCTCTCTCAGCCTTCAACTCCAAACCACAGCATATCACCTCGAAGAACTTGCAAACTTCAATATGGTTATTCTGCAACGCTATTCTCAGCAATTACCTGGCGGTGGTGGTCCATTTGATATGCCCAGCTTGCGCAAATATTCGGCTTGGACGCTGAAGCAATCCGGGCGCAAGTATCTTCTCGACAATAAACTTGTCGAAGCATAAAATCATTCCAACCAGAAGATCGAGCCCACGAAGCGGGGCTCATCTTCGCGTTGGCGAGTCAAAATAAATAAATATAAAGGTGATTTCTATGCTTAATTGGAATAAAACAAAATATAGGGTCAGGTCTTGCAATCATGCATCCACCCCAACTCTGTATTCGATTGGGACGCGCAAAAAGCGGCACTCTCCTCAACTCATTGTTCATTGTGTGTAAATGCGATCATAACTTGCAAAGTGCCAGTAATGATGCCTTCCACTTATAATAATAAATAGAACTATGCCCGTGCGCTATAACTTCTTCATAAGCTCGGTCACAGTTCCATCTCTCGTCAATAATACGGTACGCGGCTATTGCATATCCCGTCCGGTCAATTCCGCGCCGACAATGAACATAAACACGTCCTGCCCGATATTTTCCAATTTCTTTCACTATGTTCTTTAATGAGTCAGGAGAGGGAGGGGCGGTCTCACTCATCGGGCAGTTGATAAAACCAATATTCATTTTAGCCGCTGTAATCCTTTCAGCGTTGACAACAGCAGGATTGTCTTCCAACGAAATAATAGTTCCGATCGCCACTTTTTTTAGTTCATCAAAGTTAGGTCGAGGGCCTCGGTATATGCCATCAGATACGGGTTCGGGTATGTCTGAAGCTGTCTGCCAAGGCATTGCTGCACAGCCAATTAAAAAACCGCACAACAATAACATCAAGATGGATAAGTAGCCACCCCTATGGTTTTTCTGTTTCATCTTTACTCCTTCGCGGCGTGTGAACTCATCGTTCATACGAGTTTTTTAAGATTCAATAATGAAGCTTTTTCTATTTCTTTATGCAGGCTCTTTCCATGCGCATCCATCGTCACTATCGCAGGAAAATTCTCAACCTCCAATAACCACATTGCCTCTGTCATTC
Source organism: Nitrospirota bacterium (assembly GCA_009773185.1). Taxonomy (GTDB): domain Bacteria; phylum Nitrospirota; class Thermodesulfovibrionia; order Thermodesulfovibrionales; family UBA1546; genus SCSY01. Next base: position 78,328 of record WPIF01000006.1, on the reverse strand, counting down.
CGAATTCCTCAAGTTTCCATACATCAACAACCCTCTTAATCCTGTCTGCCAGATATGCAGCAGCGCCTCCTATTGCATGGAAATATACACAGCCCTTTGCCTTCATCGCCCTGAGTGTATGCTCTCCCATTCCGCCCTTGCCCATAATGCCCCTGAGCCCGTAATCGGATATTATCTTATGCTCATACATCTCTACGCGCATGCTTGTTGTTGGGCCTGCTGCTATAACCTTGTATTCGCCCTCTGTTTTTTTTATGATAGGCCCGCAATGGTACAGCACCGCTCCGTCAAGATTAAACGGCATGTGTTTTTTCTGATTTTTCCCGTTAAAAAGAAACTTGTGAACCTTATCCCTTCCTGTCACAATCAAACCATTTATCAAAACCACATCCCCGGCCCTGAGCTTCATGGCATCTTTTTTTGTTAAAGGCAGATTTATTACTCTGCCCTCTGCCCTCTGCTCTCTGCTCTCTGCTTTTTTCACCATATCAGCCTTCCCCTTCTGTTAGCCCAGCATGAAACTGATATATCCACAAGATAAGATGCAGGATGTCTGTGGTTTACGCCTATCTTTACACCAAGAGCAGTTGTTTTTCCCCCAAATCCCAATGGGCCTATACCGAGACTGTTGATTTCATGCAAAAGTTTCTTTTCAAGTTTGAAGAGGACCTCGGACTCATTTATATCAGGAAGCCTTCTCATAAGCTGCTCCTTTGCGAGTCTTGCAACCTGGTCCTTTGCTGCGCCAATACCGACTCCCAGTGTATACGGCGGGCAGCCCTTGCCCTGTGCCTTATAGACTGTATCGAGAACACATTTCCCTACACCGTCAAGGTCTCTGTTCGCAATAAGTTCCTCTATGGGGAGCTTATATGTCTGTCCCATGTTTTCACAGCCTGAACCTTTAAGCATCAGGTCTATTGTAAGGGTGCTGCTCAGGGTATCGCTGATATAAATCACGGGGAACCCTAATCCCGTATTATCTCCTGAATTTTTATCTGTGATAATATCAACGGCATTAGGCCTCAATGGAATCTTTTCAGTCGCGATGCGTGTGGCCTCTATTATTGTATTTTCAAGTTCAAGCTGGCTGAGCCCTACAGGAGTTTTTACATAAAATACAGGAACGCCTGTATCCTGGCATATCGGCCTTGCTGTCTCCCTTGCAAGACGGATATTTTCCAGTATTACCTGCAAGGCCTGCTTTGCATTCGAGCCTTTCTTCTCAACCGCATACGCTGCCTTAAGCGCATCCTCAACATCAGGCGGAAGCGAGGTGGCAACCTTTCTGTAAAGCTCAACTATGCCGTCACGAAGTTTTAGCAAATCCTAACCTCCAATATTTACCTAAGTATATCATTTTTCATTACTCCTGCAAAATTTAATTGACAAGATATAAGGCAATAGTGATAATTTCTAAAAAAAGCATTCGATGTTTCACAAAATAATTTTAAATGTAAAGGATGTATTTTTCTATGACACAGGCAATGGCTTCTCTCTATATCCTGCTTGCCATATTCCTCTGGAGCTCTCTTGGAATAGTCATAAGGCTCTCAGGGGTTGCAGTGCATATCCTTATTTTTTACTCAGTTATAGTGGCACTGACTGTTCAGGGGATAATCCTGTCGCATAAAAATTACCGGAAAGAAATCCCGGAGATAAAAAGGCTTAAATATCCCATGCTCCTCGGGATCATAGGACTTTTTAACACATTCACTTATTACTACGCATATAAATATACAACTATAGCCAATGCAGTCCTTACTCACTATACTGCACCTATAATCGTTGCATTTTTAGCTCCTGTTTTCCTGAAAGAAAAGATCACAAAAAGACTCATTATTATAATTATCATAGCCTCCGCAGGCCTCTGGATTATGCTCAACGGATTCTCATTTAAGGAAGGCCAAACCGCAGGGATAATCGCAGGAATCATATCCGGGTTTACATACGCAATTATAATCATAGTCATCAGACTCTATTCACAGGACTTCCACCCGCTTGTGCTTGCCTTCTTTTCAAACATCGTCATAATACTGTTGCTTGCGCCTTTTGTTAGAGAATTCCCTTTCAATGCCCTATGGACTTTTCTTGTTATGGGAATAGTCCATTCCACAATAGCCCCTTTGCTTTATTTCAGTGGGCTTAAATATGTGACTGCCAACAAAACTGCTGTCCTTGGTTATCTCGAGCCGGTTAGTGCTATAATTTTAAGCATGATATTTCTCAGTGAAATGCCAGGCATAAACTCAATCATCGGCGGAGTGCTGATAATATTTTCAGGGTATCTGACGTTAAGAAACAGTTCCAAAGTTCCAAAGTTCCAAAGTTCCAAAGCCCTGAAATTACTCCTGTTCTCCTGCGCTTCTGCGCTTTTGATATTCAACTCTTCCGGTGTTTCTGCCGCTGAAAAACTCGAACTTACCCTCAGTGAGGCAATTAATATGTCACTCAGGGAAAACCTGTCTCTGGCAGGGGAACGCATAAATCCAAAGATAGCTGAGGCAGACATAAAGTTCAGGAAGGGTGAATTTGACCCCAATATAGACCTTAAGGCAACCGAGTCCTACAAAAAATCCAGTTCACCTTCCCTTCTTACAGGCACAGAAGAAAGAACAGCAAATGGCGATGTCAGCCTTGGCGGCAAAGTAAACACAGGGACAACATACGAACTCAAGTGGGCCAATGAACGCTCGAAAAGCAACGCGCCATATCTGACAACCAACCCTTATTATACCTCTGCGCTGGTGCTGACAATGACTCAGCCATTGCTTAAAGGCATTGGCAAAGAGATTCAGGAAAGCAATCTTAATGTGGCAAAAAATAATTACGAAGCTGCCAGGTTAAGCCTTGATGATAAATCAATCGGTATTATAGCCGATACAGCCAGGGCATACTGGGACCTTGCGTTTGCAAGATACGATTTCGAGGTCGCTGAACTTTCGCTTAAACTTGCACAAAATCTTTTAGCTGAGGCAAAGGCAAAAATAGACGCGGGCTTACTTGCACCCGTAGAAATTTTCAAGGCTGAGGCCGAGGCTTCATTAAGGGAAGAGTCCCTGCTTAAGGCAAAGAAGCTGGTATTTGATATGGCAGACAGGCTGAGGGTCGTAATTAATATGAAGGACTGGCAGGCCGAGCTTATCCCGATAGAAAAAACACCCATACCAACCGATATCCAGCCTGTTGAGAAGGCAACAGATACGGCCTTTAATAACAGGAAAGACTACAAGCAGGCTTCCATTGAATATAAAAACAAAGAGATACTCAGAAAATACTTTGACAACCAAAAATATCCTGACCTTAACTTAATCGGCTCTGCCGGCCTGAACGGGCTTAACGGGGCCTATGATAATACCCTTGACAGGCTGGGTTCCGGGGATTACTATTCATGGCAGTTCGGCCTCTCTCTCAGAATACCAATAGGCAACAGCGCCGCGGAAGGAACCTATCTCAAGGCAATGCACGAGGAGGAAAAATCAGGCATCACCCTGAAGATACTGGAACAGAAAATCACGGCTGAGGTAAGAGAGGCATGGAGGACGGTTCAGCTTGCGTCAGAGACAATCAGCGCAACAAAGAAGACACGGACAGCAGCAGAAAAAAGATTTGAGGCCGAGAAAGGCAGGTTCAAGGTTGGCATGGCAACCCTGAACGATGTGCTTAAATTTCAGGAGGAATATGCAAAGGCTCTATCCTCTGAAAAAAGGGCTGAGGTTGATTACGCAAAAGCTACTGTTGAACTTGAAAGGATAAAAGGAACGCTGGGCCAATGGTAAAAAATAGCCCGTACAGGATGCCGGGTTTAATTCTTCGGAATCCTATTGTTTGACTTTCTGCCGGGTAATATGTCATACTGCCATTGAGTTGCAGAAGTTTTTGTACATTCGATGGCCGCAAAGACCTTTATCTTTGTGGCTTTTTTGTTGAGCAGCTCTAACGCTCCAGTTTTTAAGTAAGGAGGCAAACAAAATGGCACACAGGCAAGATTATATCGCAAGGATGGAACTTGTCAAAAAAAACAGGATTAATGCCGGCCTGGTTTCAGAGCGCTTCCCTAAAGTTTCATCAATTATAATTAATATGACATACTACCAGAAAGTAGCAAATCCGGTTCTTATGGAGCGCACCATTAATATCCTTCCTGCCAGTTATGCCTATTTCAATATGGAATGCATGATTAAAGATTGCGTCAACGGGGGCTTTGATTTAACCCCAGCCATTGCAGACCTGATTAAAAACCGCAAGAAATCAGGAAAGGGCAAGTTAGTCTGCAAAGGAAAAACCAGTCCCCCTTCTCCTGAACACGCAAGCGTTTCATATGAAATCAGCATCCAGTACGCCAAAAAATCCAGGTAGGCCTCCTGCATTTCACGTCATCTTCCCTGAAATATGCCTGCAGGTAATCATATGAAAACTGGCAGGAAAGTTTCACTGGTAAAAGGGGTTAACAGAAAACAGAATATTATTAAGGCGCTGGAATTGATAGCCCCTGATTTAACTGATATTGCATCTGCAAAAAATATCCTGATAAAACCCAACCTGACAGATATTAAAAAACAGGTTGCCAACACACATGTTGAGGCAGTTGAAGGGGTTATCGAATTTTTGCAGGCACATTTCCCGGGGAAAAATATAACCGTTGGAGAAAGCAGCGGAAGCGCATATTACCGCGGGATGCGTACCGAAGACGTATTCAGATATTTCCACTATGACACACTTGAAAAAAAATATCCGAATATAAGGCTTGAAAGTTTCGACAGGTGTGATGAATACATCAGGGTCCCGATTAAGACCGCTGTCGGAGTTACTCATCTCCGCATAGCAAAAAGAAGCAGGGACTTTGATTATAAAATTTCCGTAGCTCCTCCCAAAACCCATAACTTCGCAATTGCAACATTAGGGATAAAAAATATGGCAGGCTTTGTCAAACAGGAGGACATGTCCACAATCCATGGAATGAAGGGAGGGATAGAGGTTGATGCGCCTGAAACCTTTTTTGACAAGCTTCCCAAAGGAACTATTTCCTATATGAGGCGCAGCCTCCCCAACTGGCTTGTAAATTACCTGTTCCGGCACTTCAGGACATATATAAAGGCCGTGAAGGTAATTCACTATAACATCCTTTCTTTTTCAAAGCTTGTCTGGCCCGACCTTGTTGTTATTGATGGGATGACCGGGATGGAAGGGGACGGGCCTATTGACGGCAACAGCGTGGAACTCGGGGTGGCCATTGCATCATCGGATGCTTTAAAGGCTGACGGCATTGGCGCGAGGGTCATGGGGCTTGAACCTGAACAGATAGGGTACATGGTTTATATGCAGAGAGAAGGTTTGGGCGATTATTCGGTTGAAGGGCTTGTCGGAGAACAAATAGAAAATGCAAGGAAGGCATTTAAACTCCATGGGTGCTATGAAGTTCAGAAAGAATGGAAAGATTAATGCGGAAAATATATTCTTAAAAGAAAAAACTGCTATAATAAAACTCAATCTTTCATTCAGTAAGGAGGTGTTTTACGTGTTGAAACCGGCAATTGACTGGGACACATGCGTAGGCTGCGGCGCTTGTACTGAGGTCTGTCCTGAAGTCTTTCAGCTTAGAGATGACAAGGCATATGTCATAGGCCCTGATAAATGCAATACATGCAAATGCGAGGAAGCAGTTGATATATGCCCTGTTCAGGCAATCAGCGTTACTGAGGAATAAGGGGTGCTATGAATATAATTGCATTTTTAGGGAGCCCGCGAAAAGGCGGCAATACCGAGCTTCTTCTCAGGGAGGCCATAAAAGGGATAGAGGATTCAAGGTCTACAGTCCAAACCTTTAATCTCAACCTTATGAAAATCTCACCCTGCCAGAACTGCGGCGGATGCGATGAAACAGGCATCTGTACCACCGAAGATGAAATGGTGCAGATATATGATGCCATAAGAACTGCTGACAGGATTATCCTTGCCTCGCCGATTTTTTTCTTCGGCCTTAGCGCCCAGACAAAGATAATGATAGACAGGTGCCAGGCATTCTGGTGCGAAAAATATCTGCTAAAAAAACCAATTCCCGAAGGCAAATACGGAAGAAAAGGGCTTTTGCTGCTTGCAGGCGGGATGAAAAAAGAGCTGGGGACTGAGTGTTCGGACGCAACTGCAAAGGCATTCTTCAGGACCATAAGCGTCCCTGAACATAAGACATTAAGCTTTACGGGTATTGATGCAAAAGGCGCGATACTCAAACATCCGACAGCGCTTAAAGATGCTTATGAGGCAGGAAAAGAATTAGCCTCTCATTAATCACACAAAGCAGGGAATAGCATTGCGGTTTTATTTTGCCGATACTCCAGCCCCAACCCTCTTCCATCTCCTGTGAATCCAGAGCCATTCAAAGGGATGTTCTTTGATGTATCCATCAATAAAACCCGAAAACTTCTTTGTATCCTCAAGCACTGCTTTTTCCTTATCAGCGATATTAGATAATTCCACTTCGGGATATATTTTCAGGCTGTGCCCCCTCTCTGTCCTGTGTATGAATACAGGAAGGATCGCAGCGCCTGTCTTTCTTGCTATGAGCGCAGGCATCTTTGTTGTCCAGGCGCCCCTTCCGAGAAAATCTATCACATAACCTTCAGCAGGCAAAACAGACTGGTCCATCAGAATCCCGACACATCCGCCTTCTCTCAGCCTCTTTATAATGACCTTTAAGGCCCCCTGTTTGGCGATTATGCTGTTGCCATGTCTCTGCCTTCCGTTCACAATGAATTTATTGATATAGGGGTTATTGATAGGCCTCGCCACTATCGCAATATCTGCAAGATTTGCAGCCACGGCAGTTCCCAGCAGTTCCCAGTTCCCACAGTGGCCGGTCAGAAACAAAATACCTTTGCCCTTTGCCCTGGCCTTATTAAAGTTTTCTACGCCAGAAATCTCTACAGAATCTATTATGTTTTTGCCAAGTCCATAATAGATTTTTACTATCTCAGTGAACGACCTGCCGAGGTTTCTGAAAGTCTCTTTTGCAATATTTACAGCTGAGAGCTGTCCGCACGCAGGCGGATTCGCCGAGGAGAAAGAGCCGAGAGCCGAGAGCTTGATATTCTCAATGGCAATCCGTCTTCTGCTTCCCCATATATAAAAAAGCAAAAGGCCGAGCATTTTTCCGGCCTTGGTCGAGACTTTAAACGGCAATATTGCTAACGGCAGGGAAAAAATGATAAATAAACCGGCCTCAAGCAGCCATAACGCCTTTTTCATTTATCTTTGTCTTTTTCGTTCTTTTCTTCTTCTTTATCTTTCTTTTCCTTTAATGCATCTGATATTTCTGTAAGGCGTTTTACAACAAGGTAATTGATAGTGCCTTCCGGATATGTTCCGTCTTCCTTTAACTCTCCGGCAGGTATGCCTGTAAGTATCTCTATCCCTTCCTCAACCCTGTTTATGGGGTAGATTGAGAACTTGCCTTCTTTGACAGCATCAACTACACTCTTTTTTATCATCAGATGCCTGACATTCCGCCTGGGTATTACCACGCCATGGCTTCCGTCGAGCCCCCTCAGCCTGCACAACTCAAAGAACCCCTCTATCTTTTCATTCACTCCGCCTATGGGCTGAACATCCCCGTTTTGGTCCATTGAGCCGGTAATAGCAATGTTCTGCTTTATCGGGACATTGGCAATACTGCTCAGTAATGCATATAACTCCGCGCAGGTCGCGCTGTCGCCCTCTACCATATCATAGAGCTGCTCGAATGTAATTGACGCTGAAATGCTTATCGGCTTCTTTGTTGCATATGTACTGCCTAAATAGTTTGTTAATATGAGCATTGCCTTTTCATGTATCTTGCCGCTCATCTTTGTTTCACGCTCTATGTTTAAAACCCCTGCCTTTCCTGTCCAGGTCTTCGCAGTTATCCTTGATGGTTTTCCGAAACTGTAATCGCCGAGATCCAGGACAGCAAGTCCGTTAATCTGGCCCACCCTGGCCCCTGATGTTTCAACTATCAGTGTTCCCTCTGCAATCATCTCGCGGAGGCGCTCTTCTATTCTGTTATTCCTGTAGACCCTTTCATCTATCGCCTTTTCTACATGCTCGCCCATAACAACATTGTTTTTTGCCTTTAGCGCCCAATAGTGCGCTTCATTTATCAGGTCGGTTACCTCACTAAATTTTGAAGATAGCTTCTCCTGATGATCGGCAAGCCTTGAACCATATTCAACAACCTTTGCAATCCCGGACCTGTCAAACGGAAGCAGTTTGTCATCCTTGCACTTTGCAGCAACAAAAGACGCATACTTATGTATATTCTCATCTGTCCGGTCCATCCTGCTGTCAAAGTCCGACTTGACCTTGAACAGTTCCCTGTATTCTTCGTCAAGGTTATAGAGCAGATAATAAAGATGAGGATTACCCACAAGTATGACCTTGATATCCAATGGGATGGCCTCCGGCTTGAGGGTTGTTGTTGACACCAGCCTGTACTGCTCCCACACGTCGTCTATCCTTATATCTTTATTCCTTATAGAGCGCTTCAAGGCGTCATAGGCAAAAAGGTTTCTCAACAGGTCAAGGACATTTATCACAATATAGCCGCCGTTTGCCCTGTGCAATGAGCCTGCCTTAATCATTGAAAAGTCTGTTATTGCAATACCGTATTGTATCTTGTGCTCAATCCTTCCAAAAAGATTGAAGTATGTAGGATTGCTCTCAAAAACACAGGGAGCCCCTTTGCTCTCTTTATTATTCACAAGGACATTGACAGTATATCTTGTAAACGTCGGTTCCGCCTTTTGGGCCTTCATAAACGGCAGGGCCGGCGCCTGTTCTTCAGTTGTCTTAAAATCGTCAAGATGTGCGAGAATATCTTCCTTCACGTCCTCCAGATAAACAGTTATCTTTTCATGGTCGCGATACTTACTCTTTAATTCATCTATAAGGTGCCCAACCGCAGAAAGCGCAGCTTCTCTCTCGAGCCTGCTGAGGAGGTCTTTAACAAGCTTGTCTCCTTCCCTTAAAGTCCTGACAACATCATCGAGTTTTTCCTGCAGGGTCTTGCCGATTTCCTCGACCTTTTTCTTTGTTTTGTCATCAAGGGCATCGAACTCTTCTTCATTTAAGGGCTCGCCTGTTTTTTTGACAGGCACTATCAGAAGGCCGCTTACGGTCTTTCTTATAGAGAATCCCTTAGCCTGTGCCTCGTCTTCAAGAGTTGAAAACAGGTCCTTTTGTTTTTTCTGGAATTCTTCAAGAATAAGGTTTTTCTGTTTATCATATTCCTTTGATTCAAAAACCTTCGGCACCTCAACCCTTAGTATCTTTACAAGTTCATCCATGTCCTTTTGAAAAGTAGCAGCCCTGCCGGGCTCAAGCGACACAGCTATCGGTGCATCGGCATCCTTGAAATTATAGACATAACACCAGTCGGATGAAACAGGTTCGTTCAGGGACTGCTTTGACAGGATAGACTTTATTGTGCTCATCTTGCCTGTGCCGTTTTCTCCAAGTATAAAAATGTTAAACCCGGAATTTTCAAGGCTTATCCCGAAATCAAGGGCTTTCAGCGCCCTGTCCTGCCCTATAGTCCCTTCAAAAGGCGGCAGGTCATCTGTTGTATTGAATTTAAAAACATTCATATCGCAGCATTTATAAAGCTCGTTGATACCTAATTTGTCAGGCATTACTTACCTCCGCAATCAAATTTATTTCAGATAAACAATAAAAGCTTGTAAGAAAAATGTAGCATAAAAAAAAATTTTAATAAAGCATTAAAACTCCTGGCAAAAATGCAGCCCTTTAAACCCGCAGATACAGCTATACTTTCAGAATCAACCAGGTTCTCTTTCTAAAACCCTGGATACAACCTCAATAAACTTCTGGCTTTGAAATGGCTTTTGCATGCATTCCTCAATGCCTGACTTCCGTAAATCTTCTTCCTTGAAATTCACAGAATAGCCGCTCAGAGCTATAATCTTCACAGAAGGATTTTTAGCCTTGACTATCTTGCTCAGCTCTATGCCGCCCATCTCAGGCATTACCAAATCAGTAATGACCAGTTTTATATCATTCTGGTTGTCCTTAAATATTGACAGTGCGTCCTTTCCGTTTATTGCTGTCAGGACTCTATAATCCAATTTGCTGAGTTTTTTATGTATAAGATTCCGCACTGATTCATTGTCTTCCACGACTAATATGGCTTCTTTCCGCCCTTTCGGCATTATAATCTCTTCTTTTGTAAAATTTGTCCCGGCCTTTGACCTGCTTGCAGGCAGATATATATTGAAGGCAGTACTTTTGCCAACCTCGGTCTTCACATTAATATGCCCCTCGTGCTGTTTTACTATGCCATATACCTGCGAAAGGCCAAGGCCTGTCCCTTTGCCGACTCCTTTTGTAGTAAAAAACGGCTCGAATATGTGCGGCAAAGTATCAGGATGAATGCCTGTCCCTGTATCTGTAACATTTATAGCTATCCAGTCACCATAAGGCATATCATTTACAGGCAGCATATCTTCAGGTTTTATACTGATTCGTGACAGCGCAAACCTCAATTTACCGCCATCAGGCATTGCGTCACGCGCATTAAGCGCCAGGTTCGTAAAGACCTGCTGTATCTTTGCAGCGTCTCCCTCAATAATATATTCTCCGGGCTTGCAATCAATGAAGATTTCAATATTTTCAGGAATAGTCCTTCCGATAAACTTCGACAATTCTTTGAGAAAGGGCATCAAATTAATGGACTGAACCTCACTTAGGGATTTACTGCTGAAATCAAGTATCTGGCGTACCAGCTGTGCAGCCCTCTCGCCATTCTGCAGGATAGCCTCTACCATTTCCTTTTCCTCGTAGGGCAATGAATAATCAGTTCTAAGAATATCCGCAAACCCTATAATGCCTGTGAGGATGTTGTTAAAGTCATGGGCAATGCCCGCAGCAAGCTGTCCTACGGCAGCCAGCCTCTCCTGCGAGTTTACACGGTCATCGAGCATCCTTTCCTCTGTAACATCCTTCAGGACAAGCACCATCCCGCCTATAACACTATTCTGGACTATAGTCCTTCCTGCTATTTCAAATACAAAATTGGAAGGGCTGCCAATTTTCAGCTCATGCCAGACCTTATGCGATGCAGACACAAGAAACTCTTCCAGGGGATGGCCTGATATATCAGTCAAAACATCTCCGATGTTTGCGCCTGTAATTGCTTCGAGATATTTCTCTCCGATACTGTTCAAAAGCACTATGCGATGTTCCGCATCAAGCAATGCAACACCTTCGGGAATATGGTATACAAGGGTATTCAGAGTTGAAACAAGTTTTTTCAGTTCTTCCTCGACTTTTTTACGCACTTTAATCTCGCCCTGAAGCCTTTCGTTTAACAAAACCAGGTCAGCAGTACGTTCTTTAACTCTTAGCTCCAACCCTTCATGCGCCCTTCTTAATTCATCTTCTGCCTTTTTGCGTTCTTTTACTTCTTCCAGTGCCTGATCCCGCATAATTCTGTATCCCTGAATGCGGTGTGTTAAGTCAGTGACATCCTGAATGGCAAAAAGGGCATAAAACCCTGTCCCATCCGCTGCGCTGATAGAGGTCACTGTTGTATGCTGTATACGCACCTGCCCATCCCATAAGCGCGAAGGGATAATATATTTGTGAAGCTGAGAGGAAAAAATCGTTGGCGGCCCGCCTTCAAAAATATTCTGGATGCGCTTATGATATTCAGGGCTATTCAGATGGGGAAAATGGGCGCTGATGTTCGTCCCTATAATATCTCTTCTGCTAATGCCGGTCCAGTCCTCGAGACAACTGTTCCAGAAAAGAACAACAAAATCCTGCCGTAAAACAAACAACCCCAGAGGGGCATGATCGAGAATGCCGAATTCTTTCTCAGCAATTTCTATCTCGTTCAAGACTGCCCTCCGTAATCCCTGTTTATGGCGGCAAGCAGGGAGTCAAATGAACCAACCTCAAAAATCAGGATTATATCTCCTTCAACACAAAGTTGTTCAATCGTAAACCGCGTGCGTGCCAGCAGGACTGTTGCATTAGGATCGTGTTTGTCTAAAGTCAACAGATTATCCACGTTATCTTCCATATAGTTAGGAAGCGAATAATTAATGTTCTGTTTAAGCACATTGGAAATCGAGCCCATAACGCCATTAATGACAATATTGCCAACTTCGCTTAGCGTCCCTACCCTGACTGAATCGAGGTCATTGGTTCCTGACTCCTCGCCAGTCAGGACCGCAACAAGTTTCGAGGCGCTGTCAGGAGGAAAAACCAGCGCTGCAGAGCCTGAAAAGAGACCTTTAAACCCGAGCTTTACAGCGGCAACCCTATACCTTCCAAGTTCCTCCATTTCGGCCTTCAATTCTGCCGGCAATAGTATCTTTATGAAAGGAACCTGCAGGCTGATATGATGGCGAACCATCTCGCTCAACACACTTGCCGCTCTTCCAACACCGATATTGATTAGCTCTTTAAGTGCATCTATCTGTTCGGTTGTAAGGTTCATCGGTCAGCCCCTTTTTTAAGAGCAAGAACTTTATTAATTATACTGAGCAGCTCTTCTTCCTTCGGAGGTTTATTTATAACCGCAGCAGCTCCCAACTCCATACATTGTTTGCGTGTGCTTTCCTGAATATCTGCCGTTACAACAATCATAGGGATATTCAGGTGCTGATCTTTCAGGGACTTGATTATTTTCAGGCCGTCCATCCCCGGCATTATGATATCAAGCAGAACACAGTCAGGTGAATTTGCAGAGGCCATCTGAAGGCCTTTAAGCCCATTGTCTGCCTCAAGTATTATATGCCCGTCCAGCCTCAGGATGCTGCATATTTTCCCCCGCATATACAATGAATCGTCTATGACCAGAATTAAAGCCATGAGTCCTTCTCCTTTACTGTAACTCAAATTATAACAAAATAATTAAAAACAGTTAAGCCCTGGGGTGATGCTCACGATATACTTTCTTAATCCTGTCAGTTGATACCTTTGTATATATCTGAGTTGTTGATATATCCGAATGGCCCAGCATCTTCTGAACAGACCTGAGGTCAGCGCCGCCTTCCAGCAGATGTGTCGCAAAACAGTGCCGCAAGGTATGCGGCGAGAGCTTTATGCCTGCCTGATTGCCCAATTTCTTAATCGTCTGCCAGAAACGCTGCCTGGTCATTGCGCTGCCCCTGTTTGTAACAAAGAGATAATCTGAACGCCTTTTTTTCAGGATCGCAGGCCTGAGTTCTCTGATATATTCTTTTATTTTATTCAGTGCCCTTGCATTTATCGGCACAACTCTTTCCTTTGACCCCTTCCCCATAACCCTCAGAAAACCTGCCTCAAAGTTTATATTGCCGACCTTCAACGAAACAAGTTCACTCACCCGCAGGCCTGAAGAATAAAGGAGCTCCAGCATTGCAGAATCCCTGAGAAACGCGGGGCTGTCAGTTCTGGAATCAAGGAGAGCCATAACATCCCCGAAGCTTAATGCCTTGGGGAGCCGGTCCCACTTTTTGGGTGACTGAAGATTTTCTGAAGGGTCCTCCCTGATAATCTTTTCTATCATCATATATCTGCAAAACCCGCGGATTGAAGATATGAACCTGCAGATACTTGGCACAGAGTATCCGTCATCCTTAACTTTATTAAGAAAATCCAATATATCTGCCTTGGAAAATAAATTGAGCCTCTTATTTTTTGAAACCATGAATTTTTGAAACAATGCAAGGTCACGCGAATAAGACTCAACTGTATTTTTAGAGAGTCCTTTTTCCACAGAGGCATAAACAAGAAAATCCTTTAACAGCTTCACAGGAAAAACTCTACCCTGCGCTTCTTAATAAAACACAGGGTAGAGGCATATACATCAAACTTCATTATTTCCTTCTGGGTGCCGCCGGCGCCGATGCGGGAGCTGCCGGAGTAACTGCCGCAGGCACATAGCTTCTCTCATCCATGCTGTTGAACATCTTCAGGTTTTTTACCACATTTGGGTCTGCCTTTGATGAATGGCACATTGCGCAAAAATCAGTCATCTTCGCGCCCTTTGAAGTATCAACCCTGAGATATTTATAAAATGGATTGGAAGGATGAGGGTCGTGGCAACCCACACATTCTAATTTTCCTTCCCTTAAAAAAGCCGCGGGAACCGTTGCAACCTTTGCGTTCGGAGTTACACCGAAAGGATGGCTCATGTGCCCTGATACAGCCATTATCCCCATACCGCCTTTATCCGGTGTCTCATGACAACCCAGGCAAAGGGCTGTTGTTCCGGTATTCGGCTGTTTTGTTTTTGGATTGATAGCCTTTTTGTTCGGCTCAACTGCAAAGATTATATCTCCCTTTGCAGTGTGGATACCATGACAGCCTGTGCACAAGAGGCCATCATGTGCCCCTGCTGCCCACGACATAGAAACCAGCGACAGGACAAAAACACATACGGCAAAAATCCTTAGAAACATACGAAACCTCCTTTAAAGTTAAAATTTTGGATTTATTATACCTATACAATGACCTTTCCTCAACCCCAAACAATTTTTTATTATTTATAAGACAGTTAATAAAACTTATAGCCAAAACATGACATCCTTCTTGCAGGTTTTTATACAGGCAAATGAAGCTCACGGAAGCAGATTGCTGGTTTAGCGCTCACTGTACCTTCCCGGCTGTTGACTTTGCATTTTTATAAAGATTATTGTTAAATGATATGTACGGCATGAATATCAGCAATTAATTTCTTTAAAGGAGAGGCCATGAAAAAAATATATTACGGAGGCGTTATAAAACACATTGGAATCGGTTTGCTGATAATTTTTTTTGTTGCAACCCTTGCGTTTGCAGGAGAAGAAAAACCTATCAAACCCTCTCCAAAGGATAAATGCGGGGTATGCGGAATGTTTGTGGCAAAATATCCCAAATGGGTTTCAGAGATAATATTCAAAGACGGCTCTTATGCCTTTTTCGATGGCCCAAAAGATATGTTCACATATTATCACAGCCTCAGCACATACAACCCGTCTAAAAAGACCTCTGATATCCTTGCTGTCTATGTCACAGAATATTATTCGACAAAGTTTATGCCGGCGGCAAAAATGTTTTTCATCAAGGGAAGCGATGTAAACGGCCCGATGGGAGATGAACTCATACCTGTTGGAAACGAAAAGAATGCAAAAGAATTCATGAAAGACCATAACGGTAAAAAAATTCTCAGGTTTGACGAGATTACCAAAGAGGAGCTCAAGTAGTTGCGCAGGTCCACAACATTTTTCGTGTTTACTGCAATTAATCTTGTAATTATGGCGCTGCTGTATATTCAGTCACATATCAGCCTTTCCGAACATCATATCCTCAGAAAAGATATTAAGGAGATAGTGAAAACACTCCACTTAACAGACATGGTTTTAGCCACAGACGCCCGCTATACAAGAAACCCGGCCCAGGCAGACCTGTTCTCGGCCTTTCAGGACTATCCGTGTTCCATCGAACATTTCCCGACAGGCTCGGTCATTCCTCCCCCCGGCATGAATTCCATGGGAAAGTTAATAGAGATAAGAACAGATGGCCCTTGAGAAACACATAAATATTCTGGATTATACACTCCAGTCACTTTTAAGGCGCAAGTTTAAGAACATAGGGATTATCATGGTCTTTACCCTTGTGATATTCACAGTCAGCTCCATCATATTCCTTTCCTATTCACTCAGACAGGAGGCGCACCTGCTCCTCAAGGATTCACCTGAGATTGTTGTACAGAAAATGCGGGCCGGAAGACATGAACTTATTCCTACAGGGCTCGCGAATGACATTATGGAGATATCAGGTGTCTCAGGTGCTGAACCAAGATATTGGGGATATTATTATGATTCCGGTGTAAAGGCAAATTATACGATACTCGGCATTGGCGCCTCAGGACTGGAAAACAATAAAGTTGTCAGCGGCCGGATGCCTTCGCCTCGTGAGAAAGGTGTTGCCGCAATCGGCAGGGGCATTGCTGAGGCAAGAGTTATTAAAAAAGATTTAGGAAGCACATTATACCTACAGTCTGCGGACAATAAGTGGATGAATTTTAATATTGTCGGGGTCTTTGAGTCGGCCTCAGAGATAATGACAGCCGACCTGATTGTAATAAGCGAGGATGATTTCAAAACTCTGGTCGGCATGCCGGAAAATACTGCAACAGACCTTGCAGTGCATGTCAACAATGAAGCGGAAATACCGACTGTTGCCAGAAAAATAAAAGAGCAGTTTCCTGATTCCCGCCCTATCCTCAGGGATGAGATAATCAGGACTTATGATGCTGTTTTCGGATGGAGAAGCGGGCTGATAATAGCGCTGTTTATGGGAGCCCTGATTGCCTTTATCATACTGGCATGGGACAAGGCAACAGGACTCAGCGCTGAAGAAAAACAGGAAATAGGCATTCTTAAGGCAATAGGATGGGAAACATCTGATGTGCTTGAAATGAAGTTCTGGGAAGGCCTTGTAATCTCGCTGACTTCTTTCATGTGCGGAATTATCCTTGCTTATATACATATCTTTTTTATGGGCGCCTCCTTACTGGCCCCGGCCCTGAAGGGCTGGTCTGTTATCTATCCTGAATTCAGGCTTGCTCCATTCATAGATTTCTATCAGATTGCAATACTGATGTCACTTACTATAGTCCCTTATATCGCCTCAACAATCATACCTTCATGGAAGGCATCTATCACCGACCCTGATATTGTTATGAGGGGATAAAAATGATAAAAACAGAAAACGCAACCAAATATTTTAATAGAGGCAATCCTGACGAGGTTCTCGCAGTTAATGATGTCTCCATAGAGGTTAAGGAAGGAGACTTCGCTGTATTCAAAGGCCCAAGCGGCTCAGGCAAAACAACGCTCCTGTCTCTCATAGGATGCATGAGCAGGCCGACATCAGGAAGGGTAATAGTTGAAGGCAGGGATGTCTCGCGTCTTCCTGAAAGATTTATGACAGAGGTCCGAAGAAATACCTTTGGTTTTATATTCCAGCAGTTTCATCTGATTAAAGGCATCTCTGTGTGCGATAATGTAATGCTTCCGGTGCTCCCCACTGATATAAAACCTTCAGAACTCAGGCAAGGTGCAGCAAGGATACTTGAAAATCTCGGCATGAGCGAGAGGATAGACTTTCCGGTTCAGAAGCTTTCGGGCGGGGAACAGCAGAGGGCAGCAATTGCAAGGGCCCTGATTAATAACCCTGATATTATTTTAGCAGACGAACCCACAGCACATCTGGACACGCACCTTTCAGAGGAATTTTTGTCCATAATGAGAAACCTTCAGCAACAGGGCAAAACAATTATCATCGCAACCCATGACCCATTGGTCTACGATAAAGATTACGTAACCCTTATCATTGAGATGAGGGACGGCAGTGCCAGAGAAATAATAAGGAATTGACATCTTCAGTTATTAATCCTTAGAGTTAAAGTACTTATGAATCTGATTGGCAGGGTAAAGGCAACAATCAAAAAGCACTCAATGCTCCGCGAGAAAGACAGGGTATTGGCCGGTCTTTCCGGAGGGCCTGATTCGGTATGCCTGCTTCTGCTCCTGAATCAGTTAAAAGACGAATATAAACTTGACCTTCATGCGATATACATTGACCATGGACTGAGGTCTGAGGAAATCCCTGATGAGATTAAGTTTTGCAAAAAACTTTGCGAGAACCTCAACATTCCATTCATCACAAAATCCATTAATGTAATATCCTATGCAAAAGAGCTCGGATTAAACAAACAGGAGGCGGCAAGAGAACTGAGATACGAGTCATTTGAAGATGCTGCTTTAGAAACAGGCGCTAATAAAATTGCGCTTGCACATAATGCCGATGACCAGACAGAGACATTTTTTATGAGAATTCTCAGAGGCTCAGGGCAGAAAGGCCTTTCAGGCATCCCGCCTGTACGGGGGAAAATTATCAGACCGCTGATTGAAACTGAAAGAAATGAGATAGAAAAATTCCTGCTTCAAAACGCTGAATGCCGACCGCTAAACGCCGAACCGCAGTTTATGGTTGACTCCTCAAATATCAAAAAAGATTATTTCAGGAACTGGCTGAGGCTCTCTGTCATGCCTGAATTCACGAAAAAAAACCCTGACCTTATCGGCACAATCGGCAGGATGAGCGAGATTATAAGGGAAGAGGATAACTATCTTGAGCTTATCGTCACTAAAACATTGATGAAACTCATTCCCAAAAAAACAGAGAAGACAATAGAACTCTTCCTTGTTCCGCTTGAAAATATGGACAAAGTGATTTTAAGAAGGGTTTTGAGAAGGGCGATAGATGCAGTTAAGGGCTTGAGAGGAATTAGTTTTATTCATATAGAAGATATCATCGGGCTTATTAAGAACGGGGATTCCGGAGACAGGCTTTATCTTCCTAAAGGCATAAGGGTAATCAGGGGTTATTCAACTTTAATCCTCACATCAGAGCTCCCTGTGAAACTTGGAACTTACAGCCTCGAAGTGCCGGGAGAAGTTGTTTTGAGAGAGGCAGGTGTTTTGATTAAGGGTTCTATTGAGGAGCAGAGCGCAGAGCGCAAAGCGCAAGAAAAAAGTGTTGCTATATTTGATGCTGATAAAGTAAAAGCACCACTTACCATCAGGGCAAGAAAGGATGGGGATTTTTTTTATCCTGCTGGTTTCGGGAAAAAGAAAAAGCTCCAGGATTTTTTTGTTGATGAAAAGGTCCCGAGGGATGAACGGGATAAAGTGCCGATAATTCTGTCAGGAGAAGATATAGTATGGATTGCGGGTTACAGGGGAGATGAGAGGTTCAATATCACTTCTGGCACGAAAAAAATAGTGTCGCTTGAGATAAAACCTGCAAGATAATTAAAGTTCTCTGATGCCGCTCAAGACGCTCCAGTTTATTAAATTTATATGCCAGCTATTTAATTGCGAAAAATATTCTCAAAGCGAACCTTACGAATTTTTTGGGAAACCAGCCTTAGCAAAAGAAGCATGTCTGAAAGACCGAATTTGCACATAAATCAAGAAGGTCGTGTCTGCCTCTCAGCAATCTTAAACTACCCTGTAAAAGTTCAGTTGTTAGTTCTGTATAGTTGGATTCTTTTAAGTTCTCAGCGTGGCTATCCGCTCCACACAGTGGAGTCTTCAGCCCCTATACTGACAGACCCGTGAATCTTGCTTCAATCCAGCCACAACCTCCTTGCAAGCTTTTATCTCTTACTCCCGATTAGACTGCATTTTCCGATTGAAATCTGTTATATTCTATATCCTAGACTAAATTTCGGAGGTTATTTTTTAATGATACGGGTTCGTTTTGCACCAAGTCCGACAGGGCATCTTCATATAGGAGGGGCAAGAACTGCTCTTTTTAATTATCTTTTTGCAAGAAACAATAATGGCAAATTCATCCTGAGAATTGAGGACACTGACAGGACGCGTTCGACAGATGAATATATAGAAGCAATCATAGAAGGGATGAAATGGCTCAGACTTGAATGGGATGAGGGCCCTTTCAGGCAGACAGACAGATTCGATGTCTACAAAAGCTATGTTGAAAAGCTTGTTAAAGAAGGAAAAGCATATCATTGCTACTGTTCTCCAGATGAACTTGAACAGAGAAGAAAAGAGGCAATGGCTCAGGGCAAACCCCAGAAATATGACGGAAGATGCAGAAATCTAACAACCCCTGTATCGGGTATTACACCGGCAGTACGTTTTAAGATGCCGCAGGAAGGCCAGGTTGTTGTTGTTGATATGATGAGGGGAAAAGTAGTTTTCGAAAATGATCAGCTCGATGACCTCATAATCATGCGCTCTGACGGAACACCTACTTATAATTTCACTGTTGTCGTTGATGACGTTGACATGAAGATAACACATGTCATTCGCGGTGACGACCATCTGAATAATACTCCTAAGCAGCTGCATATTTATAAGGCGCTGGGATATGAAATACCATTGTTCGCGCATCTTCCGATGATACTCGGAGCTGACAAGACAAGGCTTTCAAAAAGGCACGGCGCAACATCAGTCATGGCATACAGGGAGATGGGATATCTTCCCGATGCATTGGTAAATTACCTTGTAAGGCTTGGATGGTCTTACGGCGACCAGGAGGTATTCACAAGGGAAGAGCTTATCGAGCATTTTTCATTCGAGAATGTCGGGAAATCATCTGCTGTATTTAACCCTGAGAAACTCCTCTGGCTTAACAGCCAGTATATCATCAAATCAAATCCTGAAGAGCTTAGAGAGCTTGTGATTCCATTCCTTGAAAATGCAGGCATCATTCAGAAAGGACAGGAAATAGACAAACAGTGGCTTTCCAAAGCAATTAAGACACTTCAGGAGCGCGCCAAGACTCTGGTTGAGCTTGCAAGTTCCCTTCGCTACTATATTGCTGAAGATATTGAATACAATGAAAAGGCTAAAGCAAAATTCCTGAATGAGAAAAGCCTGCCTTATCTTAAGGAACTGAAGGAGAGCATAGAATCGCCAAGTGATTTTTCTGCGCAGGGGCTTGAGAATATCTTTAAGGCAATAGTCGAAAAACACGGCATAAAACTCGGCGCCCTCGCCCAGCCTGTGCGCGTTGCAATAACCGGCGGCACAGAAAGTCCAGGAATATTTGAAGTGCTTGAAGTATTGGGGAAGGAAAAGACGATTAAAAGATTAGAGAAGGCGATTAAGGCGATATGAGCACACCAGAGACTCCGTATCCATCTGATTTTATAAGAGAGCTAATCAGGGAAGACCTGAAAAACAGAAAATTTGACAGCCGTGTTCATACACGCTTTCCCCCTGAGCCTAACGGCTATCTTCATATCGGCCATGCAAAATCCATATGCCTTAATTTTGGAATAGCAGAAGAATTCAAGGGCCTCTGCAACCTCAGATTCGATGACACAAACCCTGCAAAAGAAGAAGTCGAATATGTTAAATCAATAAAAGAGGACGTTAAATGGCTTGGATTTGGCTGGGACAATAGGGAATATTATGCATCAGACTACTTTGAAAAATTATACGGATATGCCGTAGATTTGATTAAAAAAGAAAAGGCATATGTATGCGACTTAAGCGCTGATGAAATAAGGGAATACAGAGGAACGCTTACAGAACCCGGCAGGGAAAGCCCATATCGCAGCCGCTCTGTTGAAGAAAATATCGAACTCTTTGAAAAAATGCGTAAAGGTGAATTACCTGACGGCTCGCGCACCCTTCGCGCAAAGATAGATATGAAGTCAGGGAATATAAATATGAGAGACCCTGTCATATACAGAATCATGCGCGCAGACCATCACCGGACAGGAGATAAATGGCGCATTTATCCTATGTATGACTTTGCACATTGTTTTTCTGATTCAATAGAAAAAATTACCCATTCAATCTGCACTCTCGAATTTGAGGACCACCGGCCCTTGTATGACTGGTTCCTTGAACAGTTGAATGTTTATCACCCGCAGCAAATAGAGTTTGCACGACTTAATCTCAGCCATACAGTTTTGAGCAAGCGAAAACTTATTCAGCTCGTTCAGGAAAAACATGTCAGCGGATGGGATGACCCCAGAATGCCTACCATATCAGGCCTGCGAAGACGCGGGTATACCCCTGAGTCAATAAGAAATTTCTGTGAGCGCATTGGGGTTGCAAAAAGAGACAGCACCGTTGATATGGCCCTGCTTGAGTTCTGTATCAGAGAAGATTTGAACAAGCATACCCAACGTGTCATGGCTGTTCTCCGGCCGTTAAAGGTTGTAATCGTCAATTATCCTGAAAATCAGGCCGAAGAACTGGATGCTGTAAATAACCCCGAAGATCCTGGCATGGGCACAAGAAAAGTTCCTTTCTCGCGGGTGCTCTACATAGAAAAAGATGATTTCCGCGAGGACCCGCCAAAAGGATTCTTCCGCCTCTCACCCGGAAAAGAAGTAAGGCTGCGCTACGCTTATTACATAACCTGTACCGGTGTGGTTAAAGACAAAAACACCGGGGAAGTTACAGAACTTCAATGCACATACGACCCTGCAACACGCGGCGGTGATTCCCCTGACGGGCGTAAGGTCAGGTCAACTATTCACTGGGTTTCAGCTTCACACGCTATCGAGGCAGAAGTACGCCTTTATGACCACTTTTTCACAAGACCTGTCCCAGGCGGGGAGAGCAATGATTTCAAGACGGATATGAACCCAAAATCACTTGAATCACTGAAATCGTGTTTTGTTGAACCATGCCTTGCAAATGCAAAATCAGGAGACAGATTCCAGTTCGAGAGGATGGGTTATTTCTGTGTTGACCCGGATTCTTCCGATAAAGGATTAGTTTTCAACAGGACAGTGACATTGCGTGATACGTGGGCCAGGATAGAAAAAGCGCAGAAGAAAAATTAATGGTCATTGTGAGCCGGGGCTGTTCCCTGCAAGCATATTTATAAATACTCTCGTAAGCACAGGGTCAAATGATCTGCCGCTTTTCTCATACATGGCCTTCAGGGCGCTTTCAGGAGTATAAGCAACCCGTTCGTATATCTTTCCCGATGTGAGCGCATCATAACAATCAGCTATGCCTATAATCCTGCTAAAAATATTAGGTGTTCTTTTCCCGGAGAGTTCAGGATAGCCGGTATTGTCATAGTTCAGATGATGCTCAAAAGAAACGAGCATAGAGATAATTGATATATCGCTGAGGTCTTTTGCCCTTACCAATGCCTTTACGCCTTCCACCGGATGCCTCATTACCAACTCCAATTCCTTGGGATTGAATCCTGAGGGTTTATTTAAAATTGAGAGGGGGATTTCAGTCTTCCCTATATCGTGAAAGACCGCAGCTATCCCGAGACTGCTCAGCTGATATTTGGGGAGCCTGATTCTCTTGCCAAGCGCTATTGAAAGGATAGCAGTATTTATCATGTGGTTGTAATGATAATTCTCAAAGTTTTTAAGTGTTGTGAAGCCTAAGATAACATTCTCATCTTTGAGAATGTTATCTACTATTGCATGTATAACCCTCTTGACCTTTCTTATGTTTATCAGTTTCCCTGTCCTGGCAGAACTGTCAATTTCTTTAACGGCATAAAGTCCCATAGTATACAATTTTGTTGCGACAGCCCTTGTGTCGCTCATGTCAACAGAATCCTTTTTCTCGAAAAAAAGAGGCCCTCCGATAGAAATACCCTTTGTCAGTTTGCTCTCGAGTAACGACTGTATCTCTGAGGCCTCAACTCCACCCTTAACGGAATAAGCCAGGTATATCAAGTCATCGCTCTGAAGCGGCGCCCTGAATGTAAGGACGCCAATCTTCCTTTTTTGAAATTCACCTGCAAGAAATTCAACGTTGCCAACATCGGATAATGATGTCTTTACCCTTACATCTTCAACAAAAAAAGAGCCCTCAACCATCTTAATGCTAAGCTCCCCTCTTTCATCCAGAAATGGGGCGAGATCTGAGAGAAGCCTGGATGCAGCATTTACCATAGCCTCATTTATTGAGCCGTGTATACCCGTCAGCTTTACAAGTATCGAAAGGTGGTTTACTATCGCCGTTCCATACCGGGCAACCTTTTCCTTAAATGCATCATCATCTTTTTTATCTTTCATTTGACACCAGCCTTTACAAGCGCCTTTTTGCAGACATCTCTCACAAATTCCTCTTTTGCATACAACCCTTTTTCCAAGAGCGTGATGGATTCTTTAGTGCCTAAAATCCCAAGTCCATAAGCGGCGCACGCCCTCAGTTCTTCGGGTTCTGCCCGCCTGAATAATCCTTTTTTCCTAAAAAACTCGGAGAGTATTGGAAATGCCATCTCCCTGCCTGTTTCAGCCAAAGCCTCAAAGAGTTCCTTCTTTTCAGTGAAAGGCCTTTCCTTTAAATCACTCCCCAACACCCTCTCTTTTACTATCTCAAACAACTTCTTATCACCAAATTTTCTTAATGCCTTTAAGGCGCTTGTCCTTACAACCGCGTCATTATCTTTTAAGGCAGTCATGAGCGGAACCTTTACCTCTTCTGAGCCTATGGATTCCAGTGCCTTTACCGCTTCCTTTCTTACCCTGAGTTCAGGGTGATGAAGCGCTCCTTCTATATACTTTATTGCAGCAGGTTCTTTTATAATGCCGAGTATCATTAAGGTGTTTCTGACAAGATACCACCTGTCATCGTATATTCCGCTTTCAAATTCCTCTATAGCCTGCTTCCCTATAGCTGACAGTATATTACAGAGGTCCCTTCTTCCCTTTCTATCATCAATCTCACCTAAAAGATCTAAAAGCGGACGTATTGCATTTTTATTAAGGAGAAGCAGGTATGCCTGAACAGTCCCGGTCTTTTTATCTCCGGCAAAGAGTTTTTTGATATTATCTTTACTGCCGGCCCCGTCAATGACATTATCAATTATTTTTCTATGTTCAGATGTGCTTTCTGTCTCGCTTATTGCCCTCAGCCTGCCGATAATTTCTGCAGCTTTCTCTATCGAATTTTTATCAACCGTAATATCTATTACCTTTCCGATATTTCTTGCAAGCTCCCTGAATCCTTCTATGTCTTTTTCAGTCGTCATGAGTTCTAAAAATAACTCACCCGCCTCAGAGAGCAAGCTGTCGCCTTCAAGCCTCTGCATCTCAAGCTGAAGGGCATCCATTTCACTGTCACTGACAGGGTCTACTTTAAAATCAAGCACTGAAGGCGCCATGACAATATCTATGTACGTAGCCCCCAAAGGGGTCCTCTCATCCCCGCCCTCTCCCATGAAAAGATCATTATCAAGCGGCAATCCCTCCTCAATAAAGCCTTCTGAAACAGAATAGCTGATATGCTCAATATTCTTTTCCCATAAAAGCGTTACAATATCATCCTCAAGGTTCTGTTTTTCTGACACTGCCTTGAAAACCTCAACAAAACTTATTAGTTCATCCAGTGTTATCCCTTTATAAAAACATAACTCTCTTATGTTATCCACAAAGAGCATAAGCGCGATATTATCGGTTCTTTCTTCATTATGGAAAACTTCCTTCCCATTGAATAACAGCGAAAATTGCTCCACTGCAAGAGGAAGGGTATCATTTATATCAAAAAAAGAATTAAATTTTTCGAGGAGTTCTGCGGCAAACTTTTGATATATGGGGTTATTCGGCAGGTATGCCTTAAATGTCTTGAGGGTCTTTGTCATGGCCTTGAAGATGTCACTTGCGATAATTAAATCTTTTTCTTCTACATCATCCATGCCTTCAGCCCTCTTTGGTGCTGTAATTTATCTAAACATAAAATGCATATAATTTCAATTGCCTGCCGGCAGCCTTAACCTGAATGTTGTCCCTGCCTCCGTGCTGTCAACCAAAATTGTGCCCCCATGGGATACAATGATCTTATGGACTATTGCAAGGCCAAGTCCTGTGCCTTTTTCTTTTGTTGTATAGAAAGGGAGAAAGATTTTTTCCTTAATGCCATCCGACATCCCATGGCCTGTATCTGACACTGTTATCTCCATATAATCTCCCATATCTTTATACCCGAAACTCAGTTTCCCTCCGTCTCTCATCGCCTCAACCGAATTCTGAATAAGGTTCGTGAATGCCTGCCTCAGGAGTATTTCATCGCCTGAGATAAAGAGAGTTTTATCAATATCCATGGAAACCTCTATACTGCTGATATTGCCGCCTATGCTTGCTATACAGCTCTGTATCACATCATTAAGATTAACCCTGGAAATCATTAAATCCACCGGCCTTGCGAAAGACAGGAAGTCCGAGATAATCCTGTCCATGACCTCAACCTCTTTTGATATGGCCTCAACAGTCGGCAGCAATGCAGCATCTACCTTTCTGGAAAGTAATTTCGTATAACCCGCAATCACTCCCAGGGGATTCCTTATCTCATGTGCAATGCCTGCAGACATCTCACCAAGGCTTGAGAGCCGTTCCCTGAGTTCTGCCTGGGATTCGAGCGCCTTAAGCTCTGTGAGGTCGGTAAAGACAAGGATATGGCCTATATCCCTTCCTTCGCTGTCACGAAGGGGTGAAAATGTAAGGCCCAGCCATACCCAGCGGCCGCTCGATGTCCGGTACTGTATTTCCCCTCTCTCAACAGATTTCCCTTCTTTAAGGATATTTGATATCGCCTTGCCCAGGACTTCCAGATAGTCCTTTCCAATTATGCTTTCTGCCCTGAGTTCAAGTATCTTTTCTGCGGGTGAATTTATGCTCTCAATCTTCAATTCCCGGTCAAAGCTTATTACTCCGCTGGGAACACTCTGCAGGATGTTTTTATTATAGCTCTCCACATCCTCTGCCCTCTGCTCAGCTATCTTCTTTAATATTTCAAGTTCTTTTTCCTTTTCCTTAAGTTTTGCTACAAGTTCATGAAAGGTGTCTACAACAAAGCCGACATCGGATGTATCCTTATGCTCTGACTTTTCCTTTTTGCTCCTGAATTGTAAATATGATTTAAGAAGATAGGAAAAGATTAAAATTAAAATAAAAAATACAGACGCTAATAAAAATATTGCTCCGGGATTCATCTGTGCCCAAGATACCAGTAAAGAATTTCCTGGCCGTAAAAAAGGGTGATAACAGCGCCTGCAGACAGGTATGGCCCGAATGGTATCCTGGTCTTCCTTCCCTTGCCCTTAAATACCATTAAAGATATTCCCCAGACAGAACCAAGAAGACTGCCCAAAAAAGTCGTCAGCAGCACAGATTTCCATCCCATTAAGGCCCCAACCATTGCCATCATCTTTATATCTCCTCCCCCCATTCCGCCCCTGCTCAAAACAGCAACCATATAAAAAAGGCAAAAACCTGTCAAGGCCCCTATGATAGATGCCTTATAACCGAGCAGAGACCATCTCAAAAACGGGTCAGGAAGCATTAATGAACCTGCAACAAGCCCTATAAAAATACCCGGCAGTGTTATGCTGTCAGGTATTATCTGAAAATCAAGGTCAATAAATGTTATGACAATCAGCGCAGAGGCCAATACAAAATAAATGAGTGTATGCCATCCAAACCCAAACCTCCAGATTAATGCCATATAAAACAAAGCGTTCATGGCTTCAACCAGCGGATACCTGCAAGATATATGTGACTTGCATGCCCTGCATTTCCCGCCAAGCATCAGATAACTGAAAATTGGAATATTGTCATATATTTTTATAGGCGTGTTGCATAAAGGACAATGTGACGGCGGCAATATTATTGACTCCCCCCTCGGTATCCTGTATATGCAGACATTCAGGAAAGAGCCGACAACAGAGCCGAAAAGAAAAACTATTCCGTATAAAATTACATTCTCCACTTTTAAAGCTTCCCCTTCTTCCCCTATTTACCTTCCCTATTTACCTTCTTCCCCTATTTACCTTCTTCCCCTATTTACCTTCTTCCCCTATTTACCTTCTTCCCCTATTTACCTTCTTCCCCTTCTATATTGCTCATCTCTGACGCCTTTTTCTTTATATCCTCAAGCTCGGCATCAAGCCTCTCAATCTCAACTATGGCCTCAGTTATCGCCTTGTCCTTAAATATATTTTTTTCCGAATGATTTCTTAACTCAAACACGCGTTCTCCGACAAGCCTCATCTTCTCTGCCCTGTCCTTATCCTTTTTTTCCCGCTCCTGCAAAAGCTTAATCACTGAAAATTCTATCTTCATTCTTTCGGCCAGCACAGTGGAAAACCACTTTATCTTTTCTACTCCTGAATCCATATTATTCTTAACCCTTCGCCACATACGACCTCCTTTCACTTAATGCTAATCCGTTCAAAAATCAGGCCTAAGCAATATCTCATAATAACATAAGAGGCGTTCATGAAATAGAGATTTCTATTGACTCAACCTCTTAATTTTTCCTAAAATCTATCAAAAAGACGCATGCGGCATAAAATATAATGTTCGAGGAATAATAAAATGATAATTAATACAAAATTAACCGTTCTTACGGTTGTTGTCATATCGCTTTTCGGATTAATCGGGTGCAATGATCCAGAAAAAGTCAGCGGCAAGGAATTCAAAAGACAATATGAACTCAACTACATACAGACTCTTCAATTGTCGGAATATATTGGACAACATGAAGGGAAAGCCTACATGAAAATCAAAACAATGTCCTCAGTCGGAAGTGGATATAGTAAAGAAAGAATCATATTTACGGAAATCGATAATCTTGATTCGGAATTTAAAAACAAATTAATGAAAGAAAATAAAAACTTAGGCCTGAAAGAAATTCAAAGATGACCTCGAACAAATTGCTCCAGAGCGACACGGGATTAAACCTTTTTGATTTTCATTCTATCCTTATTTCCCCGTGCGCCTGAGCAGAGTCGCTGCACATATTAATATAGGGAATAATTAAAAAAGAGCGGACAATATATGGCAGCATTTTCATAAGGTATGATATAATGTAATACTATTTGGAAGGGGGGAATCTATGGGAAAAGCAAAGATTGCCATCACTTTAGATGAAGAATATATTGAGCAAATAGACAGGCTTGTCGTCAAACATGTCTTTCAGAACCGCAGTCAGGCGGTTCAGGAAGCAGTAGGGGATAAATTGCAAAGGATAAAACGCAGCCGGCTATCAAAGGAATGCACAAAACTTGATACTGCCTTCGAAAAGGCAATAGCTGAAGAAGGATTAAATAAGGAAATCGGCGAATGGCCCGAATACTGAGGGGCGAGGTCCGCTGGGCTGACTTAAATCCTGTGCGAGGCCATGAACAGGCGGGCTTACGGCCGGTGTTAATTTTAAGCCATGATGTTTTTAATGAGCGTTCCGGAACCGTTATAGCTGTCGCAATTACAAGCCAGCCGCAACGGGCTGGATTCCCATTGACTCTGGAATTACGAACAGGCAATTTACCAAAACAGTCATGGATTAAGATAAGTCAAATTCGGACACTGTCGTCAGAAAGAATAGGTAAGTTATTAGGCAGGGTCTCAGAAGAAGAATTGAATCAGGTTATTGAAGGATTAAATGAAATAGTTGCATAACGACTCACTCCAACAGGATGCGGCGATACAGCCGTTGCACCTGTTAGTTCAGGCGTTCGGTGAAAAAATATGATGAAATTGAAAGATCTGGGTTTTGATCAATGGTTTGAAACACATTTTGATGCCTTACATCAAGATGGTCACGGTATCGCGCGTGTATCAGCGGTTGATCGTGGTTCATATCTCATCAAAAATGAACTCAGGGAGATTCCAGCTGAACTTGCAGGGAAATTTCAATTCCGAATCGAATCCTCAGTTGACCTGCCATGTGTGGGCGATTGGGTTACTGTGCAATATCACAACGATGATACTGAAGCAATTATTCATGGAGTTTTTCCAAGAAAATCGTTTTTACGTCGCAAATGCGCCGGTGAAAACGTGGATTTCCAGATGATTGCCGCCAATATCGATATCGCTTTTATTGTTCAATCGTGTCATTTCGACTTCAATATGAAAAGATTGGAACGCTATTTGGTAATGGCAGCTGACGGCCATGTCGAGCCGATTGTTATTCTTACCAAGTCGGACTTGATCTCTCACAGTGAACTGGAACAAAAACTTGCGGCTATCAAACAGACTGTCGCCATATCCAAAGTCTTCGCTCTCAGTAACATAACGGGGTCCGGATTTGACGAATTCCAACAAGTATTAATCCCGGGAAAGACATATTGTCTGCTTGGATCATCGGGAGTTGGTAAAACAACCATCATCAACCGCTTAATTGGGCAAAATACTTTCAACACAAATGCCGTCAGTGGAACAGGAGAAGGCACACACACAACGGCACGCCGGCAGCTTATCTTTCTTAACCAAGGCTCGATGTTGATTGATACGCCAGGAATGCGAGAGGTAGGGCTTCTTGGTGTCAGCGAGGGAGTTAAGCAGGGGTTTGAATATATTATTGAACTTTCCGAAAAATGTCGCTATACAAATTGCAGCCACACACAGGAACCTGACTGCGCAGTTCTTTCTGCAGTTACAAATGGTGAGTTGAGTAAAGAACGTTATTCCAGCTATATGAAGCTTAAGAAGGAATCTGATTACCACGAGATGTCATATGTGGATAAACGGAAAAAGGACAGAGCATTCGGACGCTTTATCAAGTCGGCAAAAAAGCAGATGAAAGACTGACAAAATGAAGACCGAACAAGGCGCTGTAGCCGACCTATCCCGTCTTAAACAACTCTATCTTCCCTCGCCAGAAACCTTCAACGCTTTTCTTTAATGCAGGAAACCTATTCAGTTCCGGATCATTATCTATCAATGCAAAAGCCTCTTTCCGTGCAACCTCAATAAGCCTTGCATCTCTTATTATATTCGCAATCTTAAGATCCGGCATTCCTGCCTGCCTTGTTCCGAAAAATTCTCCCGGCCCCCTGATAATAAGGTCCTCTTCTGCTATCCTGAACCCGTCATTGGTCCTGACCATTATATCAAGCCTCTGCCTTGCATCTTCGCCTCTCGGTTCATATGCCAGCAAAAAGCAATAGGACTGCTCTGCGCCCCTCCCTACTCTTCCGCGAAGCTGATGGAGCTGGGCAAGCCCGAACCTTTCTGCATGGACTATGAGCATCATCGCAGCATTAGGCACATCCACGCCAACCTCTATCACTGTTGTGCTTGCAAGTATATCAATCTCGCCTTTCTTGAATGCCGCCATAACGCTTTCCTTTTCAAGGGGTTTCATCTTGCCGTGAATAAGGCTGACCCTTAAATCAGGGAACATTTTCTCGAGAGCTTCTTTGCCTATTATCGCGGATTTGAGGTTTGATTTTACGGTCTCCTCTATCACCGGGTATACAACATAGACCTGCCTTCCCTTCTGCGCCTCGTTGGCAATTGCCTTATAGATATAATCTTTCTGCTTATCTGAAAACAGCCTTGTTATCACAGGCCTCCTTCCGGGCGGAAGTTCATCTATTACAGAATAATTCAGGTCCCCATAGAGGGTCATGGACAGTGTCCTCGGTATAGGAGTTGCCGTCATAACAAGGACATCTGGATTTAATGCCTTTTTCCTCAGGAGCGCTCTCTGCATAACGCCAAACCTGTGCTGTTCATCTATTATCACAAGCCCGAGATTCCTGAATTCAACGCCTTCCTGTATCAATGCATGAGTGCCGATAACTATATTAATTTTGCCTGATGCTATATCTTCGAGGGGCCTCTTTTTTATACTCCCTGTAAGAAGACATACATTAAGCCCCATGTCTTCGATAATTTTATGTATATTTATGTAATGCTGTTCAGCGAGTATCTCGGTAGGCGCCATCAGCGCTGACTGATAACCGCATTCAATAGCAGTGAGCATTGCCATTATGGCGATGACGGTCTTGCCACAGCCAACGTCACCCTCCAGCAGCCGGTTCATCGGATGAGGCTGCCTCATATCATGAAGTATTTCTTCAAACACCCTCTGCTGTGCTGCAGTAAGCCTGAATGGAAGTTTATTGAGAAGCCTGTTGACAAGAACACCCTCTGAGTTAAACTCTATTCCCTTTTCAATGTCTTTGCCCTTCTTCAGCACTGAAAGCCCCAGTTCGAACATAAAAAGCTCGTCAAAAGAAAGCCTCTTCTGATAAATGCTAATGCCCCTGTTCAGGGTATCCATGTCTGTCCCGGCTTCCGGGAAATGGGAATTTAAAATGCTCTCCTTAAGTTCTGGAAGGTTATTCCTCTCAAGTATTTCTTTCGGCATAATATCAGGCACTTCTTTTATGCAGATATCGATTAGATTGAACATTATGGTCCTGAACTGCCTGACGCTCAGGCCTGTGGTTGTCCGGTATACCGGAACAATCCTTGAGGTGTGTATAAAGGCATCCTTATCATCGGTTACAAGCTCATATTCAGGATTGTCAAATTCGAATCCGATTCCCCAATAAGGATTCCTTTTAACGACTCCGCTAAGAATCACTTCCTGCCCTGCTTCAAAGTTCTTTTTCATAAATGGCTGGTTAAACCATTTACCTTTGACAAGGCCGCTTCCATCAGATACTGTAAGTTCAAACAGCTTGAGATTGCTCCTTGGCAGCTTTATTACCTCAGCAGCAATAACCTTCCCGGTTACAGTCTCAAGTTGTCCGTAACTGAGATTGCTTATTTTTTTGATATTTTCCCTGTCTTCGTATCTGTAGGGCAGGCAATAAAGAGCATCGTCTGCAGTTTTAATTCCAAGGTTATTGAGAAGCTTTGCCCTT
Source organism: Nitrospirota bacterium (assembly GCA_009773185.1). Taxonomy (GTDB): domain Bacteria; phylum Nitrospirota; class Thermodesulfovibrionia; order Thermodesulfovibrionales; family UBA1546; genus SCSY01. The sequence continues at coordinate 46,171 of WPIF01000006.1, read as the reverse complement.
CGGGGGCCAACGCCTTTGATGTACTGTATCGGGAATTCTGAAAGGTTTTTACCCATCAATAGATGGTTTATTTTTCTTTAGAGCTTCCTTGCTGAGTATTTCTTCTAAGGCCTTATCCGCCTCTTCTATTTTAATCTTGCCATATTCCGTGTCGCTGAGTATGTCAATGTCCCATCCCGTAAGCTTCATGGCAAGCCTCACATTCTGGCCCTTTTTACCTATGGCCAATGAAAGCTGCTGGTCATTAACAACCACCATTGCCGTTTTCCCGTCTTCGTTTATGCCTATCCTTTCAACGCTTGCAGGACTCAATGCCCGTGCAATGAGCATTCTCGGATCATCAGTCCATGGGATTATGTCTATCCTTTCCCCATGGAGTTCGCGCACAATGGACTGAACCCGTGTGCCTTTCATGCCTACGCAGGCTCCAACCGGGTCTATGGATGTATTTGTCGAATAGACAGCAATCTTTGTCCTCTCCCCTGGCTCACGGACTATATCTTTTATCACAACTAGCCCCTCATTTATCTCAGGCACTTCCATCTTGAACAACCCGGCAACAAAGTGAGGATTAGTCCTGGAAACAAGTATAACAGGCCCCCTCGGGGTCAATTTTACATCTTCTATATATGCCCTGACTGTATCTCCCCTCCTGAGGTTTTCTCCCGGCAATGTTTCACTTTGCGAAAGGATGGCCTCTGTCTTGCCTATATTAATATAGTAGTTATTTTTTTCTTTTCTAAGAACAACTCCACTCAAAATCTGTCCAACTTTCCCCTTGAATTCATTATAAATTACGTCACGCTCAGCCTCCCGCACCTTCTGAAAAATAACCTGTTTTGCTGTCTGGGCAGCTATCCTCCCAAAGTCCTGCAAATCAAGAGGGATATCAACACTTTCTTTGCCAATACTGCCCGGAAAAGATTTTTTTACATCTGCATTTGAGATTTCCAGGTCCTTATCCAGAACCTTGTCAACGATTTTTTTGGTTTCATAAACAGCAATGTTACAGGTCTTTGAGTCTATCGTAAGGTTGACATTTGTTCTGTCACCATAGCGTTTACGGGCAGCAGAAAGCAAAGCTGATTCAAGTGCATTTAAAAGAATCTCTTTTTCTATGCCTTTTTCTCTGCTTAGCTGGTCTATTACATGACATAGTTCTTTTGTCATCTTATTTCTATCTCCAGTCTTGCCTTTACTATATTTTCAAAAGGGATTTCCCATTCTTTCTTATCAGCAGACAGCCTCAAATAACTGCCGGTCACCTCGCTTATCCTGCCGATAAAAAAATTCCGATTATCCATCTTCTCCCTTATAGTCACCCTTACAAGCCTCCCTCTGTTCTTTTCAAAATCTGCCGGTGCAGTTAACGGCCTGTCCAGGCCAGGCGATGAAACCTCAAGGTTATAAGAACCCTGAATAACGTCTTCAGTTTCAAGCAGAGACCCGAGCCTCCTGCTGAATCTTTCGCAGTCACCAAGCGTTACTCCGCCTTCTTTATCTATTGTAACCCTGAGCAACTTCCTGTTACCTCTCCCAAACAGATTTACTCCAAAAACTTCAACTGCCTGGTCATCAGCAACCTGTCTTACCAGTTTCAATACTGACTGTTCAACCGCTGATTCATTATTCATAACCAATTAAAACAAAAGAGTGGGTAAACCCACTCTTTATATAAAAACATCGGATATTTTGGAACTCTTAAATTAGTATTACTATACCAGTTTTTCCCTAAAAAAGCAATTTTCAGGGGTGGATTAATCCACCCCTGAATAATGATGAATCAATTTACTTACCTGCTGGCGCTGCCGGTGCCGGTGTTGCCGGTGCTGCTGGTGCTGCTGGTGCCTCAGCCGGTGCTGGCGCTGCTGCTGGTGCAGGTGCCGGTTCTTCAGCTTTTTTGCATCCTGATACTGTAAGCGCAAATGCTACTACAAGCACTAATGAAAGAATTAAAGCTATTATTTTCTTCAACAATTGTCACCTCCTTTTATCATAAAGTATAAAAACTAACTGTTAAGTTGTAACATATATTTGAAATATTGTCAAGATTTCAATAGATTTACTATAATTAATCAAGAGGTTAGCAGAAAATCCTTTATGGAGAACTTTAAAAACTCGGAACTAATAATCTTTGACCTTGACGGTACACTTGTTGACTCAAGCACAGACATAACCAATGCCCTGAATTATGCAATAAAACCTTACGGGCTTAAACCGCTCACCATCAAAGATACAGTTAAGATGGTTGGCGAAGGGCTTACAAAGCTTGTAGAGAAAATAGTTGGAAATAACACCGGCATAAAAAATGAAGTGCTTGACAGGTTTATTGCCTATTACACAGAGCATCTTACTGATTTTACAAAGCCGTATCCGGGGATAATAGAAACTCTCGAAAAACTCAAGGGATTTAAAAAAGCAGTAATATCAAATAAAAGGGAAGCGCTGTCAAAAAAACTCCTTAAGGACCTCGGACTTCTGAGATTTTTTGATATTGTGCTGGGAAGCGATAGTGTTCACGAGAAAAAACCTTCTCCGGTACCTGTCAGAAAAGTCCTTGAACTTCTAAAAATAGCGCCAGGGAAAGCACTGATTGTGGGTGACAGCAATTTTGATATACAGGCAGGTAAAAGCGCAGGTATAATAACAGTGGCTGTAACCTATGGCTTCAGGAACAGGGAATCACTGAAAGACGCTGATTTTATTATTGATGACATAAAACAGCTAACTGGACTGATAGGAGGATAACATAAACATGCAGGAGCGCCGTAAAGAAACGAGATATCCTGTTCCTGAAATTTACAGGCAGTATATTATATTTAAGATAAAAAAAGATGATGATTTTATTCAGGTTGCCCTGCTTGATTTCAGCCGCCATGGCATAAGGCTGAAAAGCCCATCCCCGATAGAAAACAATTCGGTTATAGGATGCCTGATCTCTGTGCCTGCTTCACTTAACAAAGAGGTGAAGTTCAAGGTGAGGGTACGACACTGCGTTGCCGATGACACGTCAGCTGATTTCATTATCGGGGCAGAGATTGAGGAAATACCCGATAAATTATGGTTCCATGTTTTTGAAAAGGTTCATGATTTTATCCTCAATAGAATGGGCAAAGTATTTTAATACATTGGAACTGACACTCGATACAATACGCGACGTAAAACTCTACCAGAATAAAAAAGGGTACAGATTTTCTGTAGATGCCCTGCTTCTCTACTCATTTGTGCATCTTCGGAGAACAGGAAGGATTGCAGATCTGGGCGCGGGCTCCGGAATTATCGGTATCCTGCTTGCCAGAAAATATCCGGAATCTCATTTAACGCTTGTAGAGATACAGGGCAGCCTGGCAAGGCTTGCTGAAAAGAACTGCGTCATGAACCATCTTGAAGACAGGATTGAGATTGTCAGCCACGACATAAGAACAATCAAATCTTCACAGCTAAAAAATAATTCCTATGACCTTGTTGTGTCCAATCCTCCTTTCAGGCGCCAGAAAACAGGGCTTATAAGCCCTACAGATGAAAAGGCAATTGCAAGGCATGAAATAAAGCTTAGTCTCCAGGATTTAATAAGCGCTGCCTTCTATCTTCTCCGGGATAAAGGCAGGTTCTGTATAATCTACCATCCGTCAAGACTTGTGGAGCTTATTGATTCATTGAAAAAAAAACAAATGGAACCCAAGAGGCTGCAATTTGTGCATTCAAACCTCAATACAGAGGCAAAGATGGTTCTTGTTGAGGCAGTTAAGGAGGGCAAGCCAGAAATGAAGATAGAAAAACCGCTGTATATATATAACGAAGACGGGACATATAGAGACGAAATGAAAGAACTGTGTCGGGCTTATTAATTTATGGCGATATCCATATCTTTTAGATCAAGGATTTGTCTTACTTTTAAAAGCAGGTCCCCGGAGCCAAAAGGTTTCTGCAAAAATCCGTTTACCCTCAGGCTGTTTTTATCCGCAGCATATTTGTTATAGCCTGAAATTGCCAGAATCCTGGCTGCCGGTTTTTTCAATCTTATATACTCCGCCAATTCCCTGCCATCCATCAGAGGCATAACAATATCCATAATGACAAGAGCCACGTCGTCAGATATCCTTTGAAAGGCATCAAGCGCGCTGATAGGGTTATTTACAGCTAAAACATTGTAACCGTGCATTTCCAGAACTTCTCTTATAAAGGTCAGGGCATACTCATCGTCATCAACAACAAATATAGTTTCATGGCTTTCTTTTCGAAAAGCAAGAGGTCGTCCTGCAAACGCAGGAGCTTTTTTATCAGAAGCAGGCATGTAGATATCAAATACGCTTCCCTTGTTTATCTTGCTCTTGACGCTAAGGTACCCCCCGTGATCTTTAATGATCTCATAAACCATGAAAAGACCCAGTCCCGTGCCTTTGCCACAGTCCTTCGTAGTGAAAAAAGGCTCGAATACTTTATTAATTATATCTTCGGGCATTCCGCAGCCCGAATCGGATACCCTTAATAAAATATATTCACCGGGCTTAATATAAGGCGGTATATCGGGCATGCGTTTTTCAGTATTCACATAACCGGTCTTAATCAAAATAACGCCTCCATCCGGCATAGCATCCCGCGCATTAACAATCAGATTCATAATGACCTGTTCCATCTGGTTGACGTCGCATTCAATCAATGGAATGTTATCGCCGAGTTCCAGCCTGATATTTATTTTCTTATCTACAACCTTCTCAAGCAATTTTACCGTATCCTTAATAACTTCATTGATATCAAAAGGCAGTATTTCATAGTTTCTCCTGCGCGCAAACCCCAGGAGCTTTGAAATTGTAACGCTTACCCTCCGGGCTGCGCTTTCAATAATATTCAGCCTTTTTATTATCTTTTCTTCCAATCCGTCAGTCATACGCATAAGTTCAACCTGCCCGAGAATGCCTGTCAGCACATTATTAAAGTCATGGGCAATCCCGCCTGCAAGCGTTCCAACGGATTCCATTTTCTGCGACTGGAACAAATGTTCCTGAAGTTTCTTTTTTTCGGTAATATCCCTGTGAAACGACTGAATCAGGACATGTCCTTCCACTTCTATAGCCTTTGAGCTGATTTCCAGGAAGACTTTGCTTCCATCCTTTCTGTAATGTTGAGTTTCAAACATCAACGCTTCGTAGTTTAATATGCGTTCCATGCGCTCCCTGAATAATTGTTTGTTTTCTTCTCTCTCAAGGAGTTCAATATTTACCCCGATAAGCGCCTTCCTGTCAAAACCATGCATATCGCAGGCTTTCTGATTAACATTAAGTATTATCCCGTTTCTGTCCATGATCATTATGCCGTCATTGGCATCCTCAAAAAGGGATCTCAACATCAATTCTGATTTATTCAGCTCTTTTGTCCGCTCAGAAACCAGATTTTCAAGCTCGTCAGAATAATGTTTAAGCTTTTTCTTTTCTTGTTCGATGTCATATTGAAGGCTGAGTTCGTTGAGCATAGTTTTTTGGGTCAAGATTCTCCATGTGAGAGCAATGATAAACGTGGAAACCATAAAGGCATTATTGCTTACAAAGACAGGGATATCTGTAATCTTATCAAAGATCAGGATAGGAATAATATAGATTGCATAGATCACAGATGCTACGGATATTGATAGAGGCAGGCTGTAAGGTATAAGGCCTAAGGCAGCAATAATGAGAAGGTTAAGCCCTGCATAGTAATTTGACCTGTGGCCGCCGAGTTGCAAAATCATCAGTTCTATAGTCACAGCCGATAAAATAACCATAATAGTGATTATGATATATTGATAGTTTCTATTTTTTTTAAGCCTGTTTAGATAGTAGAGAAAGGCAAGAACAGATGATATGCTCACCCTGTAAATGCCAAATTTTTCAAAATTCTCAGGTGTTACAAAATAATCCATTATTCCAAGGAGAAGGAAAAGGCTGATGGCAAGCAATAATACGATGCCGATCCAGAACTGAAGTATTTTAGAAATCTGTTCCTCGATGTATTTACTTTTTTCCGTCATATATTTAATTATAGCTTCAAAAAAAAACTTGTCAACCGATTTTACAGGCTGGACACCCTTTTTGCGGGTGTCCAGCCTTGTTCCTGTTTACTTGGAAGCTGCAAAGAAAACGATAACCCCCGATGCCTCACGGGTTGTAGTCAGAGCGGTGAGTGGAATGCCTGCATTCTCAAATAAATTCCACATATCCTCCTCTGTACGCTGTAAAAAAGCATCCCAGTCAAGGAGCCATTTATTGTCGAACGTACTGTAGCGGCGGGAATCTTTAAACGAAGTTATCAGGCGTCCTCCGGGCGAGAGTAATCTATAAAGAGTGCCAAGCAGTCTTGTGAGCACATCATCATCGAGATAGTCAAAAAGCCCGACACTATAAATTACATCCTGCTGCCCGAATTCCTTGAGATTTCTCTCATGATTAATCATTCTGACAGCATTATATTTACGGAATTCCACCTGACCTGATGCAAGACCCGAATATGACAAGCGGTTTGCTGAAAAACTCAGCGCCTCAGAATCCTGATCAAGACATGTCACCTTGGCGCCGCTTTTTTTAATATTCGGGGCCAACTCAAAAATCTCGCGGCAGGGGCCGCAGGCAATATCGAGAATTTTAGGTTCTTTTCGTTCCCTGAGATCTGCTTCTAAAAGTTTTGACAATGTATCCTTCCGTCCCTTGACAGCCACCGCAAGCGTTATAATGGAAAGAAAATATCTATCCAGATAACGCCCTATTCCCCTGGACATTTCTATATTTTTATAGAGACCTTCGATTATTTTATAATCTCCTGGGTATCCCCTCGGCCATATTCTTGCGTGATTCAAGAAATAACTTTTGGAAATAATATAGTCTGTTTTTTTACGGAATTCGACCTGGGCATTTTTTATTAGCGTTTTGTCATAAGCAAATTTTTCTTCAAATTCCTCGCACGCATAGCTCATGTCGAGCATGGCCTTTGCAATCGCCTCTAAAAGCCCATCCGCATTTTCATCAGGGTCAGAACATCTCTTTTCAATATCCTCAAGCTTTTTATTGAACAACCCTGTTGCCTCGTCAAGATGCCTGATATATTCTTCACTTTTCTCGCCAATTTTCCATATATTTTCCTGAATGTTACTGTCCTTATAATCTGATAGTTTTTTCATGCTATACTCCTCTTGATTTATTTTTTTGCTGTGGGTTAAAAGAATTTTGATAGAAAAATTTTTCTATCGGCCATGGACCCGCGATGTCTTATAATTTTTTCTGCTTTAAGGAGGCATATTCTCACCCCCTTTCCGCCTCCCGTAGAAACATAAGGGTTCAGAAAGGCATAAGGATATAGGCTGCTATTAAAGAATTATCGGCTGCTTTTTAAAAAACTTTGACGGCAGAACAGATTATGCGGGATTATTTTCTGTCTTCCCCTTTGTGCTGGCGATGCAACTTTTTGAAAACATGCTCAAGCTTGTCTTTATAGACCATAGATAAAAAAACAACAATTATGGCAACCCCTATCAGCACAAAAAAACTGTAATACTGGTGACGGTGTATATAATTACCGCCGAGCGTAAGCAGGACAGTGCCTCCAAATCTTCCGACAGTGCTGATAACAAGGAACTCCTTTGTGGTCAGATGCCCCAAGCCAATGATATAGCATAAGGAATCCTTCGGGAACCCAGGTATCAGAAAGAGGAGAAATATGAGGAATGCACCCTTATGGTGAAGGAGATAATCATATCTTTCCATTGTCTCTTTTTTTATGAACTTCTCAACAAACGGCCTTCCCAGAAATCTTGAAAGGGTAAAAGCCAAATATGAGCCAATGGTCAGGCCGATTGTGGAAAGCGTTATCCCCAGAGATATGCCATACAGATATCCGCCGATAAACCCGGTTACTTCCCCGGGTATTGGAGCGGCAATAACCTGTATAGCCTGAATGATTATAAATCCTGCAAAAGAAAGCGGGCCAAGAGAATTAAGAAAACCTGTTATCTTTTCCTTATCCAGAAAAAAAGCAACAAGTCCTGTCTTATACATGATAAGAAAGGAACCCGCAATAATCAGCAGCAGGGCAATAAGCCTGAGCCATATCCTATTTTTGAGCAGAACTATTGGTTAACTCCCCACGGGTCTCAGACCTTCAAAGGCCGCGAGCCTGTTTTATTTTCCCATTTTGTCAATAAAGGGTTTAATCAGATCTATCGGCACCGGGAATATTATTGTTGAGTTTTTCTCAGTCGCAATCTCCGTAAGGGTCTGGAGAAATCTCAGCTGCAGCGCCCCGCTTTCTGTTGCTATTATCTTTGCTGCATCTGCAAGCTTCTGGGATGCCTGGAATTCTCCCTCTGCGTGTATGACCTTTGCCCTTCTTTCACGCTCTGCCTCTGCCTGGCGCGCAATGGCGCGCTGCATCTCAACAGGTATATCAACGTTCTTCACCTCAACGGTCGAGACCTTTATGCCCCAGGGTTCTGTCTGAAAATCAATGACCTTTTGAAGTTCAGCGTTCAACTCATCCCTTTTGGCAAGGAGGTCGTCAAGCTGGCTCTGGCCGAGGATGCTTCTGAGACTCGTCTGGGCAATCTGTGAAGTTGCATAGTAGAAATCCTCTACCTCTGTAATTGCCTTTATAGGGCCAATCACCCTGAAATAGATAACCGCATTGACCTTAACTGTTATATTGTCCCTTGTTATTATATCCTGAGGAGGAACATCCATGGTTACTGTCCTGAGGCTCACCCTTACAAGTTTATCTATTATCGGGATTATGATTACAAGGCCCGGCCCTTTTACAGGTATAATTCTTCCAAGCCTGAATACAACACCCCTCTCATATTCCCTTAATATCTTTATTGCGCTCGAAAGGAAATAGACGACCATGAATATTACAAACAAAAAACCCATAACTACCGGCGGTATTCCCATTTTAAACCTCCTTTTTTATAAGTCGTATAAGACCTATCTTATTGTTTTTTGACTTTTACCTTCAACCCTGTTACAGACTCGACTGTTATCTTTTCACCTTTGGATATGGTTTCATCAGAATATGCAGACCAAATCTCCCCGTGTAATAATACCATACCGCCTTCTTTTGTTATATCTGCATTTGCAATTCCCTTCAATCCGATAAGCCCTTCTGAACCTGTAACTGGTTTCCTCTTATGCGCCTTGTATGCAAGGCCAAGCATAACTGTAAAAAACAGCGCTGTTAGAATTACTGCCGGAAGTACCAGGAAAAGAGATAATTTCATAAAAGGCCCGGGTGATTCAAATAACATCAAAGAGCCTATGAGCATAGAGATAACACCGCCGATGGTCAGAACGCCATGTGAAACAATCTTTACTTCGAGTATAAAAAGTATGATAGCCAAAATTATGAGGAGAAGCCCGGCATAATTTACAGGCAGTGTCTGGAATGCATAGAACGCAAGTATCAGGCATATCCCTCCCATTACACCCGGAAATATAGCGCCGGGATTTGTGAGCTCAAAAAACAATCCATAGAACCCGAGGAGCATCAGCATATAAGCCACATTCGGGTCAGTGATAAAGTTAAGAATCTTATGCCTTAAACTCATCTCTTCTCTGATAACATTGGCCTTTGCGGTCTTCAGGGTCTTCTCTCCCATAACAGTTCTGACCTTCCTGCCGTCTATACCTGAAAGAAGCGTGTTGAGGTCTTTGCTCACGAGGTCAATGACTTTTTGATTTAATGCCTCTGTCTCTGTTGCAGATATGCTCTTTCTTACAGCATCTTCAGCCCACTTTGCGTTTCTGCCTGTCCTTTCTGCAAGTGACCTTATATAAGCTGCGGCGTCATTCGTTGCCTTTTCAGCCATTGTCTTATCCATCTTCTCGCCGACACCGACAGGATGAGCTGCGCCGATATTTGTTCCAGGAGACATCGCAGCAACATGCGAGGCAAGCATTATAAACACACCCGCTGATGCTGCCCGCGCCCCGCTCGGCGACACATAAACAACCACAGGGACTTCGCTGCCGATTATATCCTTGACTATGCTTCTCATAGAGGTATCAAGGCCGCCCGGAGTGTCCAGCTCGATTATCAAGGCATCGGGTTTGCGTTCGTTTGCCTTTTTAATGCTCTTGCCTATATATTCAGCAGAGGAAGGATTGATTACACCATTGACAGTAATAACAATTACGTTATTTTTTTTTGTTTCTGTTTTCTGCGTTTCCGAAAAAACCGAAGTAGATACAAAAAAAGCCGTGAAAATAACAAATAAAATTATTTTCTTAAGCATGTCAAATTATACCACAAAATTTTATATAATATGCCCATACTCTTTATCACACGTGATAAAGAGTAAATGTCATTCCCGCGAAAGCGGGAATCCAGTGAAGACAATAATTCTGGATTCCGCATCAAGTGCGGAATGACAAGACAGGAGGATTTTTTAATGAAACTGATAACCGAACATACGATAGCAAACAAAACATTGCGCCTTGTCCAGGGAGATATTACTGAAAGAAATGTGGATGCTATTGTAAACGCGGCAAATTCCCATCTCCAGCACGGCGGCGGTGTTGCAGGAGCTATTGTCAGAAAAGGCGGGCAGACAATTCAGGATGAAAGCGATAAGCTTGGCTATACACCCGTTGGTACAGCAGTAATCACATCTGCGGGAAAACTTCCCTCAAAGTTTGTAATACATACTGTTGGCCCGAGGATGGGCGAAGGAGATGAGGACAACAAACTCAAAAGCGCGGTAAACAGTACGCTTAAGCTTGCATCAGAAAAAGGTTTAAAAAGTGTTTCGATGCCTGCTATAAGCTCCGGCATATTCGGTTTTCCCAAGGACAGATGCGCAAAGATACTCGTAAATGAATCAGCAAATTTTCTCAAAAATCAGAAAACCTCGATTGAAGTTGTCGAGTTCTGCGTTTATGATGACAAGACAATGGAGCATTTTAAAAGGGAGCTTGAGAAACTTAAATAACTCCTGCATTGTCCTGAAGCTTTTTCTCCCCTATCCTCATGGGCAGATAAAAGGCAGCAGTGTTTATCAGAAAAATTAGAACTACACACAATGTACTCTGCCAGTTAAACCCGCTAATCAACTTTATCCGATGGAGATAAAAAATCCAAGCCTCAAGCGATAATGTAACAATCACAACACTGAAGGCAATCAGCATAAACGCCATTCCTCCGAGGCTCATGGAGACAGATGCAATGTTTTCGTATTTGAATTTCGGATATATTGCGCCAAAACCTGTCCCAAGCCCGCTTATTGAAATACAAAGCATCAATGTTGTTGCCACAGATGCGGACATCAGGATTCCACTGACATTCATTGCCAGATTGGTTACAAAGACAAGGGATACCATAAGCAGCGTCAGAGGTATGCAGGCATATAAAAGCTTTGACCGCAGAAATCCAGACATCTCAACCGGAGCAGTCCTTATGACCCAGAACGCCTCGCCTTCAAGGCTTACGGATGTGTAAAGAAACCTCGCTGCCACAGCAGAAAGCACCATCCCTGCCAGAACCATATTAATAAGCACCATCAGCTCCCTGATAAATGGCGACAACCCTGCTATTGCATCCATCGGAATAGACTTGAAATTATATATATACACCATAATAAGCGCGCCGATTATGAATATCTGCGACCACTGGCCTGTATCCCTGAAAAATATCCTTGTATCTTTGTAGATTAACGCCATATTGCGTTCAGGATAAAAACTCCTCAGAAATTTTCCTGCACTTTTTCCTGAAGGTTGTATCCTCTCGATATTACTCCTGTAAAGTTTATTGCCCGTTATTGCCGACAGAAGGAGAAAGAATGCACTATTGCTGAAAAGCAATAATAGATAAAAGATATCTGATTTTTGATTTTTCAGCAGGGGCAAGATTGCTTCTGTAATCCAGTGACTCGGCAGAAGAAATGAGTCTGTTTTAAATCTCATGATAGAGCCTACAAAATCCTCGGGCTTACTGATGTCGTGCGGCACAACAGATTTCAGGATAAAATAAAGCGCAAGAAAAAGTATAATGCCAAGCCCAAGCAGGATGTCTCTTGACCTCTTGGCAGGGAATAGTCTCGTAAGTATATGGGCCATGATAATGCCGAGACCTGCTGTTATAAGTATAAACATCATGAAGGCAGCAAAGACAGTTATGTAATAATTCAGCGATGCATTATAGCTGACTCCGTATGCGATAAAGACAGGCGGAATGAAAGACATGACCATCCATGATGAATTCAGGATTGTTTCGAATGATTTAAGCCTGATAATATCACGCATCGCAATGGGCTTTGAGAGAAGAAACGGGATATCTCTTGAAAGATAGAAAGAAGATATGGCAGTAATTATATTACTCAATATCAGGAATCCGAGAAGGCTGAAAAACGTCATTGAGAAAAGTTTCCCCGAAAGCATCTCTCCCAAAAACTCAATGCCCCTTACATAATTCAGCACCTTATATGTCCCGATGTAGAATAAAATCCAGAACCCGGCACCGATTGCGACAAACGGCAGCCTCCGCAACATAATCCCGGTGTTAATCGAATTTTTGATTGACAGCATCTTTGGCTTTATAAGTAAAGTCAGCATGATCTCTTAAAATATTCTCCTAACTTCCCATCCTCAAAAACAACCCCTCAAGCCCGCCTTCTATATTTTTTATCTCCTCACTGTTTTTAATTGCAACCAGAGAACCCTTATTTATGAACCCTACCCTGCTGCATAATTCCTCTGCGATATGAAGGCTGTGCGTTGCAAGAAAAATAGTAATGCCGCTTGAGCTTAAGTCCTGTATAACTCCCTTGAGCATCCTTACTCCAAAAGGGTCCAGCCCCATGAACGGTTCATCTATCAAAAGAACTGAGGGATTATGAATCAATGCAGCAGTAAACAAAAGCCTCTGCCTCATCCCCTGCGAAAAGCTCTCGACAAGTTCATCCTCTATATCCTTAATCCCGAATAGCTCAAGAAGCCTTTCCATTCCTGCCAGCGCTTCTGATTTCTCAACATTGTATATTGATGATATGAAGGCCAGAAATTCCCTTGCAGTAAGTTTTTCATAAAGGAAGGATTTATCAGGCACATAGCCGAGAATTGACTTTGCCTTTATTGGTTCTGCAACAATATCGTATGCGCCGATTAAAATCTTACCTTTGTCAGGCCTCAGCAGCCCTGTCATCATCCTTATGGTTGTTGTCTTTCCTGCGCCGTTTGGCCCTACAAGCCCGAATATCTCGCCATTACCAACAGTAAGGGAGATGTCCTTTACAGCAAATGTTCCGCCAAAGGATTTACTGATGCCATCAAGAGTTATCATTATAGAAACTATCCTGTAATCTGTTGGGAAGTTTAATGGGAGGCAGGTTTTGAGCCTGCCCCCGTATTTGAAAATTTCAAAAACAAAGACTTCATTTCTGTATTGTCACATCATCCAATTCAACAGTAAAATGACTTCCCCACTTTCTATAGGTACGGAGAGAGCCCTTAAACCTCACTGACTGTCCCTTTTTGAGTGTTGCTGCCGCGGAATCAGAGGTTAAAAGACTAATATTTGGCCTGCTCCTACTTCCTAATTTCACAGAAACCTTGTATCTGTTCTTTCCGCTCGTTACATCAACAACGCTCCCTGTCCATGACACCTCCTGCCCCTTAACTGTTTTCCAGTATTCCTTGACGCTGACCTTTGTATTCTTATCAGTATCAAGATTATTCTCCAATTCATTGAACGTAAGGGCAAAGGCAGTACCTGTTAAGAAAAAAATAATAAATGAAACAAACACCAGATATCTAACAGTTTTCCCTTTCATCTCATTCCTCCATTACATGTTTTTTAAAATAATAACGCTTGGCTTATAGTTTATTACAGATGCTATATTTATATCACCCCCTTTTATATTTCTCCTCTCCCATTATCTCCCTTATCCTCTGCACCACCGGCGGATGAGAATAGTAAAAAGATGCATAAAAAGGATGGGGATAAAGGTTTGAGAGATTGTCTTTTGAGAGTTTTATTAATGATGTCGCCATTGCCTCGGGATTCTCTGTCATTTCAGCAGCGAATTTGTCAGCCTCTTTCTCATGCCGCCTTGACAGATAACTGAACAGCGGGGTAAGAGGAAAAGAAACTATGCCTCCGATAAAGCCAAGCAAAATCAGATTAACAAAAATAGTATCGGCCTGAATATCAAAAAGCCTGCCGAGTATTCCTGTTTTTATTATACGGAAAGATATGTATATGCCTATGAATGAGAGGCTCTCTATGACAACAAGCATTTTCAGGACATGTTTTTTCTTCCAGTGGCCGGCCTCATGCGCCAGGACAGAAAGAACCTCATTTTTATTCATAATCTGAAGCAAGGTGTCATAAAGCACTATCCTTTTTACTTTTCCAATGCCTGAAAAATATGCATTTGTATGTTTGCTCCTCTTTGATGCATCCATCTTGAATACCCTGCTCACTTTAATGCCGGCTTTTTTCATTAAATCCTTTATAGAGCCTTCCATCTCCTCATCTTCAACAGGCGTAAATTTATTGAAAAGCGGCTCAATGACATAAGGCGAGATATACATCATGAAAAGGCTGAACAAAAGGAAAAAGAGCCACACAAAAAACCACCAGAAATCAGGGCTTGCCTTGATAAGAAAAAATGCCGCAGCGCTCATGATGCTGATTAGTATCGTCGAAAGCAGGAGCGATTTCAAAAAGTCAGCCAGCCATAATTTCCCTGTCATGGTATTGAAACCGTATTTGTTTTCTATTCTGAATGTGCTGTAAAGGTCAAAGGGTATTGCAAGAATCGTTTTTGCAAAGCTCAGGATGAGAAAAAATAGTATGCCCCAGAGAATAAAAGAGAGATTAAAGGATGCAACCCATGAATTATAGATATTCAACAGCCCGCCAAAGAAAAAGATAATAACAATGATATTGTCAAAAGCCGATTCTATGAAACCAAACCGGCTGTGCTCCAGGGTGTAATCCCTTGTCTTCTTTAGCAAGCCTTCGTCTATATAACCCTTAAATTCCTCAGGGACGATATGGCCGTATCTCTTTAAATAGCTCAGATTAAGGAACTGGAGCCAGTAGCCAAAAGCGGTTACGCAGAGATAACTCAAAGGAATAATTATCTGATAGGTATTCATAGCAGCTTATATTTTAAAGAGTTTAACAAAAAAATGTTCAAGTTGCATTTAGTCGTTTCATTCCGGCTTGGTTGCGAGTCGTCTGAGGCGGCCTGAGTGCGGACAAGCGGGTAACTGGATAGTCGTTAAGCCTTTCCCTTCCCTTTAAATAGAAAAAGAGCAACACCCAGCATAATGACCGATATTGCCAGAGGCACTGCAACAGGCGAGACCCACGGCGCAGGGATTAAAAACAGCACATCCATGTCCATAAATGACTTTGGCCAGCCTGTCCAGATGCGGAGAAACACATAATAGAAAATATCCCATATCCCGAAGCACCATAAAAAAGCTGCTGTCTTTTCTTTTAAATTCCTTCCTGCAAGCAGAGCAACACATATTAGCATTACAATTGTGGCAGCCTCTCTTGTCTGCTCCTCAAACAGGATATAGTTTTCCCCCAGAAAAACAGCAATCTTGTCCACAGACAATTCACTCAACCCTTCAAATGGGATAAGCCTTCTCAGATAGATAACAACCATTGCCTCAACATAAGCCATGCCGATTGAATATACTGTAAGCCCCAAAATTCTTAGTTTCATCTTGTTAATTCCAAGGAGAAGGCATTATATTTTCGCTCATTCTCGGTCTTCGACCTCCGAGGAATCCGCCAGGAGCGGATAAAACCGCTCAAATACAATGCCTTCTCCTTATTTAAATTGATATATACTCTAATCCTTATATCAGTCTATCCCAAGTTCTCTGAGTTTTTTCCACAATGTTACCCTGCTGACTCCGAGGTGCCTGGCAGTCAGGGTCTTGTTGCCTTTGTGCATCAAAAGCGCAGAACGTATTTTCTCCTTGTTAATACGGTTAGAATTACCTTCTATGGATTCAAGCTTCTTATTATGAAAGATATAGTCAGGCAGGTCAGAAACCTCGATTGTATCACCCTTACAGGTAATTGCGCTATGCTCCAGGGCATTAATAAGCTGCCTCACATTTCCCGGCCAACTGTAATTCTCTATAATATCTATTGCCTCAGGGCTTATTCTCTTTATCTCTTTATTATTCACAACAGAGATTTTCTTCAGATAGTGAAAGGCAAGAATAGGTATGTCTTCGATTTTCTCCCTCAGCGGAGGAGTTTTGATAAAAATAGAATTGACCCGGTAAAGAAGATCTTCCCTGAATTTACCCTGAGAGACAAGTTTATATAAATCTTTATTTGTAGCTGATATAAGCCTGACATTAACAGGAATAGGCCTGTTTTCTCCAACACGCTCAACTACTTTCTCTTCAAGGACTCTCAGGAGTTTGGCCTGCATAATCAGAGGCATATCTCCTATTTCATCGAGAAAGATAGTCCCGTTGTGCGCGGCCTCAAATCTTCCGGTGCGGTCACTTATGGCGCCGGTAAACGAACCTCTCTTGTGGCCGAACAGTTCGCTTTCAAGAAGATGCTCATTCAAAGACACACAATTCAAGCTGATGAACGGCCCGTCTTTTCTCCGGCTGAGCGAATGGATTGCATTGGCAACAAGGTTCTTGCCGGTGCCGCTTTCACCGCAGATCAAAACAGGGGCCTCGCTAATGGCAGCGTTCCGTATCTGTTCGTACAAATTCTGCATCAGAGCGCTTTTCCCGAGAAGCCCCATAAACCAGTATTCCTTTCTTAATTCCTGCCTTAGTTCTTCAAGCTCTAATTCCTTCATATATAATGAAGTAATATCTGTCATCGTCTCTACAGCGCCGATTATTTCATTATTCTCGCCCTTTAAGGTAACAGCGTTTTTTAAGAGGTAGACTCCCCTCCCGGACATGTCCCTTATACGGCATCTCTTGTTGCAGATGGAACCGGTCTTGAAAAGATCGCAGCTTCTTTGCCTGCCTGTTTCGGTTAAGACTACGCAGGTATCGCTGTCGAGCATGGTGCAGGATTTTCCTATTACTTCGTTTCTGCGATAGCCTGTTATTTCTTCAGCAGCTTTATTGAAAAACAATATAATTCCTTCAGTATCTACAATCATGAGGCCGTCCCTCATGGTCTCAAAGACATCCATCAGGAATTTCGGATCTTTTAAGAATTTATCTAACCCAGCCATAGTGTCAAAAATTGAACCAAGCGTTAAGCTAATTTATCAACCGTTAATTATTGTTAATTAACAGTTTTAACAATATTAACACATTCCTGTCAATAAAAAAATCCATTACTTCACTTATCTGCCTAATATTAAACGGTTTTTTAAATTACTATAAAACTGGCACAGAAGATGCTTTTACTGTAAATGGCATATTGAAAAATGCAATACTTTTAAGCGAAAGAGGGGGAAAATGAAAAAGGTATTGATTGCAGTAGATGATACAAAGGGTTCAAAGGCAGTGTTGGCTACTTTCCAGAATTTAGTCCAGCGGCCTGAAGAGGTAATCCTTCTCCATGTAGAAAGGCTTTTAGGAAGGTCATTAATGATCAATACGCTGGGAGAAGCAGATTTATCAATACTTAAAGAGGAACTTAAAGATACGGAATATAAAAAGGAACTGGACAGAAAAGCTGAAAAGATACTCAACTATTACAGGAAAGAGCTGGAAGAGAGCGGTATATTCAATATAAAGACCTTAATAAAAGACGGGGTTCCTGCTGAAGACATCCTTAATGTCGCAGCAGCAGAAGGTGTTGAACTCATAATTCTTGGCTACAGCAGGAAGGAGGGACTAAACAAGCTCATTACCGGCAGTGTTGCCAGAGATGTAGAAAAAAATGCACTGGTACCTGTTCTCGCAGCAAGAAAGCCGGTCATATGTGAAGAATCTTACACGTGGAGAGATGCTTATTATGCAGTATCACTCTCTACAGTAATAATTTTAGCCATGTTTTTTTTGGGAATTATTTTTGAAAAGGTATTTTTACCTTAACAACTGAAAATAAAAACGGAGGGAAAAATGAAAAAGATTTTGGTTGCAGTTGATGATTCAAAAGGTTCCAAGTCTGTGTTATCTGTCTTCAAAAATTTAGTCAGGCCGCCGGAAAAAGTAATCCTTCTCCATGTGGAAAGGCTTTTAGGAGGCTCGCTGATGATTGATATGCTCGGGGAAGCCGAGTTATCAACATTAAGAGAATCTCTGAAAGGTACAGAGTATAAGGAGGAACTGGACAGGAAGGCTGAAAATATCCTCAGCTATTACAGGAAGGAACTGGAAAACAGCGGCCTTATCACTATAAAGACAGTGATAAGGGATGGAATTCCTGCTGAAGAAATTCTCAAGGTTGCTGAAGAAGAAGGCGTTGACCTCATAGTCACGGGCTTTAATGAAAAACAGGGCGTCCACAGGCTCATAACCGGATGCGTAAGCAAGGAAGTGGAAAGAAATGCAAACGTGCCTGTGCTCGTGGCAAAAGACACGGCAGACGAGAAAGTTTATGACTGGAAGGAAGCTGTTGCCAAGGCATAAAAATACTAAAATTTTAAAACAACTAAAAAAGGAGAAAAAATGAAAAAAATATTGCTTGCAGTTGATAGTACAAAGGATTCAAAGGGGATATTGTCATTGTTTAGAAATCTGGTCTGGTCGCCAGAAAGCATAATCCTGCTTCATGTTGAACAATTGGAAGGTAATTCCATGATGACTGCCATGCTTGGGGATGCAGAACTCGCAACTTTAAAGGATGCATTGGAAGACACAGAGTATAAAGAGGCCCTGGACAAAAAAGCAGAAAAAGTGCTGACGTATTATAAAAAAGAGATGGAAAACGGCGGCCTGACAAATATTAAAACCGTCATAAGAGCAGGACATCCTTCAGAGGAAATCCTTAAGGTTTCGGAACAAGAAGGGGTTGACCTCATCATTGTAGGCTGCAGCGGAAAGTCACGGATGCAGAAGCTTGTAACCGGATGCGCGTCCAGAGAAGTAGAGAAAAATGCGAAGATGCCTGTACTCATAGCAAAAGGAAACGGATGCGGTAAGCATGCGCATCTTTGGAGCGGGAGGGAAGCGTATGCCATTCGGTAGTGTTGTCTCGGCATTGACGGCAGTAATTCTTGGGCTGTCTCTGGGATTTATACTACAAAAAGGGCGTTTCTGCCTTAATTCTGCATTCAGGGACATCATATTTATAAAAGACCTCACGCTTTTCAGGTCATATCTGCTATGTGTGGTAGTAGCTGTAATCGGCACGAATTTGCTGGAAGACGCAGGCCTCATAATGGCTTTTGACCAGGAAGCAGGCCAATTTGTTTCAACCACATTGCTGCGCCAGAATTTTGTGCCGATTGCCAATATACTCGGTGGTTTCCTGTTCGGATTAGGGATAGTCCTTGCAGGGGGATGTGCCAGCGGGATTGTTTACAGGCTCGGAGAAGGACAGATGGCAGCTTTAGTTGCAATAGTCGGGTTCTTCTTTGGTGTTGCAATGACTACAGACGGGATATTGAGCCCGGTCCGTGAATTTTTGAAGGGCTTCAATGTTGAGATTTTTGGGATAAAGAATCCTGCCATTTGGGATCTCTTCGGGGGCAGTCCTGCGGCAAAATGGATTACTATCACAGTTTTCTCCATCGCGTTATTAATCTTTATATTTAAGGGAAAACCTACTTTCGGAGTGGTCAGGAAAGGTTATACATGGGGATTGACCGGAGTTCTTATCGGTCTGTTGACTATATTGGCATGGGAGGTATCTTCTATCTTCGGAGGCATCCCAAGAGGCCTTGCCATAACTACACCATTAAGGGAATTCTTCTATACCGTGCTTACCAACAGTTCCCATTCTCCATTCCAGGAATTCAGTTTTCTGGGAATATTCAAAGGTACGTGGGGCGTATTTTTTATCTTTGCCATTCCGCTTGGCGCGGCTCTCAGTGCATTTGCCCTCAAGGAATTCAAGTGGAAAATCCCACCGGCAAAGGAAGTCCTTACCGTATTCTTTGGAAGTATCCTTATGGGAATAGGCGCGGTCATTGCCGGAGGCTGTAACCTCGGGCACGGCGTAACAGGCATGTCCACCATGTCCATAGCCAGCCTCACAGGAATCACATCAATCATCCTCGGCAACTGGGCAATGGTTTATTTTAAATTCATGAGAGATACTGAATAGTGTTTCCACAGCTCGGGGCCGCATTAATTCGGCCCCCTCTTTTTTTTAAAAAATTAGGGAAGGCATTGTATTTGAGCGGTGTTATCCGCCTCTGGCGGATTCCTCGGAGGCCGAGAATGAGCGAAAATATAATGCCTTCCCCTCTTTGAATTCATTTATTTATACTCCATCCCTTCAATCTTTATCTTCCCTACCACGGAAAGTATCTGCGCCTGTTTATCAATATCCCCTGTGATAAGCCTTATATGCGCTGCATCTGCAGGAAACTGGCCGAGTGTAGGGTCAACTGCAATCCATTGTTTAACAAATATCTCAGGCCATGCATGATAATAAAAAAAACCGTCTTTATAAGTTAAGCCTATTGCAATCTTTGCCGGAATCCCTGCTGCGCGCGCAAGCGCAACATAAAGAGTAGTATGCTCATTGCAGTCGCCTCTTTTTGTCTTCAGCACCTCTGTTGCCATTGGAATAGTTATTGCCGGAACTTTCTCGATATTCTTATATACCCATTCATAAATCAGTCTTGCTGCCTTCAGCTTATCCTTTTCACCTTTTACAATCTCTTTTGCTAAAGCAACAATCTGCGGGTCTTTAGACTGAATGAACATCGTGTCTTTAAGATATTCTTCCTGATGTTTTAAGCTGATAGCTGAGGGCTGATAGCTGAGGGCCTCTTTTCTTATCTCCAGCACATCACCCTCAAGCCTCTGCCTCCCCCCATCCAGTTCAAACCCTTTAAAATCAATCCCTGAAATCTTCACCATGAGATAAGTGGTATCGCGGGGAAGTTTTAGATTAAAAGGCACTGCAACCTGTGTTATGAAATCCAGGGATGGCCTCTCAATCCGCATTGCGTTTTCTTTAGATTCTTTGATGAGGGTAAATCCCATCGGGCTTTCTTCTCTAAGGACTTCACCTTTTTCCGTAAGCCACATAAAAAACTCCGTGCCCTTAAACACCCCCCTTACCTTAAATGCATCCTGCTTTATTCCCATGGCAGTAATCGGTTCTTTGCCTGTGACTTCTATAAACATATTTTCCTGCATAAGAGTTGCCGGGTCAATTATTGCCATAGTGAATTTCCTGCCGGTCTTTAGCCCCTGTTTAAGAATATCGGGGACAACGGAAAGGTTTAGTGATGGAGCATCCTTTAAACGGACAACCTTCTCTGATTTTGCTCCCTGAGTCTCTATTTCCACATTAAGATTGTTGTCCTTGACCCTGCCCCTGATTGTCATATCCGCATCTGACTTGAGCTCAAAATCAAAAGATTTAAGCCTCAAGCCATGGTCCAGAAAGGCATTGGTTATGGTCTCTATTTCCTTCCGGGTATCCATAACTTTAAGCCTCATTTTCAACAGTTCAGAGACCTTGTATCCCTCGTCCTTTTTTTCTATCTGCCTGCCGGCATACCCTATCTTTTCTCCCTTATAATAAACCCCCAGCCATTGCTCCCCGAGTAATTCATCGGGGATAACAGACTTATAGGCAGCAGGCGCTATATTCTGGTTTAATCCGTAATGCCTGAATAAAAGGACAGCCATTGTGACAAACCAGAAAATAAAAATTCCAGCATATGAGATTTTTCTGCCTGAAATAGTCATCATGCTTATATGCAATTTTAGCTTAAAGAATACAAATTAAGGAAGAACCTGAAATTAAAAATACAGTTTGCAAAGCATTTCATTTACTGCTACACTTTTTTTTAAAAATCAGCTTTTAACCTGTAAACTTTTAAGAAGGAGGTTCTTATGGAAGGTAAAGGTATAAATTTCGCTGCATTCCCGCAGACTGCAATTAAGGTTCTGACAACTCCTGCCGCTTTTTTCAGGGAGATGCCAAAGACAGGAGGATTTGTCGAGCCGCTTGTCTTTATGGTAGTGATGGGTGTTATATCCGGTCTCATACAGGCCGTTCTTAGCATCCTTGGCATGAGTATAGCCGGAGGAATAGCAATGGGCCTGGCAGCCATAATAATGATGCCGATTTTTATCGCGATATTCGGTTTCGTGGGCGCTGCGATACTCTTCGTGATATGGAAACTCATGGGTTCACAGGAATCATATGAAACAGCCTACAGATGCGGAGCATACATCTCGGCATTTGCGCCGATAGCTGCAATTCTCAGTATCATCCCTTATTTAGGGGGCGCAGCAGGCATTGTGGCCTATACTTTCTTTCTCGTTGCCGCGAGCATAGAGATCCACAAAATCCCTTCCCAAAAAGCATGGCTCGTATTCGGTATTATAGGCGCGATACTGATACTCCTCAGTATAACCGGACAGATGGCAGCGAAGAAACTTTCCGGAGAACTGGCTGGAAAAACCCAAGAGATGGAAAAGGCAGCAAAAGAAATTGAAGAGGCCACAAAGAAGATGCGGGAAAGTGTCTCAAAGATGCCTCAGGGCGGACAGATGACTGAAGAACAGCAAAAACAGATGGAAGAAGCTGCGAAGAAAATGGAAGAGGCCATGAAAAATATGCCTCAGAAACAAGAGAAAGAATAATAAATATATTGCCGGCGATAGTGTTGGTCTTGAGCGGTTTTATCCGCCCCTGGCGGATTCCCCGGAGGTCGAAGACCGAGAATGAGCGAAAGACTTATACTATTGCCGGCTAACAGTTTTATTTCCTTATCAGATAACTATTTTGTTTCGTTTCTCTCTTAATATCTTTTATAATCTACCATGAGATTTATCGCAGACCTTCACATGCACTCGAAATATTCCCGCGCAACAAGCCCTGACATGACCCCTGAAAATCTCTGGAAATGGTCGCAGTTAAAAGGGATAAAGGTTATCGGGACAGGTGATTTTACGCATCCGGAATGGCTCAGTGAGTTAAAGGAAAAACTGGAAGACTGCGGGAATGGTTTATTCAAACTCAAAAAAAAATACAGGAATGATGATATCCCTGTCTCATGCATCTCCGACATGTATTTCATGCTCACTGCAGAGATAAGCTGTATCTACAGCAAAAATGGCAGAGTGAGAAAGATACACAGCATTCTTCTGGCGCCTGACCTTACTGTTGCGGGAAAGATTAACGCCAGGCTTTCAAAGATAGGGAATCTTTCAGCAGACGGAAGGCCAATCCTCGGGCTTGATGCAAAGAAGCTCCTCAGGATAGTCCTCGATGCATCTGATAAGACAATGCTCATTCCTGCACATGCATGGACACCCCATTTCTCTGTATTCGGTGCTGCCTCAGGCTTTGATTCCCTTGAAGAATGTTTTGAGGAATTGACGCCTAATATCTACGCGATAGAGACAGGACTTTCATCTGACCCGAAAATGAACTGGAGGCTTTCGCAACTCGACCGGATTACTCTTACATCGCACTCTGATGCCCATTCACCTCCAAAGATTGGAAGGGAGGCAAATATACTTGATACCGAGATATCGTATGCGTCAATAACTGATGCAATTAAAAAGAAAGGCGGCTTCACCGGCACAATAGAATTCTTTCCTGAGGAAGGCAAATATCACTATGACGGCCACAGGACATGCGAGGTAAGCCTGTCGCCTGAAGAGACGATAAAAAATAATTACCTCTGCCCTGTCTGCGGGAAAAAGGTAACTATCGGAGTCATGCACAGGGTAGCAAAGCTTGCTGACAGAAAAGACGGTTTCAGGCCCAAAGATGCTCCTGTTTTTTATTCCGCAATTCCACTTCAGGAAATTATCTCAGAGACTCTGAAGGTAGGAGTAAACAGCAAGGCTGTTCAAAAAGAATATTTTAATCTTCTCGAAAAACTTGGCAATGAATTCAAAATATTGATGGACACTCCAATAGAGGATAGCGAAAAAGCCGGCAACCCTCAAATCGCAGAGGCAATATCGAGGATGAGGCAAGGCAAAGTCCACATCGCACCGGGCTTTGACGGCGAATACGGAAAGATAAAGATATTTGAAGAGGTGGAGAGAAAAAAGATAAAAGGACAGGCAAGATTGTTTTGACTAAGTGGTTACTTGACAACCAATTTCATTTTGTGTTACATTGTCTTACAAACAAGGAGGTTCTCCGATGAAGGATACAATAACAATAAGACTGCCTGAAAAGCTTCAAAAGGAACTCAATACTGTTGTTAAAAGAGAAAAGACCTCTAAAAGCGAGATAATCAGAGATGCCATTGCCCGTTATGTTGCTGTCAAGCGTTTCCAGCAATTGAGGAAAAAGGTCCTTCCTTTTGCCGAGGCAGAGGGCCTGATTACTGATGAGGATATTTTCAAAGCAATTTCATGAGGGTTGTTCTTGATTCCAATGTCATTATCGCGGCATTTGCTGCAAGGGGACTTTGTTCCGAGGTCTTTGAGGTCTGCCTTTCAGGCCACAGCATTGTAATAAGTGAACATATCCTGTCGGAAGTAAAAATAAACCTGACAAAAAAAGTGCGCCTTCCGGAGAGTGTCGTGAAGGATATCATCGGATATTTAAGAGATGAGGCTGAAAGGGTTAAACCTCGTGAGCTTGCTGACTCGCCATGCAGGGATAAGGATGACAACATAATAATCGGGACGGCATTGAGCGGCAATGCCGAATTTATCATAACCGGGGACGAGGACCTTCTTGTTTTAAAGAAATACAAGGGTATAGATATTGTTACCCCAAGAGAGTTCTGGAGCAGGCTGAAAGGATAGATTCCTCGTTTGCGGACACTTTTGAGCTTTTGATGTGCTCTGTTGCTTTCACTAGACCCCTTGAACCCTCGACTCCTCGAACCCTTTCTTTATGCTCTATTGCACTATGGCACTTGTGGTTGTTATAATGCTGGCAGGTTTTGGGAGAGGGAAATGTTAGAAAAGAACCTTATTTTTGATATACTAATTTGAAGAGCTAAATTTGCAGGAGGTGATTAAGATGTCAAAGGCAAACGTAATAACAATAGACCACTTTGAAGTTAAAAAGAGGGACATCGAAAACGTTAAAAGAATTTTCAGGGTAAAGGACAACGCAGAGGCAATAAACAAGGCATTGGATATGGCAAGCGGCAAGATAGAGATTGAGAATATTTTTGAAAAGCACAGAGGGACAAAGATAAAAAAGGTCTATGCTTAAAAAGCTCGTAGACACAAACATCCTCATAGACCGCTTCTCAAACCCTTCCCTTCATAAAGAAATTTTCCTGTCAGACGGTTTAGTCTATCTATCATCTGTTGTGCTTATGGAACTCAGGGCAGGCGTTCATACACAGGAAGCCTTGCGGGCATTCAACGAGCTTTCTGATTTTTTCAGGCGCGTTGACAGAATCGTCGCCCCCTCTGTCAAAGATTATGAAAAGGCGGGCGAGATTATTTCCAGCCTCCAGTCTGCCAAAGGATACGACATAAGAAAATCCGCCTCGATCACAAATGACTGCCTGATTGCAGCTTCAGCAAGAAGCATGGGCGCAGTCGTCTATACCCAGAACAAAAAAGATTTTCAGGCAATAAAGGATATTTTCGACTTTAAAGTTGCTTTTGTATAACTTGTGTACCGTCGCCCTATGGAACTATGGCACTTTTGACTTTTGCGCTTATTCTCTGTTGCTTTTGCTGAACCCTTGAACCCTCGCAGTTTAGGCTTCCTCGCTTGCTTGCTTCCGAGCTGTCTTGTTATAATTCGGCAGCAATATAAAGATAATGTTGTGTGTAAATAGATAACCCAATATTAACCCCCAAAAAGGAGGCCAATATGGCATTCAGCCTTGTGAATCTTGACAGTGCAACTCGTGAACTGATGTTAGAGGAAATTAATGGTGACATTAAAACTGGCAAACTCCACGCCAGCAAAAGACTAAATGTAATTGGACAGCAAGAATATCCTCAATTACTAAAAGAGGCAGCAGAAAAATATGATGATTCATGGTTAACCTCACAACTCCGTTCAGGCAATAAATTCAATCCAACTGAAGAACGGAATGTAAAAGGAAAAATAATCACTGCAAAAATGAATGAAAAAGCTCCCGATATGCTTGCTGAAGGTGAGTTCAATCGCTTTTACCTCCGTGGTCTTTGTCTCCGTGCAATCCGAGACAATATATCGAGTTTAATAATTTACCGGGCAAAGCCCGTCAGTAATCCAAGCCCTGAGTCTGAAGCCAAAATCGGGACAGCAATCAGTCCACAGGCATTGCTCAATGACCTCCGTGCTAATGTTGGCACTGATACAGCCTTTGGTGTTCCGCGCGGCCCAAATTCTGGCTTGAGTGCAAAATTACCTTAAACAAAATGAAGCCGTCCTTCATTATTAATTGTGACTGTGCGGTTTTGCATACTTCTCCATCAAGTCAACATCTATAGAAAATCGCATTGTTTGCGGAGTACGTGTAGAAGTCTGCAATCCTGCGTGAAATGAGTCGTCGAGGGATTGGAACATCTAAGTGAAAAAACCGGTCACTGTCCTTACATTGGCTAATAGTTATTTTTATTTGGAATTTGGTATACTTTATTCCGTACAATGAGAAGTTGCATAAGGTATTTATGCGAGATATAGATATTCGGAACATTTTGCTTCATACTCTTCGACAGAAGTATGGCGGCGATTCGAATACACTTGTCATAGAAGAAATGGGACTTTGCCAAGGGAATGCGCGCGTCGATGTAGCTGTAGTTAATGGGTCTATTCATGGATATGAGATCAAGAGCGAAAAAGACACTTTAAAGAGGCTCTCTGGACAGCAGGATATTTACAATAAGGTTTTGGATTATGTCACAGTTGTGACCTGCACTCGTCACCTTTATAAAATTAAGCAATCCGTTCCTCGATGGTGGGGCATTAGTGAAGTTCAATGTATTAACGGACAAATAAAACTGGTAAAGATACGCCCTTGCAAAAAAAACAAAAAAGTAAATCCGAATGAATTAGTTCAACTTTTATGGCGGAATGAAACGCTCGACATTTTGAGAGAGCGTAACTTTCATAGGGGATTAATAAATAGGTCGCGAAATATTCTGTGGAACAGGCTTGTTCAAAATATATCTATTCGCGAATTGAAAAAAGAGATTAGAGACCGAATTAAGGCTCGCCAAAATTGGAGAGTTGTTTCACAACAAGTGTCATGTGATGGTTGAAACCGGCGCGTCTCCATTCTTCTGGCCTACCTGGCCCGTCAGAGTTCTTTGCGCAGCGGCTTATATAGCTATCGCCTTCACTGAAACTTGCGCCACAATATTCATTACTTTTTACTAAGGAACTGCATATTTTATTGAATTGTGCATGTCCAAATTTATTTTTCTCTCGACCCTTGTAAACCAGCCACTGAGTCGGTGTAGCATACCTTAAGCTCACCGGAATCTTTCGTGTTCGAAAATCAACATCTTCTAAATCAGGGTGTTGAATGGCGTAATCCCCAAAGGAAGGCAATTTCGGAAGCCTCCCATTTTTTATTATCTCATTCCAGATGATGAATTCTTCCCGTGAAATTAGTTTGGTAGAATTAGCTACCATAGCAGGGATTTTGGGGAAGTTTGATGCGGCTACTGTAAAGCTGTGCCATTTTTTTATGTTGGGAAATGTTCTGATTATATTTGAAATATATGCGACAGGATCACTCACTTCCTGAAGCGGGAGTGCTTGAAAATCAAGGACGATATCACAATCGTTGGGTGCCAAATCGAACTTGCCTAATAAGGTGTCGATGGCGTTAGATAAATTATCCAAGTCGTCGAGATCAGTTTGTTGTATTCGAACACAGAGGCCTCTTTTATCTTTTCTTAATATTGACTTGAGAGCTTCTTGATAATTTTCATCTCGATCTATATTCGTTACAGGGATTACCATCTGTTTATAAACGCGCAGAGCTTCGAAGCAATATATTAAACAATGCTTGTCCGCAATAATCTCATTCCTCGAAGCAACATAAAGCAGGTCAAGAAACATTGGCAAATCATTAGGCCATGATTTTGCAATATATTCGATTACACCATCAATATGGGATTTAAGAGTTTTTCTAGGGAGGTCCTTTGCAAAATCCCATGGGACTGTTATTACCTCAATCATGGGCGTCAACTTGGTTTTGATATCGGCTGCAAGCTGTCCAAGGGCAACAAATTCGGCCCTTTTACTTTTCAGAATAGGCACGTAATGTAAATGATTAAACATCTGTTATCCCCGATGTAGTAGCAAATAGTTTTCTAACTTGTTTGTGACCAACCAAATCATTAAGTATTGTATAATTTTTATTTTCATACCGAATTTTGCCTGCGACTATTGCTGGATGTATGCCGAGTTGTTTGGCAAGTTCATTTATTGCGTCGTCTGTCTTTTGAATATTGGCACGGCTCGTTTTCCATATTTTTTGGGGTATTAAAACATCGCCAGACAATAAATCAGCTTCTATCTCATTTGGATCGTCGAATTTCGAGTCAAGATCATCAATATAAATATCGCCGTCATCCTTAAGATGTTTGGCTACATGTACAAGTTCGTGGATAAGAGTAAACCAAAAACTGTCAATGCGGTCATACCTAAGTGTTAACCCAATGGCTGGCCCCCGACGGCTCATCATGGCGCCACCATCCATAGCTGTCTTTGCTAAGTGTGGCTCGATAATCAAAGCAATGCCATGATTCGCCAAGAATTCCTGCGCAAGCAGCGGTCCTCTGTTAGACCAGCTCAAGCGAGCTACTTCCCGCATAAATTCCTTTGTGACAGTGCTATGCTTATACTCCTGCGAGCAACATTCTTTGGCGGCGCGAATAAGCACGCGGGCTGTCCAAGCTAATAGCGCGTATATATCCATTTCCTTCTTGCTGCGTCGACATAGTGCTCCCGCGGGGAACTCTCCTCCTATAGGCGAAAGAAACTCCTGCATGAGTTCTGCCGCATGTTTGCGAATACTCTTAACACTAGTCTTTATCCAGCCGCGCTTGACTATTTCGTCAATAGGAAATTTTTCCCAGTCGAGAGCAATATCTTGGCATTTATCATGTTGTATCTTTTTTGGCTCCTGCAATAAAACTTCAGCCGGGATGCCTAAGCCAGTATGTAATGCGCGAATCATTTGGATAGTGAGAGGGCGCTTGCGAGATAGAATTTCAGAGACTTTGCTTTTGCTACCAATGTACGGAACTAAATCTCTTTGCATCAATCCTTGCTCTTCCATTCTAAATCGGATTGCTTCTATAGGGTCAGGCAATTCAAAATGAAAATGCTCTTTTTCATAAATCGCCAATGACTTTGCTAAAAGTTCCAAGCGCGCCGCTTCTGGAGTTCCGGGTTTTGGATCATGTGCAATGAGGCGTTCCACTTCTTCAAGTGATTTTCTATAATCTTCTTCGGTATTAATAATTTTCGATTCCATCTTCCCCCTCATTTATGCCTTTTGTCATATTCTGCATGGGTTCCTGCCCATTTCACGATAACTTTTCCTGTGTTATATGCCACCTGTACCTCTAGCCTGTAAGCAGACCCTTTTACATCAAAAATAACAACATTATCGGCTAAAAAACTCGCCTTCGCATATCGCTTCTTAATGTCTTGCGGTTCTTGCCACTTAACATTTTCGACCTCTGCAAGCCACGTTTGAATCCAATTACGAGCATTCGTATGTTTCTGAGTGAATTGCTCCAGTTTTTCCCGGCCTAAAAGAACCATTAAGACTCCATGAAAATTTATAAAGGATAAATAACATCTTTAGACATTTTAAGTAAGTTCCCATAGTTTGTCAAGTAAAAAAGTTCACAATATGGGAACTAGATAGAAATGATCAGGAGAATTAATGAGCTAGTACAACACATCCTATTTTCTACATTCGCACACCACTTCTCATGCGGCTTTATGTTCATCTCTTAATCCAGCGAGCAAGCCAATAGAGCAGAAGTCAAAAGTGCAATGAGATTCTATTGAGGTTGAACCTCCATAATTACATATAGTCCCGTAGTCCATAGCGCAATAGTGCAATAGTTCGGAAGCGCGAAAGTGCGGAGGGCAGAAAGCAAAAAGTTAGCAAGAGCCGAAGCGCGGCAATCAGGAGTTAATCAAACAACGCCTCAAAGTCCCTTGGAGTGATGATTTTGACGCCTCTAAAGTTTTTCAGCGCCAGCAGATCGGCATCTCCTGTTACAAGATAAGTAGCCTTTGCTGCGAGGGCGCAGGCGAGAACATTGTCGTCATCCGCATCCCGGCAGATGTCCGTAATTTTTATGTTGTGCCTAAGGATATGGTCAATGGCCTCACCGATTGGCTCTATTGCCGAGGCGGTTTCATCATGTGAAAGGCTAAATTTCTTTGAGAGGGTGCGCCGGATTTCGGTCATGATGAACGGGCATGAGACGAGCGAAAATTCCCGGCTGCGGGCCCTGTGCAATAATTTCGAGCAAACCCCCTCAGTGATGATTGCCGCAATAAGTACATTAGTATCAAATACGGCAATCATGAGATCGCTTTAAAAACATCCTCTTCACTGACAATACCCAGCTTTTTTGCCTTTGGGCCGAGCCTTTTCTGAACTGCCTTGAGCTTTGTTTCCCACAGAAACATGCTCAGGGATTCCTTCACGATGTCGCTTTTGTTGCGTCCTGTAGTTTTTGCGAATCTATCGAGTTCCTCGGACATGTTTTCCGGCAGGCTGACGGACAATACTGTTCTCATAAAGCACCTCCTGTATTACAATACACTACAATGGCAGATATTGCAAGTGGCTTTCAGATGACTTTGTCTTTGCCGGTGGAAGCCGCAATAATTTCCTAAAACCTTTAAAAATTTTCAACCTTCAGCCCCTTGATCTTGCTGTAATCCCTCATGTCAGATGTCACGACTGAAAAACCGAGTGAAACAGCAGTGGCGGCAATAATGAGGTCATGGGCCCCGATATTTATTCCTTTCTTTGCAAGTGTTGCCCAAACCCTTGCATAAATCCTTGCGGCGCTTAAATCAAAATTATATATGGGAAAAGTCTCTATGATTTTTTCAACAAAGGCTTCCCTCTTCAACCTTCTTTTCTCGGAATCAGCCCTGTGCACGCCATGCAAAAGCTCTGATACTGTTATCACGCTAATCCCGAATTTTTCGCCTTCCCGGCCTTCTACGAGTTTTTCAATCCGGAATGAGCCGCGCTCTATGGCAATCAGAACGCTGGTATCGAATATTACGCCCATCGGCTTTTCTCAGGCATAGGTGGCTGACGCTTTATAATCTTTTTTAAGTCTTTCTCGAAATAGTCTGCCTCCTCGCCGAGATGCGGAAGTTTTGCCAGTAAACCCTTTAACTCGCCCAGTGTTCTCTCCTTTACATGTTCCTCAGCAGGGCTAATAAAGGCAATAGGTTTTTTGCCGCGCAGGACCGTGTAATGGTTCCCGCTGTATTTGACTGCATTTAATATTTCCGAAAATGTTCTTACAGCTTCTGTGGCGGTAATTGTTTTATCCATAGGCTTGTCCTTTCATATAATCTGATAATTATATTTTACATATTTATGAATTTATTGTCAATTATGAAAGTGCAAAAGCGCGGTCGCCTCTTCTCCCCAGCAAACCCTCCTGAGTGCGGGCGATATTAAAAGATTGAAATTGGCTGTAAAGGAATATAATATATCCTCATTATGTATAACCTCATAAGTTTTGCAGGGATATTTATATTAATGGCATTTGCGTGGACGATTTCCTCGGACAGGAGGGTCATCAACTGGCGCGTCATATTCTGGGGAACTGTACTTCAGCTTGTATTTGCCCTTTTTATATTTGTAATACCTGCAGGTTCAAAAATATTCCTTTTTGTAAATGATGCAGTTGTAAGACTCCTTGACAGCGCAACAGCAGGAACCAGATTCCTCTTCGGAAGGCTTGCCCTTCCTCCGGGGACAAAGAATGAGATGGGAGAGGAGTCACTCGGATTCATTCTGGCATTTCAGGCCCTGCCCACAATAATATTCTTTGCAAGCCTGATGGGAGTGCTTTATTACATCGGCATAATGCCGCGGCTTATAAAAATATTCTCGAGGGCCTTCACAAAACTGATGAGGATAAGCGGTGCAGAGTCCCTCAGTGTATCGAGCAACATATTTGTAGGTGTTGAAGCAAATATGACAGTCCTTCCATATCTCGGAAAGATGACAAAATCTGAATTATGCACAATACTCGCGGCAGGCATGTCTACGACTGCATCAAGCGTTCTTGCCCTTTATGTGTTCATACTTCAGTCAAAGTTCCCGACAATAGCAGGACACCTTGTTTCAGCTTCTATTCTCTCTGCGATAGCGGCAATAGTCATGTCAAAGATTATAATGCCTGAAACAGAAAAACCCGAAACCCTTGGACTGGAAATAGCCCCTTACTACCAGAAGGAATCCTCTGTCATGGAGGCGGTTATAAATAATGCAAACGAAGGGGTTAAGATGGTGGTAGGAATCGTTGCGCTGCTGCTGGCGTTTCTTGGAATCGTAGCCCTCATAGATTTTCTCCTTTCAGGCGCAGGCGTGCGGCTGAATAACATCATGGGCATTCAGATGGACTGGTCATTAAAGGGGCTTTTAGGTTATATCTTTTATCCTTTTACGCTTGTGATAGGAGTTCCTCCTTCTGATGCATTCGAGATATCAAAGCTCATTGGAGAAAGGGCAGTGCTCACCGAGGTGAAATCCTATCAGGACCTTTCAGCGCTCCTTGCTTCCAATGCCTTGAAAGACCCGCGCTCTGCTGTCCTTGCTTCATATGCACTCAATGGATTTGCACATTTTGCATCACTTGCAATATTCGTAGGCGGAACAGCAGCGCTAGTGCCTCACAGGACAAAAGACCTCTCAGCAGTCGGTTTCAGGGCGCTGCTTGCTGCCACCCTCGCCTGCCTCATGACAGCAGCAGTTGCAGGGACATTTTTTACTGAAGGATCAATACTTCTTGGAAAATAAAAGGAAAGGCGCATAAATGATTTTGCATCCGGGTGTTATTGCATTAATTATCGGCTCAGGCATTGCGCTTATGCTTGTTCTGTATGCCTCGGCGCTCGGCATAAAAATAATCCTGAGATGGGACATAAAAAGCAGTTCGGAAGAACAACTCTCCCTCGAAAGAAAGACTTATCTGGTCTCTACACTGGTGCAATATGCCCTGGCATTCGAAATCCTGTCTCTCCTTCTCTTCATATATACAGCAGAAGATATCCATACCTTGCTTGCCGGCGCAATGTGCGCAACAGGTTCCCTGAATGCAAATGCCTTTGGATTTCCAACTCTCTGCATAAAAATTGTTTCATTTTTTATTTCAGCATCATGGATAGCCATAAACCATCTGGATAACAAGTCAGAAGATTATCCCTTAATCAAAATGAAATATAAGCTCTTGACAGCGGTGCTTGCAGTGATGATAATTGAATTCATCGTCCAGTTGGAATATTTTCTCGGAATAAATCCGAATGTTATTACTTCCTGCTGCGGCGTCATGTTCAGCGAAAAAGGAGAAGGGCTTGCAAGTTCATTGGCTGCATTTCCTGTCCTGCCTGCAAAGATTCTCCTCTATTCTCTCTTCGCTGTCACAATTGCAAGCGGCATAGCTGTATACAGGACTCAGCAAAAACCCCTTACTTATCTCTTTTCAGTTTTTACCTTCATGTTTTTTATTTCCTCTGTCATAGCTATTATTTCATTCATTTCACTTTATTTCTATCAGATACCCACTCATCACTGCCCTTTTGATGTCCTCCAGAAAGAATATTACTATGTTGGATATCCCATATATGCAGCATTGTTTGCGGGAAGCTTCTTCGGAATGATAACCGGCATTATCGAACCCCTAAAAAAAATCCCTTCACTGACACAAATAATCTTGCAGTCCCAGCGCAGATGGAGCCTTTATGCTATTACAGGGCTTGCACTATTTACCCTCATATCTTCGCTGCCCATGATACTGCTGCCGTTTAAGATGTAACTTCCCTGCTGAAACACACGCATAAAATGATTGAATTTATTGGCTATTTCTGGTACAATTTTGACATTTGTAATGGAAGATAAAGATAAAAAAAATCTACTCGAAGCGATCTTGTTTCTCTCAGGAGAATCAGTAGCGCTTTCATCACTGAAAGATGTTATTGAGATGCCTGAAAATGAACTTAAAAAATTTATGGAAGAACTCATGTCGGAATACAGGGAGAAAAATAGCGGGATTTTGATTTCCGAGATAGCTAACGGCTATCAGATGATAACAAATCCTGCATATGCTCCCTGGCTGAAAAAGTTCAGGGCGAAAAGCGCATCTTCAAAACTTTCAGCATCTGCCCTTGAAACACTCGCAATAATCGCATACAAGCAGCCGATCATCAAGGCTGAGATAGAACAGTTAAGGAGCGTAAACTCTGACGGAGTTGTAAAAACACTCCTCGACAGAAAACTTATAAAGATTATGGGAAGAAAAGAAGCGCCGGGCCGACCTCTGTTTTACGGAACAACAAAAGAATTTCTTCAGTATTTCGGGTTAAAAGACCTGGCAGATATGCCAACCCTGAAGGACATAGAAAGGGAAGAGGCAGCATGAACAGGAAAAAACTTATGGAAAGGCTTTTTGTAGTAATTGCCGTCTTGTTGGGCTTTGCAGCCTATTCATATGCAGATGTGAACCACACGATAAAAAAAGGAGATACGCTCTCCGGAATTTCAAAAAAGCATAAGGTCAGCGTTCAGGAAATACGCGAACTTAATAACCTGAAAAAAACGGCAAAACTCAAACCGGGGCAAAAGCTCACAGTTAAGAAAACAGGCCCCAAAACATATACTGTCAAAAAAGGCGATAACATATACAGGATTGCAAAAAAATTCAATCTGGATGTTGATGAGTTAAAGGATATCAATCTTCTTGACTCCGATAATTTAAAGAAAGGCCAGAAACTTCTGGTTGAACCGGAACCCGAAACCGAGATTGCTCAGACTGCCAACCTTGTTGAAGAGATAAAAAAACTCTCCGAATCAGAAGAACTCGCAAATATGAGTATGTCGGACAGGCTTATGTTATTTGCAAAGAAATTCCTTAATATACCCTATAAATTCGGCGGAAGCAGCATTATGGGTATTGATTGCTCAGCTTATGTCCAGAAGGTTTACGGCTTTGTTGGAATAAATTTGCCGCGTTCGGCAAGGCTCCAGTTTTACGAAGGAGAAGTCGTTGACAGGGATTCATTGTCAATCGGAGACCTTGTATTCTTCAGGACTTATGCCTCGTTCCCGTCTCATGTCGGGATATATATGGGAAATGACCTTTTTATACATGCATCTTCAAAGGACAAGAAAGTGAGCATCGGAAGCATGAACGCCCCGTATTATTTCAAGAGGTTTATAGGGGGAAAGCGATTTATTCCGGAGACACCGGAAAAGGCCGAGAAAGAACCAGAAGAACTTTCGCACGGAAGCTGACCTTTTATTCTTTACAAACAATCTGAGTATACTATTTTTCCCATATCAGAACCATCATAACCGCCAAGGCTCATCACCATATTTCTAAACACATCATCATCCCTGACAATCTCTAAAAGGCACTGAATCATCTCTGAGTTATAAAATTCTGCCGGAATCGCAAGGTCATATCTTTCCTTTGCAACAGGGATGAAATCAAGGCCAAGCGCCCTGGCTGACGCAAGTATTGCAAGCCCTGTGTCTGCAATGCCTGTAAGCACAGCAGATGCAACTCCCATATGGGTATATTCTTCTCTTTCATAGCCTTTTACGTTTTTCTGATTTATGCCGAGTTCTTTCAGGTGCTTATCTGTCAAAAGCCTTGTTCCTGCGCCTGACTGCCTGTTAATGAAAACAACTTCCTCCCTTGTCAAATCGTTGAATCCTTTTATGTTTTTGGGATTACCCTTTGGAACAAGCAAGCCCTGCTCCCTGTAAACAAGATTGATAAGGATTACCTTTTTATCAGGCAACAGCCTTTTTATATATGAGACATTGTATTCTCCTGTCTCCTCATCAAGGAGATGAGTTCCTGCAATATGCGCCTCACCTTTTTTTAATGCCATCAGTCCTCCCATTGAGCCCACATGCGCTGATGATAAAGAGAGTTTCGGATATTTCTTTTTGAGAGAATTAGCCAGAAGGTCTAAGGCATTGTCATGGCTTCCTATGCAGACAATTGTATTTTCAATCTCATCCTTAGTTCTTAAGAGCTCAACATTAACCTCTGCACCGGAGCCTATGCCTTCGGACATTGCAGGTATCCTTACAAACCCGTCTGCGCGGACCAACGACATCAGGACACCCGCTCCCCGTGATACAGGGGTTGCTATTAATTTATCTCCGACCTTTCCAAGCTTAACCCTTAAAAACTCCTCCTGCCCGAGTGATGATGCAACCTGCCTGGAAAGTATTGCGTGTAATTTCTCCGGCTCTTCTGCTTCTCTTCCCTGCCATTTATATACAACAGGTTTTGCAAAAAGATTGAATGTTATGTAAGCAGATACAGGATAACCCGGGATGCCAAGGACAGGCTTTTCTTTGACAAGGCCCAGGATTACGGGTTTCCCCGGTTTTATATTCACACCGTGAAGTATGACCTCTCCGATATCTCTTATTGCATTTACCGTAAAGTCCTCAGACCCGGCTGATGCGCCTGCATTCACAACTACCATATCGCCCAATTCGTAAGCCTCAAGAATTGCTTTCTTTAGCCCTTCAAAATTGTCAGGGACAATTCTGAACCTTACTGCATCTCCTCCCCACTCCGATATAAGCCCGCCGAGAACACGTGAATTAAATTCTATGATATCGCCTTTTTTAAGTTCACTTCCCGGCTCTACTATCTCTGTTCCGGTAGGGATTATTACAACCTTCGGCCTTTTTCTTACATTAATCTCAACATGCCCTCCTGCAAGCATGGCGCCTATATCAACAGGCCTTATCTTGTGATTCTCAGGCAGTATGAGCTCGGTTGCAACAATGTCCTCTCCAATTACCCTCACATTCTGCCACGGAGTCGCCGGCTCAATGATTTCAATATACTCTTCTGGTTGTTCGCTGATTGCTGATTGCTGACCGCTGATTAAATTCACATCCTCAATCATTATCACTGCATTAAATTCATCAGGAATCGGGTCTCCTGTGTCAACATAAACAGCCTGAGTTTTGAGTTTTAGTTTTTTGGGAGATGTTTCAGAAGCGCCGAAAGTATCAACGTATTTTACGGCGTAGCCGTCCATTGCTGAAGAATGATAAAAAGGTGATGATAGCTTTGCAATGACAGGCTCTGCGGTTATTCTTCCGAGTGAGTCCTTGACCTGAATCTTTTCGCCTGAAAAAGGCTTCAGAGCGCCTTCTTTTTCGAGCCTTTGCATCCACTTTTCAATCGCCTCATTCAGAGGCGTTGTTTCAAGATATATCTCGCGCTTCATGACTCAAAATAATAGCGCAATTCCCAGCCTTAAGGCAAATGAGATGTCATTGCGAGGTAAAGCCGTTCGCCTCCGGCGAATCTCCTTCCTGTCATGCCCGAAGTTCTTTCTCCTCGGCGAATCGCCTGGGGCGATAATCGGGCATCCAGAACAAATGCACTGGATTCCCCGGTCAAGCCGGAGAATGACATAACTACTATTACTATTTAAAACATTAATTTACAGATGTTAATAATAGCTAACCGCTGACATCTGCCTTTAAAAAAACAATGGATTTGTGATATATTGGGTGGCGTAGCGGCATAGTCGTATGAATATTCGCTATGCCGAACATCGTTCGACAATTAATTTTATGAAATCTAAGAGCATAGAAGAAATTTCTCGAAGTGCTTTCATAACAGCAAATTTATTTCTTGAAGCATCGAAAATTCTGGTGCGTGAACTTTCAGTTAAACAAAACTTCAACGTGATCGGACCATATGTTGTTAATATGTCCTTTGCAGCAGAAGTATATCTTAAGTGTCTTTACATTATTGAAAGTCGTAACATACCCAAAAAGTATACTCATAACTTAAAAGAGCTTTTTTATTTGCTCCCTAAACAGACACGAAACATAGTTAAAGGTTACTATGATCAGTATGTGTCTAGTGATCCCATGGCACAAGCTGTCAAAGCACATATGAAAAGCGATCAAGATGTTGGTATTGATTTAGGGCTTGACACGGTCTTGTCAGAAGCAAGCAATGCATTCACAGAATGGCGATATCATTGGCATGAGGGAAAAGCAAAAGGCTTCGGCGAAGTCCCTCATGTTGTGGAAGCTCTTCGACGATATATTCTAGAACTTAAACCTACATGGAGAAATCCATAATAGATACTTCTTGTTTTTTCAGGCTAAAGCTTGCCGCGTCGGTCTTCGAGCCAGAACTTCTGAAACTACTGGATTCTCGCCTCGGCGAGTCGCTGAGGTGACCCGTTTGCACGGGAATGACGGCTTAAAAAACTTCGCTCACAAAATCCGCCTCACTTGAAGAATAACAGCCAATAAAATATAAAAAATGATAAAATAGTTATAAGTCAACCAGAGGAGGGTTAAAATGGAAACATTAAAACAAGAGGCAATCAAAGCCATCTCAAAATTGCCAGAATCAGCAAATGTTGATGACATGATGTATGAGCTTTATGTAATTGACAAGGTCAAAAAAGGCAGAGAGGCTGTAGAACATGGCGAATCTATTTCTATTGAAGAATTGAAGAAAGAAATGCAATCGTGGTAAAGTGGTCAAACCCTGCAAAATTCGACTTGAAACATATCCACAATTACATAGCAAGAGATTCAAAGTTCTATGCCCAAAAAGTTTCTGCTGAAATTGTCGAAAAATCCGAAAAACTGAATTCCTTCCCCGAAGTCGGCAGAATTGTTCCTGAGACAGGAGACCCCAACATAAGGGAGTTGCTTATCTATTCATATCGGCTTATTTATGAAGTCTTTCCTGATAGGGTTGAAGTTCTTGCATTAATTCATGGCAAGCGCAATTTCATAAAAGATTTTTTAAACGGACAAAGACACGAAAAAAAATAAAACTCCCTACTTCCCTTCCCTGTTCTTCGGCCTCTTGTTATACTCAAGAATCCTTTTTCTCAGGCGGATGGATTCGGGAGTGACTTCTACCAGTTCGTCTTCCTTGATGAATTCTATTGCCTGCTCAAGGTTTAAAATCTTTGGCGGAATAAGCTGGAGCGCATCGTCGGCGCCTGAGGCCCTCATATTAGTAAGCTTCTTTTCCTTTATCACATTGACATCAATATCAGTGTCCCTTGAATTCTCGCCTACAATCATTCCCTCGTAAACGGGTGTGTTTTCCTTTATAAGCAAAGTCCCTCTCGGCTGAAGGTGAAAAAGCGCATACGTTGTTGACTTCCCTGCCCTGTCAGAGACAATAGCCCCTGTTGAACGCTTTGACATCGGCCCCTGCCATTCTTCATAACCAGCGAAGATGTGGTTTAAAAGCCCTGTGCCTCTTGTGTCAGTAAGGAACTGCGAGCGGAAACCTATCAATCCCCTTGAAGGGATATTGAATTCGAGGCGCACCCTTCCATGCCCGTTATTCTGCATCTTCTGCATCCTTCCCTTCCTCATCCCCAGCTGCTGTGTCACGACACCGATAAATTCTTCAGGCACATCTATAACAAGATGTTCCATTGGCTCGTGCGTCTTCCCGTTAACCTGCTTTGTTATCGTCTCAGGCATTGAGACAGAAAGTTCATAACCCTCCCTTCTCATCATCTCGATGAGAATCGCAAGCTGGAGTTCCCCTCTTCCCATTACCTTAAACGAATCTGTGCCGCTGAAATCAACCTTTATCGCAACATTGTACAGCAGTTCTTTTTCGAGCCTCTCGCGGAGGTTCCTTGAGGTGACATACTTGCCCTCCTTGCCTGCAAAGGGAGATGTGTTCACGGAAAACACTATCGCAATAGTCGGCTCATCAACTGTAATCCTTGGCAGAGGCTTGGGGTTTTCTATATCAGTTATCGTGTCTCCTATGTTTATGCCTTCGATACCTGCAAGCGCTACGATATCACCCACAGCAGCATCCTGTATCTCAACCCTTTCGAGTCCCTGGAATCCGTATAATGAGACAACTTTTGTTTTTATCGCTTCTCCTTCGCTGTTTATCATCGCAACCCAGCCGCCAATCTTTACGGAGCCGGAAAATATTTTCCCGATTGCAAGCCTTCCTACATAGTCGTTGTAATCTATGTTAGTCACAAGCAGTTGAAGCGAGTCTTTTTCGTCTCCCTCAGGAGCCGGGATTGATTTTATAATCTGCTCAAACAACAGCTTCAGGTCCTCAGAGTCATCATCGAGACTGAGCTTTGCAATCCCAGTTTTTGCATTCGTATAGACTATGGGAAAATCAAGCTGCTCTTCTGTTGCGTCAAGGTCAATGAAAAGGTCATAGACCTCGTTCAGAACCTCCTGTATCCTTGCATCAGGCCTGTCTATCTTGTTTATTACAATGATTGGAGGAAGATTCAGTTCCAATGCTTTTTTAAGAACAAATCTTGTCTGGGGCAGAGGGCCTTCAGATGCATCAACGAGCAAAAGCACACCGTCAACCATTTTAAGGGTCCTTTCGACCTCGCCCCCGAAATCAGCATGGCCCGGTGTGTCAACGATATTTATCTTTGTCCCCAGATAATCAACAGCAGTGTTCTTTGCCATTATAGTAATGCCCTTTTCCCTCTCAAGGTCAATGTTGTCCATAACACGCTCTCTGACCTGCTGGTTAGCACGGAATATTCCGGACTGCCTGAGCATGCAGTCAACAAGTGTGGTCTTGCCATGGTCAACATGGGCAATAATAGCTATATTTCTTAAGTCTTCACGTTTCACAATTAACCTCTTTTTTATAGATTTTAAAACTCCTGGCAACTACGGTGAGGCAGGAGAATCGCACCTCAAATGCAGAACTTCTATGATTCTAAAATCAAGGGCTGTATGTAGTTTAACCCTTATCTTCATCAAAAAGCAATTTTATCTGAAACTATGAAACCCTAAAACCTCAGAAACGCCCCTATTCCCCCTGCATTTGAAAGCTCTTTGTTATCGGATATAACCTCTACCAATGCGCCCATCTCAACTGCCCTCTGGGCGGCAAGCTCTACAAGATAACCGACTCCCTCCATCTCACCGCTGCAGTAGGGGCAAGGGGACACCTTCTGTCTTGTAAGGTACCTGCACTTCCTGCAGGCATAACCGGAATCCCTGAAATCGTTTATAAATACAAGTTTCATTATCCTTCCCTCCTGAATGGCATTCAGGACATCCTCTGTCCCCAGGACTGCATTTTCTCTTTTCATTGCAGCAGTTAAAAGTTCAGAAACAGTTGCCTTTTGTTTTTTCCTCTCAAAATCTCCTGTTGCAAGTTTGACCTTCTCAAATATTTCATTATTACCGGCAAACATCTCGGCAGAAAAAGAGCCTATTATCTTTTCACCGGCTGCCCTGGGAAGCATCTCCCTTACCCTTATAACTGCATCTTCAGACCCTCCTGTTACTATTCCCCTTATTTCCTCTTCTGCCAGAAATAACTCCAGTTTTTTCATGACGTCTTTAAGGTGAAGGCCTACATGATAATCAATATGCCTCTCATAGTGGTTTTGCGAGAGAGAAAACCAGCCGCCCTTTTTATGTTTTCCGGGTATATCAGGAGTATGTATCTCGCCATATTCTTCAATCTCGCCAAGATGCACAAGGAAAAGACGCGCGGATTCTTTATCAACAAGGAGCACAGCATACCGCTGATAGTTATCCAGTATATCAAGCAGCTGTTTTATATACGGTGTTTTATCAACTACAATCTCATTTCTTACAGGGACTGCAAGGTTATACTCTTTCCAAAATGACTGTTCAGCCGAACTGAGGATTGCAAGTCCCTTCTTAAACCCCCTTTTACTGCTGATAAAAAATGACTCGATATTCCCGATATCAGCTTTAATTTTTTTAAGTATCTTTTTGTCTGTTCCTTCCGAGATATCCCTGAGCATATTTTTGAAGTGTATTATATAGTCTCCTTTTACGTTGGTAACCGGGTTTACATTCAGATAGAGGCTCACAAAATAGCTGCCGTTGCCCTGAAGCGCTGCAATCTCTCTTAACTCTTCCCTGTTAAGCATTTGTACCTCCTTCTATGTTTCTGAATATTGCAAAGACTGATATAAACAGGGCCAAAACCAGCGGCCCCATTATGAACCCTATGACCCCAAAAAAATTTATCCCCCCAAGCACGCTGAAAAAAATCAGCAGTGTAGGCATCTTGGTCCTGCCGCTTATTATGATGGGCTTAAGTATGTTATCAACTATGCCTATCACCAAAGCCCCGAAAAGCAAGAGCCCTATGCCTTTCATGTAACTGCCGTGTATGAGCAGATAAGCGCTCGCCGGCCCCCATACTGTGAAGGTCCCGAGCATGGGCAGAAATGACATTATTGCCATTGTAGTTCCCCACAGCACAGGAGATTTAATATCAAGCGCAAAGAAAGCGATTCCTCCGAGCAATCCCTGGACAATAGCAACCATGATACCGCCATAAACTGTTGATACAATCATATCCTTGGTCTGGGATGCAAGCCTGGCCTTCTGTTCATCGGAAAACGGCAGATAAGCCTTTATTTTGTTTAAAAAATCCGGGCCGTCCTTCAGGAGAAAAAATATCGCAAAAGACATAAATATAAAATCTATAATTATCCTGGCAATATTAGAAACCCACGAGGAAAGATTGTTCAACAAACTTCCGCCGAATTTCTTGAGATTTCCGACTATAATGTCGCCTATCTCTATGTCCTTAATGCCAAAATGGGACTGGAGCTTTGCCGTAAGGCGTGAAATCATTGGATCATTCAAGACACCTTTTATGGAATCCAGCGCCTCATTATCAAGCTTCTCGGCCACAGCTCTCAGTTCTTTCAGAAGAACAAAAGACAATGAAAAAAACGGCCCGACTATTACAAAAAGAATTAATACAACAGTCAAAAAAGATGCAAAAACCATGGATTTGGTATACCGCAATATAAAAGTATATGCAGGGTAAAAGACTATAGAGAAAACCGCTGCCCATGCAAGGGCGGCAAGAAATGGCTGGAGTATCTCATATGTCAGATAACCAAGCAAAAAAAGAATTGCTATTGAGGTTAAGACATAAAACCTATTTCCTCCCAAGCGATGCCTCCGCAAATGACCTGAATATCTTTTCTGACAGTTTATCCTGTAAACGTTCCGGATGCCACTGGACACCCAGAAGAAACGGGTAGTCTTCCTTACAAAAGGCCTCTATGATATTATCGGCAGACATGGCAATTGACTTTAATCCATGGCCGAGAACCTTTATTGCCTGATGATGGGAGCTGTTCACTGTAAACTCACCCTTCCCGATAAACTTATTATCACTAACCCTGATTACATGATAGTCCCTTTTATGGTCAAGCGCCACAGGCACCTGCAACCCTATGTCCTGATAAAGGCTTCCCTTAAAAGCAACATTGATAAGCTGCATGCCATAACATATGCCCATCAGGGGCTTTCTTAACCTGATTATCTCACGAATCAGCGCTAATTCAAAGCCGCTTCTGGCCCTGTCAACAAGCTTCATGTCATAATTTGCTTTTTCGTTGTAATAAGAAGGGTGGAGGTCATCGCCGCCGGGGATGAGAATGCCGTCAATATTTAATGCAAGATTTTCAATGCATTTGGAAGGAGCTAACAATACCGGGCAGGCGCCTGCGGCCTCAACAGCCTCTGCATACTGCTTATTGAGTTTTAGGTATTTATCCTCAACGTCCGCAGTTATGCCTATAAACGGCCTCAACAGACCCTCAGGCTCTCAGCTTTCCGCCTGTCTCTGCTGTAATATATTTGACAATATTCTGATGCAGGTCTTCCACCTCAGTTTCCATAAGCGTCCTGCTCCTTGACCTGTATCTTATTGTGAAGCCAAGACTCTTCTCACCCTCAGATATATGCTTACCCTTATAGAGGTCAAAAATAGAGACCTCCTCTATGAGTTCAGAGGGATAGGCCCTTATCAGGTTCCCGACATCGGATGAACTGAGCCTCTCATCCACAATGATTGCTATATCTCGTTCTATGCACGGAAATTTTGGTATTGGCGAATATTCCAGCGAAACAGGGATAATGGAAATCAATTTATCAATATCTATTTCAAACACAATAATCTCTGGTTTCAGCACCTTCAAATCCAATTTATCTGTCACCACAGGTGAAAGCGCACCGAGGAAACCGACATTCGAGCCTGAAACGCGGATATCGCATGATTGTCCGGGATGAAGGAATGTCTCCCGCGTCGGAGAAAACGTATAGCCTCTGACATGCAGGTCCTCAAACAAGGCCTCAATCATGCCTTT
The DNA here is from genome assembly GCA_009773185.1 of Nitrospirota bacterium. Taxonomy (GTDB): domain Bacteria; phylum Nitrospirota; class Thermodesulfovibrionia; order Thermodesulfovibrionales; family UBA1546; genus SCSY01. The sequence continues at coordinate 1,771 of WPIF01000006.1, read as the reverse complement.
GACAAGATAAAAGCTGTCGGCATCTTCTTTCCACAAAGAAGGCAGTTTTTCCACATAATAGATGCCTCCCATATACGTAATCTCAAGCGGAAGAGGCCTTCCTATATCCTCGAATACTCTGGATACCTCAAATATCTTTACGTCTTTAATTCCCCTTGAAAAATTATAGATAAAATTCCCGATTAAACCCGGGATAAGCGTTGTACGAAGCAATGAGTCCTCTTTCCTGAGCGGGTTTTTTATGGAGATAGCCTTGCGCCTCCCGTCTCCTTCAGGAATATGGAGAAGGTCCATATCAGCCTCATTCATAAAGCTGTAATTTATCGCTTCACTGAATCCTGATTTCCTTACAATATCTTTTATCCTTAAAACAGAGCTGCGTTTCCGGTCTGAATTTACTGCCGTAATACTTGCCTTAGGTATAGTTGTCTGTATTTTATGATACCCATAAATACGGGCTATTTCTTCAATAACATCCGCCGCCCTCTTAATATCAAGCCGGAATGCGGGGGGAGTTATTTTAAAGGAATCCGGGCCTGCATCTGCGCCAAGGTTTAATTTCCTGAGCATATTAATCATCGCTGCATGCGGGATATCTGTTCCAAGAACCCTGTTCACCGTATCGTATTTCACATTTACAGGAACGGGCACATATTTTTTTGGATAAACATCAATCTTCCTGTAAATCCTGCCTCCGGCAACTTCCTGAACCAGGGATGCTGCCCTGTCAAGCGCCTTTTCCAGAAACTCTATGTCCGCTCCCCTCTCAAACCTGTAAGAAGACTCTGATTTAAGCCCTAATGCCTTCGACGTCTTCCTTATTGAAGCCGGCTCAAAGTAAGCGCTCTCAAGGAATATGTCTTTTGTAGAATCAGTTACCTCAGTGTCAGCGCCTCCCATGATGCCTGCAACTGCAACAGGATTTTTTGCATCCCATATAAGAAGCGCATCAGCAGGCAATTTCCTTTCAACTCCATCCAGGGTCACTATATCATTGTCTTTCCCTGCCACGCCTGCTTTTATTGTCTTCCCGTTCAGCGTATTGAGGTCAAAGGCATGCAATGGATGGCCAAGCTCTAAAAGAACGTAGTTTGTTACATCAACAATATTATTTATAGACCTTATTCCGCATTTAACTATCCTGTCCTTAAGCCATTCAGGAGAATTGGATACCTTTATCCCCTTAATGATCCTTCCGGCGTACCTCCCGCATAAACCCGCGTCCAAAATCTCAACCTTAAAATCAGGATCCGCATCTTCTTCTTTAATCTTATATCCGGAAAATTTAAGAGGTAAATCAAGGGCTGCCGAAAGCTCTCTTGCGATACCGAAAACACTGAGGCAGTCGGGCCTGTTCGGAGTGACGTTCACTTCAAAAACAGCATCGTCATCGAACCGCTCGATTCCCTCGACTTCAAGCCCTATCATAGTAAGTGTTTCAGCGGCCTCTTCAGGGCTGATGGTAATATTAATAAATTCTTTTAACCACTTAAATGTAATGCGCATGATGGTTATTATATCCTTGATAACCGGAGATTGACAAGGAAAAGTTTATCCAAAAAACAGAGATAGACAATTGTCTCCTCAGTAAATCCCCCTTAGCAAAGGGGGATACAGGGGGTTGTTTAAACTAAAATAGCCGCTGACCCCCTTTTACCGTTCCCATTTTACCGTCCAGTTGCCTCATAATAAAATGTTACCGAAGGCTCGTTGACTCAACGTGTTTTTTATAATACAGAGAGAAGATTTTTTTCAGCTTCTCTTCCATGCC
>WPIF01000036.1 GCA_009773185.1 Nitrospirota bacterium | reverse complement strand
AGTAATCCGATTATTGCAAACAATACAAGTCCTGCACCTGCGCCTATGTATAATCCTTTTTTTGCCATTTCTTTTGTTTTCATTTCTTTTTCCTCCTTTGTCATGTTCTTGCCAATATAAAAGCAGGTTCTATGCCAACTGGCATTGCATTGATTTTAAAGTATTTTTTAGCCTAAGCGCCTTTGCAGTCTTGCGAAAATATTACCTCTACTTGCAAAACTGCAAAATAATCACATTGCTTGTTTAGATTCAGGATTAATCCGGCCTCACAGCAATCAAGCTAAGGGTCTCCCTGTTCTGTTATAATTATTCATCAATAAATAATGAATATTTAACAAGCAATATGCAAAACTTAAATAGCATAAAAATAGACTGGTTATACCCGCTAAAGAAAAAAATCATTATCGGTATCCTCGGCATTTTAACGTTTTCAGTTATTGCAACCATGATTTTTATTGCCTTAATGCTCAGGAGCAGCCTGATTAACGACAGCAAAGACAAAACTCAGGAACTGAGCAATGCAATACAATCAAGCCTGAGCAGCCTCATGCTGATGAGAGACCCTGATATGATACAGGGCACTATTGAGAATATAGGGAAAAACAACCACTCGCTGATAAAGGCATTTATACTTGATAAAACCGGAAGGATTGCGTATTCCTCTGATAAAAGCGAGATAGGAAAAGTGCTGGACAAATATCATGAGCAATCCTGTCATGCCTGTCATCAAAAAATTGATGCAGCGCCTCCTCAAACCACCATAATTATAAATACCAATGGCACAAGGGTGCACAGGAATGTAAGGGTTATTTACAATGAAACGGCCTGTTACGGCTGCCATTTAAAGTCAGACCGCATAAATGGAAAACTTATAATTGACCGCTCATTAAAACAGACATATTCGCTTATCACCTCAATAGGCTTAATAATCTTTGGCTCCGGATTGGTCTGCCTTATCTTCCTCGTTCCTTTTTTGTCAAAGGTCCTGTCAAAAGGCATGGACAAATACATTAATAAGATAGTCCGCCAGAACTCCGAACTCACGCTGCTTTATGTAATGATAGAGCGCCTCAGCAAGACCATTGACCTGGAAGAGCTGAAGGCCATAGTTTTTGAGATTGTCAAGGATACGCTCGGCGCTGATGAGATGGATATAATCCTTCCCAAACCCAGCAGGGAATACAGTATCACTGCCTGGTCAAGGAACACAGGGAAAATAGTGCGCAGGAAAATTGACACTGACGACCCGCTTCTGTTGATTATCAACGACTGGATGGATGGCAAAATTAAAGATGAAAAAATCTCTGACGACGGGAAACAGATATATATGCCAATCGAAAAAAGCAGTGCACATCTTGCGCTTCTAGTCGTCAGGAAGACAGATGTGTCCTTTGATCCGGTACGGCTTGGGCTTATCGGGATAATGTCAAGCCATATATCCGTAGCGTTTGAAAATGCCAGGCTCTATTATATCGCAATAACCGATGAACTAACGCACCTTTATACGCAAAGGCATTTCAGATACTGTATAGACAAAAAGTTTTTGGACTATGAAAAATATGGCGAGAAGATTACACTCCTGATGATGGATATTGACGACTTCAAGAAGGTAAACGATACCTACGGCCACATGGCGGGCGATTCAGTTATTAAGGAAATTGCAAACCTCATACTGGCTTCTGTAAGAGACAATGACCTTGCCTTCCGCTATGGCGGAGAAGAATTTGCCGTAATTCTTCCGTCAACAGGCATCGAAGGCGGGAAGCATGTGGCGGAGAGGATAAGAGAGAGCATTGCATCCGCTGTCTTTGAAAAAGGCACGCACAATTTAAAGGAGACCATAAGTATCGGGGTTTCAATCTGCCCGGATAATGCTAAATCAGTCAGGGACCTCATACTAACAGCGGACCAGGCGCTTTACAAGGCAAAACAAACAGGCAAGAATAAGGTTGTTGTGAGCGAAGTCGGCCCCTGGTCCTGAGATATGTCTCAATAATTTGCTATAATGATTACAGGCAATAAAATCCGGAGGAATTAATTAATGTCTGAATTATATGATGTGATAATAATTGGCGGCGGGCCTGCCGGCCTTTCCGCTGCACAATATGCGTCAAGGGCAAAGCTCAAGACAATTGTCATTGATAAATCCGCAACTGCCGGGGCACTGGCATACACTCACAAGATAGAAAACTATCCAGGGCTTCCAACCCCGGTCTCGGGCAAAGAGCTTCTTGATATATTCAGAAACCAGGCAGTTGGTTTTGGCGCTGAATATGTTGAGACGCAGGTCATTGGAGTAAATCTCACAGGCAATGTAAAAGAAGTATTTACAATGGATAAAAATTACAGTGGAAAGGCAGTAATAATAGCAACAGGCTCGATGGGAAGAAAACCAACAATCAAGGGGGAGGCGGATTTTCTCGGAAGAGGAGTAAGCTACTGTGCAATATGCGATGCAGCGTTTTATAAAGGGAAGGCCGTATGCGTCATAGGTGATTCAGAAGAAACAGTTAAAGAGGCAGGAGTGCTTACAAAATTTGCAGAGACTGTCTACCTTATATCTCCTTCATCAAAACTGAAGGTCGGCGATGACTATCCTGCATTACAGGAGAAAAATCTCAAGGTGCTTCTCGGCCAGTCCGTTTCGGCAATAGAAGGGACCGACATTGTCGAGCGTGTACGGATGACAGATATGGACGGGAATGAGTCCGTGCTTGAGCTTGCAGGAGTCTTTGTTTACCTTCATGGAAGCAAGCCGATAATAGATTTCCTCGGAGGCACTGTTGATTTAAGCGAGGAAGAATGCGTCAGCACAAACAGGATGATGGAGACGTCAATACCCGGAGTCTTTGCAGCAGGCGATATGACATGCACTGAGGTAAGGCAGGTTGTCGTAGCTGCATCAAACGGCTGTATCGCAGCGCTTTCTGCTGAGAAATACATATTCCACAGAAAGAGAAGAAAGTACGACTGGGGGAAGTAGGGGTTTTATTTTTTATCTCTCCCCCATCTCTCCAGCAAAAACCTCGCCCCTTCTTTATCCAACGGCTGATTACCTGAACCGCACTGGGGATCCTGAACGCAGGAAGGGCACCCGCTCTCGCACGGGCATTCGCGCACAATCTCCAATGCCCTGGCAAACCACTCCTCAATAACATCAAAGCACCTCTTTGTAAGCCCTACCCCGCCTTCGTATCCGTCATAGATAAATATCGCAGGCTCTTTGAACCGGGGATAGAAGGCATAACTCAGCCCTCCGATATCTCCCTTATCGCATAAGGCAAACAAAGGCATGGATGCTATTGTTACATGCTCGAACGCATGAAGTGTTCCTGCAAGGTCATAGTATCCATTTTCTATTGCAGCCTGAGTACCCTCAGCTATCTTTATCCAGAGGCCTTCTGTCTCAAATACATATTCAGGCATATCAAGGTCGTGCCTTGATATCCTTGTCCTGTTAAAGATATCTTTCCTGTCATATCCAATTACCCTGTTCTTCATCCTCAGCATTCCTCTATGCACTTCCAGGCTCCTGAGCTTCCGGGCTTCTATCTCTCTTATTACTTCTGTCTCATCCTTTGACCTTGCCTGAGTGTAATAAAGGACATCTGCCTCCCTGCATATTGCCTTTCTTTCTTCAAGCAGAAGTTCTGAAATCTTATACTGCCTTCCCCAATGAAGATATATCGCGCCGGGGAAAGCTTCCCTGAAAACCCGGGCTCCGCTGAGCCCTCCGATATTTCTTCCCCTTTCATCAACAATATCAAACGGCTTCCCAATAGCCCGTATCCCGACATCTCTTTGAGGCATACGCCTTTTTGAAAACCAGATATCGCCTTTTTTGCCCGGATTAAGCATCTCTTCTTTCACCAGTTCCTCTATCACAGGCATGAGTTTATTGACATCATAAACCTTATCATCTGCCTTAAGATATATCTCAGATGCTGCGCAGGGAAGGTGCTTTTTGATGATGTTTCTATTGCCGGGGTCTATGACACCCGCCTCATGGGATTTTTCAAAGAATGCATCAGGATGCCTCATGAAATACTGGTCAAGTGCGTCCTGGATAGCGATCATTGCTATTAATGATTCCTGCCCCTGCCTGCCTACCCTTCCGGCCCTCTGCCACGTGCTTGATACAGAACCCGGATAACCCACAAGTATGCAGGCATCAAGCCCGCCGATATCAACTCCAAGCTCAAGCGCGCTTGTCGAGACAACACCAAGGAGCTCGCCGCTGAAGAGGCGCTGTTCTATCTCCCTTCTTTCCTTTGGGAGAAATCCTGCCCTGTAGGGGCTTATCTTTGTGGTAAATTCCGGCGCCCTGTCAATCGTCCATTTGTATATTAGTTCGGTTATCTTCCTTGCCTTTGTAAATACAATTGTCTTTAGGCCTGCCCTCAGGCATTCGATAAACAGATGCACTGCCTCTGTGTAAGGGCTATCGAACGGATTTATGAACATGAAATGCCTCCCTGCACTTGGAGCGCCGTTCTCAGTGACTTCCCTGAATTGCAGGCCTGTAAGTTCCTCTGCCAGTTCCTTTGGATTAGCAATCGTTGCGGAACATGCAATAAACTGCGGGTTTGCTCCCCAGTAACCGCATATTCTCCTTAATCTTCTTAATACATGCGCGACATTTGAACCGAATACGCCTCTGTACGTATGAATCTCGTCAACAACAACATATTCCAGTTTTTTGAAGAACTCTTCCCACTTTGGATGAAATGGATTTATTGCAAGATGGAGCATGTCAGGGTTTGTGAATATGACATTCGGAAGATGTTCTCTTATCTTTGACCTTCTGTAGGCAGGCGTGTCTCCGTCATATACCTCGGCAGGCTGCAACACCATCCCCTTCCGCCCCCCCTTGGCAAGAGGGGGATGGGGCAATAAAATCCCCGCTTCCTCAAAAAGCTCATTAAGGTTCTTCACCTGGTCCTGCTCAAGGCCTTTTAAAGGGAAAACATATAAAGCCCTTGTTTCAGGATTTTCGATTATGGATTCTATAACAGGGATATTATAGATAAGGCTCTTGCCGCTTGCAGTAGGCGTCATCACAACAACATTCTCGCCCTGCCTGATTAAATCTATCGCCTCAACCTGATGGCTGTAAAAAAGCCCTGCTCCATGCTTTTTAAGGACATCCCTCAGCCTGTCATACAGGTCAATTTTTCTGTATCTTGGCTCTACAGGATGGATATACTTGTGTTCAGCAATCTGATGACTGAACCTTTTGTCTTTTTCAAGGGATTCGATAAGGTCGGCGACAGACATCCGGTATTATACTATGACGGGCTAATCAAAAGAGGGAAATAGCACCCGTATGAATCTCTACTTTTACACTACAGAAATCTTTTACAAAAATTATTTCTCCCGGTACAGGCTGTCAAGTTCATTATAAATAAGCTGAGAAACATCTTTTATTATCCCTTCCAGGTGTGAGAATGTCTTCCCCCTGGTCATAATGCATAAAAGATATGGGTGGTCAGGATAATACACAATGCCGCAGTCATGCAATTGTTTTATCTCTCCATTGGCCCCCAGACTCCTTTCTCCAAACTTGTGCACCACGCCGACATTGGAAGGCACCCCCGCAACTATACCATTCCGGTAATCAGCCGCTGACAGAAATTTAAGCGCCTTCATCGACATCTCCCTGTTCAAATAAGAAGCATTAAAAAGAATTCTGAAAAAAGAGGCATACTCTTTTACCGACATAAAGTCTTCCTTTTTGTTGTCATAGGGAACAGCGACGCCAAGTTCAGTATATACTTTAATCAATTTGTCCTGCGGAAAATTCTTGAGAAGAAGAAGATAAGCATTATTGTCCGAATAAGCAATCGTAAACCGTATAAGCTCCTCTACCGAATAGGATTTCCCGCGTCCAATGGCTTTTGAAGGCTTGATATTTTCAAATGCATTGGAGTCCTCATCAGCAAAGGTAAATCTTTGCCTCAATATCTGCGGGTTCGTCTCGGCATCCTTGAGGACAGCCATCATAAGCGGCACCTTAAGAAGGCTTGATGGAGAAAAAGGCGCTCTTTCGTCAACGCCAAGCCAGGGGCCGTTATTTAGATCCCTGTAATATACAGACACATGGCTGATTCCACGCGCCTTCTCTTTCTCATCAATAAAATCATGAATCTTGCGCTTCAATGAACGGAGATCCCTTCCTTCCACTGTTTTCTGTGCTGTCTCACATTCAAGTAGGGGATTAATAAACTCATAGCCTCCGGGCCTGATCTCATCTCCGGATAATGCTTCCTGGCCGCTCCCCGTGACAGACCTGTCAATGAGAAATCCACACACGCCACCCGCCAAAAATGCCGTTAAAAGAACAACTTTTGCGTGCCATGTCTTCTTGTTGTTTTCTTTTTTGTCAGGTTCTTTTTTCTTCTTCATTTTCCCGTTTCGCCCGCAATTTCTTTATTATACTGCATACCTGCTACAGTATCCCCAATAAAGTTCATGCTTAGCAGTCAAAGCAACCTATTTTTAAAAAATCTACTATCCCCCTCCGGCGTCCTTCCATGCTGTCCTTGCCTGTCCCTTTATCTCTCGGATTCTCTTTGTAAGCTTCACCCATAAATATATTCCGCTGTATGCTGCTATAAAAGCAATTATATGCCTTGCAAACAGATATGACACATGATGCGCTTCAACAGCATTCTCCCACTCGATTTTTTTAAAGGCAAGCATTCTCGGCATACTGCTGATGAGGAGTCCGTAGATTGAAAATCTGGCAAAAAAGGTTGTTTTCTCAACCATATCAATAAAATAATCAATGATTGGGCCGTCCCTCCTTTCACCGACCTTCCTGATTATTATCCGCATCGCTATTCCGCTTGCCAGCAGCAGCAAAACAGCAATATCATTCAAGTAATTATTTGCCGATATAAAAGCCATAAACAAAGAATTCATCGTATTTCCCCATAAGACAGGAAGGCATAATCATAGCCGTTTAGATTGACCCCGATTAAAATAACTTAAGGCTTCACCATCAGGCTGTCTATAAGCCTTTTTACCTCTTCAGGCATCTCTCCCTGCATATGTTCTGCAAGATATGAATTCGTAGTAATAAGCTTTGTGACCTTTATCATGAATTCCCTTTTCCGGGGAGTGAGCCTTTCAAGATTTTTCAGCTTATCCATGTAAAAATTGCGCGAAGCAAGCCCGAGTTCTTTCCTGACTTCGTCTATGGTCATCTCTTTCGGCTTTACTACAGGCTCCACAAGATTGTACTTGCTGTAGTCCCACACCTCAATATAAGGCTTGAGCATTGGGTATATCTCAGAATAAGGCCATGGCGCTATTGCAAGAAAAAACGCAAGGTCAGGATTATAAAACTTTGCCAGTTCAACGGTATCCCTTATCTTCTCTTTTGTATCATCAGGCATCCCGAGCACAAAAGACGTCTCCGAAACAATACCGTACTCGTTTATCAGATCAAGCGCCTTCTTGGATTGCTCAACCTTTATGTCCTTTTTGAATATATCAAGAGTCTCCTGCGTTGTGGCCTCAACCCCGACATAGATATGGTCTATATGCGCTTCCTTGTACTTCGGCATGATATCTTCATCCCTGAGAATGTCATCGACCCTTGTCTCCATGAGGATCTTCGTGCCCACGTTTCTCTCAATCAGGAGGTCCAGAATCCTGTCCCATCTTTTCCTGTTGAGTGTCGGTGTCTCGTCGGAAATCATCACGACATTGACGCCGTAAGTATCTCTCAGAAATTCCAGTTCACCCACAAAATTTTCAGCGCTCCTGCCCCTCCATTTCCTCTGCCAGAACAACTGTTGAGAACAGAAACTGCACTGCTGGCTGCATCCTCTCGATGAACTCACAATTGCAAGCCGGGAATTTTCCATCGTCCGGTAGGTATATATCGGCCAGTCAACTAAATCCCACGCAAGAGGGAGCGCATCCAGGTCCTTTATAAAGTCTCTCGCCGGCGTTGCAACAATGTTTCCGTTATCTCTGTACGCAATCCCTCTGACCTTTGACAGATCACTGCCCGAAGAAAGCACATTCATCAAATCCACCATCGTCTCTTCGCCTTCGCCGCGTACAATGTAGTCCACAGGCATGGAACCATCTTTCAGCATCTCTTCATAGCAGAAGGTAGGATGGACATTGCCGATGACCGTAATGATATTAGAATTGATTTCCTTTGCGAGCTTCAGTACCTTCAGGGCATCTACGATTTCAGCAGTAAAAGCAGTGGTTGCGACAACATCAGGCTGTTCGCTCTCTATCCGTTTCCCGATATCTTCATAGTTGTACCAATGACTCATGGCGTCGTAATAAATCGGGTCATATCCTGCAGCCCTGAGGCTTCCCGCGATATAAACAAACCCGACATTCAGCCATACGCCGGCTGATTCAACCACCCCGGAGTGATAGGGAGGGGTAATAAGGAGTATTTTTTTAATTCTCTTCATAATGCCCCTATATTTTAAGCAATTTTGATATCATACATCAAGAGAATTATCCGTAACGGTCATGAAAACTAAGGGGGAGGAATAAGACAGATTTTCACAAACAGCTAACGGTAGACCATTGAATACTGCCACCAAACACCAAGTCCAAACACAAGCAATAGTACGATATGTTTTATAATCAGCATCTTCCTGCGCCTCTTTTCAGCATCAGCACCATACACATTGTCCACATAGGTAAAAGTCCTTCCTGCTCCGGTTGCAAATACAATCAGGACACAAACAAGTCCGGCATAAAAAAACTGTTTCTTAAGGCCAAAGAGTGTGTCCGATACCTCAGGTGACGCTGCGATACGGTTTATCCAATAAACAGCCAGCACAGTCGCAGCCCAGCATCCGGCTGCAAAGTCATGGATAAAACCTATAAAGATAGTGAGCGCTTTTTTCATACTGCAGATATATTTTACCTTTTCCAGAAAATAGAAACTACCATTCCCGTTCGAATCAGGATTGGATTGGGGATTTAGAATCTTGCAGCCATTTCTTATAGGCCATCTTCATCCCCTGCCGCATCGGAAATTCCCGCATCAAAAAAGCAAAATGTCCGGCCGGAAACACATTCAGGGGGATTTCAAACAAGTGCCTGAAAACCCTTTTCAGCGTGAACAGCTCAAAAACTATGGAAAAGAATTTCTCTTCTCTTTGTTCAGGACTCATCTGTGGATGGCTGAAAAGCGCGTGTGCACCGTCGTAGTATTTCCATTGGCCTTCCTTCAGCAGGAACGGTTTATATTCTTCATACAGTTCGGTCCCCGGGAACGGGACCAGGAGAAAAGGGTGAACCATTATGCCCAACTTATCGGAAAGCTCAACTATTCGATCAAAATCATCCAGGGAATCGGTTCGCTTTCCGAGGATAATCGCAAGAATCGGATCTATACCGTTACTTTTTAATTTTTTTATCGCTTCGACCTTCTTCTTTTCAAAAACTCCGACAAATTTTTCTTCGCACCCAAGCCACAGTGAAAGGAGTCCGCTTTCCCTCGCCGCTTTAATTAATTTATCGCCTGAAGACGTTTCCAGCGCTTTGAGATCCCCGAAACCATACCATTTTTTATTCGATCCCTTAAGCGCGGTAAAAAGATCTATCGCGCGATTGATATTGCCGCCCCAGATATTTCCATCTGTATTCCAGTAAAATCTTTCCTTCAGCGAATCAACCTCTTTCACGACTTCATCAATCGGACGGTACCGATGAGCTTTTCCGTAGAGCCCTCGGAGAGCGCAAAATTTGCAGCCGTAGGAACAGCCCCGCATGGTAAAAATGCCGTGGAATTTATAGCCCGGCATACGGATGGGCAGGGGAAGATTCTCCAGCGGCAGAGGCATACCGTGGTAAAAGGGTTTCAGCTGGCCTTTCCGTGCGTCCTCCAGGACCTCGTGCCAGACCGACTCCGCCTCGCCGATTACCACTGCATCGGCATGCTTTTTTGCCTCCTCCGGCATGGCTGATGGGTTAAATCCGCCCAGGACAACTTGCATGCCTCTCTTCCTTAATGTATCGGCTGTGCTGTAAACCCAGGGAAGAGTAACAATGCGGCTGCCGCAGATACCTACTAAATCCGCCTCGACTTTTTCCACAGAGAACGGACTAAATTTAGGGTCTAAGAGTTCAATTTCTGCCTCGGACATTACCCTTTTGGTCAGCCCTCCTAAATACTCTAAAATTAAAGGGGCAAGGGGCGGACTGCTATAAGGAAGAGGAGGGTCAATAAGACAAATTTTCATCCGGAATCTACTTGAAGACTATGGTATACTGCCAATAAGTTCCGGCAGTAAGAGCTGACATAAGAACGATATGCCACACTAACATCATCTTTTTCCAGATTCGTTCCAGTTTCTCCGGGTCCTTGCCATAGGTATTTCCTATGTATCTAAATCTGAGAGACCTTTCAATCTCAAGCGGCAGCATAACCGCTATACAAACAAGCCCCAGATAAAATATTTCTTTCACCACTCCGAAGAAAAAGAATCTCCAATGAATTACTATGAAAAAGAAAAGAAAAAGGCTGAGATACATCCTCATCAATTGCCTTATCCTGTCTTTCTCGCGTTTTTGATCAAAAATCTTTTTTACATCAGTAGGGTAAAAAGTCCTGCCTGACCCGGCAAGAATAATAACTGCTATACAGAACAGTCCGAGGTAAAAAAGCACTTTGTTTAGTTCGTCGAGCGAGGACTGCATCTCTGTATTTCCCAGAGACCGCCGGTTTAACCAGTAGACTGCCAGCACGGTCATTGCCCAGCACCTCGTGGCGAGATTATGCCCATGCCCGATAAGGGTTCTTAGTATTTTTTTCATTTCTTTAGAAGTGTGTTACCCGGAAACCGCGGTGGAACATTTCCGGGACAAGAGGTATGCCCCATATCGCACTTACCATCACCGGCAAAGCTAATAAAGAATACCACGCAAGTTTTTTACCGCGCCAACCAAAAGTCAGGCGCAGATGCAGCCATATCGCATAAACAATCCAGGAGATTAACGACTGGACCTCCAACGGGTCCCAATTCCAATAACTACCGTGGACTTGCTTTGTCCAGAGAGCGCCGGAAATAATCATCAGGGTCAGCATCACAAACCCAATACCAATAAAAAGATAATTCGAATTGTCCAGTTTCTTCAGATCCGGCAACTGATCATAAAAAGCGTCCCCGGCATGTCTTGTCTTTAATAAATAAAGCAGCCCAACTGCTCCGGCAACCAGGACAAATCCATAAGCAAGCGCCGAAGCAATTACATGTATCCAGAACCACGGAGTATCAAATGATGCCGGAGTCATCCCGATTTCTTTTTTGGAAACCGCTGCCCAGATTTGCAGAAAAACTGTAACCGGCATAACCAGGATTCCTGCCGGGCTAACAAACCTGGCGAACGAAACAACCAAAAGAAAGATAAGCACACCGGCCCAGGCAGCATCGTTGATTATTTGAAAAGTAGAGAAGGAAAGATATGCCGGTTGTGTCCAATAGAAAGATATACAAATTGTATGGGAAATAAAACCCAACGCGGCAAAAAATACTCCCCGGCGAATAAAGTACTCTTTTTTATTAATAAAGCTTAAAAGATAAAAAAGAGTACTTACGCCGTAAAGGACTACTGCAAACCCGAAAAAAGTAAGTATTATTTCCAATTATTCTTTATTGTCCAGCAGTTTTGCCACTTTATCCACTTTAGCAGGAGTAGAAATAGGCTTATCTGGTTTGATAGTGGATTCCATATCCTTTATGTATGGCTTCATGTTCTCCTGCAAATTATAAGGAGAGAAAAAGGGCCCGCTATGGTAGTTCTTTTCCCGGAAAGGCGCCATATAGAACAGGAATAAAAACACAAGGAGTAAAGCAAATGGAGAATACAAGGCAAGCCTTCTTCCATGCCAATGGAAAAACCAACGCGAAGCTAACGCGAATGCATAAATAGACCAGAATCCCCAAACGATTCCCGCCAGCATGAGTGTTTTCTTCACCATGCCGAATTTCATGAAGGACCAAAGACTGCCAAAAGAAACCATTGTCGAGGCAAAAATGAAAGCAACCAGGACAAAACGATAATTCAAGCGGTCTAAAACCTCCAGTTCCGGCAGCTGGTCGTAAGGATAACCGGTTTTTCCCTTTGCTTCTTTAAGTAAATAAAGCACTCCCATGGCAGCCGCAAGTGAAGCAAATCCGAAATTGAACCCTGCGCCTGTAACATGGCCCCAGAGCTGCCAACCTTTGTATACCGGTGACGGCCCCAATGGATGACATGGCATTAAACCTCCCAGCACCATCAAACCGAAACTTACAGGCATAATCAGGAGTCCGGCAGGTCTTATCGCCTTTTTAGCCAGTGAAGCAGCAAGGAAAACGAACATTCCCATCACAACGGTGCCGCCGATTACTTTGTAAAACGAACAGATATGGGTGTACTTGTGTGTAATCGCGGGGTAGAAAGTACCAAGTGCATGGACAATAAAGCCTGTCCACGCAAAATTAATTCCTAAGTCGGCAAATTTCTCCTTTTTCTTGATAAAAGCCAGGATGTAAAAAAGAGCAGCTAATCCATAAAGAGCCGTAGCTGTCCAGTAAACACGCACATCCGGATTCATATTTATTTCCATTTTTTTCTCCTCCTTAAAAATATCTGTGATGTTATCATATACTCAAGGTGTTGTCAAGTTTTTTGCAGCGTTTTTGATAGCGCTTTGAGGCCCCTGAGACCAGTGAAATTTCAGTCATTTCAAACACCTGCAAACCACCGACTGAGCATCTTCACCCACTTTTTTCATCGTTCCGACAGGTTCGGCGATTAGAACCCATTGTTTTTGATTAATTTTACTTTCTGCAACTTATCTTAGCTACATAAAGTAGCAAGAGTAGTGCCAATGGTTAGGATAGATTTTGATTTTTTATGGTCTTGACTTTTACACACGGAGGGGTATAATTATTTTAAAAATATCGAGGAGGTTGTCATGCCTGAAATAAAACAGTCCATTGTAATTAACGCCCCGGCAAGCAAGGTCTTTGAGCTTGTAACGAACCCGGCCAACTGGTCCCGCTACGTTACAAACCTTGTGGATGTCAAGGGCATGAGCCCTGACATCCCGGCCAAGGGCTCGACGTTCACCTACCAGTATAAGATGATGGGCTTCAAGTTCGAAGGCAAGGGCACGGTGACTGAAAACGTAAAGGACAAAAGCTTCAGCCTCTCCTTTGAAAGCGTGGTTCCCATAAAAGAGGGCTATAGGTTCGACGACAAGGGAGACGGCGCCACGGAGTTTTCTTTCTATCTGGAATTCGGGATACCGGGACCGATGGGCGCCATCTTCGACAATCGCCTCATCGAAAAGCTCAGCGTTATGGATGCAAAGAACATCCTTGAAAAAATCAAGGCCATGTGCGAATGGTCGTAGTCTCTATAGTGTTTCCGGCAAGACAGATACAGACCAAGGGGCCCGCATCTCCACGGCGCCGCTTGAACAGAAAAGCGTATCGGCGGTGTTAAACCTGAGTTTCACCCGTGTGCCCTGTTTTTCGCTTACCGTTACATCCCCAAGCATAAGATGCGTAATCTGCGAGCCTCTCCACGTCCCTCCCTTGTCGTCATAGGCGGCAAAGTTTATCTGCACCTGCGAATTCGGGTCCGTCCCGTCACCGGCTATTGGGACAACCCGGTCAGTAAATGCTGCGCCTCCGCATGGGTTATCGCCCGCATTTGCGACGCTAAGTTTAATCCCATTCGTCACTGTCATTCTTATCCTCTTATACGTGCCGGCCGGTATCTGCGCCTGCCTGATAACCGCATTCATGCCCTTTGCAAGGTCTATCTCCAGGCCTGCAGCGTTCGAAAAAAAGACCTGAGGGTTTGTGTCCGATGCGCCGGTCATAAGCTCTATCTTGTAGACAGTTAGTTTGACGCTCGACGGGCTTGTTGCGCTCATGTATACTTTTGCCAGAATGCCCACTGCTGCGGCAACCACCAAAAGCAGGATAACGAGTTTTATCTTCGCTGTCTTCTCCATCATTTTACTTTCCTTACCGATGCGCGGTCAAAGTGCCTGAAGAAAGGATGCCTTTCATCCTCTTCCTTTTTCCTTATCTCATAAGTCTCGTTCCTTACTTCTTCCGGCGTAATAATCCATACACCGGCAAGTTCGGAGTCCGCGCCCCGTTTTTCCCTTTCTGCAAAATAGAATTTCTTAAACAGAGGCCCTGCGTGAACATACCTGTAAGGTTTTCCTTTAATCTGAAAGGTCGTTCCGCGCCTATCCCGCACAGTCAATTCCACGCTCTTATTAAACCATATGCTTCTAACTAAATTTACATTTGTTTGAGAACCCTCAAATTCCTCGCCAAATGCCAAATTCCCGTCATCGAGCACGGTCAGGCTATCTTTGAAAGCAGTACATGGATTGCCTTCCTCATCGGCAGTGGCGAGAATCTTTATGGATTCAGAACCGTTAATTAAATCAATTATTTCTTTTGTCAATTTAGACATTAATTAGGCCCCTTCTCTTGCTGCATTGTGAAGCCTGTCGAGGTCCCCTGTGGGATGACACCTGTAATTGTTAAAATCAACGCTCAGGTTATACTTTCTGTGGATCTCGCTGATGCCCTTCATCAGCCTGACGTAATATTCCAGAGGCGCAGGTTTTTGTTTCTGCGCATAAAACACAGTACCCTTTTCAAGGCGATGGATAATGGCAATCGGGCCGACCCCGTGGCTGGCAAAAAACTCTGCGCCTTCCAATGTGGATTCCAATGCCTCGTCAATGGTCTTAAATCCATAAGGCTGCATCAGTTCAACTCCTCCCACGAATTGAGTGCATACATATCCTCTTCCGAATATCTCCACCGCAGACAGTGCGCTGTCTATCCAGTACTGCCTGCCGAAATACTTTGTCTTGCCGGGGCATATCCACTCAAAAAGTTTTTCGTCCCATACCTCGATGTGGGGCTGATACGTAGTGGCGCCGGCCTCCTTGAGCCTAAGCAGTTGTTCTCTGGAAAAAGCGCTGGCAACCATTTTCGCATAGACCTTTTCCGTCCCAAAGGATTTTCGCAGCGTCGTCAATACCTTAACATACTCATCAACTTCATTGTCATAGGGTGAATTTCCGCTCAGGTTGGAGCCGGCGAGCAGGACGATATTCATCCACTTCCCCTCTTCTTTCAACGCCTCGTTCATTGTTTCATAGAGGTCATCAAGGCCTTCCTGCGTATAGCCGGGCTTCCTGCGAAATACCCGTGTGGGAAAACTGCAATATTTGCAGGGCTTTTGTTCCGCCCAAAAATCGCAGCGATTATAGAGATAGACGAACAAGAGACCGGGCAGCCTGGCGCTTACCACTTTCACCATGGGCGTTCCCCGGCTGGTCTTCTTGCCAAAATATTCAGGATAAGACACAAAAAATACTTCCTCTACCGGATTGTCTCCGTCTAAAAGCCATAATTTTCCGTCAACTACATCAATGGTATAAAGACTGCCGCTTCTTTTATACCCATTGGGGAATTGCAGGTACATGGGCTCCATGCCAAGGACCCAGCTTCCGTCCCTGAACAACGCCCCGCCAAGAACGGGCCTGGGAGTTTCCTGGCCAAGGTCGGCCGCGGCGTCATACAGGCAACCTTCCTCTTTCGCCCTTTCCAAGGCCCTTTCGGTCAGGGCTACCCCGCGCAGTTCCGCGTCAAGCTTACGAATTAACAGACGAGGGAAATCAGGATATTTCGCCGCAAGTTCCTCAAAACCCAATTCGTGATTATCTTCATTCATTATTATTTATTATATGTCATATACGACTTATTTGTCTTATATTATCTATTATTTTAAATTATAATCAAGCCGGGCCAAATCCACGTCAGGACGGCCGGAAGAGCACCGGTAATTGTTAAAATCCATACTCAACTCATACCTTTTTTGAATATCACGGACGCCCTTTGCCAGCCTCACATGATACTCCAGAGGCGCAGGTTTTTGTTTTTGCGCATAAAAAATACTGCCTCCCACAACCCACAGGATAAAAAAGCTTGAGGCCACTCCGTGGCGGGCGAAAAATTCAACGCCTTCCAGCGTAGACTTCAGTCCTTCATCTATTGTTTTAAATCCATTCGGCTGTGTCAGTTCAACTCCGCCTACAAATTGGGTGCATACGTTCCCCCTGCCGAATATCTCCACCGCAGACAGGGCGCTGTCTATCCAGTACTGGCGGCCATAATACTTTGCCTTCCCGGGGCATATCCATTCGAAGAGCTTTTCATCCCATACCTCGATGTGCGGTTCATAAGTGACGGCCCCGGCTTCCTTGAGCCTGAGCAGTTCTTCCCTTGGAAAAGCATTGGCAACCACTCTTGCATAGACCTTTTCCGTCCCGAAGGTACTCTGAAGCGTCCTCAATGCCTTGACGTACTCGTCAGCTGTATTTCCATAGGGCGAATTCCCCCGCGGGTCCGAGCCGCCGCTTAAAAAGAGGGTCATCCACCGGCCTTGTTCTTTCAACGCCTCCTCTATTGTCTCACGGAGGTCCTCCAGGCTTTCCTGTGTAAAGGCAGGGCCCTCCTCCGCCTTGACAAAACTGCAATATCTGCATGGAGTTTTTTCTTCCCAGAAATGGCAGTAATTATAAAGACGGACGAACAGGCAACAGGGGAACCTCGGCGTCGCCACTTTCAGCATCGGCGTTCCACGGCTGGTCTTCTTGCCAAAATAATCGGGAACAGGCACAAAAAAGACCTCCTCAACGCGCTCCTTGCCGTCTAAAAGCCATAATCTCCCGTCAACAGCATCAAGGGTATAAGAGCTGCCTCTTCTTATGAATTTTTCAGGGAATTGCAAATACATGTCCTCCAGTCCCAGAACCACGGTACCGTCCCTGAACAGCGCCCCGCCGAGAACGAGCCTTGGGGTCTTGAGGCCAAGGTCAGCGGAGACGTCATATAAGGCGCCTTCTTCTTTCGCCCTTTCCAAGGCCCTCTCAGTTAGAGTAACACCGCGCAACGCTGTATCTATCTTGCGCATTATTATGCCGGGAAAATCCGGATGTTCTCCGGCCACTTCCTTAAAAGTTTTTTCGTGATTGTTTTTATCGTTCATCCAGCCCCTTCCGTGTCATTCTCCGGCCTGACCGGAGAATCCACGCTTTTTTAAATAAATAGCTTCCCGCTTTTGCGGGAATGACGTCAAGCAGATATGCCCTTTGCCATTTTCAGGATAACGCTCAGGGTTATCCCTCCGAGCCCGAGCCAGAAACTGCTAAAAATTATCGTTAAACCCGGACGATAAATCACCTTTATGCTTGTCCAGTAGCGAACTTCATCCATGGAAAGAAAGAACTCTCCTACCTTAACCAGCTTTCCTAATTCTGCCCTGCCGTTAAAAAGTTCCTTTTCTTCTTGCCCCTCAGAATCTTTTTTGCGGACAAGCGGCCAGACCTTAAACAATACCTCTCCTGCCCTTTGCTTTCCCTTGTCAGGATAATATGTTGTCTGCAGCTTAAAAACAGGGGGAAACCCGGGTGTTTGAGGAAAATCGAAACTCCCGGGAGCAACAGCGTTTCCACTCCTGTAAATATAGGTTCCATCGCTCTGTTCAATGCTCTGAAGCGGCGCATAGTGGCCATGAATGACTTTTTCAGAACTGTCCCGCAGCACAAATAACGGAGAATAACCTTCTTTATCACGGTAAAACTCAAATCCTTTGAACTTCAGGGGGTGGTTCACATAAATATTTTTTTTTGTTTTACTTTGAAAGTCCCTGCCAACAGAAATCTCATAGGCAGCACCCCAATCTCTTCCTTCCGAAAAATGAGAAGGGTGAAGTTTATCAAGATAAATTTTACCAAGATCTTCAAGTTTTGGGATTTTAAAAAAACGGCCCTTTCTTACCCAGTCGTAACTCGCCCTCTCAGCACAACTCAGGGTTTCCCCCTCGGTAAGGCGGATTGCTCCTTCAAAAAAAAAGAGTTGGTCGTAAACTACACCGGCGAAGAGCAGGACAAGGCTTAAATGAAAGATTGTTGTCCCGATTAAAGACAGACGAAGAATCCTTATTCGCTTGAATATGCAGAAAACAATATTGACTATTAAAAGGACCAATAAAAAATTAAACCATAAGGAAGAAAAAACAGCCTCTCTGCCTATGGCCGCGGGTAAGCTTGCCCCGACAATACAGGAAAAGAGGATTAAGACCAGCAAGACCAGGGCTACTCTTGTGGACCAAAGAAGACCGAATAGCTTATTTAGCATTTTTATTTAAACCTTTAATTTAACCACTTAATTTACCAAAAGAATGAGATAAAAATCAAACCCCTTTTCCCTTACTTAAAACTCTTTATATAACGCCTGACCTGTTCATGGTTTGCTAAAAAAGCAAAAGCAACCAATTTCTTAGATTTATCTCTGCAGGTTTTGCCTTTTCAGGGGCCTTTTGAGGGGGGGATTTTCTTTCACAGCCGGAAACGGCAAGGAGAAACAACAGAAGAAGGAAGGCGATGCAGATTGTGCGGCGGGAGAATTTATTTACGTCATTCCTGCAGAGGCAGGAATCCAATTTTCTCCAAGGCATCTCAAACAAGCAAGTCTTCATACAAATCCGCCCAGTCTGGGTTCTGCTCCTCTATAAGTCTGAGCTTCCATACACGCTTCCACTTCTTCAACTACCTTTCCCTTACCAATGCTGTTCCAGCATCCTTTGCAATTTCGTAATATACAAGGCGATGCACTCCGTATTTCTTTGTGAACCCCTCGACCAGGCCGCTCTTATGCTCATAAATCCTCTTTGGCAGATTTGAGGTTACTCCTGTATACAATGTTCCTCTTCTCTGGCTGGATAGGATATAAATATAAAAGTTTTCTTTCATACCCATGTTTATTATAAACAAAAAACATGGATTCCCGCCTACGCGGGAATGACGGCACAATAAACAGGGCGGGGAATTTCCCCGCCCTGTTTATTCTTAAACTCCCTGCCCCTCTTTTCTCCTCGTCGAATCCGCCTGAGTGCGGAAAGATAAGAGGGGGTTAGGGGAAGTTATGATTCTTCAACTAATACGTGCCGCCCGGTGTCCAAGTGAAAGGTCCCCTACTCGAACCGCATCCATTGTTCATTGAACAGCTCGTTGTACCCCCTGTATTAAAATCGGACATGTGGTTGGTGTTACGTATAAAACTACACGGCCTTGCTCCGGAAGTCCAGGTAGCCGCTCCGCTCCCGGTTGTGGTGGAACCATATGCATTCTCAGCGCTCTGCGGCCGAGCCGGTTTTGCATTAGCTTGCCCATGTCACTGATGACAATTCCGATGTATGGTATCGTCATGATTGCTGTCGTCAGTGGCAGAATTAAACGCCGAACCGACATTGTGACTTTGTCCAGTGTACGTAGAGTAAGCGGTGTTCAGATGGCATGTCGTGCAGAGCGTCGGACTTGCAACATATATAGTGTCGCGGATGTAGTTTGTGGTAGAAGCTGTCCCATGTGCACCATTAGTCCGCGCAGTTAACGCCGTTGTCGGCGTATTATGACAGTCAAAACAGTTCAGTCCCACGCCCGTCTGTCTTCGTGCCGGATGTCCCTACCCTGTCTCTATCCTGTTGACCCAATAAACCGCCAGCACAGTTGCAGCCCAGCATCCAGCGGCAAAGTCATGGATAAAACCAATAAAGATTGTGAGCGCCTTTTTCATGTCACAAATATATATTAACTTCTTCAGAAAATAGAAACTACTGCTTTCCCGCCAGCCATGAGCTACAGACTTCCTCTACTTTCCTTTTTTACCCTTTTTCTGGCTCTGCTTCTCAGACTTGAGTCCTGCAGGGTGGTCCGTGAGTTTCTGCTTCTTTGCCTCTTCTTCAAACCACTCGATCGGCCGCTCGGTCTGGTCTTTAAATGTTCCGAGGGCTTCGTCCCTCAGTTGAGCAGCCTCGGCATCCTGTTGTGACACAAGGATTTCGTCAACAACCTGAG
Source organism: Nitrospirota bacterium (assembly GCA_009773185.1). GTDB lineage: Bacteria > Nitrospirota > Thermodesulfovibrionia > Thermodesulfovibrionales > UBA1546 > SCSY01. The sequence continues at coordinate 1,494 of WPIF01000036.1, read as the reverse complement.
GGCATGAAGGAACAGATCCCGGACGAGCCTCCACCTCCTCGCGCTCGCTCGGCGCGACTTTCGGATCTTTTGCCATAGCCATCTTGAGTTCGATCGAGAAATTCACATATCGCTCGAGCATACGAAAGATTGCAGAATCGCCCATTGGACTTCCTGCAGTTTCATCAGGAAGCGGAGATACCCTGCCGCTTTCGATCTTTGCACGGCCCACCATCTCACAACCCTGTCCGTTGTCGGTTGTGTATCCGAGATTATCGGTAATCACCGCAAGAACCGTAGGCACATTGGCAAGGTCCCAGTGTGCAAGGAGACCGATCTCGCCATCCGGCAGCGGAGACAGGTCATCTATACTCATTGCACGCACTTTGCACCATGGCGGCACCGGGCGGGTTCTCCGGCGCGGCGGCAGCCCCTTTGCATAGCGGCGCAGTGAATCATCAAAGAGATTAGTTGCAGTCTCTGCCTCACCAAGCACATTCACACAATGGCTCTCAGGAATGCCAAGCGCCTCCTGCACCATTGCATAGTAGTCATCACGGGTTGCTTTTCCAAAACGCCCCCTATAACCGCCGCCATCGCATATCCGGCTTCCTGCAGGCAGGCAGAATTTCATCTTCTTTCTTCGGCATGCCTGGAAAAAATAAACATAAGCAGATGTAGCGCCTATCAATGCCACAGGCACACCACTTGTCTCTGATTCGCGCAATGCCTTTAATAACTCATTGATATGAATGCCTGATTTGCCGAGCAAAAACATGCTGTCCGGCGTGCCGAAATGCTGCCTCGTCTGGTCTATGCCGATTGCCATTCCCATCGAAGGCGCCAGCTCCGGGCTCGGAGCAAGTATAAGGACGCGGCAGCGCTTGCCATCGGCAAAATCGGGAAATAAATACGATCCGGTCATCATTTTGTTGGCTGCAAAAACAAGGCGTTTACCGTCTTCATCGCGGAAGATACGCCCCCGTTGGGTAAGGCTTGTGGTGCCGCCGGTCAGGCAGGCCATTACTGATTTTTCCAGAGGAAAGGACGCCACAAGATGTGTCTTGAAAACATCGTTATAGACCATCGGCACATCCTCCCAGCGATTGATGTCTCCGGGCCGCACCTTTTTCGCATCGCAAAACTCGCGGAAGATGGAATTTACCTTGTAGTGGAGTGCAAATATCCTGAGTGCATAGTCGTTGAAGTCCGGGATCCCAGAATCCACACCGGCTTCGATAAATTTGAGAACATCCTCGGTAAGAAGATGGCGTTCCGCTTCCGCTTCTGAAGAGTTTAATGGGGTTGAGGGCAGCTTAGACATTAGGATAACCTCCTTAAAAATTCCTCTGATTGCGCTTCCATTGTAGCAAAAAATGTGCCTTCTTCACAAAAGTCCAGACGTAACAGAAATTCTTGTAGATACCCACGGGCAAGCCCGTGGCACTTTTTCACAGAACAAGCTTCGCTTGACCTGAATCCTGGCTTTCCTGCCATTTCACGTATTTGATTATC
>WPIF01000005.1 GCA_009773185.1 Nitrospirota bacterium | reverse complement strand
AATAACCTCCTCATTCCGTCTATCCGAAAAATATGCTTTCACTTCCTGATTGCAAACTCAAAAAATGCGTCCTCCCCCGCTTATCAGGGAATCAAGGAATATGATGCGGATGATATAAAAATGAACAGCCAAATGGGTTATTATTAATATATGACTATTATAAGACTCATTTTAATTATGGAACTGCTTTTGGCGTTGCCTTCTGTTATTCATGCTACGGTGTTTCAGTATTTTGATGAAGACGGAACGCTCATAATTACTGATAGCCCGGACGGCTTGAGACAGGTAAAACCAAAGCGCCTCATAGGAGATAAGGAGTCCGTAAAACTGCCTGAAGCGCCTAAAGAACCGCCCAAAGCATCGCCCAAAACCGTAAAGCTGGACTACAATAAAGATGTCCAGTACAATTACTATCCTGTTACAGGAAAAAATCTTCAGGAAGTAGTTGCTTCCGCAGATATAAACGGCCCATTTGACAGCAAAGAAAATAAAAATTATCCTGCCCAGACCAGATGGAGATTAGGCTGGTCCTATAATTTTGACTACTCTTCCAGGAGAGAGGGAGAATATATTCATGTGGCCCTTAATATATTCGATATTAATTTAAATTCCGACATAACAGTAATACTTCCAATGATCTCAGAGGGCACCGAGCTGAACCCTCATGACTTAGAACTCTGGGGAAAATATGTCAAAGGGCTTCTTGAGCATGAGAATGACCACGTCAGGATAACAACTGACCCTTTCTACTGGGACGAGGCGCGGAAGACTATTTCAGGGATAAAAGAGCTTATCCTGCCCTATGACGGGCATAGCGACATGGATTCAGTAATAAAAGATACTGTGAAGGCCGAGACCGGAAAGATGGGGCATAACCTGATGAAGGCAATAAAGATGAGGAACGATGAATATGACCGGGTCACAGAGCACGGGCTTAAGCCCGAGATGAGGGATATTTTTTTCAGCAGGTAACTTTTTATCCCCTTGACCTTAAAATAAATATTACCTATGATAATAACCATAATCTAACTTATATAAACCCCGTTAAAGGCCTTTGCCCTCTAACGGGGGGAAGAGAGTTTATGTGAATGGCCCTGAAGAGACAATAAAGTATTTCTATATATTCAGGCTGGCTGACGGCACTATAAAAAGGTTTGATATTTCTCTGGATGCAAGGACTTTAAATTATATCCCGCCAGGCAATCAAACGCCGCCGGAATGGGCAAAATTAAGCTACTACAAATGCAGTCCCTGCACTCTCGATGAAACCGCGCATGAGTTCTGCACAATCGCTTCTAATATTGGCGAGGTTGTAAATGCATTCAAAGATTCGGCCTCTTATGAAAATGCTCATGTTCTTATAATGACAAAGGCAAGGGATATCTCAAAAAGTACAACAATTCAGGAAGGAATGAGCTCTTTATTGGGGTTATATATGGTTACGAGCGGCTGTCCGGTTATGGAAAAATTAAAACCATTGGTTCGTTACCATCTGCCATTTTCAACAATAGATGAGAGTGTTTACAGAATAGTGTCCATGTATCTTTTCGCACAGTATTATCTTAAAGGCAAGGGCAAGAAACCTGATTGGGAATTAAAGAAGCTGGCTGATATTTATGAAAATATCAGGCTTGTAAATGCAGGCATGTCGGAGAGGTTAAAAAATGCTGCATCCAGGGACGCAAGCATCAGCGCAGTAGCCAACCTTGATGGCCTTGCCTCGCTGGTGCCTATTTTGATCAATGACACTCTTGCCAGCATAGAGGATTCTTTTTCTTCGTATCTGCTTGAGTAAATATTTTTATCGAGACAAAAGAGGCAGGCTGTAATTTAGTAATGGAGTTTCAGGAAGTTTTTAAGCAGGTCTTTCCCGGCCTTTGTAAGTATTGACTCCGGATGAAACTGAACTCCTTCAACAATAAACTCCTTATGCCTCACTCCCATTATCTCATCCTTATCAGTCCATGCGCTTATCTCAAGGCAGGAAGGAAGGGTCTCTTTTTTTATAATAAGAGAATGGTATCTTGTTGCCTCAAAAGGATTTGGCAGTCCCTTAAATATGGTCTTTCCGTCATGGTTAATCATTGAGGTCTTCCCGTGCATGAGCCTTGGCGCCCTTATGATATCTCCTCCGAACGCAGCGCCTATTGCCTGGTGGCCGAGGCATACGCCAAGAATCGGAATCTTTCCTGCGAAATATTTTATCACGTCAACTGAAATACCAGCTTCCCTTGGTGTGCAAGGGCCAGGAGATATTACTATGCTTTCAGGCTTCAGCTTCTCAATCTCTTTTATAGCAACCTTGTCATTCCTGAATACCCGTATATTCTCTCCAAGCTCTCCAAGGTGCTGGACAAGGTTATAAGTAAACGAATCATAATTATCAATCATTAATAACATCTCTAACTTAATCCTTTCTCCGCCATATCAACAGCCTTCATCATTCCCTTTGCCTTATTAACCGTCTCTGCGTATTCCCTTTCAGGCACGGAATCAGCAACAATCCCGGCGCCTGCCTGAACATAAATCCTGTTATCCTTTATTATAAGCGTTCTTATCGTAATGCAGGTATCCATATTGCCTGAATAGCTGAAATATCCCACAGCGCCTGCGTAAGGCCCTCTTTTTGTCGGCTCAAACTCTTCTATAATCTCCATGGCCCGCACCTTAGGAGCACCTGTTACAGTACCTGCCGGAAAACATGCGCGAAGCACATCAAAGGCATCGAGATTTTTTTCCAGTTTCCCTTCAACATTTGATACCATGTGCATCACATGGCTGTATCTCTCAATGTCCATAAGTTCTGTAACAGTGACAGAGCCTTTCTCTGCAACCCTTCCGACATCATTTCTTCCAAGGTCAACGAGCATTATATGTTCTGCAATCTCTTTCGGGTCTTTTTTGAGTTCTTCTTCAAGCGCCTTGTCTTTTTCCTCTGTGTCCCCTCTTTTTCTTGTGCCTGCAATCGGCCTCAGGACTATTTTTTTATCCTCAAGCCTTACGAGTATCTCTGGTGATGAACCTACAATCTTTGCATCTCCCGTGTTGATGAAATACATATACGGTGAAGGGTTTATGACCCTCAAGGCCCTGTAAATGTCAAACGGCTCGATATTTGACCTGCGCTCGAACCTCTGAGAAAGCACAACCTGGAATATATCGCCTGCTGCAATATATTCCTTTGATTTGGAAACCGCGTTTTCAAAAGCCTCTTTTGTTTTAAAGCTTGATGTAAATTTCTGCTTGGTTTTTTTGCCCCTTGAACCCTTAAACCCCTGAACCCTTGAACTTTTCAGTTTCTTAACTGTTTCATCTATTTTCTCAACTGCCTCTTTATATGCCTTAGATGCGCTTTTGCCGTCAACATGGACGTTCGAGACAATCTTTATCTTCTGCTTAAGGCTGTCAAATATAAGCATTGTATCTGCAAGCATGAAAAACATATCAGGCAGGTCCATGCCGGGCTTATCACTATCAGGAACCCGTTCAAAGAACCTGACCATATCATAGCCCATGTATCCGACAAGCCCTCCTGAAAACCTCGGAAGCCCCGGGACGTCAACCGGCCTGTAAACAGAAAGTTCCTTTTTCAGCACTGCAACAGGGTCTTCTGTTTCAAGAGTGACAGGTTTCCTGCCTGTTTCTTTTATCTCTACCTTGTTGCCCCGTCCCCTTATAATCTTTGAAGGATTTGAGCCGAGGAAGGAATATCTTGCCCATTTTTCTCCTCCTACAACGCTCTCGAGAAGGAATGAAGGGCTGCCTCCGATCTTCAGAAATGCAGACACAGGGGTATCCATGTCAGCGAGAATCTCCCTGTAGACAGGGATAAGATTTCCCCTCTTGCATAATGCATGGAACTCTTTGATGTCAGGGTAGAGCATATTGACAAAACCCGCCTTTTTTAATTAGTATGATTAGTATAACTTATCACTAAGTTAGAAGTTAAGAGTTGCTGCCTCAGGCAAAAAAGTCAAGAGTTTAAAAATTTTTAACTTTACACTTTTAACTTCCAACTTAGCCCCGTTTCCCGCTCCAATGGCGGCGTACCCAAGTGGCTAAGGGGGAGGTCTGCAAAACCTTTATGCAGCGGTTCAAATCCGCTCGCCGCCTCCAAAATCCTGCGGAGTTAAGCTTTATTAGAAATATTTCTTCGCTGAGATGTAATATTTATTGAAGGGTGATATCTATTTCTTCCGATGGTTCGCTTTCCAGCCCGTCATTATCTAATGCCGTAACATATAATTTAATGGATTTTGTTTTACCTTCGGGACTCAGCTCGCCGGAGTTTATGCTTGAGGTTATTAAAAGCTCGCTCTTTGTCCATCCCTTTCTGTAAACATTGTATCCCTTTATACCCGGCTCCCTGTTTGCCTCCCATCTAAGCAAAACCTTTCCCTGAACTATTTCCCATCTTAAGCCTGTCGGAGCCTTCGGCCTTTGCTTGATAGATGCAATAACTGCTTTTGAAAGGGGGCCTGTAGAGCCGTGTTTGCTTTTGCCTGCTATTCTGTAGAAATAAATCTTTCCCTGCCTGATATCTTCTTTGTCTATATAATTATCGGTTTCCCTGTCAACTTTGCCTGCCTCTATAAATTGCCCCCCCTCTGTCTCGGACCTGAAAATTATATAACCTTCTATATCAGGGTCCTGCCTTGATATGCTCCACTTCAGGTATACCTGATTTATCTTTACTGCCTCTACCCTGACGTTTTCAGGCGGTAGAACACCGGATTTGGTTTTTCCAAGCACAGGCTCCGACATAATCCCATCAGTCCCCAGCATATTAAAGGCTGCAACCTTATAGTAAAAGCTTATCCCTTCTTTCATATCTTCGGTATCCTCAAAGGATGTGTTATCCCTTCCGTCAATCTCGCCTGCCCTTTGATAAATTCCGTCTATCTTCGGGCTCCTGTAAATCCGGTACCCTTTGACTTCCGGCTCGCGGTTAGGCGCCCATCTCAGAGTTATCTTTGCAGCGTAATTGCCTTCTGTAACAACTCCGGCAACCGCTGATGCATGTTTCCTTATCCTGTCATTCTTGAACATGCCGGACTCGGATTCGTCAATCTCTGCAGAGGCAGTCCTCGGCATCAGCTCCTTTACCTTTATTACCCCAATTAGATACTCCTCTATCTGCAAGAGTTCATTTGTCTTTGGATCTCTCAATTCCTTGCCTATTCTGAATACTATGTATTTGTCTCCTTTTTTAACGCCGTCTACCGAGCCAAGAGAGATTTTTACCATATCATTTTCCATATCCATATCAATGATAAACCCCTCTGTGTAAGGTTCAAGGCTTATAACCTTAAGCTTATGCGGCGACTCCTTGCTCCCTGCCGCAGCACAATTGCTCTGCAGGTCGCATGCAGATATGAAATATTCAAGCACAGCGCCTTTTTTGAGATATGCCTCTGGGATGACCGCCTCATAGGTGCCCTTTAAAGGGCTGGACATCCCGACTCTCTGGAAATTCATCTCGCCTTCCATCTTGAGCATCAATGAGACTTCTCCCACTGCCTGATTATCCACGATCCTGGCTCTTATAAGATTTTTGTTTTCTTTTACTGCCTTTGAAGGCGGCTCAGGAATAATTTCCGGCGCTTGGGCGTCAAGCTCCATGAGGACTTCGTTTATCTCGGCAATCTTGCCTTTAGCTATGCCGACCTTAACGTCTTTTTCCTTATAACCCTCTTTTTTCAGTTTTACGGCATACTGATTTACAGGGAGCTCGCTGACAGTAAGAGGCGTAGCGCCTATATTCCTGTTGTTAATTATTACCTCTACCCCGGGGGGATCGGTCTTTATGTTAAGGCTGCCTGTATGCGGAGTAAGGCGATAAGTCTTTTCTGTTACAGGGATCTGGACATCAATTGTGTCTTTCTTCTCCTCATGCGCCTCTTTTACAATCCTTATCTTATGAACGCCGGCAGTAACATTTTCAATTACAAGAGGCGTTGCCCCCCTGGCAGCCTCATCCCAGAATACCTCTGCATTTTCAGGCACGGAAAAAAGTCTTACAGAGTAAATAACAGGGGACAGCCTGATATTCACCTCTGCAATTTCGCTGCCCTTTACAACAGCCTTTTGAGTTGATTCAATATACCCAGACTTTGAAATAACAACTGTGTGTTCACCAACAGGGATATCCTTTAACTGCAGCGGCGTTGCCCCGACCAGCTTTCCGTTAAGATAGACTGTTGCAACCGTTGGTTCCGAAGTTATAGACAAGGAACCTATGGTCTGGAATTCAGCTGTAATGTTTACATCTTTTCCGGGTTCAAGGTGTACAGTCTTAATAATCTCCTGTCCTGCTGCCACGACTTTTACAGTACGCGTGCCGGGCAGAAGATTGTGGATAACCGGGGGGCTGCCTTTCTTTATGTCATCTACAAATATCTCTGCTTCAGCCACATTAGATTTCACAAAGAGGCTTGAAAGATTTTGCGAAATAACCTCATTATAAAGTGAAATCACTTTGGGCGGAAATAATTCAGGATTAATGGTTTTGTCAGGGGCTGCCTTAAATGCATTCCTGAAAGATTCTTTTGCTAGGCCTTCTTTCCCCTTGCCCAGATAGGCCATCCCGGCATAAAAGTTTGCTGTAAAGAGTTTTTCATTTCTTGCATCATCCTCGGGTTTATCTCTAAGCTTACTTATTGCCTGCTTAAACTCCAGTATTGCCTTATCAAAATCACCCTTTTCATAAAAGGCGATTGCCTTTTCTATTGCATCGGGATGCTCTTCAGCGCTTGCAACATAAGGATTCAAGATTAAAAAAGCAAAACCAAAAATCAGGGAAAGAAACAATACCTTTCTGAACTTTTGCGTTTTGTACTTTGCCTTTTGTATTTTCACTGTATACCTCAGTTCACGCCCCTTTATAATACCATGAATCAATTCTTATCATTCGCCTTCTCTCTTAAGGCTGACACTTACTTGCTCGGTAGCCCCTTCTCTTATCTCTATGTCCCTGCTGGCTTCAATAAAGCCTTCTCTGGCAATCTTTATACGGTGTTTCCCGCCAGAGACTTTTTCAATGGTCAACGGCGTCTGACCCTTTAATGCTCCATCCAGATAAACATTGCCCCACGGTGAGGCATTTATTACCAGTTTTCCCCCTCCCCCAAACTTATATGAGACCTTAGCTGTCTGCCCTTTCGAGATATTGACCCTTGTCTCCCAGGCAGGGGAATTAGGGTTCTCAAGCCTGACTTTATGACTCCCGGCCTTTAAGTCTTCTATAGTCTTTGGCGTTGTCCCGTAAGCTTTCCCATCAACGTAAACATTTGCCCAGGGCATTGCGTTAACTGTCAATCTCCCCTCTGCCTCTTCTTCAGCAGCCTGCTTGGGTTCAGGCACAGGAGGCGCTTTCTGTTCTTCCTGAACAGTTGCCGCAGCAGGGGCAGGGGGCTCAATGGCCGGAACAGCCGCGGCTGCGAAATTAATCTCAGCCACATCATCCTTTGGAACACAAAACTTGCCTGCAGGGTTATAAGTGCAATAGCTTCCTTCCTCCTCGAAATAACCGGACCATGAGAGGACGTTCCCGTTCTTAAGCGAAATGTTGACCGCCCTCGCTTCCGGCTGAGGGGCAGGCTTTTTGTTTATTGACTCAAGGTTTACGGAAGACTTGAGGCCGTCAAAATAAGAAAAAATCATATCCTGATTGACCCAGAAAAAATAGCCGGCTGCCGACAAACAGACAACCGCAATCAAATATCCTATAAAAGACCCGTATGACCTCTGCTTCTTCTGTATCAGGGGTGCTGGCTTCTGAGCCTCGCGCTGTCTTAATGCAGCTGTCTGCCCGGCTGCCTGAACTGCAAGCGATTCTTTTTCAAGGGGCATGCTTATTGTCTCTTCCACCATCATCGTTTCTTTTTTTAACTCTGCCTCAATCTCAGCCTTAAATAAGCTATGCATGAACTGCTTGAGAGACAGCGCAGGATCGGCGCGAAGGAGTTCGAACAATATATTCCCAAGGTCGGCTTCCAGGTCTGATACATTCTGGTAGCGTTCTATTACTTCCCTTGCAAGCGCCTTTAACAATTTTGCCTCCAGTTCAGCCGGCAGGTCGGCATTTATGGATGAAGGGAGAGGGTCTATCTGCGCAGCCCTGACTTTTTCGAGGGTATTTATCTCTGAATCCCCCTTAAAAAGTCTTTCGCCTGTCAGCATCTCGTAAAGCACAATTCCGAGGGCAAATATATCGGACCTGTGGTCAATAGCTTTGCCCCAGGCCTGCTCAGGGGACATGTAGGACAGTTTCCCCTTAAGCACCCCTGTTGTTGTCCTGGACTGTGAGCCTGCCTTTGCAATTCCGAAATCTACGACCTTTACATCGCCCTCATAAGATATAAGAATGTTTTGAGGGCTTACATCCCTGTGAATAATATTAAGATTTTTCCCCGAGCTGTCTTTTTGCCTGTGTGCATAGCTAAGGCCGGAGGCCACTTCCTTTGCTATAAATACTGCGAGGGGAACAGGGAATTTAATATTTTTTTCATTGCACCTTTTTAAGATGCCCCTGAGGTCTTTGCCTCTTATATATTCCATTGCAATAAAATAATTCTGCTCTATCTTTCCAAAATCATAGACCTGGGTAATGTTTTTGTGGCTCAGGCGCGCAACGAGTTTGGCCTCGGCTATGAACATATCAATGAATTCCTCGTCAGAGGATAAATGAGGAAGGATTCTCTTTATGGCAAGCACCCTCTCGAAGCCTTCTATGCCTACTTTTTTTGACTTGAAGAGCTCCGCCATGCCGCCGGAGCCTACCTTGTCGAGCAGAATATATTGACCGAATTTTTCCATGATTACTTAAATTTTACCAGTATTGCCGTGATATTATCATGTCCGCCTTTTTCATTGGCCCTTTTGATAAGTTTTTCGCAGCTTTCTTCAAGTAACCCTCCCTCACCCTCTCGTAGAGCCGAGTCCCCGACCTTTACTAAAGGAGGAAGGGAACTTTTTATTATATCAAGCATCTCGGCCTCCTCTAACATGCCTGAAAGGCCGTCGCTGCATAGCAAAAAAATATCTTTGCTTATTATGCTTTCTACTCTGCAGTCGCAGGTTATATCCGCGTTAATTCCTATGGCCCTTGTTATCACATGCTTCAATGAATAATTCCTCGCCTGCTCCTTGGTAATGGTGCCGCGTTTTATTTCCTCTGCTGCGAGTGAATGGTCTTCTGTTATCTGTTCAATGCTGTTGCCTCTTATTCTGTAAAGCCTGCTGTCTCCGGCATGACATATATATGCCTTGTTGTCTCTTACAAGCAGGGCGACCATTGTTGTTCCCATGCCTTTTGATGCATTGAATATATATCTGTTTGCAAGCCTCATTCCGGAAGAGATGATATTAATCTCTCTGGGGAGCGAATGGTCCATACCGAACGGCCATGTTATTTCATGGTCCGAGAGCGCTGTTTTAATAAAATTTTTGACGGTTTCTATTGCCATGCTGCTTGCCATATCGCCGCCGGCGTGTCCTCCCATGCCGTCGGCGACAACAAACAGTCCATATTCAGGTTCGACTGCGTAATTGTCCTCGTTGCGGTGTCTTTTAAGTCCTATGTCTGTTTTCCCGCATACAAGAAAATTACTCATATATTACCTCATATATTCCTACTTCCATGGTCTTGCCTTTTATCTTCTGCATTCCTATGGAACGGGTTTTAAAAATACCCTTTATCTGCTCATAAGTTGCTTCCCCTATATATATGCTTCCCTCAGCAGCCATTTTCTCCAGCCTGGAGGCAATATTAATTGTGTCGCCTATTGCCGTATATTCCACTCTTTTTGAGGAACCGATGTTGCCGATGACGGCAGACCCTGTATTTATTCCTATCCGGACCTCAAATTTATTCAGTTTTTTAATTTCCTTTTGTATATCAATTGCCGCCTTGATTGTCATCTCAGTATAATCCGTATCGTGAAAAGGGGCTCCGAATATTGCCATGGCGGCATCACCGATAAATTTATCAATACTGCCTTTATATCTGAAAACCACATCGGTTATTATGTCAAAATATTCGTTTAAAAGTCTTGCTGTCTCCAGGGGGCCGAGTTCTTCGGAAAGTCTGGTAAAACCTTTTATGTCTGTAAAAAGGACAGTTATCATCCTTTCGGTTACCTCGCATGTGCCTTTGCCTTTGATTATCTCTTCAACTACCTGAGGAGAATGATATCTCATCAGGCTTTGCCGCGCCTCGCGCTCTTTGAGCATCTTATCTCTGAGATTTGTCTGCTCTATGCCTATAGCTGAAATATTTCCTACAGTGGTAAGCAGGTGGAGTTCATCATGGGTAAATTGCCTGTCTGAATTCAGAATGTCAACATAAATAGCGCCTGTTACCCTTTCTGCTCCAAGTAAAGGGACGCACATCGCAGAACGTATGCCATACATAAAGATGCTCTCGGATTCCCTGAATCTCGAATCTCTTTTGGCATCAGCCACTAACAGAGAGATTTCTTCATCCATAACCCTGTTTATTACAGTTCTGCTCAGCATTAATTTATCTTCTTTGCCCGATATCTTACCGGCGTCTCTGGCGAGCGCAATTTTTATGGGGCCCAGATCCTCATCTTTCAGCAGGATATATACCCTTTCAGCCTTAATATTGCCCATAATTGTATTGGCCGTCAGATTCAATATGGAATCAATCTCGGATTCCTTTAAAATATCCCTGCTTATCTGGTAAAGGGCGCTTAGCATCGCTGTTCGTTTTCTGAGGATATCGGGAGAGAAACCGTCATCCTTTTCTTCTATTGTGCCCATCAGAATGTCTTTTGCAGGTTTGATGATTGTGTGGAGATCCGGTGTGTCAACTTCCACAAATATGTTTTTCCCCTCAGAATCAAAAAGAAGAGTGTTGCCGCCTATGGTAATGGTATTGCCGGCCTTGATGCCTGTGGTTGTGATTTTTACCCCATTGACCCAGGTGCCGTTCTGGCTTCCGAGGTCTTTGATGGAATATTCGCCGTTAATCAGATATATTTCAGAGTGGTAACGGGAAACCCTTTTATCTTCAAGCACAAGGTCGTTGTCTGCAGCCCTCCCGATTCTGAACGGAAAATTCAGCAGCGGGTATGTCTCGCCTTTTCTTTCTCCGGATGTGATATTGAGCTTAAAAGTTTCCGGCATTGTTCATACGCTGTCCAACATATGCCCTAATTTTTTCTTTTTTGTTTTGAGGTAAAGAATATTTTTGTCATGAGGTTTTGTCTCTATCGGAACTCTTTCTACTACCTTGAGCCCATATCCCTCAAGGCCAACAATCTTTTTGGGGTTATTTGTCATCAGCCGCATCTTTCTCACGCCAAGGTCAACAAGCATCTGTGCTCCTATGCCGTAATCCCTGAGGTCCGGTTTAAACCCGAGTTTTATATTGGCCTCGACAGTATCAAACCCTTTGTCCTGAAGTTCGTACGACCTTAATTTATTGACAAGGCCTATCCCTCTTCCCTCCTGCCTCATATATAAGATAACGCCTTTTCCTTCTCTCCCTATGAGTTCCATGGCCTCATGAAGCTGTTCGCCGCAGTCGCACCTTTTTGAACCAAAAACATCACCCGTAAGGCACTCTGAATGTACCCTGACAAGGACCTCGTCTTCGTGTTTTATCTCTCCCTTGACAAGGGCGATATGTATGTTGCTGTCCAGTTCATTTGCATAAGCGATGGCAGTAAAATCCCCCCCAAACTCCGTAGGCAGTTTTGTTGTTGTTATGCGCTTTACAAAAAGCTCTGCCCTCATCCTGTATTTGATCAGGTCCTTTACAGTCACTATCTTCATATTGTGCTTCTTTGAAAATTCCGTGAGCTGGGGCACTCTTGACATTGTACCGTCGTCATTCATAATCTCGCATATAACGCCTGCCGGATAAAGGCCTGCAAGCCTTGAAAGGTCAACAGAGCCTTCTGTCTGTCCGGCCCTCTGAAGCACGCCTCCTCTTTTGGCACGCAGAGGGAATATGTGCCCGGGTTTGGAAATATCTTCCGGCTTTGTATGCGGGTTAATTGCCGTAAGTATGGTGGTTGCCCTGTCTGAGGCGGAAATTCCTGTTGTTACGCCCTTTTTGGCCTCTATTGATACGGTGAAGGCAGTGCCGAATGGCGAGGTATTGTCATCTGTCATCATCTGAAGTTTTAATTCTTCCACCCGTTCAGGCGTAAGGGAAAGGCATATAAGCCCCCTCCCGTGCTTTGCCATAAAATTAATTGCCTGCGGTGTTACCTTCTCTGCCGCCATGCACAGGTCGCCTTCATTCTCCCGGTCTTCATCATCAACAAGAATTATCATCTTGCCTTTTGTTATGTCATCTATGGCTTCGTCTATTGTGTTGAATTTATACCTTTCCATTTTATTAGCTTTCGGCTATCAGCTATCAGCTATCAGCTGACTGCTTACTTTAAAAATCCTCCTTCCATCAGGGTCTTTACAAACCCTGAATCTTTATTTGCTTGTTTGTCTAAGAATTTTGCGACATATTTCCCCAGAATATCCGATTCAAGATTTACAGTATCCCCAACCCCCTTAAAGCCGATGGTAGTAAGTTTTGCTGTATGAGGAATTATAACAATCGTAAAGCCATTACTTAATACATCAACTACCGTAAGGCTTATCCCGTCCACAGCAACCGAGCCTTTTTCAACAAGAAATCTTGTTACCTTTTCCGGCGTCTCAATCCCGACCTTGAGCATATCTCCCATATTCACCTTTGAGCGGATGCTTCCTACAGCGTCAACATGCCCTGTTACAAAATGCCCGCCGATCTTTGAATCAGGCCTCAACGAAGGCTCGAGGTTAATCCTGCTGCCTGTCTTAAGGCTGCCGAGGTTTGTGCTTTGCAGTGTTTCATCAGAAAGGTCAAAGGAAAGCATATTATTGTTCTTGTTTATAACAGTGAGGCACACGCCATTTACAGAAATGCTGTCTCCAGGTTTTGCAGTTGATGCAGATTCATCAGCCCTGAGCGAAAGCACTGCGCCGCCGCTGCGCCTCTTAACGGATGTTATCTCACCCATTTCAAGTATCAGGCCTGTAAACAAATCACTCCTCTATATCTATAGTAAACTTAAGAGTTTTCTCATATAGCCCGAATATGTCAACTTTTTCCGACCATCCTGTTGTGACCCGTATCTTTCTGCCTGTCTTTGTAATCTCTATATCCTTTTCTTCTATGGGTATTTTGAGTTCCTGGGCCCTTTCAAAGATCTGCCCCCTGGTCCTGTCAAGGTCCATAACGCTTATCCTTATAAGTTCCGTTGCATCAGTCTTGAGGGCTGAATATCTGTAGAATGGCATCCCGAACTGTATACCTGCATACATAGCAAATGCAATGAGCGCAGTAATAAAAGCAAACTTGAAGAATCCGTTTTCATTGTTGAGCAATCCTGTTTTTTTCATTTTACCAACCTCCCTATTCTTGAAAATCTTACCCAGTTGTTTTTACTGTCCCATGACCAGTACAGTATCAGCGCCTTGCCTTTTATGTCCTTACGGTCCACATATCCCCAATAGCGGCTGTCATAGCTCTGGTCACGGTTATCTCCCATAACAAAAAATTTATTCCTGGGCACAATCAAGGGCCCGAAATTATCTCTGGGTTCAATCCCCATCGGCCTTATAGAATTGTCAGTATGCTGGGTATAGGGTTCGCTTGTCTGCTTGCCGTTAACATATATAGCCTTGTTTTTTGACTCAACCACATCGCCTTCAACCGCAACTACCCTTTTAATAAAATCCCTCGAAGGGTCTTCAGGATATTTGAAGACTATTATATCCCCTTTTTCAGGCTTCGTAAATTCCAGGACCATTGTCTCAGAAAAAGGAATCTTCGTGCCATAGAGGAATTTGTTAACGAGGATGTGATCTCCTATAACGAGCGTTGGTATCATTGAACCCGAAGGGATCTTAAATGCCTGTATTATATAAGCCCTTATAAGCAGCGCCAGAATAAGCGCTGTGATTATTGCCTCTGTATATTCCCATAATAACCTTTTTTTGCTCTTCACTATTTCTCCTTAAGCGGCATTATCTGTCCTGTCCTGTGAATTGTCCTGACGCAGCAAAAACAAGCCCTGCCGAACCTATTGTGCCGGCATCGTCTCCCAGAGAGGATGGAATTATCCTCACGGCATCTGAAAGCGCCTTAAATGTCCTTCTGGAAGCCTCTTTGATAGCCTCCTGCACATAAATGTTCCATGCGCCTATAAGCCCGCCTGTAAGTATTATAGCCTCAGGGCTCATTATATTTATTATATTTGCGAGGCCGACGCCCAGATATCTTCCTGCATCTTTAAGCGCCTCTCTTGCAAGGTTATCGCCTTCAAGGGCAGACCTGTAAATATCTTCCGGGGTAATCTTGTAAAAGTTGCCTTTGCAGCATTCTCTCAATATGCTCTCAGCGCCTTTTCCCAGCGCAGCAACAACCTTTGTATTTATTGCATTTGCCGCTGCATACAACTCGAGGCATCCATAATTGCCGCATGGGCATTTCTCGCCGTCTGCATTTATGCTCATATGCCCGATCTCTGCAGAGACATTAACAAGTTTTTTTTCATATACTATGCCTCCTCCTATGCCGGTGCCGAGCGTAAGGAGGACAAAATTATTGAACTCTCTGCCGGCCCCCATCCATTTTTCTCCCAGCGCTGCTGCATTGGCATCATTTTCAATAAATACCGGCACTGAAAATTGCCTGTGCAGCGTCTCTACAAAATTAACTCCTTCAACAGAATGCAGGTTTGGAGAAAGAAGCACAATGCCGTTTTTTCTGTCCAGCAGCCCTGCTATTCCAATGCCTATTCCTGCGACATCCCGCGGGTCAATCCCGGCATCCGTATACAGGCTTTTAACGGCATTTTGCAGGGCTCCCAGCACATTCCCTGCAGTGGGCTCCTTCACTTTTTTAATGACCTCTCCTGTTCCGGATATCAGAGCAGCCCTTAAATTTGTTCCGCCGACATCTATCCCTATGGCATATTTTTTTGACATAACAGGTTTTGAGGCTTAAATGAAGATTTCAAATCTTAACATAAAGACATTTATGGTGTAAACCCCGCGTATTCTTGACATGCACATTAATTACTGGTAAAGTATTTTTCTGTAATTTTATGGTTTAAAATTTTAAAGAGGGAGGTGGGATATATCAATGCCCTCTATTAAAGTACGCGAGAGTGATTCCTTTGAAAATGCCCTCAGAAGGTTTAAGAAACAGTGTGAAAGAGAAGGGATACTCTCAGAAGTAAAAAAGAGGGAGCATTACGAAAAGCCAAGTGTCAGGAAAAAGAAAAAGGCAATTGCTGCTCGTAAAAAAGCTCTCAAAAGAGTAAGGCTTACGGGAGAGAAGTAAGCCGTTTAACTCTTCTCCCGTTTAACATCAGCCCTGAGGCTCCGGAGTTTCTTCTCCATTTTTTCGTAGCCCCTGTCCAGGTGGTAGAGGCGGTGGATAGTGGTTTCTCCTTCTGCCCTGAGCGCAGCAACAACCAAAGAGGCGCTGGCCCTCAGGTCTGTGGCCATAACATTCGCTCCTTTCAGTTTTTTAATGCCTTTTACTGTTGCAGTGCTGCCTTTAAAACTTATGTCAGCGCCCATTCTCATCAGTTCAGCAACATGCATGAACCTGTTTTCAAATATTGTCTCGGTTACTATGCTTGTGCCCTGTGCAATACTCATCAATGCCATGAACTGTGCCTGCATATCTGTGGGAAAACCCGGATAAGGCGCAGTCTCTATGTCTATGGCCCTGGGCCTTGCCGGGCCCAGCACACGCACCCCGTCTTTTGCCTTTTCAAATCTGAGCCCTGCTTCCTGCAGTTTCATTATGAATGCATGAAGGTGCTCTAACATGCATCCTCTGATAGTGATATCCCCTCCGGTCATTCCTGCTATCGTCATAAATGTGCCTGCCTCGATCCTGTCGGGTATTACTGTATGATTGACCGGTTTGAGCTCTTCTACACCTTCTATCTCTATAAGACTTTCTCCTGCGCCGTTAATCCTTGCGCCCATCTTTTTCAGGGCCTCTGCGAGGTCTATGACCTCAGGCTCTCTTGCTGCATTTTCAAGAACAGTGGTGCCTTTTGCAAGGGTTGCAGCCATCATTAGATTTTCAGTTCCTGTTACTGTTGAGGTATCAAAATATATTGTGGCCCCTTTTAATCTCTTCGCAGTTGCCTTTACATAACCTGCTTCCAGTTCAATCTTTGCGCCCATCTTTTCGAGCCCCATAAGATGAAGGTTTATCGGCCTTGCGCCGATTGCGCACCCGCCCGGCAGAGAGACCCTTGCGCGTCCGAATCTTGCGACCATCGGGCCGAGCACAAGCACAGACGCCCTCATCTCTTTGACCAGTTCGTAAGGCGCCTCTAAATTTTTTATCCTGTCTGTCCTGATAATAGCCCTGTGCGGTTCATAATAAAATTCCGCTCCCATGTTTGAAAGGAGCCTTCCCATGGTTTTCACGTCTCTCAGGTCCGGAACCCTGCTGATTGTATTTTCTCCGGCGGCAAGCATGGAGGCTGCCATAACCGGCAGCGCAGCGTTTTTTGCGCCGCTTATCTCTATTTCACCCTTGAGGCGTTTTCCGCCTTTTATAATTAATTTATCCATAGAGGAAATTTTATCATAGCTTAAAAAAAATCTGTTATTAATATATTTCGGTTATAGCTCCCCGCCTATTTTAGGAGGGGATTGAGGGGTGGTAAGTGGAGCAATCCTTACAAACCACCCCTGGCCCCTCCTTAACCAAGGAGGGGAGTTTCGGGAGTTAGCCCTTTGAAGTGAGAAAGAACAATGCGCTTTTGAATAAAAAAATCTGTTATAATTACCTATGCACATTTTGTTATTGCTCATTTTAGTTCTCAGCTGCCAGCTGTCAGCCATCAGCCCTGTTTATGCCTCCGGCGCGTGCGATGCCGACTGCACAAAATGCCACACCCTCAGCACAACTGAGGTTCAGGGTATTCTCGTAAAAATCAAGAACCCTGAGGCAAAAATCCTGAAGATACAGATGAGCCCTGCAAGGGGACTCTGGGAAGTTGCCGTAGAAAATAAGGGACAGAGAGGGCTTTTCTATGTTGATTTTTCGAAGAAGTATCTGATAGCAGGCCCGATTATCGAGGTAAACGCAGCGGTTGACAGGACAAAAGAGAGGGTAGATGAACTGAACAAGGGAAGGCGGATTGACCGCTCAAAAATTCCTCTTAAAAATGCATTGCTGCTCGGGGATAAAAATGCAGCTAAAAAGATAATTGTCTTTACAGACCCTGACTGCCCGTTTTGCGGAAAATTTCATGCAGAGCTTAAAAAAGTTGTGGAACAGAGAAGGGATATTGCCTTTTACATAAAACTTTTACCTCTAATAAAGCTGCATCCCGACGCCTACTGGAAGTCCGTGAGCGTAGTATGCGAAAAGTCGTTAAAACTTCTTGAGGATAATTTCGATAAAAAATCCATACCAAAAACCGACTGCAAGACAGATGAGATTGACAAGAACATCAAGCTCGCAGAACGTCTCGGCATCACCGGCACTCCCACGGCGATAATGCCTGACGGCTCCGTGCAAGTCGGATTTTTAGAGGCAGACAAATTGATAAAGATGATTGACTCGGCAAAAAAGAAAGGAACAGGCAAATGAAAAAACCAATATATCTTATTTTATTTCTCTCGCTCATGCTTATTGCCATGCCTGCCTTTGCCGGCTACAAGATAATCCTTAAAAACGGCAGGGGCTTTAATGTTAATAATTACACTGAAGCAGACGGCAAGATAAGGTTTTACCTAGACGGCGCCGGGCTGATAGAGCTCGACAAGAGCAGCATTGAGAGCATAAAGCAGACAAAGTCCGGGCGCAGCACGTACGAGAGCGCCCCTGAGGACGCAGTGAAAAAGGATTCTACAGTCGGAAGCGACTCGCAGCAAGAGGCTCAGCCAACAGCAGAAAAAGGCGAGGTTGTTAAGATAAAAAAGCAGGATGCGGAAATCAGGCTAAGAGAAATTGCAAAAAAGAAAGAAGAGCTGAAGAAAGAGGCAGAAAAACTTTCAGAGGAAAAGAAAAAGATAGAGGAAGATATCAGGAAAGAGGGCAGGATATCATCCATCCGTGAAAAGCGGGAATATGAACGCAAGATTTCAGAACTAAGCGAGAAGATTAATAAATTTAACGAAGAAATGACCCGGCTTGATCAGGAGCAGGGAATGCTGTTAAAAGACTATAAAGGGCAGTAACCCCTCATTACTCATTACTTTTCTGCTGTTATTTCATAAGCGAAGCTCTGCAAGCCTTCGCCTCCCTGGTTGTCTGTTACAGAGACAATGACAGAAGCCCTGCCCTTGAAATCAGTGGGCACAGCCCATTGTATAAGCCCTGTTGCCTTGTCAATTGTCATCCCGGCAGGCGCGCTGCTGAGGGAATAGGCCAGAGGGTCATTTTCCGAATCAGTTGCCTTGACCTGATAGCTGAAACTACGGTTTTCGAATCTGCTCTCGCTCGGGTTTGAAGTTATTTCCGGAGAAATATTTCCTACAGTTACTTTCATAACTCCGGGGCTTCCCTTTTCTTTACCGTCGTAAGGGATTACATTAAGCATTACCCTGTCTCCGCGCTTAAAGCCTTTTAAACTCAACGCATCGGACGTCTCTTCCGGCAAAAGCTCTTCATTCTTAAACCACTGATATATAAAAGCAACCTCATCTCCATCAGGGTCTTGGGCTGTTGTTGTTATTTTGAGGGCGTCTCCTGCCTTGGGGAAATTCGGAGTAACATCAACAGAAGTAACAACCGGAGGCTGATTCAGCTTGATCCCTCCAGCCTCAGACGCTGCTGTTTGCGGTTCTTTGGTCTCAGCGGAAGGCTTAGCTACCTCAGCAGGCTGTGCAGGCGCTGTCTCCTTTGGTGTCTCTTTGGCTTTACAGCCAGCAAGGAAAATACAAAATAAAAAAATCAAAAAGATGCACGATGCGCGATGCACGATGCGCGATGCACGATTTGTATCTTGTATCTTGTATCTTGTATCCTGCATCATGATTTATTGTATCACCCTGTAAATTGCTTCTGTTTTTCCGATGTTAGCTGAACCGGTTGTTTCTGTTGCCCTTGAAACTATGGAATAGAAGATATATTTTGTCGCTCCGCCTCCTGTGCCTCCTCCTGACGTTGAAGGCGGCGGCGGGAATTTCAGGGCGCCTCCATATCCGGGAATTGGCTTATTGCCGAGGCATCGGATCGTCGTTGTGATGCTGTAAGTCCCGTCCGCTGTTTTTGCCGAGATAGTTGCTACGTCTGCACTGGGACCAGTGGCGCAGCCTAGAACAGTGGCAAAATCGCCGTCTATTTTTACATTGGCAGGCGTCCCTGGGTTTTTTAGATATGAATTTACGACTCCTGTCGTAAATTCAACCCCGCCATTGGCAGCCTCATAGACAGTGCTGAATTGCCTGTTTATTAGATTGGTCTGGAACCCCTTAAGCAAAATATATGACATGCCTCCAATCAGCATGAGCATAACCATGGTTATTATCAATGCCGTTACTAAGGCTATTCCTGATTCTTTAGAGTTATTGTCTGTTCTAACTTTCTCCATTTGTAATTCCTCTGCTCGTTTGTAAGATTTGTGCTTGATGCAAGCGCTGCCCCCAAATCCTCAAATAATGTTATGGTCGCAGGAGAAGCCCCCCCCTTTGCGCTGGCCTGGATAATCATGCCTATCTTCATAAGCCTTAATTTTGCTGTCCCGCAATCTGTCCCGCTCTGCCAGGTCAAATTCCCGCTGGCATCAATACAGCCGAATCTAAAAGCTAATGCCCGGACGCAGTCAAGCAACGGCAGAAAATAAGTGGTGCCAGGATTATTATCCTTAACGCTTCGCGACAGCTTTTTTACCTTTTCCGTGGCTCCAGCTCCATCCGGCGCGCACATTGCAGGCCTCGGGTCTGAAGGAGGATCATAGTCTCTTAGCGAATATTTTGTCTCATAATATTCCAGGGGTAATGTTGCTGCTGCGTCATAAGGTGACCAGTAGGCAACATTGTTCACATAAGCGCTTGTTCCGGCAGTAAGGTAATAATAACCTCCGCCCGAAGCATTGGTGGAGACAGTGTCCAGCCCCATGCGGCTTTTATCGAGTATATTTACAATTACAACTTTCCCTCCTGTGGGAACACCCGGCCCGACTGTTCCATCAATGCCGTAAACCGCTCCATTAGTCGTAGTCGTGGCTATAACATAACTCCATGCGCCTGCATATTGGCTGTCTCCGGCAGCAGTGCTGCGGATCGTAAGCTCACCGCCTACCTCGCTGATAGGAGTTATGGTTTTGGGCACGCCGAATCCTGCTGTTTCAATCTCCTTTATCAAAGGCCAGCTTACGTTGAAGATATCAAGCTCTGTCTTTGTCTTTTTTCTTTCTACTGTCACCTGTTTCAGAAAGGTGCTGTAGGTAGAGAACATCATAGCGCCTATTATTGAAAATACGGTAAGGGTAATAAGAAGTTCAACGAGTGAAGTGCCTTTTTTAGAGAGCGTATAGCGTATAGCGTGTAGCGTGTATTTTTTTATACGATACGCTGCCTGACGTATGCTGAGCGCTGAATGCTGAACGCTGAATGCTTTTTTTCTCATTTCTCTGCCCCGATTGTCTTGTCTGCCACCAGAGAGACGCTTTTTATTGTTGCCGTGCCGGCTGCAATTCTTCCCGGCAATGCTGTTAAATCCGTGTCTGAGGGTTCAGGGGTAATCCAATAAACTGTTATGAATATCTTCCTTCTGTCCGTGTTAGTGTCGGCATTACATGGCAAGTATGCAACACTCCACACAGCATAATATGTTGTGCCTTTGTAAGACCTGATGGGGTTTATGCTGTCATAGTTTGGCGTCCCTGTAATGGAATTAGGATGATCTATATTTGCATTCGCAGTAGCCGTTATAGTGGAACCAGCCCTGCAAGTAGGAGTGCCTGTAGTGTCAACCCATGTTTTGCCCTCGCAGTTATTCCGGTCGTAAAGGTACAATTCCTGAGGAGCCGAGCTCTTCCACGGATCTGTGAATACCGTCATGCCTGTTGAACCCACAGAGATATTGACGGTAGGTGCAGTGGCAGTGTTGCAACTTGCGCATTGTCTTAGATCTGCAGTAGCGGTATCATACCCAACACATCTGCTGCTGCCTGAACGCGGTTTGATCAGGTCATTATTAGACATCCTCTGGAGCCTGTCGGCCACGTCATTCGCCATAGCATAGGCTGTGTTGGTCTTCTCTATGGAAGTATTCATTCTCATGACAGTGCCCAGCCAGTTGAAAAAGCCGAGGGATACGATCATTATGACGAGTATTGCAATCATAAGCTCTACGAGAGTTGCTCCTCTGTTAGTATTCATATTGTATCCTGCCCCCCTCGCTGATAGTAATGATCCTTGTTACCCCGTCTTTTGTCAGGGTGAATGTGCAATTGCCCGGCGCCCAGCCGCTGTCTTTGGGTATCCCCTTGCGGTCAAACCAGATCTCAGATCCATTATTTTTTTCAATCGTCATGCCCGAAGGCATAGTAACAGTTGAAAGAGTGGCATAAACTTCAGCCGCGTCCCTCTTAAAGTTGCTGTTGGCGTCGGTCAGCCTCAGCACTTGATAGCTTGTGCTATTGCCTCCGGTAACAAATATGCCCTGCGGAACACCTGATATTGACTTGAGTTTTGCCTCCTCAATATCAGCCAGAAGCTGGTCCCTCGTTTCATTTAATTTTGCAGTTCTTGACATTGACGTCATGCTTAATGCCGCGATGGCAAAAACTATCCCCATGATCGCCACCACAATCAGCAGCTCGACAAGGGAAAAGCCGTCATTTTTCATGATACACGATTCACGATTCATGATGCACGATGACCTTTTATAACTGCTTCTCTAAAATTAAATAGCTTTGCAAACAATTCTTCATACCCACACAATAAATTTTCAAAAACATCTTTTTTGAGAGAACCAGTTTCCTGAAGCATTTCCAGATGAACTTTAGTTTCATCACAGGATGCAACAGCATAAGTTAAAAACTGAATAAATTCATTTTTGTGCCGTCTACGTCCAAATCCTTCAACAATATTGGATACTATGGATTTCGAAGAACGCCTTATCTGACTGCCTTCTTCATACATTTCGAATTTCGGCAATGCTTCTAATGTCATTCTGTGAACCTTCACTGCCAACTCCTTTGACAATACAAATATCGCAAGGTCTCGATACGATTGTGTCTTCATCTTTTATCATGCATCACGCATCGTGCATCTTGCATCGTGGTTTATTTCACTATCCACAGCACATAACCGCCTTTTGCCGGCAAGCTCGGGCTCATTGAGGTGCCGGGCAAGCCGCCGCTGACCTGTGTTATAACTTTATATGTGTCTCCGGACAGAGGCAGGGCCACAAGGCTCTCGCCCAAGGGAGGCACACCTGTCCCAAGATTTACGGATGACTTAATTGTTAAGTCATTCATAGCAGCGCCTTCGGTGCCTCCAGCCAAGAATATCGTAGGCTGAACATAAGGACTTCCTGTTGTATAATGCAATGCATACAGGTGTGTGTTGCCTCCAAGACTGCAAGATGTGCTTGTCGGTTGAAAAGTCGTGAAATCAACAAGACCGCCTGAGACAAAGGGCTTTGAAAAGCTTTTTTGCCCCCTTGTTTCCCGCTTCCAACCCTTGCATGAACCGCCTGTGCAGTCGGTATTTCCTGAGGTTGCATTGATATTTTCCTGTATACAGTTAATCGCATCTACATCTTGTTTGCCTGAGCAGCTCGTTGGGCTGCCGGTGTAGCCTGATATGGCTGCCTCCTGAACCTTAGTCACAACTGTATCTGTATTCGGAAAACCTTCGGTGATGCATGTTTTTGAACAACTGCCCGGAGATTCGCAGGCTATTGTCTTGAGCAAATTCCCTGCGCAGAAACAGCCTAATTCAACAGCCTTTGCGCCTGTAAAGCTGATATTGGTTGTGTCAAGCAAATTGCTATTGGTATACGTGCTGCATGTTCCGCTTCCTTTCCAACAGTTCTCCGTCTCTTTTACGCCATAGAGGTATTCACTATATCCTGTTATCGCACTGCATGTATTGCCTGCCCCACAATCAGCATTAACAGTGCATGATTGCTTTGCATTATTGCTGCATTGAGAGGTTATGCCTGCGTGTTCAAGGGTCAGATATACGCCTGTGCCGAAATAAAGCCATTTATTTCCATCAACATCCTGAGCTACCTCAGGAGAGGCATAAATAGGCCTTCCAACACTTACAACTGTAGATAAATTTTGAGCTGAAGTCCATGCAGTAGGATCAGAATAATAAGTGGCGTTATTTCTTATCCTTAATCTGTAAAAATTGCCTGTCTGGGTCGCGCCTGTGCCGCCGTAAGTTCCAAAATAGACGTCATCCACATTATAGTCGCCATCAAAGTCAACTGCCATCATGTCTCCGACAGCAACACCTGAGGCGCCAGTGTCCAGGGTGGCTTTTAGATCGCCGTTTCTGAGGTCGAAGGCATAAATATTTGCATTGCCTGCCTTGTAGTTCATTTTATTTGTTGTAACACTCTCTGCTCCGCTGCCCATTAGCAGATACCACCTGCCGTTTGAAGTCGTGTCTCCGGCAGCGGTGCTAAGTCTTATAACAGCAGGGCTGGCTGTTGTGAGTGTGTTGTCAGGCAAGGGCCTTTCCCACAAAAGAACAGGACTTATCGGGTTTGTAATATCGAGCACAAAAATAGAAGAGCTCCATGTATTGTCTCCGACAGTTATCTTTTTCCCGCCGACTCCCATTGCGCCTACAAGCAGCCTCCTCCAGGGATAGCCAAGAGCAGCGGGACAGGCATAGGTGCCTGAAACGTCGCATCTGTTGTCAGTAGAAGACCTGCTTTCCAGTGTGCCTGCACCAGTCTCCGGCTCAATAATTCCATCATGGTCATAGTCTATCGAGGCGTCTATTACAGTGAACCTTGCGTCAACCATTGGTATGTGGCAGTATGCCTTGTCGCAATACCACTTGAGATACGGCACGGCATTAAACGGCACATAAGCCCACACCTCTTTGCCGAGGTCAAGAGGCGGCTGTGTATCAGTGCCTGTTCCGCTGTCGCTTGTTTTTGCCGAGTGCGGCTTATCGGCAAATCTTGCCGGTTGAAGTCCCTGATCCGGCCCTATAGCGCCTCCCGGCGAATCGCATGAAGCATCGTTAAAACAGTCGTCCTCTTTTGGGCTGATGTCCTTAATCTTGCTCACCTTGAATGCATGGACCATGCCGTCATTAGCCCCAAGAATAACTATGGGCATGTAACCGTCTCCTACTAGAGAAGCATCTAAACATACATTGCTTGTACAGGTCTGGTCCGTAGCCCATGTTTTATCCGAGGTCCCCGGACAGTCAGCGTTAGTCGAGCAGGTGCCTTTTATCTTGGAATTTATCCAATTTTTGTATGAATTATCTCCATAAGTAACATCATATCCGTTCACAGCAGAGTTAGGGGATATTCTTGGAGTCGAATAGACAACGTCGCCGAGTTTGAGGGTCCTTGTTATGTCATAGCTTGTGCTCGAACAAATGCCGTAACATGTTCCGCCACTTGTCCCACATTGACTAGCAGCACCAGAAGCACCATAATCAGTGCATGATGCGCCTGAGACACTGCAAACCCCGCTGCCGCATGTTCCGATAGCAGGAGGCTGACATTGTGTATCAGCAGTGCACTGGGTTCTCAGCCTGAAATCTTTGCCCGGAGATTCTGGAGCTGTGGGGCTGGCTGAAGTAGTCGGCTTATCATAACCGCGCATAAATTTAATGATTGATTTAGCGCAGTTATCATCACAGTCTTTAGTGCATGCAGTGCCAGCAGCAGTTGTGCATGTGTCGTCTGTATGACAAGCGCTGACGCCGCCCTGAGCTGCTGTGCCGGTAAATGATGCGCCGCGATAATCTCCACAGTCCGTGTTAACTGAGCAGTATTTGGTTGTGGTTATAGTGCACATGTATTGGCATTTTCCACCTGTCCCGCAATCTGCATCCAAAGTAGAGCACGTTGCTGCTGAACCATCACTGCAACCAAGGCTCCCGCTGGTATTACATGACCCGTCGCCCGAGTAACAGTCGCCAACACAAACGCCGGTGGCGTCGCTGCACGCAGCTCCGGCAAGTATACCGGTGCAATTTCCGGTGCCGTCGCTGCACGTTAAGGGTATCGTGCATTTCTGGTCTTTTTTCCCATTACAATAAGCGCAATCACTCGCTTGGTTCGCTACAGTGCAAGCCCTGTCCACTTTGTCAGTGCCTGATCTGAGCGTGGTGCAATAATTACAACCCGCGGCGCTATTACACCATCGGGGCGCCCAGTCGCTGCAATAACTCGCAGGACTCAGGTAGGGCTGAAGGGTAGTATGAAGGGTAGTATTGAGCGCAGTATCAAATTCGCAAAAACCCCTGTTGCTTGAACACGGTGTGGTCACTGAGGGCTTTACAAACCCTGCCAGTCCGTCCCCCGCGGTAGTATTTCCAATCCCGACCCATATTTTCCTCTCAGAAGAAGCGCCTTCTGCAGGGCTCGCGGCAAGCAGTTTGGTTTGCGCATTCCATATAGCCGACACTGCTTCGTTGTTAATTGTGTTATCCTTTGTAAGGCTTACGCAGGTATCTATCTTGAGGTCTCCTGTAGAGTCAGCCCATTGCCTTGCTTTGTAACAGGGTCCGTTGTTACAGCCGTCGGAAAAATACTTGAACGAAAGAATATTATCATTTTTGAGGTCCAGCCACCCTCTGTTTCTGTTATCTTCTCTTAAATTTCCCCCTCCGTCGGACCAGAGAAGTCTGAGATAACCTATCCATTTAAGCGGCGTGCCCTCTATTTTCGGATAGAAGTACGCCTGCGTGAGTGTTGAGGATTCCCTGCTCTGTGTTGTCAGGGTTGCAACTGTTGAGGCAGAGGCAGAGGTTGAGATGATATTTAAGAGCGCTCCTTCTAATGCTGTCTGAAGTTCGGATGGGTTTGTGAGCGGTGTATATATGCCTCCACCGACATCTACAGTGGCATGCTTGATTTGATCTGCATTTGCAGCTCCAACTCCAAGGTGGAATGAAACATGAACCATATACGTAGTGATATTCTGCTTGGCGGTATCAGGAGCAGTAGTATAAAGGTCATTGCTGAAGGCATAACAGGTCTGCTCTGAAAATTTACTTTTAAGGGGGTTTGTGTTTGGATCTGAAGGGCAATCATCAGTGGCTGTCTGGGTTCCAAGATTGGTTCCTCTCGTAACAAAGATTACAAAATTCTTTCTGCAATCCTTTGCAGGGTCCGTGGCCCAGGCATACGGTGTTTGCGTAAGGGCAGCGTCACCACCCGAACCGTCAGAGTAAGTTAAAGTTGAATTACCGCTAAAATATTTTCTTATGTCATACATCATGTCGCTGAGTGGAGTGCCGCCGTCAACAGGCGGGGCCTTTGTTGTAGCGCTAAGGACAGTTCTAAGGACTGTTTTTTTCTCATCATCTGTTAATGCAGCGACGTCTCTCATAATGTCCCTTGCCTTATCTGTTGCAGTGGCCCATCTCCTCATCCCAAACCTTATACCGTCTGTGTCATAGATATAATCCTTGTCTTTATCGGCGAATTTCTGAATAATCCCTCTGCGGTCTTCATCTGTAAACCTCATAGCAACACGACCCTTGAACTTGATGCACCCCACACCGCCCGCGCCGATGGCATTACATGCGCCTTGATTATTAGGACATGCAGGCGCGCTATCCCCGGTTGCAGCTACTACGGTCACCTCTGTTGGATTGCTTCCTGATGCCTTAGAAAGGCAGAATCTATATGAGTAATTACTTCCGCCTATTGTTACGGTAGCAGGCTTATTAAGAGAGCCCTCATCCCAAAATCCATAACTTATGGGCTTCTGACATCCGGCAGGCGGGCTCTCGGTTTCAGCATCAGTGCATGCTTCACACGTAGCAACAGTGCCCGTATCTACGAAGCATCCCTGGTATGTAAAAACATCTCCTGCGCCTTTGTTGCCTAAGTCATTCCATCCAAAACCAGCCAGCACTCTCCTTGAAAGGTCAAGGCCGCTCATTCCTCCCCAGTTAAGAGCCCTTCCTGGAATACAGTTCAGGTTAGTTGCCGATGTTGTGCAGGTTGTTGATTTTTCAAAATAATTATTGGTTGTGTCATAGGCATAGTTAGAGCCGGCATCAAAAAAACCGGCATACGATACGCTGTTACTAAAGTCCGTATCGTATACCTGCTCTATTATGTCTGAGTCGCGTTCATAGGCTATAAATACATTCGGCGGTGTATTGGGGTCTGTGACAAATGGAGGTATATAACAATAATCAGCCATCTGAGGAGCGGCGTAAACGGACTGCAAGGGGAAAAAGAGTAAGAAGGATAAAAGAAAGGCAGCGTATAGCGTGTAGCGTGTAGGGTGTAAAGTATAGCGACTAAATATAGATGCACGATTATTCTGTATCCTGTATTCTGTATCCTGTATCCTGTATCTTGTATAGGGTCTCATTTCACACCTCTCAATATTCTGTATATTCCGTCTTCAACTGAGAAAGTTGCAAGTATTATACCACAAGAAGAAGCGTATAGAGGGCAGGGGGTAGCGTGTAAGGCATTGTTTTTTATGCCTTTCCCTATACGCTAATCGCTATACGCTATACGCTTATATGTAATCCCCTTCCTGATTGTGTAAAGGATTACATAAGGAGGCTATAGTTTACTTGACTTTATAGGCAATAAAGCCCTATATTTAAAACATGGAAATGGTACGAATCAAATTTAAAGATTCCAAGAATGATGCGGTTGGCTTTCTTGAGCTATCTAAACGCGTTCGTGTGATTTGCCTGCCGGATGATACCTACGAAATTTCATCTTCTGCGCTTGCCGTGCTTGACAGCTTAAACATCTCATACACAGTTGTTGAAACAGAAGGTTTTGATAATGCCATTAGAAAGATACGAGATACTGCTTCCGCTAAAATATAACGACGGCTCTCCAATAGAACCCAAAATTTTTCAGCAAACAAGAAAAGAAGTGGTTGAAAAATTTGGTGCTGTTACTGTTGAACCCCAGAGCGTTCACGGTATCTGGACACACGGAAGCAAAGAATATGCGGACGAATTGATTCGTTTTATAATTGATATTGAAACCACCGTTGAAACAGAAAAGTTCTTTAAAGAACTAAAAGAACGCCTTAAAGTAAGATTTCAGCAGATAGAGATATGGATAACAGCACATCCGATTCGGTTGATTTAATTATGTAATCCCCTCGGTTGCCCGCACTCAGGCGGGTTCGTCGCCTCAGGCGACTCGCCGAGGAGAGCTGAGGAGAACGAGTCGTTCCGACTTCCTGATTGTGTAATGGATTACATAGATGCGTTAGTCCTTAACAAGTTTCTTACAAATATCCTTCAGCTCAATAAATATTTGTTCCATCGGAGGCTCTTTGCATGGCAAATGAGTATTTGGGGCATTAAACGGGTGAATGTGCCATATCTTAAGGTTGTCATATCCAAAGACTCTTTGACCTCGATAGATCAGGGCAAAATCTTTTCTCCCATTTCTTGAGTTATATCTTATAGAAATAAAGGTGTCTATATTTACCGGGATATTAGCTTTTAATGAGCGAGGGGTTTTTAGAATATATTTTATATGAGAGCCTGGAAAGGACTTGTTCAGAAATATTTTGAGTTCAATGAGAAAAGTTTCTATGTCTTGCAACCTTAATCTCTTTTTCTTTTTAAATTAGCCAGAATTGTAAGAAGCTCTTTTTTCTCTATCTCCATCATTTCCCAATCAATATAATCAGATTCTATTTCATGGCTGTGTTTGTCCTCAAGCGCATCACTGTCCCAGAGGCTTTCAAATTCTGAAAATGCCATTCCATACTTTTCCTCAAACTTCAGTATTTTCTTTGTATAATCCTCAAGCATGCCCTCTATCGAGGCAAGCAATAATTCCTCCATTCTCTCTTCCATGTGTTCTTTTCCGACAGAAGAAATTAGGGCATTATATATATTTTCATCTACCACTATTGTATGGCCCATTCTTACACCTCCTCACTTTGAAAATATTATACCACATTATTTCCCCTCGGTTGCGAGTCGTGCCGACTTCCTGATTGTGTAAAGGATTACATAGGAGAGCGGTAGTTGGATATATGGGTTAAAATCAGAGCGTAAGGTTATAATCAATATTTTGCTTGAATAGTGTTTCTTATAACAGTCAATACATCCTTAATGGTCCTTTCTTTTGATGTTGCGGTTTCTTCAGGCAAATGCCTGTGATGTGGAAATGTTGGTAGTTCTCTATGATGCGGCGAGTTGTCCCAGCGAGTTATTAATTTGCCCTGAGCATCCTGCCAGTGATAAGAATATTTCCTCTTGCCATCAATGAATAGATAATCTTTGATATACAACAAAGAACTGTCTTTAAAACCGACCTTGGCAAGAAGCGATGCGGCAGAACCATACCGTTTATATTCAAAAACAGAATAATCCGTAATAATATCTGAAAATTCTTCAACAAATTTATAGAACACTTTTCAATTCTTGCAGTTTCTTTTCCCAGTATTCTTTTCCCTGTTGCGCAAATTCCCAGGCCATCAGGTCATCATACTTTTCATAATCCTCTTCTTTTGATTCGTATTCTTTCTTGAACTCCGCTAAGGTCTTTCCATATTTATCATTAAACCGCTTTGTCTCATCGGTAAACCTGGAAACCCTGTAAAGAATTTCAGTGGATAAAGAATCTTTTATTACTTCTTTTGCATCCTTGAATTCCAGTTCGTTTATCAAGCTTTCAAGCCGGTCATCTATCTCTAACGCCTTCATTTATAACCACCTCCTCTGTTATGAACCCATTATATCACAATTTTTGTAATAGCTAACAAAAATATGAAAGAAGGAAAATTTAAATCAGGGGAAGATTTTTCATAAACTCCGGCAGGTCCCTTTCCCTATACGCTAATCGCTATACGCTATACGCTTATATGTAATCCCCTTCCTGATTGTGTAACGGGTTACATATTTTTTTCATCTCTTCACCCTCAGTATCCCGTCCACTGAGGCGATTTTCTGTATAAGGGCTGTAAGCTGTTTCTTGTCTTTGACCTCGAGGATAAAACCGATGTGAGCTGTTTTGTCAGGGGTCGAGCTTGCCTCAAGGTGCCTGATATTTACATTCACGGACGAGACAAGGGCGCTGAGGTTTGCAAGTATGCCGGGTTTGTCCACAGCCTCAACCAATAGCCTTGCAGGATAGGTTGTTTCGCCTTCCTGCTTCCATTCAACTTCAACAAGCCGCGCATCATCAATGGCAAGCCTTTCAAGGTTATGGCACTTTTTGTTGTGGATGGTTACGCCTTTCCCTCTTGTAATGAAACCGACAAGGTTGTCTCCCGGCACAGGGAAACAGCACTTGGCCGTATGATAAAGGATATCATCTATTCCTTTTATGCTTATGCCTTTCTGCTCTGCAGGCGGTTTGGCATGTTTGGAAACTATTTCCTCAACAGGTTTTTCAGGGAGAAGTTTATTTACAACCTGCTGGGGAGAGATCTTGCCGAATCCGACAGACACAAAAAGTTCTTCCAGAGAGTTGACTCCCAGGGCCTTTGCGACTTCAAGCACCTCATCGGATTTCATCATGGCATTGCTCATATTGTGCTTTTTGAGTTCAGCCTCTAAAAGCCTGATGCCGAGTTCTACGCTCTGCGTGCGCTCCTCAGCCTTTATCCACTGCTTAATCCTGCTTTTGGCCCTCTGTGTTACAACAAATTTCAGCCAGTCCCTGCTCGGCCCGTGTGCCTGAGAGGTTATTATCTCTACGGTATCGCCGTTTTTAAGCTGGTATCTCAGGGGCACGATCTTTCCGCTGACCTTTGCGCCCACGCACCTGTGGCCTATCTGCGTATGGATGCTGTATGCAAGGTCTACAGGGGTCGAGCCGACAGGCAGGTCTTTTATGTCTCCCTTTGGAGTGAAGACATATACGACATCAGGGACCACCGCGCCTTTTACTTCTTCAAGAAAATCTTTTGCATCAGTGAACTCTTTCTGCGATTGTATCAGCTCCCTGAGCCACGAGATGTACCTGCTGTCTTTTTCGTTGAACGCGCCTTTTTCTTTATACCGCCAGTGGGACGCTATGCCGTCTTCTGCAACCCTGTTCATCTCCTCTGTCCGTATCTGGAACTCGACCCTCTCGCCTTTGGGGCCTATTACTGTTGTATGCAGGGATTGGTACATATTTGATTTTGCGACGCCGATATAATCCTTGAACCTGCCGGGGACAGGCGTCCAGAGCGAATGGATAATGCCCATGATGGTGTAACAACTTGCCTTTGAATCAGTGATAATCCTGATTCCGAGCACATCATGCACCTGCTCGAATGTTATCTGCTGTTTCTGCATCTTCTGATATATGCCGTAGCTGTGCTTTACCCTGCTTGAAACCTTTCCTGTGATGTTTTCCTCTTTAAGCCTTTTCTGTACCTCTTCAACGACCTCTTTGAGATAGCCTTCCTGCTCTTCTTTTCTCTTTGCAATTTTTCTTGTAATCTCGCTGTAAAGTTCAGGCAGCAGAAACCTGAAGCTAAGGTCTTCAAACTCTGTCTTCAGCCAGCCTATGCCAAGCCTGTTTACGATTGGTGCGTATATGTCCAGAGTTTCGGCGGCAATCCTTTTTCTCTTAGACTCGGGAAGGTGTTCGAGTGTTTTCATGTTGTGAAGCCTGTCAGCGAATTTTATGAGTATTACGCGCACATCCTCTGCCATTGCCAGCAGCATCTTCCTGAAATTTTCTGCCTGGGCCTCCTCTTTTGTCATGAACTCCATCTTGCTCAGTTTTGTGAGGGCATTAACAAGGAATGCCACATCGTTTCCGAAAAGGGTTTTTATATCTTTTACTGTTGCGCTTGAGTCTTCAACTGTGTCATGGAGGAGGGCTGCGGCAAGGGTTGTTGTGTCCATTCGCATATCGGCAAGAATCGTTGCAACAGCCAGAGGATGCTCTATGTATGGCGAGCCTTCTATCCTTGTCTGCCTGATGTGCGCCTCGCTTGAAAAGATATATGCCTTTCTCAGAAGTTCGATGTCAGCGTCATGGCTATAGGAGAGCACTTTCCTGATTAAATCATCAATAGTTATAACATCGTCTGCCATGGGGTTATTATACAACTTTCAGGGAAGGGTGTAGGGGGTAGCGTGTAGGGGATAGCGAAAAAGAAAACTACACGCTATACGCTAATCACTACACGCTTCTTACTTGCTCGGCCTGAAGGCCTTGAGGTTTAACTGGAGGTAGCTGTTGCCGTTGTATTCATTAATATCCAGAGTGAATACCGCATCTATGGTATCCGGCGGCCTGGGTTCTCCCATATCAAAGCCGATTGCATCTATTGTTTGCGGGCCCTGCTTAAGTCTCATCTTGAGGTGGTTGTTTCCGACTATCCTTGGATTAATAACTTCGAGTCCCTTAGAGCCAAGGAATGGTTTCTCATTTCCGCAGCCCAGAGGTTCAAGCATTGAAAGTTCTTTTACAAGGTTATGGTTGGCCTCGGCGAGCGTGATATCTGCATCAATATCAAGGCATGGCATAAAGTCATCTTTGCTCAGGCTGCTCTTTATAATGCCCTGCATTGCTTTTTCAAAACCTGAAATATTTTCTGCCCTTAGTTTTATGCCTGCTGCCTGCTTGTGTCCTCCAAAAGAAAGAAGCAGCTCTTTGCATTCAGAGAGGCCCTTGCACAGATCAAAAGAAGGGATACTTCTTGCAGACCCTTTTGCTATTCCATTTTCTTCCGAGAAGATAAAGGCCGGGCAATAAAATTTTTCTGCAAGCCTTGATGCAACAATGCCCACAACACCCTGATGCCATCCCTCTCTGGAAAGTACAATGACTGAGTCGTGTTCTTTTGCAGCAAGCATTGATAATGCTTCCTGATAGACTTCTTCATCAAGCTTCTGTCTTTCGGAATTCAGCCTGTCAAGCCATGAACTCAGCTCCAGTGCCTCTTCCTCCTTGTCTGAAAGCAGAAGCCGCACTACATCCTGCGAATCAGCAAGCCGTCCTGCTGCATTTATCCTCGGTATTATTGTGAATGATAAAAGCTCTGACCTGATTTGCCGCCCATTAAGGCCTGCCGTATTTTTGAGCGCCTTAATCCCGCACCGCCGGCCTTCGTGAATAAACTTCAGTCCTTCCCTGACAATAATCCTGTTTTCCCCTGTGAGAGGGACAACATCTGCCATTGTGCCTATGGCTGCAAGGTCGAGCAAATCGCAGGGGGTGCAGCGTGTAGCGTCCAGCGCAGACAAGGCCTGTGCAATCTTGAATGCTATTCCGGCGCCGGAGAGATTTGAGAGCTGTCCGCCGAGAGCTGAGAGTTTGGGATTGATAACTGCAACAGCGTCGGGCAGTTCGAATGATGCATGATGCACAATGCACGATGCATGTTCTTTTTTATCCTGCATCCTGTATCCCATATCTTGTATCCTGCTTTTTATCGGTTCATGATGGTCTGTAATTATTACATCAATACCTTCTGCCTTTGCATAAGCAGCAGCCTCAAAAGATGTTATGCCGCAGTCAACCGTGATTATGAGCGTTGCCCCGAGTTCCTTTGCAATTTTTACAGCAGCGGGATTAAAGCCATAACCGTGTGCAATTCTGTTAGGGATAAAATAATGGACATCTAGGCCATGCATCCTGAGCGCATGGACCATTATTGCTGTGGCAGTGAGGCCGTCGGCATCATAATCGCCATGGACCAGGATGCGTTCATTAATGTCAAGCGCATGCTTTATCCTTTCAATGGCATCTTGTACGCCCGGCAGTTCAAAAGGGTCTGAAAGGCCGGATATGCCCGGCTTCAGGAAATCATTTATTTCCTGCGGGGTCTTTAAGCCCCTGTTTATAAGTATCTGTGAAAGAGCAGGTGAGATAGAAGCGGCCTTTGATATATATCTTATATATTCAGGGTTGGTTCTGCTTACAAGCCAGCGTTTTTCCATTATTGTTCTTTCCTCGTTGGCGCGGAATTGCCTCTGAGCGGTTTATTTTGCCGATAGTCAAACAGTAAAATTTAAATATAAAGAGGCAAAATCCTCGGAGGTCGCTTCGACCGAGAATGAGCGAAGAGGTAATCCCACGCCAACAATCTACCTCTTGGCAAACGGCCTTTTGCCTCCCCATAACAAGACAGTGGGGCTTGCTATGAATATTGAGGAATACGTGCCTATAACAACTCCCATAATCATTGCGAGAGCAAAGTCATGGATGACTTCGCCTCCAAAAAGGAAGAGTGCAATTGATGTAAGGAGGACAGTGAGTGAAGTTATGATAGTCCTTGAAAGCACCTCGTTTATGCTTGCATTCATAATAGCCTCAAGGGGCTCTTTATGCTTTATCTTGAGGTTTTCCCGTATCCTGTCAAAGACAACAACTGTATCTGTGAGGGAATAACCGGCAATTGTAAGGAGCGCTGTTACGAGTATCAGGTTTATCTCGCGTCCCATCAGGAAGAATACCCCAAGGACTGCAAGCACATCATGGAATGTTGCTATTGTCGCGCCCACACCAAAGTTGAACTTAAACCTGAATGCAACATATACAAGTATTCCTATTACGGCAAACACCGCTGCCTTTGCTGCGTCTAACCTGAGCTTGCCTCCAACCTTCGGGCCTATCTCGGTTGTTGAATCAACAACATATTTGTTATCGGGAAGTTTCTGGCTTATAATGTTCGTTATTGCCTCTGATGTCTGGCCGAGCTTATGCTCTGTCTTTTTTACTCTTATAAGAATCTTGTTTTCAGTGGGCAGGTCCTGAAGGTCCAAATCCCTGAACCCGCTGTCTTCAAGGGCCTTTCTCACGCTGTGGAGCACCACTGGTTTTTCGAATTTGAGCTGTATTGAAGTCCCGCCTGCAAAATCAATCCCGAGATTGGCCTTTCCGGTGCCTATCTGGATTATGGCGATTACGCCGATAATCGAAAGAATTCCTGAAAATACAAAGGCGATATATTTTTTGCCCATGAAATCTATATTCGTATTTTTTATCAGTTCTAACATCTATCCTCCTCTATATGCTCAGCTTTTTGACATCATGCCTGCTGTTTATGAGGTCAAAAATTGTTTTTGTGCCTATAAGCGCAGTAAAAAGATTTATGGCAACGCCCAGGCTGAGGGTTACTGCGAACCCCTTTATCGGGCCGGTGCCGAACTGAAACAGGACTGCCGCTGTTATCAGCGTTGTCACATGCGAATCAAATATGGTCCAGAACGCCTTATGATAGCCTGAATCAACCGCTGCCCGCGGCGTCTTGCCGGAGCGCAGCTCATCCCTCATCCTTTCGAACATAAGGACATTTGAATCAACTGCCATGCCGATTGCGAGGATTATGCCTGCAATGCCCGGCATTGTAAGGGTTGCATTAAGGGAGGCCATGGCGCCCAGCAGCAATACGATATTCAGGACAAGCGCAAAATCTGCAATAACACCTGAAAGCCTGTAATAGATAACCATGAAGATTACAACGAGTATGGTCCCTATCATGCCTGCCCTTTTTCCGGCCTCGATTGAATCTGTTCCAAGTGACGGCCCCACAGTTATATTTTGCAGCATCTTTATAGGCGCGGGCAGCGCCCCGGCCTTAAGGACTATTGCGAGGTCCTTTGCCTCATCCATGGAGAAGCTTCCGGATATCTGCGCATTTCCGCCCCCAATCCTCTCCTGGATTACAGGGGTTGAATACACGGATGTGTCAAGTATTATCGCAAGCCTTTTCTTTACATTGGCGGCTGTTACATCCTCAAAGAGTTTTGCGCCTGCTGTATTGAATGATATCGAAACATAAGGCTGGCCAAAATTTGATGAATCTATGCTGACCCTTGCCTCTTTGAGCAGGTCGCCTGTAAGCGCGGACTGTTTCTTAAGGAGTACCGGTATTTTTCTGACTGCGCCGGTTTCCCTGTTGACCTTTTTCTCAAAGAGTATCTCGTCATCCGCAGGGATTTTTTCCGCGAACTTTTTCAAAAGATTTTCTTCTTCTCCCGGCTCAATGGATGCCGGTATCTCGGCAGCAACAGGCGATGAATCATCAACTATTTTAAATTCAAGCTGTGCGGTTTTTCCTATTATCTCTATGGCCCGTTTTGGGTCTTTTATCCCCGGCAACTGGACTACTATCTCATTTGTGCCCTGCCTGTGAATTGTAGGCTCTGCAACTCCGAACTGGTCTATCCTGTTCCGGATTGTCTCAAGCGCCTGGTCCGCAGCGCCGTCCCTGATCCTGCCTGCTTCTTTATCTGATATCTTATAAACAACCCTGGCCCCTGTCTCAACAGGCGTCAGTATCGGGTAGTTTTCCTCTATGGCCTTTCTCACATCCATTGATGCAGAGGCAACTGTTATGAGCATGCCGCTGCTTGTAATATCTGCACTTAATTTTTTCTTGGCCAGGATATCCTTTAATGACTGCGCGATACGCTCTGTTGTTATCTCAACAGCCTTTTCCCCCTCAACTTCAAAGACAAGGTGTATGCCGCCCTGAAGGTCAAGGCCCATTGTTATCCCCTTATCAGGCATATCCTTTTTCCACCACTCAGGCATCTGGCTGAATAAAGGCGTGTTCGGCAAGAAAAAGACCGCTGCAAGAACAATTGTTGAGCCGATAAGGATTAATCTCCAGAGAATATTTTTTTTCATCTAAACCTAACCTCCGAAATTAGTAATTCGCATTCAGCTATCAGCTGAGAGCTAACTGCTGAGTGTTATCAATCTTCCTCCGAAGCAGGCCTGACTGCTGCAATGTAACCCTTACCTAACTTCACTTTTACATTCTCCGCGACTTTCAGGGTAATGGTATTTGTCCCAACTGCCTCGACAACAGCATATATCCCGCCCGAGGTGATGACTTTATCGCCTTTCTTCAGGTTATCCAGCATCTGCCTGTGTTCCTTGGCTTTTTTCTGCTGAGGCCTTATGAGGAGAAAATAAAATATAACAAATATCAATATCAGCGGTAAAAAGGACTGAAGCATTGACCCTCCGCCCTGTGCCCCTGCATCCCCACCCGGTCCCATTGCATACGCTATGTCTGAAAACATGTTATTCCTCCTGTCTGTCTCCCGACGCATCGGGAGAGGTAAAAATTTGATTAATATACTAACCGTTACGTGCCGATTTAATCAAGGTTAAGGGGAGGGGAGTCCTATCTTAAAATCAGATACTCCACAACAGCAACTAAAAAAACAATGCTCCCTGCCGGGATTATCTTCCTGTACACACCCCACATGTCTGCCTTGAAATATTCCCTTGTGAGCACAAGGCAGATGTGGACAGGAGAAAGCAGGACCCCGAAGAAACCTGAAGCAAATGCAAAGGAAATTACGCCTATGGACGGCTCACCGGCAATACTCATGATAAGCGGAAACGTGCTTCCGACAAAGCCTACGGTTATGCCTGTCAGAAGGCCGGTTGCAAACGGCAGCAGGAAGAGTATTGGCGTAAACGGAATCCCTTTTGATGTCAGAAAACCGCTCAGATTTTTTACTGCCCCTGACGCCTCCATTGTTTCCTTGAACAGCATAATGCCGATGATAAGCACAAGCACATCCATTGAGAGGCCGTGTTTCAATACCCTGAGGATGCCCCTTGCGTTAAACCTGTAAAATATAAAGAGAGCAATGATTACAAGCAGCAGGGCATAATGGAGCTCCAGATGGAGAATGACAACGAGCAGGAGCACTAAAGCTATAGGTATGAAACTCAGGAGCCCTTTTTTTGATACTCCCTCAGCCACCGGGAATGCGCCTGAAGCATTGCGCATGCCGAAGATAAGCCCTGTTATCACAATAAAAAAGGCATAAGCTGTATTTGCGATGATAAGGTTTCTCAATTCCATGCCGGATACAGCCGCGGCAAGGAGGATTCCCGGGTATAGCGGAAGTATATACTCCCATGGATGCCTGAACCAGTAATTTATGAAGGCCTTTTCTTCCTGGGACATTTTCATGCCCTTTGTAGATTCGTCAACCATGGGCGCTGAAAAATATGCGCCTCCGATAGACGGCAAAAGCCCTATCAGGAGAGGCATCGAGACTATTACTGCTTTTTTCTTCAGCAGCAGGGCCTTTGATGCCTTCATCATGTCTGACAGGACATCCTTTTCTCTCAGTATTAATTCAAAGCTCTTTATCATGGTCAGGGCAAGCGCAAGCTTTATCGTTACCCTGTCAATGAATGCATTTTTTATTGTAGAGAATATGGCCCGGGGCGGCATCATGTACAAAAAAACAAGCAGGCCGGAGGCCATGAGCATTACATAACCGACATTCAATTTCCTTCTGAGGAGGATAAGGATGAAGATAAATACAGCCGAGATTTTTAAGATGTCAGGCATCCTGAATTATAACATCTGCAACCCTCAAACTTGACTTTATTTTCATCAAAAGATTATACTTCCCTTTCGGAGAAAGACTATGGGAACATATACTACATACAATCCTCACAAGAAAAAAAGGAAACGCACGCACGGCTTCCTTGAACGCATGAGTTCAAAGGGAGGACAGAAGACCCTTCAGAGGAGAAGGGCAAAGGGCAGGAAAAAGTTAAGTGTGTGATGTGCGGGTGCTTGTTGTAAGATTAGCGCTGACGCAGATACAAAGCTTAAGAGCCTCTTAACAACGCGCAGTACCTTAATGCCTTCGAGATAAAGCTGCCCAGGGCGGATAAAAACACAGGTCAGGTGAAATGATGAAGAAGATATTGTCAACGGCCATAAAAGCATATAGATATTTGCTCTCGCCGCTGCTTCCTAATGCCTGCAGGTTCACCCCTACGTGTTCTGAATACTCGGCAGAGGCAATAGAGAAATACGGCGCAGTGAAAGGCTCTTATCTGTCAATAAAAAGGATTTCAAGGTGCCATCCGTTCCATAGCGGCGGATACGACCCTGTGAGATAACCAGCCATGGATATGGACAAAAGAACACTTATCGCCATAATACTTTCAATAATCGTTCTTGTCGGGTACCAGTATTTTTTTGTGAAGCCCGTGCCTCCAAAACCGGTAAAAGAGCAGGCAAAGGCAGCACAGCCAGAAGAGAAAAGGCAGGAGGCTGCAAAGCCTGTTCCTGTGATTCCTTTGATGCCGGCTGTGCCTTCCGGAGAAAAAGAGATTAAGGTTGAGACAGACCTGTATTCCGCGGTATTCTCGTCAGCAGGCGGGACAATAAAAAAATGGGAATTAAAAAAGTATAAAGATAAAGACGGCATGGCTGTCGTCCTTCAGAAAGGCCAGGGCGTAATTCCGGCTATGAGCATAGGGTCTAAAAATGATTTCAACCTTTCAAAAGTAAATTTCAGCGTTTCAGGAAAAGACATCAACCTTGATAAAAACACAAAAACCGGCTCTGTTGTTTTTGAGTACGCGGCCCCTGAATACTCAGTAAGAAGGACTTATACACTTTATTATGACAGTTACAAGTTTGACCTCAAAGATGAGGTTACGGGTTTTCCTGAATACTGGATAACAGCCGGCGCTGATTTCGGGATTCATGACAGGAAAGACGAATCAGCGCATCTGGGGCCTGTGATACTCAAAGACGCGGACAGGATAGAGCTGGATGCAAAGAAACTGAAAGAGGCCAAGAGCTATCAGGACGGGCTGAAATGGATTGCTCAGGAGGACAAATACTTTTTTGCGGCTGTTGTGCCTGTGACCCGGATGGATGAGGCAAAGGCATGGAAGGTCCAGGACGCATCTATAGTTGCATTTAAGGGGAAGCCCGGAGTTAATGATTTTATTGTTTATGCAGGGCCAAAAGAACATGACAAACTCAAGGAATTGAATCTCGGGCTTGAGCATATTATTGACTTTGGTTTTTTCTCCATCATATCAAGGCCTTTGTTCTGGCTTCTGAAAAAATTCTATGCAGTCGCCGGCAATTACGGCTGGGCCATAATCCTGCTCACCATAATTACGAGAATTCCCTTTATCCCGTTGATAAATAAAAGCCAGCAGTCAATGAAGAAGATGCAGGATATACAGCCGAAGATGGCCGAGATAAAGGAAAAGTACAAGAAAGACCCGCAGAAGATGCAGAAAGAGACGATGGAGCTTTACAAAAAATATAAGGTGAATCCGCTGGGCGGCTGCCTGCCGATGCTCCTTCAGATCCCTGTATTCTTTGCGCTTTACAAGATATTATCTATTGCCATTGAATTAAGGGGCGCGCCGTTCATGCTCTGGGTAACTGACCTTTCGGCAAAAGACCCGTATTATGTCCTCCCGATTGTTATGGGCATAACAATGGTCATCCAGCAGAAGATGACCCCTTCAACAGCAGACCCGAAACAGCAAAAGATAATGATGCTTATGCCGGTTATCTTTACATTTATGTTTCTGAACTTTGCCTCAGGCCTTGTGCTGTACTGGCTTATAAACAATATCTTCGGAATCATCCAGCAGTTCTACGTGAACAGAAAAATGGCAAGAGAACAACATAGTTAGCTGATAGCTGATGGCCCGTAGCTCATAGGACTAAATATCGAAAACAATGAGCCATGAACTATGAGCTATTAGCTATGAACTACTCTGACGACACGATAGCTGCAATCTCAACCCCGCCTGGAGAAGGCGGGATAGGCATTGTCAGGCTGAGCGGCAAGGACGCATTTAAGATAGCAGACAGGTTGTTCCATTCTCCAAAAGGCAGGACTCTTTCAGCATCAAAATCCCACAGAATAATCTATGGCTTTGTAAAAGACCTCTCAACAAATGATACTGTTGATGAAGTCCTTGTATCTGTGATGCGCTCACCGAATACTTACACGAGAGAAGACATTGCCGAGATTAACTGCCACGGAGGAATGCTCCCGTTAAGAAAGGTTCTTGAGCTTGTAATCAGGGAAGGCGCAAGGCTTGCAGAGCCCGGAGAATTTACAAAAAGGGCTTTTTTAAACGGCAGGCTTGACCTGAGCGAGGCAGAGGCAGTCATTGACCTCATAAGGGCAAAGACAGATGAATCAGGAAGGATTGCCCTTGAACAGCTTAAGGGCAGGCTTTCTGAAAAGATTTTAAAACTGAGAGAGGCGCTGACTCAGATATGTACATTCGTTGAGGCATACATAGATTTTCCGGAAGAAGAGATAGAAATATCTTCAAAAAAAGAGATGACGGAAGCAGCAGGCTCAATCCTTGCGGAGTTGGAATCCCTTTTGAAAACTTATGAGGAAGGAAGGTTTTTCAGGGAAGGGCTTGGCGCAGCGATTGTAGGAAGGCCGAATGTCGGGAAGTCATCGCTCTTGAACGCCCTCTTACAAAAGGACAGGGCCATTGTAACAAATATGCCGGGCACAACAAGAGATATTATAGAGGAATACCTGAACATAAACGGCCTGCCATTGAGGATAATAGACACCGCGGGAATAAGAGAGT
Organism: Nitrospirota bacterium; assembly: GCA_009773185.1. Classification (GTDB taxonomy): domain Bacteria; phylum Nitrospirota; class Thermodesulfovibrionia; order Thermodesulfovibrionales; family UBA1546; genus SCSY01. The sequence continues at coordinate 95,002 of WPIF01000005.1, read as the reverse complement.
CTCATGATATGGCAGAGATTGAAGGCGTGAAAAGAAGCCTGAGGGCAATCGAAGACGCGGACCTGGTTATCGCAGTAGTTGACGGCGCTCAAGCGTTGCATGGGGAAGACATTGAAGTTCTCGAAAAGGTCAAAGAGAAAAATGCCGTAATCGCCATAAATAAATCTGATCTTCAGGGAGCAGACAGAGAACTCCACTCACGCCTGAAGCCTTATTCCCCTCGTATTATGAACATATCCGCAACAACAGGTAAAGGGCTTGATGAGTTAAAAAACATGATATTCGATTCTTGTCTTAAAAACTGGAAGGAGCAGAAAGAAGGGATTATCATCACCAATCTTAGGCACAAGATTGCAATTCAGGCTGCTCATGATTCATTGGGAAATGCATTAAAGACGATGGAAGCCAATCAGCCGATTGAAATAACAGCTATTGACCTCAGAGAGGCGCTTGACAGGCTCGGGGAGATTGTCGGCGCTGTGACAACAGATGATATACTGAACAGGATTTTCAGCGATTTCTGTATCGGGAAGTAAGCTCTGTAGTTATTTTTAAATACCCTTCCCGGTCGGAAGTTTTTTGGGGAAAGATGATGTCGTTTGTTGAAGTAAAAAAAGAGATATGCCGCAAAAATCTTTAGTTGCCGCGCTCTTTTAAATATTCGGCATCCAATCTGTCTTTCTCTCTGCCCGTAGCCTGTTTGTTTTTGATGAGATTTTCCTTTGAGAGAAACGGAATTTCCAGATTTTCAATTTTAATCTTTTTCTGGGTTTCATATGCATCTTTAAAGCTGACACCATCAATATGCGTAATAATATCAATTCTGCGCGGCGCCACACCTATTTGAAAGACAATGCCTTCTTTTGTAAATGTTTGCGCTGTAATATCAGACAGAGGGGCTCCGAATGTTGACAGAGATTTATATACTTTCTTTGAGTTTTCAGAAGAGGCTTCCACCCATATATCAAAATCACCTGTGGCGCGAGGGTAGCCGTATGCACCCATAGCATATGCGCCAACAACGAGGAATCTCACCTCATTGTTTAATAAGCTTTGTAACATTTCTTTGTAATCTTTGTTTAACATTAAAACCGCTCAATGACCATAATTCTTCTGTAAGCTCCCACATAAACGAGATGCGCTTTGCCGGAGACATTTTAACAAAAGAGTCGTCTTTTTTTGACATTTTTTTGAGATTTGCCTGCTTGCGCTCCACTTTCATCGTGCTAATATTATATCATTATTGCGCGGTTAAATCCCTGAAAAACAGGCCAGTTTAAATAGCTCTCCGGCTCCGGAAGTTTTTGGGGGGTAAGGGACAATATATAGTTAATCCGATAATATCTTTTGCCCGGTCAAGAGAAAATAATAGCATCCTTGACGGAACTATTTGAATTCATTATATTTATCAGGTTGACTAACATTCCATTTGTCATGTTATCGGGTTTTCTAACTAATATGCTATGCTCAACATGCAGGACCATATTGACCGCATTATAACAAGACAGCTTGGAAGCAAGCAAGCGGGAACGTTTAATGCGTATTTCTACGTGCAGCCCACAATTATGTCGCTTTCGAAATTTGCGATTCCCCCTGCCGGCATCATGGCAGTTAATCTATTGCCTATCCTGAAATCTTTTCGTAAAATACCCTTGTGGACATTAATACTCTCAGGAACATCGGGCAACAGCTCCTTAAAGAACTTCCCCTGTTAAAACAGAAACCCCTGACCCAAACAGCTCTTGGAGTTGGCGCAGCAGGAGATAAGACATTTCCGATAGACAAAAAAGCAGAGGATATTATCATCTCGGGACTCGAAGCTTCTGGGGATCCCCTGACTATTGTCTCCGAAGAATCCGGCATTAAAGATATAAGGGGAGGCGGCAAAAAAATATTGATAGACCCTATTGACGGCAGCAAGAATGCAATTGCAGGAATCCCGTTTTACTGCACATCCATTGCAGTAGCCGGTGGTGGTAAAATAGGAGATATAGAGCTGTCTTATATCGTGAACCTGGCAAACGGAGATGAGTTCTGGGCAGAGAAAGATAAAGGCGCATTTTTAAATGGTGAAAGGATTTACGCCCAGAAGGATAGCGGGATATATCTTGTGGCATACGAGGCACAGTCGCCTAAAAAAGATATACCGCGCATCATTCCATTACTGTCAAAGTCAATGAAAACGCGGTGCCTTGGCGCAACAGCGCTGGACCTTGCATATCTTGCATACGGCTCAATAAGCATATTTGCAAACCCGTCATTATCAAGGAGCTTTGATTTCGGGGGAGGCTGGCTGCTTGTTAAGGAAGCAGGAGGCATGTTTACAGATATCGAAGGCAACCCGGTTGATTATGTGGAAATCAGCCTTAAAAAAAGTGTATCATTGCTTGCAGCAGGGAATGAGAATCTGCATAAGGAGGCGCTTAAATTATTAAGACAATGAGGCTGCTTAACCTGCTCAAAGTATTATTGCTGTTCTTACTGGCTCTTCCTGCGGCGCTCTATGCTGATGAGAACATTATTGAAAAAGACATAATCTATACAGTTGTTAAGGGCGATTATGGCGAGACGATAGAAGGCAAGATAGGCCTGAGCTGGAGATATATTGCAGCAGCCAATTCAATAAATCCCAATGCGCCTTTGGAAATAGGGCAGAAACTGAAGGTAAAGTTCAGGAGGATTATTCCAATGATGCTTGACAACGGCATTGTCATAAATATACCTGACAGGACCCTCTACAGATTTGCTGACAATAAACTAAAGGATTATTATTTTATTGCAGCAGGAAAACCAACGTGGCAGACAAATCTCGGAGATTTCACTATAACAATAAAGGCAAAGGACCCTACGTGGCATGTGCCATTGTCAATCCAGAAGGAGATGGAGGAAAACGGGCAGGATGTTTTAATAGAAGTGCCGCCGGGCGCTGAAAACCCGCTCGGCAGATACTGGCTTCAGCTTTCTATTGAGGGGCTTGGCCTTCACGGCACAAATGCTCCTCAAAGCATATATAAGTTCAGGAGCCATGGCTGCATGAGGCTCAGGCCTGAGGTCGCAGAACTCCTTTTTAAGGAAGTGCCTGTTGGGACAAAAGGCAAAATCATATATGAGCCGGTAAAGGCAGCAAAAACATCTGACAACAGAATCCTTGTCGAGGTCTATAAGGATTTCTACAAAAGGCGCATAAATTATAATGACAAAATTGCGGCGAGGCTGAAAGAGCTCAATGCCCTTAATATGGTTGACCCGGATAAGGTCAAAGAGGCAATCGAGAAAAAAGACGGGCTTGTACGGGATGTGACTGTTGGCCAGCAGCCGGCTTCAACGCCATAGAAACTCTAACCCCGTGAAATGCATTTTTCGGGTTAATACCAGAGGTGATTAGATGACAACAATGGGTTTTCTCGTCATAGGCTTCATCATCGGCGGCGTTATTGCCTGGCTTATTGCATCTTCAAGGGCAAAAAGCGTTGAGGCCGTGAACAATGAACTCAGGCAGCAGATTGCAGATAGCGATATCAAAATAAAGGACAAAGATGACAAATTAGAGCAAATAAGAAAAGAATTAACAGATGAGAAACAGGCAAGGGCTTCCATGGATGCAAAATACGAGGAGGCGGAAAAAAACCTTCTGACGATAGAGACATGGCTTACCGACAAATTGGGCTCCATTTCTTTAGATGCCCTTTCCAAAAACTCTGCCGAGTTCCTGAAACTTGCTGAAGAGAAACTTAAATCACAGACTGTCGAAGGCAAAAAAGAACTTGAGGGCAAAAAAGACCTGATAGATAAAAGCGTAGAGACAATTGCAAAGACCCTCACGGAAATGCAGCAGAAATTATCCGAGGTTGAAAAGGGGAGCGTCAAGATATCAACCCTTGTTGAACATCATGCAGATATAACATCAAAGCTCAAAGACACAACAGAGCATCTTAAACATGCGCTTGCAAGTTCCAAAAAAAGGGGCGAGTGGGGCGAGCGTATGGCAGAAGATATCCTGAGGCTTGTCGGGCTTGTAGAAGGCATAAATTACATAAAACAAAAAACCCTTGAAGGCTCATCAGGCAGGCCTGATTACACGTTTTTTCTGCCTAACAGGCTGAAGATAAACATGGATGTCAAGTTCCCGCTGGAAAATTACCAGAACTACCTGGATGCGCAGACAGAACACGACAAAAAAAGATTCAAAGAAGAACTTATCAGAAACACAAAGACCATGATTAAGCAGGTAACAAACCGCGCTTATATAGATACAGCCGACAATACAGTGGATTATGTTATTGTCTTTATTCCAAATGAGCAGGTTTATGGTTTTGTCAACGAAGCTGACCCCGCAATAATGGATGAGGCGCTGAAGCAGAAGGTTATTTTATGTTCGCCTTTTACGCTATATGCCGTGCTTGCTGTTATAAGACAGGCGGTAGGTAATTTTAATCTTGAAAAAACAGCATCTGAGATACTTATGCTTCTGGGAGAATTTTCAAAGCAGTGGGGTTTATACAAAGAAAGATTTGAAGCCATGGGCAAAAGGCTTGATGATGCAAAAAAAGAGTTTGACCTTCTTGTTACAACCAGGAGCAATATGCTTGAAAGACCTTTAAAGAAAATTGATGATTTAAGAAAGCAGAAGGCCATTGCCCTTGATGAAAATATGGATGTTGATAAGCCATCGCTTCTTGAATAAGCATTCAGGATTTATTAATCAAAAGTTATAGGAGGGCCCCATGTCAGCGATTATGAATGAAGCAAGGGAGTTAATGAAACTCTGGGGAGGTTTCAGGGCCTCAAGGGTATTGTTGACCGCAAATAACTACAGAGTGTTTGACCATCTCACAAAAGCAAAATCAGCCAAAGCTGTATCACAAAAACTGAAGACAGATATAAGGGCAACAGAGATATTGCTTGATGCGCTCACAGGCATAGGCCTTTTGAAAAAACATAAGAACATTTATTCAAATGCACCGCTCGCATCCAAATTTCTTGTGAGCGGCAAACCTTATTATCAGGGCGATATTCTGAGGCATGCAGATGCACTGTGGCAGAACTGGTCAGGGCTTGATGAGGTGATGAAGACAGGCAAGCCATATCGAAAGGCACATGACCACAAATCATTCATCCTTGGGATGCATAACCTTGCGTTGCTGAAAGCAAAAGACATTATTAAACAGATTGGGTTAAAGGGAGCAAAGACTGCGCTGGACCTCGGAGGAGGGCCGGGGACGTATTCGATCGAGATGGCAAGGCATGGAGTAAAGGTAAGCCTCTTTGACAGGCCTGAGACCATAGAGATTGCGATGGATGTTACGGGAAAGGCAGGGATGAAAAACATGGATTTCATCACAGGCGATTTCCTCTATGACGATGTCGGGAAAGGCTACGACCTCATATTCGCAAGCCAGATACTTCACTCATGCTCGGAGAAAGAAATTATACATCTGTTTAAAAAATGCAGGAAGGCGCTGAATAAAAAAGGAAGGCTGGTCATTCAGGAATTCTATCTTGAAAAAGACAGAACCCATCCTGTAAGCAGCGCGCTTTTCTCTGTTAATATGCTTATTAACACACCTGGAGGAAGAAGCTATTCTCCTGACGAGATGAAAAAATGGCTTTTAATGGCAGGCTTTAAAAACGCAGAAGAAAAAATAATGAATGACACTGTTCTTGTTCAGGCAGTCAAGCTATAACATTTTGTTTGCAGAAATACAGCAGAGGACTGTCCTCTGCTGTATTCACGTAATCGCTGAATACTAATGCACCGGCCCAGAAGACAGGACCTTCTCAACCTCTTTTTTGATAACAGCATACGGAATGCCGCCATGAATCTTCGGTACCCCGTTTATGAGGATAACAGGCGTGTTAATGGCGCCATGCCTCAGGAGTTCCCTTATCTCCGGAAATTCATTCTCGTCATCCATAAACAGGTCTATGTATTCAACTGAAACAACATAAGGATAAGAACTGCTCATCTCTTTCTGCAATTCTTCCGCAAGTACCTTATTTGTTGCTAAGTCATCAAATCTTTCGGTGGAGAAGATAATCTCTTCTGTCGGGTTGTCGAGTATTTGTATATACACTCTTCGCAGCATAATTTACCTCCCCGCTATTTTATTTTGCACCCTTACCCCGCTAGGGGTTTACAATCATATTATCTATTAATCTTGTCTTGCCAATCTTAAGGGCTATTGCAAGCAATGCCCCTTTTCCTGCCTTCTCAAGCTCATCCAGTGTCTGAGGGGAGTATATGGAGGCATACTGAATCTCTGTAATCAAAGGTTCTTCTGAAAGCTTCTCTTTCATAAACCTCCTTATACTCTCTATATCAATTATACCAGATTTTATAAGTTCAGTTGTCTGGGTAAGGCATTTATTTATGACAGTTGCGGCTTTTCGCTCATCTTTATTCAGGTATAAGTTCCTTGAGCTCATGGCAAGCCCGTCATTTTCCCGTATGGTCGGGCAGATAACCACATCTATAGCCATATCAAGGTCTTTGGCCATTTTTTTAATGATAACAGCCTGCTGAAAATCTTTCTGCCCGAAGTATGCCCTTGCCGGTTTAACGATATTAAACAGTTTGGCAACAATAGTAGCAACTCCCCTGAAATGGCCCGGCCTGAAAGCGCCGCAGAGTTTTTCTGAAATTCCTTCTGCCTCGACATGGGTGGAAAATCCCTCAGGATATATTAAATGCGCATCAGGCATAAAAAGTATATCTACGTTTTCCCTGCGGAGTTTTTCAGTATCACCGTCTATATCCCGCGGATATTTGTTGAGGTCTTCTGAAGGCGCGAACTGAAGGGGGTTAACAAATATGCTTACGGCTGTAATGTCATTTTCTCCCTTGGACCTCCTGACAAGGCTGAGATGGCCCTCGTGCAGCGCTCCCATTGTTGGCACAAGGCCGATGCTCCTCCCATGCAGAAAATGCCCTCCGGCTGTGTCCTGCATTATCCTTGGTATTCGTATGAGTTCCATATCTGTATTATAAAAGATTAGCCTGCTTTATTCATGAATACTCTTGAAAATAGACAGGACATAGCATTGGAGCGGTTTTATTTTGCCGATATTCAAGCAGTAAATTTACAGATATAAAGAGGCAAAATACCTCGGAGCGAAGCGAGAATGAGAGAGAATGCTATGTCCTGTCTTATTAAATGAAGGGGGATCGACAAATAGTGGCTATTTTATCAAATCAGTCCCCATATACGGCCTTAATGCCTCAGGGATTAAAACGCTTCCGTCTTTTTGCTGGTAGTTTTCGAGGATGGCGACTACCGTCCTGCCAATAGCAAGCGACGAACCGTTAAGTGTATGCACAAACTCAGTTCCTTTTTTGCCCTCACGCCTGAATCTGATATTCGCTCTTCTTGCCTGAAAGTCCTCAAAATTAGAACATGATGAGATTTCCCTGTATCTGTTCTGTCCGGGAAGCCAGACTTCAATGTCATAAGTCTTGGCAGATGAGAACCCAATGTCTCCTGTGCAGAGCGTTATAACCCTGTATGGGAGCCCGAGCTTCTGGAGTATATCCTCTGCGTTGCCCGTGAGCTTTTCAAGTTCATCATAAGAGTTTTCAGGTTTAACAAATTTTACTATCTCGACCTTGTTGAACTGGTGCTGTCTTATCAATCCTCTCGTATCTTTCCCGTATGAGCCTGCCTCCCGCCTGAAGCATGGAGTATAAGCCGTGTAATAAATCGGGAGTTCAGCTTCATTCAGAATCTCATCTCTATGGATATTCGTGACAGGGACCTCGGCGGTCGGGATGAGATAAAATTCAGGGTCGGCTATTTTAAATAATTCCATCTCGAACTTTGGAAGCTGTCCTGTTCCTGTCATGGATTCTTTATTCACCAGTATGGGCGGAAATATTTCCTTGTAGCCCTTTGATGTGTTTGTATCGAGCATGAAATTCATCAAGGCCCTTTCAAGCCTTGCTCCCATGCCTTTCATCAAAGAAAACCTTGCGCCTGCAATCTTAGCTGCCCTGTCAAAATCAATAATCCCATGCATCTCGGCAATGTCCCAGTGATTAAGTGGAGGGAAATCGAATTCTTTCGGAGTTCCCCACTTCCTTATCTCTACATTTTCTGTTTCATCTTTTCCTACAGGAACAGATTCATGAGGGATATTTGGAATAATTAGAAGGAATTTATTCTCATCCTCTTCTATTTTTTTCAGCCTCTCATCGAGTCCTTTAATTTTTTCAGAAACCCCCTTCATCTCAGCTATAAGTCCGGCAGCGTCTTGTTTTTTCTGTTTAAGTTTCCCGATTTCCTCAGAAACTACATTCCTTCTGTTCTTGAGTTCATCGGCTTCTTTTATTCGAGTTATTCTCTCTTTTTCCAATTCAAGCAATTGCTCAATGTCTAATGTCCCATCTAATTGCTTATCTGGCATTGCTGGGATTTCTTCTCTATTTTTGGGACTACCGTAAACGCCCCTTTTTTTGAGCGCATCCATAATCTTTTCAGAATTTTCTCTTAAAAGTTTTATGTCAATCATATTTTCTCCTCTTCCGGTTCCATAATAATATAGCTCAATGCCATTCAAAATGGAAGACGACGACTGCCTCGCAGGAAAATTTTTTCAGCAAATCATTTTTTTGTTTAAAAAATTCTTGACAAGGTATATAATTTTACTGTAATTTATTTAGCTAATAAAAGAGAGTCGTTGAACTCTCGGGTTAAAAATCGGATTGAAGGGGGGTAGTGGATTGTATGCTTTAGGTAAACACTTATTAGTAGAACTTAAGGATTGTAATCCTGAAATTCTCAAAAACCTCGACAAGGTTAAAAATGCAATGGTCTCAGCAGCTAAAAAGGCCAGGGCAACCATCATTGATGTATCCTTCCACGAATTCAGTCCATTTGGAATAAGCGGCATGGTAGTTATAGCTGAATCCCATCTTTCCATTCACACGTGGCCGGAGTATGGATATGCGGCGGTTGATATTTTCACATGCGGTGACATTATAAAACCAGAGGCTGCTGCCCAGTTTCTCATAGAAAAATTCAGATGCAAAAATCCTTCTGTGGTTGAAATGAAGAGGGGAATTATTTCTTGTGCCGGAAATGAGAGATTGCCGTATAAAGTGCAGAGCGCTGACCTGAAGCTGGTTGCCGGTTGTAAGACCGCGTAGTTAAAAAAGTAAAAGGGTAAAGTTAAAAAGTTTAAGGCTTAACTTTTAGCTGTTTCCCGGAACAGGCTGTTTTCCCCTTGCCGGAAAAATTTCCTGTATTAATCCCCTGGAGTCACTTCCCGCGTCTTTGCATATTTCAGGAAAGTGTAATAGCTGTAAAGCACGGCAAGTATCAATCCATGCATGCCGTCCATAAAACCCAGCCTGACAAAAAACATTTTTATAAATGCAGCCGGCGGCTTCACAATTAAATTTAATGGATTGGGGGCAGTCCCGGTTTTTTTGAGTTCCTTTGCAGCAAGGGCAGAGTAACTGTCCATTCGTTTAATATAGTCAGATATGGAATTATAGGTGTAGTGCTCAAGGGGATTTTTAAGATAAGAGACGCTTCCCTTTACAATTACCTTTTCATGCACTTCCCTTTCTTCAACGTAACCGGCTTCTTTTTTAAATAACCTCAATGTATGGTCAGGCCACCAGCCGCCGTGCCTGATCCATTTGCCTGCAAAAAAATTCTTTCTTGGCATATAAAATCCGTTATGCCTGTTTTCTGCTATTGCATCTGTAATCTCTGATTTTAATTCGGGCGTGAGCCGTTCGTCGGCATCAAGGATAAGCACCCATGGGCCTGCTGCGGCATCAACTGCCATCTGCTTCTGCTTTGCATATCCCTGCCATTCTTTCTGAAATACCTTATCCGTATATTTTTTGCAGATCTCAACAGTCCTGTCTGCGCTGAATGAATCTATAACAATTATCTCAGCAGCATCCCTTGCGCTGGCAAGGGCGCCTTCAATATGCATCTCTTCATTTTTTGTTACAATTACAACTGAGACGGGTATCAATATCTGCCTCCTACCAGGGTTGCGGTAACAGAGCCCAGAGCGACCTTTGACCGAAGTTTTACGGGTATCCGCTTCTCATCATCTGTCAGCCATATATAAATATCGCCTTTTCTATAAAAAATTCCTTCTGATTTGATTAAGGGTTTAACCACAATTGTATCTACTGTACCTGTCTGGAGGGTGACCTTTTCTTTTCTCAGTACCTGGACCTCGACATTCCATGTTTTTTTGCTGTCAAAGATAGTCACGTAGACCGGACGCCCTACTTCAAGTTTAAGTGTTCTTACATAATAGAAGCTTGACAGAGGGTCAAAGACAAAAAAGGGCACGGCAAATTCCTGTTTTTCATTAGAGAGGTAGTCTGTATAGACAGCCTTTCCTGCGGGATGTTTAAAAATAACCTCCTTGTCCCTTCTATGCCTGCCCTCTTTCAGTTTAATTCTATATTTAACAGGCTGCCCGACAAATAATATGTCCTGGTTTTTTACCAGAGTGCTTTCCACCCTGTCGTCAACATCATAAAAAACAGAAACCCATTTTACTGATTTTGCAGTTGAGATAATCTTTATGCCACTGCCGGAATTTGTTATCTCAAGCGCGAATGTGCCGGCCTTTATGCCTGTCCATGTCAGGTCATATTCAAGTTTCTCCGGGATGTTGAAGGAATAGGCGGGCTGGGGGCTTATTAAAGAGCAAATAAAAATAAGCAAAAATGCTGACAGCATTGAGCTATGACTTTTCATTTTACTAGTTGAATTTTTGATCTCCGTAAGCATTCCTTATCCGGTACAGTCTTAAGTTATGGTATATTACTCTATGATTGTTATTCCTGCAATAGATTTAAAAGACGGGCAGTGCGTAAGGCTTCTTCAGGGGAGAAAAGACGCGGTCACTGCCTATTCCAATGACCCTGCATCAACAGCGAAAAGATGGGAGGAATGCGGTGCAAAACTCCTTCACGTCGTTGACCTTGACGGCGCATTTACAGGAAGCCAGAAAAATCTTGACGCGATAATAAAGATAAGGGAAGCTGTTTCCATGGAGATAGAGGTTGGAGGCGGGATAAGGGATGTGCAAAAAATAGATGAACTTGCAGGGGCCGGCATTGACAGGATAATACTCGGGACTGCTGTGATAGAAAGCCCCTTTTTGCTGATTGAGGCATGCAGGAAATATCCGGGAAGGATTCTCGTAGGCATTGATGCAAAGGGCGGGAAGGTCGCGGTAAAGGGATGGGTTGAGGTAACAGAAGTTGATGCGAAAGAGCTTGCAGGAGATGTGGAGAAAAACGGCGCAGCAGGCATTATATACACTGACATATCGAGAGACGGTATGCTCAGCGGCCCAAACATCCAGGCGATGAAAGATATGGCCGGAACTGTCAATATCCCTGTAATTGCCTCAGGCGGGGTATCGTCTATCGAAGATATAAAAGCCCTGAAGGAGATTAAAAATCTATGGGGAGTGATAACCGGCAAGGCAATATATACGGGTGCAGTTGACCTGAAAGAAGCCATAAAGATTGCAGAGGCCGCATAAGGCAGGCATTGCTCAAAGAATTTATTGTAAAAAAGGAAGATGGTGCCGAAGGCGGGATTTGAACCCGCACAGCCTTTCGACCACTAGACCCTGAACCTAGCGCGTCTGCCAGTTCCGCCACTTCGGCTTTGGTTATTATAACATGTAAGATGCGAGATGATGAAGACAGTGAGAGCAGAATATATAAAAGAGATAAGCTATATCCGCTATTTAAAACATCCCCTTAAACGCCTTATCCAGAATGCCATGTCTTTTTAATTTTTCTCTGATTGAATTGCAGAAAGGTTAATTGGCGGTAAAAGGAGAGGCGGCATATTTGCTTTCATCGTAGTATTCCCTATAATCTCTCGGACAAATGGGAACAAATGAGCTATCGCATGCACCTTTGCAAACTTTTTCAATTGCTCATAATCCTTTCCTGCGAAGACACCTTCAACTGTTACTTTCATGGAAAAGGGGCGACGCTTATCCTTCGTGAAGAGCGCAATCGTTAACTCTACCGAAAGATTTTTTTTGTTAGGACTAAATGAGTGGCTTGCCTTAAAACCGATATCAACTGGAAGCCCATCTTTTGGGGGCTTGAAATCCTTGTTCAGTTTAAAGCTGAGTTCAGTCAAGGCAATATCTATAAAATTAATTCCTGTATCAGTTCCCAATTAAATCCTCCATTTTCACGCCAAAAATTGTGGCAAGCTTTTTTAATGTTTTTGTCGGCACATTATAGCCCGGTTTTTCGATTCTGCTGATGTTCGGCTGCGCCATTCCAAGCTCCTTGGCAAGTGTTATCTGGTCTATTCCATTTAGCAGTCTGTAATATTTTATCTTGCTCATCTTGCCCTGTTTTACAAGCTCTTGCCATTCAGCAAATTGGTCTTTCCAAGCCTTGTCCCATGACTCTTTACCCTCCGGTGTAGACGTTACCTTGCTAACCATCTTCTCAAGCGGCACAGCCTTGGCTTCAAGGGCGGTCTTCAGTGCCAATGAATGGGTCTCAGATCGCCAAAACGCCAGAAGCTTTTTCAGCTTGTTATTCTCATCTTTTAATTTTTCTATCTCGGCATCTTTAAGCGAATCGCATGCCTCACAAATTTCGTCCGAAGAAAGCTCTTTAATAATTTGAGAAGGCATTTGCCATCTAAAAGCAGGCTTAGGCTTGGGAGTATACTTAATCTTCTCAGGGGACAAACTCATTGACATTCCCTCCATTGAGTGTAAAGAAGTTTTATCATTTGATAATGCCAGGCATCTTCTTTATAGGTATCTTCATTTCGCGGAACAACATAATATACGCAAACCATGCCTGAATTTCTATAAGCATAAAAGATTCTGTAGTCCAAGATATCCAGACATTTAAGCCGTTTTACAGAAAGCCCTTTCTTTTTAAGATTCAGAATGGTTTCAGACTTGCAGTCGCCACTTACAGGAATAGGATCAATTCCTAATCCGCATATTCGTTGAGTAAGTTTCACTGCCTTCTCATTATCAAGGACTGCAATTTCCTTGATTGACCTCCATACATTTGGATGCACTTTAACGTTATCCGGTATTTTAGGTATCTTCATCTTATATCACTTCTGATATATTGTCAAGCCCCAATATATTGGTATATTTTCCAGATTTTTTCAATAAAACACAATAGGTTGGTTAATTTATTTAAGATGTTACCTTTCTCTTTTCTTTTTTCGTTTGTTCCCATAGGGTGCCTTTTCCTCTGCGGCCATTGGCAGGTCAGATGGAATAAAAGGTTTATATTTTTCCACTCTGTCTTTTATCGAAACAACTTTTTTCTGAGATTTTTGTTTTTCTGCTCTGATGCGTTCAAGCAGAACTGATGCTGGCTCGTCATTAGGGTCTTGCGCAACAAGCTCACCGCGAAAGGCTTTGGCAAGGATGGATTGAGTGAGCTTATCAACAAATGCCTTTGCCTTCTTATACCGCGTCTCTATTGCATCTGCCTTTTTAAAAAGCGCCTCTACCCTCCGGACGATTTCTTGTTGTTCGGGGAGAGATGGAAGGGGGATTGGCATACCTTTAATTGTTTCTGCGTTTACATTGGGTTGAGTTACAGCAGTAGCGCCAAGCCCGAGCAAGTTTTGTCCTTCTGGAGACATTAACCACAGAAATAAATAATCAACAGAGACTTCGGGCTTGAAGCGGAAACGAATCAAATATGCACTGGGTATGGCCTCGTAGTTTTCCCGAAAGATAGCCATTTTTCCAATACTTCCGGTTCTAGTAATAAGGAGGTCATTTTTCCTTAGGAGGAATTTACCCTTCTTTTCATTAGGTATCAGCACACAAGGAGGTCTACTTAGAATAATTTTCCCATTATCAGTAAAATCCGTTGTTCTTATCGTGGGAATACCTTCTGGAACATATTCTTCTCTGCCGAATCTCGGCCCATAAAATGAATCGAGGCAGTAGTCACCAATTTTTGCATCCTTCCATTCTGGTTCATTGTGTTCTTTTCTCCAATCCTCCGTCAAACGACCCGAACACGCAGCAGACAAAACGGACTGGCGAAAGCGTTTGAGGATAAGGGGGATTTTATCGAGCCGCTCTTTACAGGCATCAATCTTGTGTAGAAGTTTTTCGAGCTTGGCGACTATGCGGAGCTGTTCATTGAAAGGCGGAACTAAGAGCTTTATATTTGAAAGTCCTCTGTCTGTTAATGCAATTTGAGTAGAGCCGGTAGCAAACTCATCACGCTGCTTTAAGAAATAACCTGACTTCATGAAAAACAGGAGCAGTTTGCTTACATATGTTTTCTCTATAATTCTGAATTGCAAAAAGCCAGTTGAAAACAATTGCCCTGATAGAGATTTATCTATCAACAAAACTTTATCGGTACCCTGCATTCTTGCCTGCAAAACATCGCCTTCTTCGGCCATTCTATTAGCTCTTGCTGGTCTCTCTTGAAAGGTATATTCACCTTCATTCAGATATGCTTTGCCATTTATGCTTCCCGTTGAATAATATTTTCTTTTTCCAATAAATGGTTTTACACCTGTGGTAACTGGATATAAAAACGTACTAATATCAACACATTCCCATTTTAAGGGCAATTCACTCACTCTTCATCCCCATTAGTCTCAATCAACTGCAAAACATCCTTCAAATCATCCACGACCGCCTCAAGTTCAGTTATCGCTTCACTTGCCAAGTCCTGCGGCTCAGGCAAATTATCAGAATCCTCTAATGTCTCATCCTTCAACCATGTAACATCGAGCTTGTAATCTCTTTCCGTAATATCGCTGATATGGAATTTTCTGAAGCGGCCTTCTTCGCCTGAATCAGTTCTTTTGCTCTGACCGTTCGGGTCTTTGCCGTAGTTTTTCTCGAACTCCTGAAAATGCTGTATCGTCAATGGCCGTTCTTTTTTTGTTATGCCCGGAACATTAGAGCGGGCATCAAAAATCCATGTATTTTCTGTTGGAAAGCCTTTTTGAAAAAAGATGACATTTGCCTTTACGCCCTGACTGTATGGAGAAAATGTTCCTCTCGGAAGTCTGAGAACTGTGTGAAGGTTGCAGTCTTCCATAAGTATCTTGAAGACTTCTCCTGCCTTGTCTTCAAACAGGCAGTTATCGGGAAGGACAATTGCAGCCCTGCCACCGGGCTTAAGTATATTCACGACATGCTGAACAAAATTTAACTGTTTGTTGCTTGTCTCTATTGTGAAATCCTCACGCTCAGGCGCCTGATTCGCGCCTTTAGTGCCGAAAGGTGGATTTGTAAGAACGACATCAAACTTTCTGCTGTCCGGTACTTCATAAATCGAATCGCCAAGTTTTATCTCTGGCTCAAGGCCGTGAAGATATAGATTCATTAAGGCAAGACGTCGGGGACGTGGCACAAGTTCCTGTCCATAATAAGTGCCGTGCTTGATGCGCTTTGCCAAATCCCTTTCAATAGCTCCGCCTTTTGTCTGGCCGATAAACCATTCATAGGCTGAAACAAGGAATCCACCAGTTCCGCAGGCAGGGTCACAGATAGTAAACTCTTTATTAGTTCTCGGATCAGGCTTTATACAGCGGACAATAGACTGAATGAGAATGCGGGGCGTAAAGTACTGGCCTGCGCCTTTTTTCCCTTCGTCAGCAGCCTTCTGTAAAAGTCCTTCAAATGCAGCGGCTTTTATATCCACATCAAGAGTTGTCCATTCAGTCTCGTCAATAAGGCTGATAAGTTTTTTGAGATTTACAGGGTTATTGAACCTCGACATTGCTCCTGCAAAGATATCACCGAGCAGGCCACGCTGCTGTCCGAGCTTGCGGAGTATATCCACATAGTCGTCTGTAAGGCCTATCCCAGATTTTTCCGAAAGAGTCGGCCAGTCACAGCCTTTGGGAAGGTCGACGCCCCTTTCATCAGCCATCTTGAGAAAAAGGAGATATGTTATCTGCTCAATGTAATCGCCATAATCAATGCCGTCATGCCGAAGGGTATGGCAGAAACCCCAGAGTTTTTGGACTACATCGCTCATGCTGCAACACCTGCATTAAAAAGGTTAAGAAGTTCAGGAAGTTGACCGTTGAAATCTTTTTCTGCACGGCCCCAGCCGCCGGGACGAGTGAAGACAGGAAGAACATCAAAGTCATCCTTATCAATCGAAAGATTTTCAATAAGGTGAACCCTTATTCTGTCAAGCCATTGCTGCTGTTCAGGTGTAAAAGTGCGACCTCCTGTTATCCGCATAAACGCCCTCTGCACTCTTTGCTCTGCGGTATAAAGAGGCTCTTCTTCATAGGCTGCGTGCTTAATCATAGAGATAATATCAACAAGGTCTTTTTGATATTTCAACTTGTGCGCTTTTTGCAAATTCTCAACTGAAAATCTAAGAGGCGCAGTGGTCAATTTCTGGCGAAGTTCTTTGAGGGCTTTCGGGCTCCAATCCTTTGGGCTGCCAAGAAGAATGCGGATAGCTTCAATCTGTGAGGAATTCTCCTGAACAAACCGGCTAAAAGCAGTGAGGTAGTCTTCAGGCCCATACTCTTTTCCATTTGGAGATCGAACAAACCATGTGCTGCTCACAGCGTCCACAGTTTCATAAGCAACAAGAAATGTTCGAGGCGGTCTTGGATAATTTAACAATAGATTTTGGAAGCCCGAATTACGAAGAATTTCCATAATGCCGGTAAAGTCCTCTCTCAACCTTCGGGGCAAATTAGCCGCAAACTCTGCCAGGTCACCGTTTGGAATGTATGCAGCAAATAAATCCCTTGCTTCGCTTGACATCTCTTTTGCGATACGCTGCAATCTTTTGATCAGACATCGGATATTGTAATCCCTATCTCTGTTCTGATAGATGTCTTCAATAATTTCAGCAATAGTCCTTGGCTCCTGTCTCACAGGCTCGGCAGTTATGGCTGTTGTGTTTCTAAAATATTCCATCAGCGTTCCATCGAAACAGTCAAAGACTGTAAAATGGGATTTGTCGGTATAATGTTCGCCTTTGCGTGTGCCTCGACCGAGCATTTGTTCAAAGAGAATTCTTGATTTAACCGGCCTGAGAAAAACAATAAATTCAAGGTCAGGGATATCAACGCCTGTGGTAAGGAGGTCAACCGAAACAACTATGCCGGGAAGTTTACGATTTCGGAATTCTCGTATGCGCTGAAGGGGCCTGTCCACCCGGCCCGTAATTTTCTGAACAAAAGAGTCGCCCTGTCCGAAAACATCACGGGCAATATCAACAAGCTGGTCTGCATGAGAGGTATGCGGCATGTCATTAACAGCAAATATCAAAGTCTTTGGGAAACGTCCATAGCGTTCTTCATGTTCCTGTGCATATTTTCTTATCTCTTCAAGAATCTTTTTGTTTGAATCAGGCGAGGTTACTTTGTCTTCAATATCTATAGATTCAAACTGGCGCTCTGCTTCTAAAAGGTCAAGTTGCTCTGAACCTGTTTCCGGATTAATAATGCCTACCTGCTCTCCTTCATTAAGGAATACGCCTTTCATCTTTACTTCCGAATTAATACTAACAAGGTCATAATCAACGAGATAGCCCTCCCGCACTGCGCGCTCATACTCATAACGATAAACTACATCTCTGAAATATGTTGTCGTATGTGCTGCTGGCGTTGCAGTCAACCCGACCTTGATAGCATCAAAGTGATCAATAGTATCCCGCCAGATTGCAAGTTCTGAAGCGGTATATCCTCTGTGACATTCATCGGCAATAATAAGATCAAAGGCATGAATTGGAATATCAGGAAACTTGTCAGCATCCTCGTCTATTTCCTCATCGCCAATGTTGAATATTGCGTTTCGCCCAAAAAGATTAATCATCATTCTCTGTATTGTGCAGACATATACAAAGGCATGCCCCGGCTGAGGATCTTTTAAGTATGCTGTTGGTAGGACTTTGGGATCGAATATTTCATTTTCATCAAAGTCTTCTCTTTGGAAACGTTGGCTGTATACTTCATAAATCTTGTCGAACTTCAATCCCGGCTCAGGCTCAAATGAGGCAAAAGCACGGACAGCCTGCGCTGCTAATGCCCTGCGGTCAACCATAAAAAGAATCCGTTTCGCAACGCCTGACTTCATTAATCTATAAACCTGATTAACCAGAGTAAAGGTCTTGCCTGTACCAGTTGCCATTGCAACAAGCATATGGCGTTTTCTATTAGCAATCGCCTGTTCTGTTGCCGTGTTTGCATCTATTTGATAGGGGCGAAGCCTCGGATGGTCGTTTGGTATTTGGAAAAGACGTTCACAGGCCGTCTCAAAATTCTGACTAAGTTTTTCGGTTAACGCCTCCGGTGTGTGAAAATGTGTTATTCGACGTGAACGGCTTTGCTCATTGCGTATGTCATGATGCCAGATAACCTCACCATTGGTCGAATATAGAAATGGAACTCTGAATCCATGAAAATTAAACGGGCTACTCGTTACTCCGCGCGAGTAACGTTCAGCTTGGGTAAGAACATTCTGAGGACCAAGCGAAAGCTTTTTCCCTTCAACAACCCCGATAATTTTCCCATCATTACAGAGGGCGTAATCAGCAGGGCCGTTATCGGTCGGATATTCTTCAATCGCGCATCTGTCAAACGCTGAAAGGTCTTTCCCAGTATTGAAAGGCACAACTTTCCATCCAGCTGCTTCAAGCCGTGGGTCTATAAGCTTCTTTCTTGTCAGCCATTCAGAATTGCTTGGAGAGCTTCCCTGCATTATTCTCCTGCATCTAGAATTTATTTAACCACATGGCATAATTCTATATTCATTGAGATGAAATGGTCAATAAGGAGATGTGGGAAGGGGCGTTATTTAAAAAAGTCTGAGTTCAGACAATATAAGAAAATCTTTTTCTGAAGTCATCAACCTTCATGTGTGCTGCAAGCGCTAATCTTTTGATGTTTCCGGGTTTGAGGTCATCCTTCTTAATCCTCATCATGTATTCCCATCCAACAAGATATGTCTCGGATGTGATGTCAACATACCTCATCTTTGTCTTTCCCGTGTCAGGCTCGAACATCTCGCAGAAAGGAACAGATTTAAGTTTGCCTTCATAAAAGACTGTCATGGAACCTGTGCCGCCCATCAAAAGGAACCTCACAGCGCCGTAACCGAGGTTTCTTGTATATTCTGCATCAAACGGTATCGGGTCGGCTGCTCTGAGTTCATAGCCAATATTTTTATCCACGATTGTAACTTTTATGCCACGGCTCTCGAGGCTTTTCTGCACTATATTCTTCATCACTCTTCCAAGCTGTATTTCAGAAAGCCGCACCCTGCCTGTCTCATCCTTTTCTAATACCTCGTATTCCAGAAGTTCCTTTGGGTCAAACTTATTGGCAATCCCCTCTGCAAGCACAGCGACTCCGTAATCCTTGCCCAGTGAAAGCCTTTTAATTATGGAGCCCTCAAGTATGTCAGCGACCTTTTTACACGAAAGCCTGTCTTCCCTTCCTCCTCCGGCGGATCCCGAAGAGAATTCTTCCGGTATAAGTGTTATGGTTGCGCCTGCTGCTTTTCCTATGCCCAGGGCGAGATGCCCGGTATATCTCCCCATTGTTGTAACAACATACCATCTGCCGGTGGTCCTTGCATCCTCAATGATATTTTCGACAAGTTCGACCCCCCAGTGCCTTGCAGTTTCATATCCAAAGGTCGGCATTCCGCCCGGCATAGGAAGGTCATTGTCTATTGTCTTTGGCACATGGACAACTGCAATCCTTCCTTTTGCCTCTTTTTCTATCCACCTTGCCATATAGAGAGTTCCTTCTCCGCCGATCGTGATAAGGTATCTGACATTGAGGGACTTAAGGGTTGACATGAGTGTCTTAAAGCGTTCTTTAACCTTGTCAGGAAAGTCCCTGGAGGTCCTTAATATTGAACCTCCGGTTATATGTATCTTGCTGACATTATCAAAGGTGAGGTCTATTACTTTTTTCTTGTCCCCGGCAAAGAGGCTTTTGAAACCTCCTACTATGCCGATAACCTTTTTGCCTTTTTTTATTGCTTCAATCGTGGCTGCACTTATGACTCCGTTTATTCCGGGTGCAGGCCCGCCACCGACAACTATTGCAAGGACTTCTTTCATACGAAACCTCTTAAGGCAGGGTCTGTTTGAGCGGCAATATTATGGCCTGTCTTTGTCATGTGATAAATTTACAGTTCCTTTGCTATCGACTCGGGAATCGCTTTTTTTACAACAACAGGCTTAACTGTCCTGCTTACTATATCTTTTGTGTTTCCAACCTTTAGTTCGTTAAACAGCAGGCCAAACTTGTCCTCGAGCTCTTTCATTATTGGTCCTTTTATATCCTGCGGAAGGTCCCACCACTTTCTTTTCAAAGGGCCAAATCCTTTTTTCCTTGTGCTGTATATGAACTGCTCTTCTGTTTGGCCTTCTTTGTGTTCCTTGGCATATTCCTTCTTTATAAATGCATAAACCTCATCCTTAAACTCTTTCGGCATTGCCTTGCTGTCATACATTATGTTCTGGAAGCCTGTTGCAAGATGTACTTCAGATGTGGCTGTCTGCGGGAACATGTGGAATGCCTCATCAGGCAATGTTGATGCGCCATGCTGAACGCAGCCTGAAAGCCTGTATTCTTTTCTCGCCATATCAGACAATATGCGGAGTGTTTCAAAATCTATCTTGACCTTTGCCAGTGTCCCGTCAGGAAGCACAACACCGCCATGTGATGTTCCTGTCTGAACGCTCAGCTTGCTTAACCCTTTTCCTGCCTTGAATATCTCTTTAAACCCGTCAAGATATGCCCTGAGTTCATCCGGATTGCTGTTTTTGCCGCCGATCTCGCCAATCTCACCGCCTATGGAAACATCAATCCCCTTTGGCTGGATGTCTCTTATATATGCCCCAAGCTCAGCTGCCCTTTCAAAATTAGGCCTCTGCTGCTCTTTGAGGCTCGGCTTGTCGAGGTCAACCAGCGTTGAGGAATCAATATCAATGTTGTAAAATTCTGCCTCTATAGCCTCTTTAATCAGGCCCCTTATATAATCTGTTTCAGGTTTCGGGTCTGCAAGATAATTTTTTCTCACAAGCTGAAAATGGTCACCCTGTATAAACACAGGGCCGCTGAACCCTTCCCTGACTGCAGCTGCCAGTATAACTGTGGAATATTCCAAAGGCCTCTGCT
The DNA here is from genome assembly GCA_009773185.1 of Nitrospirota bacterium. Lineage (GTDB taxonomy): Bacteria > Nitrospirota > Thermodesulfovibrionia > Thermodesulfovibrionales > UBA1546 > SCSY01. The sequence continues at coordinate 73,862 of WPIF01000005.1, read as the reverse complement.
TTGTATAACCTATCTCTGAACGCGCTATTTCGAATATTATTGCGCCGGCATTCATCTTGTTTGCTTTTCTGAAAATAGCCCTTGCAGTGTCATAGGTGAGCCCTCTGATATTTATCGCAGGGACAGTAAAGCCAGGGTAATTCTTCCCCATCTCTTCATACAGGCCCTGTATTGATGCAGGCACAGCGCCTGCTGCCTTCGCAGCCTCTTTTATCAGAGTGAAAATTGCAATCTGCCTGTCCTTATCTTCTGTAAATACTGCCTCGTAAATAAGCTCGTCCATGATACCCTTCAAGCCGGCCTTATCCTTTAACTCTAAGGCGCCATTAGTAACGGAAAGAATATTTCTCAATTTTTTAAGATCCATTTCAACTCCTCCTTTATTTTTAAGAATATTATTCAGGTACTAATCTGGGCACACTTTCATTGCCTGAAAGTAAAATTGCTGTCTCTTCATCAAGGGTCCCTGTTGGTTCAAGGCCTTTTATTTCCTGGAACTTCATCAGCGCTTTTTTTGTCTTTGAACCTGATTCACCCGTCACTGGAGAATTGTACAGCCCGCGTTTCTTGAGTTCCTGCTGCAGCAATGATATCCTGTTATTATTATATCTGTTTTTATAAAATACGCTAATCTCTGAAATAGTGTCTCTAAATGTTTTTACAGGCAGGATGTTTTTCCCGTCTCTCGGGTCTATGAGCATTACATCGCCTCCGACAGCCCATCTCAGGACAACCCATCTGTTTGTCTTATTTTGCTTTATAGAAAGCATACACGGTATATTGAGCCTTATTGCCCTGTCAAGGTCATTGCCGAATTTGTAAACAGAATAGCCTCTTTTCCCGAGTTCTTTGGATACGTCCATATCGCTGCGCATATCTTTTTCTCCCCATATATTCATGAGGTTTAAGATGCTGGCTGCTTCAGAAAGCTCCTCTTTCGAGGCCATATATATCCCGTCATTTATGAAAAATTCTCCTTCTGTCCGGACCCCCTTTAACATACTGCTAATCTTATCAAGATAATGTTCTTCATACTCTATATTGCGGTATGCCGCAATAACAAGGATGAGTATTGCTATGCCGGTAACAGCATACTTAAGAAAATTATTTCCACCTTTGTATTGGGAGGTGCTTAATTCTTTTATGGCTTTTTTCACTATTGCGGTGTCAATCTTTATCTTGCCGTCTGAATAGGAGAGCAGAAGGGCCCTGTCGCATGCCATATTAATAAGCCGGGGGATTCCGTGAGCATGCCTGTAAATGAGCTTTATCCCGTTTACCGGGAAGGTTACCATCCCTCCTCCTGCAATCTTCAGTCTGTGGCTTACATATATAATCGAATCATTAAGGTCAAGGGGCTCAAGATGATATCTGACGGCAATCCTCTGGTCAAGCTGTTTAAGGGGTTCGCTTGATACAATTCTCTTTAATTCAGGCTGCCCCACAAGGACTACCTGCAGCAGTTTTTTTGTGTTTGTTTCAAGGTTTGACAGGAGCCTTATGAACTCAAGACATTCGAGGCTTAATCCCTGTGCCTCGTCTATTACAAGGACCGCCTTCTCTTTTTTCGAAAAGGCTTCCAGGAGAAAATTATTAAGGGCATCGAGATGATCTTTCTGTGTATCGCCGGCACAGGCAATGCCGAAGTCGTGATTTATCAGTTTGAGAAGTTCAAGCGGATCTACCATCGGATTTATTATCAGGGAGCTGTGCGTATCAGGGCCCAAGTTGTCAAGGAAATACCTTATAAGCGTTGTCTTGCCTGCGCCTACCTCTCCTGTGAGCATCACAAAACCCTTGTTTTCCGATATGCCGAAATTCAGGTGGGCAAGCGCATCCTCATGCCTCTTGCTCATATACAGGAACCTGGTGTCAGGTGTTACTCCGAACGGCTCTCCCCTGAATCCGAAAAACTTGTCGTATATCACCCTTTTTTCTGCTCCTTTCCGCCTCTGCGGATCTCCGATTCTGTTTCCTTATCTTCTTCTGTTTTTTCTTTAATGGTCACATCCTTTGCAAAATCAGGACAGCGCATATCTTTGCCTGATATTGAAAACTTTTTCTGGCATGTTGCACGCCATGCGCATACTGCACATACATCCATTATACCCTCCTTTTTCAGGCATTCAAAGGGCAGGGTGTTTTACGGCCTGTCCTGAAATACCAGCTCAATGCCTTCCCGGTATTATTTGTGATGCTATCCCTGGCATTTATTATAAAGGTTCTGTTCCATATCTGAAAGAGTTCTTTTTCAAGCCTCAGGACAGGAGGGGGCGAAGGGAGCCTTTTTTTCAGTTCCTCTTCAAACATTGGCACAATTTTATCCTTCATCCGCAGCTCCGTATCCATAAAAAATACGGCAATCTCAGGAGAAAGGTCAAAGACCCTGTCAAAAAAAGCAGTTATCTCATTTGCATAAATCTGTTTCGGAGGCGAGGATTTCACCTCCATGTATAAGATTGAACCGTCAATCTTTGCAATAAGGTCATAATCTCCGCCCACTTTAGGCCTTTTGAATTTGACACCCCAGGTTGCCTCCGCAGAGAATTCCCGTTTGAGTATCTCGCACAGAAACCACTCAAGGGTCTCACCGAAACTCTTGACAGGCCTTTTTTTAAGCCTGAATCTCTGAGCGCCCGCAGTTTCAATCAATTTTACGGATAGCAGAAAATCAATATACGAGCCTGTCACATCAGATGTCGCATATTTTGTAACCTGCTCCTTTGTGAAATACTCCTGATGTTTGATTACGTCCCTGAGGAATAACCTGAAAGAATATTTTTTTAGTATTTCATAGTAATCTTTGAGGAATTTTTTAGAAGGAATAACAAGGTCATCTGATGGTTCTTTTTTGTATATCCTGAATCCGCGGTGTCTTAGAAGTGTTTCCAGGGATGGGGTAAGCTCGGTGAGGGCCTTCCTTAGCCGTTTAATCTCGCTGCGCAGAGACCGGATTTCTTCTTTCTCTTCGGTCATTGTTTACCTAAAAAAAGTTCACATAGTGCATTTAAAATTAGATTGTTTTTTGTTCTATGTTCAGATATGTGCCGTCTATTTTCCCCTGAATCTCGATTGTCTTTTTTAGGGCAGTTACGACTTTGCAATAATGCTGAATTTCTTCAACTGAAAGTTTTCTCCCTTTTCTGTCCTTGAGCCATTTGTCGCAGACCTGATAACCGCCGACCTGATATTCCCATACTTCCTGAGGTAAGCCTTCGAAATACTGGGTGGTATTTACATAGAGTTGTCCTTTGTCATATTTAAATTTCTCCACCTTATCATTTCCCTCGCCCTGAAATTTGACAATTGGTTTATCAAGCTCCGATGATTTGAGGAGATGTAGATTAACAAGCCTTTCGCCATAGTCAGCCATTTTCTTGAACAGCTTATAATCTTTTGTGAACGGCACTCGCGGGAAGTCTATTTTCAAAAATTCGGCATATTTTGTTCTGTAGGTATTCGAATAAAGCACTGCATAGATGTAATAGAATATTTCTTCAGGAGGTGGCGTTTTCTTATAAGTCTTAGCAAGTTTTTCAATAAATTCCGGGGCCAGATTCGGCTTTTTCACTCCGTATTCTGCCTCCGGCTCAAAGAGCATAATAACGCTGCTAAACGACTTCTTTTTAGGCTTGTCTTTTGGCTGGTAGAGATAAAGAGGAAAGACTGAGCATATGCCGCGATTACTTATAAAGAATCTATTATCAATAATATTTTGCACGCAAAACGTGTAGTTATAAATTTCTACAGAATCATAAACATATTGTCTCATCGTAACAAAGCCAAGATTATTTGTTAGAAAATATTGCATTACATCACGCCGATCCCTATCAATTAAATCAGGCATATAGCAGACGTATCGATCATCAAAGGGGCGATAAGAATATGGTAAGACTGATTCTTTCCATTCTTCTTTTTTCAGTTTTATTCTGACTTCTTTAAGTTTAAAATCGTGAGTGTCTTTCAAGTCAAGCGCCTGACTGACCAATTCATCTGGCAAATCACTGGTAAATGTTCTCATCCTCTGCTTAACCTCTTCTGGGGTGAAACCAATTAAGAAGTGATCACGATGGGTTTTTACACCACTCGAAGACTCTATAAATATTTCTTGAACAGGCAAAAACTTGTCGTATCTTACCTGCTCTGAAAAATCTTTTTCCACAAAGAAATAATGTGGGGATGAGGGCTGCAATTTTTTCCATTTTGTTGAGTCAGTATAGTATTGATTAAGATATTCATATTTCTTTTCTCTAATGCCATAAATATCCTGATAGAAAATTTTTCCCAATCCTTTTTGTTTCTTATCCTTCACGAAGATTGCGATTGATACGCCTTGCTGGATGTCAAAGACATTTTCGTCTTTAGTGCCATCAGGACACTTTTCTCCAATACGGCTGTTTCCATGAAGGTTGAGAATATAAATCTCATTAAAGCTTTCTAGTAAACTCTTGCGCATCCCGCGATGAATCAATCCGGAGAGGTAGGAATTATTGGTTATCATTCCTATAACGCCTTTACCGGCATTCTCTATCTTCCAATGCGCAAAACGTATGAACTTGATGTAATCATCAGACAAGGGCTGGATATTTCTTTCATCACGCACATCTTCTTTATAAATGTCCATCTCTTTTTCTATGAACGTTGATTTATTGGCAGAGCTTACAGAATACGGCGGATTGCCGAGGACGACGAGAATGGGCTGCTCCTTTTTAACCTTACCAGCCATATGCGATTCTTCTGAGAGTGAAACCATCCCCGGAAGTTCTGTCTGGGCGAGTTCTTCCATCTCAAGAGTGTTGGTTAGATAAAGCTTGAACCTGTCGTCTGTCTGAAGTTTATAGCCAAGCTCTTCAAGAAGAAAAGACATTTTCAGATGGCCGATTGCATAAGGCGCCATCATAAGCTCAAAGGCATAGAAATTTTTAAGAATGTGTTCCTTGATAAAACCTCTTCTCTTGCCTTCGCCGTATTTTGACGTAAATTCCTCAACAGCAAGATGCGCAGCCTCTGCAAGAAAGGTAAGCGTTCCTGCCGCAGGATCAAGGACTGTTACAGTCTGGCTTGCAAACCCGTCTTTTTTATCAAAATGCTCTTTAAGGATATGGTTCAAAGAGCGGACGATGTAAGAGACAACCGGCTCTGGCGTGTAATAGACGCCTCTTTTTTCTCTCGTCTTTGGGTCATATTCAGCAAGGAAGGTTTCATAAAAATGAACTATGGGATCTTTGCCTCTGTGCTTATTGAAATATTCATCGAGCAGATTATAAACGTCGGTTGTTGCCAGAACGTCCGAGATATCGTCAATAATCCATTCCATCGGCTTGGGCAGATCGCCCAACGAAATAAACTGGAATACGTCTCTTAAGATTCCGATTGTTTTCGGAATCCTGTCATAGGCAAGCTTTCTGTTAAAGCCGTTTTCCGTTCTTGTTCTCGCAGCGAACAGCCCATAAGCTATGGTCTGCGAATAAAGGTCTGCAAAGTCTTCTTTAGTTAGCCCGCTTATGAGATGCTCCTTAAATGCTTTATAAAAACCAAGGATGTTTCCCTTCCCTTTTTTTTCTTCCTCTTCCAATTCTTGCGAGATGATTTCCTCTTTCAAGAAGCGCGTTCTCTTTGCGAGCTCGATAGCAAGATTCTTTGCGTCATAGACTTTAGGCAAAGAGAATGAGAAATATTTCTCAAGAAGGCTTAAAAACTTCTCCTCATTTTCAACAACAGGGACGGATTTGAGCTTGTGAATATGGTATGGTCTTCCGATCAAAACCTTGTCTATTAATGCGCCGTTACGATAAAGCCTGAACTCGAAAAAATTGGTCAACAATAAATTTGGGAAGATATTTAAATAACGCTTTAACTGCTCGGATGTTTCTATCTGGTCTAAATATTCAGTAGTCGGCACCTTCGCTTCTATGTAACCGATAATCTGCTGTTTTCCATCCCATATCCTGAAGTCGGGGTTGCCAGCCTCGGTCTTTTTGGGGAGAGTGGTAATATCTACCTGCTTTTTCCCGATTGAAACAGCATAACTTCTCAGGAGTTCTTCGAGTGAGGAATAATAACTCTCTTCTCTGGTGTCGCCGCGCTTTGCGACATCAAAAATACGTTTGAAGTATGTGTTCAGCATAGTTTATTTCTATTCTCAACACGCATGGCATAATTTTATATGTTGAAGGATGATATGGTCAACAAGAAAACAAGAATTAGTTTTCAGAACTAAGGCGCAGAGATTTCTTATTTGTCCGCAATAAACTTCAGCGCTACCCGTCTGTGCCTTGGCCCGTCAAATTCACAGAAATAGACAGCCTGCCATGTCCCCAGTACAAGCCTTCCTTCGTCAATGATAACAAGCTGAGAGGCGCCTACGATAGTTGATTTTATGTGTGCATCTGCATTGCCTTCTCTGTGGGAATAGTTCATTTCGTGCGGTATCAGCCTGCTGAGAACATTCTGTATGTCACGCTGAACAGACGGGTCTGCACCTTCGTTTATTGTTACGCCTGCTGTTGTGTGAGGCACATAGATATAACAGATTCCGCTGACTACCCCTGCCTCTTTAATAACCTCATTGACTTTTTCGGTTATATCAATGAATTCATTCCTCTGTTTGCTTCTGACATTTATGTATCTGACCACGATTCCTCCATTTATGATACATGATTCACAATGCACGATTCATGATTTTTTATCGTGTATCTTGTATCCTGCATCCTGTTATAATTATACCTGAAATCAGGTTCAAAAAAAACATGCTAAATTACCATAAAACCTGGAGGTTTATCAATTCCAAACCATGCAGCGCATCCTGCAATATGGCGCTTGATGAGGCGATTGCAGCCTCTGTCAGAAAAGGTGATTCACCGCCCACACTGAGACTATACTCCTGGGACAAGCCGTCATTAAGCCTTGGCCGCTTTCAAAAGGCGTCTGATATTAATATTGAATATTGCAGGGCAAACCGGATACAGATAGTAAAAAGGCCTACCGGAGGGAGGGCAATACTGCACGGGGATGAACTGACGTACAGTTTTTCTGTACGAACAGACCAGGAACCCTTTTCTAAGGGCCTGCTTGACAGCTATAAAAAGATAAGCGCTGTTTTCAATCTCGCGCTTAATAAGCTCGGGATACAGGCTGAATCGAAAAAACACAGGGAAAAGGGCAGGGTCCTTGCGGGAAGCCCTTTATGTTTTCAGTCAAGTTCATTCGGAGAAATACTGATAGACAACAAAAAGATTATCGGCTCAGCCCAGAAACGCTGGGCAGACGGGCTTTTGCAGCAGGGGTCCATCCCTTATATTATTGATGAACCGGCAACAGTGAAGGCATTCAGGCTTAAACCTTCTCAAGACATAAAAGAGTCAATGACCGGGCTGAAGGATATTATTCCTGATCTAAGCGATAAAGAATTCAGGGGCATTATAAAACGTTCTTTTGAAGAAATATTTGATATAAAATTTATTCCGGCTCTTCCTTCTCAGGATGAGGAGGCGTTGGCCCGGGAACTTGAGGCTGAGAAATATCAGGTATTTGAGTAACCCATTCAGCTATAGGTTCTACTTTTAGTTCAGGCGCCTGTTCAGGCCGGACTTCTGTGGAGAAATAATAAATGAAGGTTGTGCAGATGATAACAAGCCCTAAATAGCTCTGGACAGTATAGGAGAAAAGCTGGTACGGGAGGGCGAGTATAGGGCCTGCTATTGGAATCAGGCTGAACGGGGTGCCGAGAAGGATGAGCAGAAAACTTGCGAGGATATATCCTCCGAATGTAATGCAGTAAAGCCATAGGGCATCAGGGTGATGATACAGATATCTAATTGTCTCTTTTGTTGATTTCAACGGCCCTGTCCCTTTAAAGACAACAGCTGCCACGCCGTATAAGGTAAGGGCAATTGTGCAGGCAATAAGAATCAGCCCGACGCAGAATAATAACAGTGAAAAAAATATTCCGAGAAAAAGGGCAAGTGTTGCTTCATGTTCTTTTGCAATGGATATAATAGCTGCTATCCCGCCTCCAAATAAGCCAAGGATAAAGGCAACGCCGATAAAGATTACGCCAATAATTGTGGTGAACCCGACCAGGGGAAAGAAAAGCCGTTTGCCTTCTGAAAAGAATGTGTTCATGCTGAATCTTTCAGTGTTATCTTTCACAATCCTGCCCATCAGGCCTGCTGAGCCGCCAAAGACATATATGCCTATTGCCGCAATAAAAAACAGATAGATTAAAAAACTGATTAAGAACACAATAAATAATCCCATATATCTGGATATAACCTCAGAAGGCTCTCTCATTGTTCCGATGAGGTCTTTGAGCCTGGTCAGTTCTGTCAGGTCAAGTCCAAACATAACAAAGGCAACAGCCAGAGGGATTCCGATAAACACGAAAAAGCCAATACAGCTTATAATCATCATGGCGACCTGGACCATCACAAGCTGCCAGTTCTTATGAACAAGCCCGAAACTATTTTTTATAGCATCTTTATATGTCATATTATTTCAGCTCCGCAGATATTTTAGCATTAATTGATGATATAATTTACAGACAATTATAATTTTTGGGAATAAAAAAATGAATCCAACGTCAAAAAAGATAATATCCAGGATTACCGGCAGCTCCATAAAACAGGCGGAAGATACTGTTGCTGCGGAACAGAGGCTGAGAATCTCTGTTAACAGAGAGGAGATTATAAGCCTTTACTGCACTCCCTTAATGATAAGGGAACTGGTAGTCGGCCTGCTTATGACAGAGGGCATTATCAGGGGAGAATGGTGTGCAGACCGGATGAGCATTGAATATGGCGAAGATGTGGTTGTTAATATACAGGCGGCAGATGCTGTTATATCCAAAGAGGGCAGGGTTGTGACATCAGGCTGTGTGGGGGGCATAACATTTGCCAAAAAGCCTGAGACTGAAAAGATAAAGGATGAATTCTCTATAGATGCAGAGAGTCTTTTTCATCTGTTCAAAGAATTCCAGAACCGTTCGGAGCTTTATCATCTCACAGGATGTGTCCACAGCGCTGCTTTATCAGACGGCAGGAACATTATCGCCTTTGCAGAGGACATAGGAAGGCATAACGCTGTTGACAAGATTATCGGATATTCGCTGCTTGAAGGCATAAAGTTTGAAGGGAAGATAATGCTTGCAAGCGGAAGGCTTTCATCGGAGATTGCATCCAAATGTTCCAGATGGGGCATCCCGGTGCTTGCAAGCAGGACAGCGCCTACAGATCTTGCAGTGGAGATTGCTGAAAAAAGGGGGATTACCCTTGCAGGCTTTGTAAGGGGAGAGAGGCTCAATGTATATACGCATCCGCAGAGGATAATAATCTCTAACCAGACGAAATAGTTTAAGCGTATGAAATTAATTCCAAAATAACTATAATGTTCTCACTCGAAGCATTAATAAACAGCCTTGAAGATGCCATTGTCCTTTTTGATAAAAAAGGGGTAGCGCAGTTTGTAAACAGGGCAGGCGAAGAGTTTTTTGCCAGGAGCCTTAAAGAGCTGACAGGGAAAAAATTCAGGGAATTATTCCCTGAAGAAAAAATAATTTCGGGGCTTATAAAAAAGACCATATCCGAAGAACGGCCTTTCAGCGGCAGGGGAGTAGATATAAATATCGGGAAAACAATCAATGTTGATTTCAATCTCTCGCCTTTTTTTGTGCAGGGAGAAACAAAAGGAGCTGTGCTTTCACTCAGGGGAAACATTGATATTGTTGAGAGGGAAGACTATCAGTTTGACTCTTTGATATATCTTCTTGGGACCATCGCTCATGAGATTAAAAACCCCCTGGGAGGGATAAAGGGCGCAGCGCAACTCCTGCGTGATAAGACACAATCTGCGGGTATTGACGAATACACAAACCTGATAATTAAGGAGACGGACAGATTAAATTCAATACTTCAAAACTATTTAACTATAAGCAAGAAGCCGTTATTCCATTCAGTAAATATCCATGAAGTTCTGGAAAAAGCGTTCTCTATTCTTGATATTCCGATGAAAAACAAAGGGATTATTTTACATAAGATGTACGACCCCAGCATTCCGAGAGTTACAGGCGACGAAGGAAAGCTTCTTCAGGTATTTTTGAATATGATAAAAAATGCCATAGAGGCCTTGAAAAAAGGCGGAAGTCTTACAGTAGTGACAAGGGTTTCCAGGGAATATGTTAAACAAAAAGGTAAACTTAAACGCTGGGCTGTTGTATCCATCAAAGACACGGGCGAGGGAATTCCTTCTGAAGACATCCCAAAAATATTTCTGCCGTTTTATACAAAAAAGAAGCATGGGACTGGTATAGGACTTGCTTTGTCAAAAAAGATCATTCTCGACCACAAAGGCTTTATCAAGGTCGAAAGCCAATTTAATAAAGGGACAACTTTTAATATCTATATACCATTTGAGGGGAAATGATATATAGGTGATGTTGTTTGAGCAAGAACATAATGCATTGCCTGAAAGATAGCAAACTATGAATAAAGAAGTTTTAATAATTGATGACGATGAAAGCATAGCGTGGGTTGTCCAGAAAGCCCTTGAGCCGGCAGGATACAAGGTTGTTTCACATACCAAGCTGTCTTCAGGCCTGAAGGCTGTAAAAGACGCCTCCCAGTTAATACTGCTTGACCTCATACTGCCTGACGGAAACGGGCTTGATGGCCTGCGGGAAATAAAATCATCCAATCCGGATGCAACAGCAATAATGGTAACAGCACACGGCAAGATGGAGAGCACCATAGATGCCATGAAAGAAGGCGCATACGACTATATTGAAAAACCTTTTGACATCGAAGAACTCAAGATAGTTGTTGAAAAGGCGTTCAAGGACATGGCGCTGAGAGAGGAACTGAGGAAGTTTAAAGAAGCAGAGGGAGAAGCGCCCCAGATAGTCGGGAGAAGCGAAAAGATGCTGAAGGCTTTCAAAGAAATCGGTAGGGTTGCGTCAAAGGATATTACGGTTCTTATAACAGGAGAAAGCGGGACAGGAAAAGAGATAGTTGCAAAGGCAATACACTTTAATGGCAAGCGGAGTTCAGAGCCCTTTGTTGCAATCAACTGTGCATCCATCCCCAAAGACCTTCTTGAGGCAGAGCTTTTCGGCTGGGAAAAAGGCGCATTCACAGGAGCAAAAGAGAAACGCATAGGCAAGATTGAATCAGCAGGCAGAGGCACATTATTCCTTGATGAGATATCCGAGCTTGACCTTAACCTTCAGGCCAAGCTTCTCAGGTTTATGCAGGATAATGAATTCACGCCCCTCGGAAGCAATAAGGCGGCAAAGGCAGACGCAAGAATAATAGGCGCAACAAATAAAAGCCTTAAAGAGGCGGTTGCAAAAGGCACATTCAGGGAAGACCTCTATTACAGGTTCAACGTTGTCCAGATAAAGATGCCTCCCCTGAGAGACCGCAGAGAAGATATCCTGCCGCTTGCAAAGCATTTCCTCAAAGAAGCCCAGAAAAAGTTTGAGACAGGGCAGAAAGAGCTCTCAAAAGAGGCAAAGGATTTCATCACAAAATATGACTGGCCGGGAAATGTAAGGGAACTTGAAAATGCGATAAAGAGCGCATGCATCCTTTCTGACGGGGCAGCGATAGAAAAACGCGACCTTCACGTTGAGGAGGGGAATACATATTCCATAAAAGAATTTCTCGAGGACAAATTAAGAAAATATCTCAAGGATATGACAAAACTCGAAACCGCCAATCTCCATTCTGCCGTGATGTCAGAGGTGGAAAAGGCCCTCATAAGCATTGTCCTTAAAGAGACAAAAGGCAATCAGTTAAAAACAGCAAAGACCCTCGGCATTAACAGGAATACGCTGAGGGCGAAGATAAAAGAGTATAAGATTAAGTAGAGGCTTGACTAAATCCCGCACCGCATATAAAGGCAATTCCACACCTTGCCTGAAATCCTGAAATATTGTACGATTGAGGACAGGAGGGCAAAGACATGAAACACAAGCATACTTATGAAACAATTTCCCATCACAGTCCGACGCCTGGAACAATAAAACTCGGCATCAAGGCCGCTGAACTCAGAAAATGCACAGCCTGCAAAAAGGAAATGACATTTGTCCTTACAAAGGAAGGGTGGTTCCCGCTTTTTGAGGATAAAGAGGCTGATAAGCAGGATATTCTTTTAGCCTGATTGCGTTCTTTAAAATATTTAAGCAATAATCTGCTTAAGTTCCTTCCTTTCCCCTTGCCCAAAACTGCCGTAGTGCATATAATGAAACCAATATATGAAAATAAATAAGAACCAGGCAAGGCACAGTATTTTCGCTCATTCTCGCTTCGCTCCGAGGTATTTTACCTCTTTATATTTATTTGCCCCCTGTCTGAATATCGGCAAGATAAAACCGCTCAAACACAATGCCTTGCCTGCTGTTTTGGAGAGTTATGAGTAGCGAACGAAGATCTGCCGAGGCAGAAAAAATCCTTATCATCGAAGACGAGAAGAAGATTTCGGATATTGTAAAGTCATATCTCGAAAGGGACGGTTTTAATGTCAGAGTTGCAGAGACAGGCAGGGAAGCCCTTAAATTAATAAAAGATAAATTTGACCTCATAATACTCGACCTCAAACTTCCTGACATTGATGGCGAAGAAATATGCAGCACAATAAGAAAGACCTCTGATATTCCGATAATAATGCTTACTGCAAAAAGCTCGGAAGAGGAGCGCGTAAAGGGCCTTGGAATGGGAGCCGATGACTATGTTGTAAAACCATTCAGTCCCCGTGAGCTTATCGCAAGGGTGAAGGCGAATCTCAGGCGGACAAAAAAAGGAGAGAGGAAGAGCCTTTCATTTAATAAAGGTGCATTAAAGATTGATACCAGCGCAATGGAAGTTAAAAAAAGAGATAAGGCGGTACCGCTCACAGCCAGTGAATTCAGGATATTGCTTGGGCTTGCAGAAAGGCCCAATATAGTCTTCAGCAGAGAGCAGCTCGTGAATATAGTTCAGGGGTATGATTTTGAAGGTTATGACAGGGTCATTGATGCACATATAAAAAACTTAAGGCATAAAATAGAAGATGATACACAAAAACCCATGTTCATAAAGACGGTTTATGGGGCGGGATATAAATTTATCGGGGCGCCGGATTGATGGAGATATTAAACTTGGGAAATTTAAATTTTCTGACTTTAAGATTTTGTATCCTTTAACGGGTATAATATAACAAGCGCTTTTTAGGAGGCGCATAAATGCCTCTTTTAAAGGATATGAAATGAAAACTGTAGGCAGAACAGCAAGGCATAAAAAGGGATTTGATGATGCTCTTAATGGTTTTTTGAAGTTGCTGGTGGAATTCAGAAAAGACAAGAGTTTTATACCAAGGGGTGTTTTCAGGTTTAAAACCTTTGAGGAGGCAGAAAAGTGGCATCACAAAATGCTGAGGGGAAAGATCCCAGACCGCCGACAATAGACGATCTGGTCAGTGTTTGCAAAAAACTGAATGATGCAGGCGCAAGATATATCCTCATTGGTGGATTTGCAGTCAACTACTATGGCTTCCCTCGGGCTACTGAAGACATAGACCTGCTTGTTGACCCCTCAGAAGATAACATATCAAAAATCAAAAAAGCCCTTTCATTTTTACCTGACAATGCCGTCAAAGAAGTCGCTCTCGACGATGTTGAAAAATATACGGTCGTAAGAGTGGCGGATGAGGTTGTTATAGACCTGCTAAAAAGCGCCTGTGAAATGACATATGGAAAGGCAGGAATTGAATATTTCGAGTTCAAAGGCATTCGCATTCCCATTGCGGACATATCCACAATGATACAAACAAAACAGGGGATAAGGCCGAGGGATAAAGAAGACCTATTATTTCTCATGTCAATAGTAGAGGAAGGTAAAAATGGTGTGTAAAATAACATCTGAAAGCTAATGAGGCCGGAATGAAATTGTTCAAACAAATAACCCTGCCGGGATTCCTGATTATGTTTTCAATCCTTTTTCTTGCAGCATGTGCAACTACTCCAAATATCAATTTACAGCAATCGGCCGGATCGGCAGGAATTTCAATGGAACTGAAACAAAAGGCATACATCTTTACCACAATAGGCCTCTCGCGTGATGGCCAATATGCAGTTACCGGTACCACCTACAACCCTAGTTCGCCTATCAGGCTCTGGAATGTGGCCACAGGGGAGCAGATATGGCGAGTGGAGACGACTTTTGCCGGAATAACATCATCTCTCGGGTTTTCGCCAGATGGGAAATATATTATTGCCGGCGGGGGTGATATGATCCTTATCAATTCGGAAACAGGAAAGATAATCAGGAAGTTCGGAGGAACTTCTATTTTAATCGGCTATCATTCAACGGTATTCTCGCCGGATGGAAAATCTCTGCTGGCAGGCGCAGGCGGCGGCAGCCTCACGCTATGGGACGTTGCTTCAGGAAAGAAGATCATGGATTTAAAAGGCCATGAAGGTGTCGCAGCCCTGGGGACGGTCAACTCAGTTGCTTTTTCGCCAGATGGGAAATATGCCCTTTCAGGAGGAAGCGATGGAACGGTAAGGCTCTGGGATCTCGCGACCGGGGGAAATATCAAAACATTTAGACATTCAAAAAAAGATTTCCTTGGCCGGAGTGAATACGATGTAACAGCGGCGCTGTTCATGCCTGATCCACGCCGTGTTATTTCATGGGGAACAGACGGCGACATGAAGATCTGGGATATTGAAAGCAGCGAGACCACACGAACAGTGAAGGTTGCGGCGGAAAGATTCGGTGTTTTTTCAGCCGCGGTCTTGCCTGATCGGCAACACACGATTGTAGGCACTCATCTCCAGTATGGCAATTACAGTTTCGGAGAAATGCTCAGCGGCCGTATACTAAGGCAGAAAAGTGTAAGCCTCCGCAATATGGCAACGGGTAAAAAACTCCGCGAATATACTTTTGAGACGCCGGAGTGGAGCCAGTTCGGACTGGGAATAATCCTTTCTCCTGACGGCAAGCGTCTTTTTGTGGCCGGGGATGCAGCGATGCGGATCATCGATGCCTCCACGCTGGAAGAGATCGCGATGTTGACAGCTTATGAAGAAGGCGAATGGATTGTTATTACCTCTGACGGTTACTACAACTCCTCCGAAAAGGGCGCTCAATATCTCAGTGTTAAAGTAGGCGAGACTTCTTACAGCGTCGAAAGTTTCTATGACGTCTTCTACCGCCCTGACATAGTTGCTGCAAAACTGAGGGGCGATGACATAAAGGATTTTATAACAATCACCATGAAAGATGCTATTAAAAATCCGCCGCCTGTTGTTGAGATAAGCCCTATCACATCATCACCAACATCTCCAAAGGCAAAAATTTGCTATAACGTCAAAAGCACAGGAGGAGGAATAGGAGAAGTGAGGCTGTTCCATAACGGCAAACTCATAGAATCAGACGGCTACTACAAAGAAGCCTCAAAGACATCAGAAAAGATGCAGTTAGCCTCATTAAACAGCAAAACAATCTACGAAGACATGAGAAGCGTAAAGATAAAAGAAAAGGCAGAGATAAGCCCTGTAACAACCAAATCAAAGGGAGATGCATTTAATGACTGCAAGGAAATAGATGCAATATCAGGAGAAAATGAGATAAGCGTAACCGCCTTTAACAAAGACAACACAGTCCAGGGTTACATGCAGACAGCAAAGTTCAGCTCAACAATAAAACAGGAAGAACCTCATCTTTACATCCTTTCAATAGGCATAGACCAATACAAAGACAATACAATAAACCTCAAATATGCAGTAAAAGACTCAAAAGACATAGAAGAAAAGATACTTAAACAGGCATCAACACTATACAAACCAGAAAATATCCACTACGAACTACTTACAGATAATAAAGCAACGAAACAAGAAATAACAAACAAGATAAACGAGCTTTCAAAGATAATCAAACCAACAGACAGCTTTATACTTTTTGTTGCAGGACACGGCGTACTGCTTCAGAACCAATACTACATGCTCACACATGAATATGACGGAAAAGTAAATGAAAGTACAATGATAAGCTCAAATGAAATAGTTGAAATATCCAAGAAGATTAAATCCCTCTCACAGTTATTCATCTTTGACACATGCCATGCAGGAGGAGTTGACTATATCGTTAGCGGACTTTACGATGCAAGAATGTCCGTGCTTGCTAAAAAGATGGGGCTTCACATATATGCCTCAGCAAACTCAAAAGAGGCTGCAATGGACGGATACCAGGGCAATGGGCTATTCACATATACGCTTCTTGACGGATTAAACAATAACCGAAATGCAGACAAGAACAAAGACAACAAGATAAGCCTTGTAGAACTCGGAGAATACTCAAAACAGACAACAACGGAGATATCAAAGAAGGTAGGCCACCAGCAGACACCGCTGATAATAAACTTTGGAAAAGATAATGCTGTTTATAATCTGAAATGAAAACTAAAATCTTCCTTGCCTTCATAGCAGTAATACTCACCGCTCTTCTTTCTAATTTTATCTTCCAGTGGCTGATAATGAAAGACTTTGATAATTATGTCAGCGGTGTTAAGGACGATCAGTTCTACTGGGTCCTTGCATCTGTTGAGGGAAGTTACTCTGACGGGAAGTGGGACAATGGACTGCTCTCTGAATCCATTCACTGGGCCATGATGCTCGGGCTTAACGTGAAAGTTCTTGATAATACAGGGAAGGAGGTTATTTCATCACACGAGGTACAGGGATCTCTTCCCGAACCCATGAAATTGCGGATGGCAGAGCACTTCCATATACATACGCACGAAACAAAAGGGGAATTCACGGAACATCCGCTTTACGTAAAAGGCAAGCAGGCAGGAACACTCCTATCAATGCCTTTCCAGAAGCAGAAATTGAAAGAGAAAGAGGAAATATTCAAGCAAAGGACAAAAAGTTTTATCCTGGTCTCTTTTCTGATTGCCGGCGGAGGTTCGTTGCTTATAGCGCTTCTCCTGAGCCAGTACCTTTCAAAGCCGATAATGAACCTGAAAAAAGCGGCAGAAAAGATTTCAAAGGGAGACTTCACTCCAAGAACGGATATTAATTCCCATGACGAGGTGGGGGAGTTGTCCGGGACGTTTAATAAAATGGCAGAATCCCTTCAGCGGGAAGAAGAACTCAGGAAACATCTCCTTTCGAATATAGCACATGAACTGAGAACACCTTTGACAATACTTAAAACCCATGCAGAGGCAATAGGCGACGGAATAATAGATAAAGGGAAAGGGCTTGAAAATATAAGAAGTGAAATTGACAGGCTGATAAAACTTGTAAAAGGCATTGAAGATATCACAGCTGCAGAGGCGAGCTTTTTTACAAAGGGACAAGAGGCAGAAATCAATCTCAATGAATTTTTATCTGAAATTGGCAATGATATGTTTCCGGCATTCAGGGAAAAGGGGCTTGATATAACGGTAGTAAACAGTAGCGGCTTAACCATCAGTACGGATGTTGAAAAACTTGAAAGGGTTATACGAAACATATTATCAAATTCGCTTAAATTCACGGAAAAAGGCGGGGTCAGGATTGACTATGGCATAGACGACAGGACTTTTTTCATAGAGATAAAAGATACCGGCAAGGGCATACCTGAAAAGGAACTGCCGCTGATATTCAACAGGTTTTACAGGGGAGAATCCGGAACTGAAGGATTAGGGCTTGGCCTTGCGATAGTAAAGGAGCTTGTTGATATCATGGGAGGAAGGATTGAGGTCAGGAGCAAGGTAAATGAAGGGACATTTTTTAGAATATACTTCGGGATTCAGTCAGGCACAAAAATAAATTAACACAGCAAAGGAGAGTATATGAAATTACGGTTTATGACAGTTTTGTGTGCGGTGCTTATTGCAGGCCTTGCTATTGCTGCTGAAAAGGTTGAGTTTAAAACTCAAAAGGATAAGGTGAGTTACAGTATCGGGCTTGATATCGGCAACAACCTGAAAAGGCAATCCGTTGATATTAACCCCGATGCCTTTGCAAAGGGGCTGAAGGATGCCTTTGCAGGCAGGAAACCCTTGATGACCGAGCAGGAAATCCGTGAAACAATGACGGCTTTTCAGCAGGAGATGATTGCAAAGCAGCTTGAACGTTCAAAAGGGCTTGGAGAAAAAAACAAAAAAGAAGGCGAGGCTTTCCTTGCCGGGAACAAGAAAAAAGAAGGGGTGGTGGCCCTGCCAAGCGGCTTGCAGTATAAGGTTATAAAAGAAGGCGAGGGCAAGACTCCAAAGGCAACAGATACTGTAACAGTAAACTACCGCGGCACCCTGGTTGACGGGACTGAATTTGATAGTTCTTATAAGCGCGGGCAGGCGGCAGATTTTCAGGTCGGCAGCGTGATTGCCGGGTGGACTGAAGCCCTCAAATTGATGAAAGAAGGGGCAAAATGGCAGCTGTTTATCCCTGCAGCCCTTGCTTATGGCGAACGCGGAGCAGGAAACGCCATCGGCCCAAATGCAGTTCTTATATTTGAGATCGAGTTGATATCAGTTACTGAAAAATAACAGAATAACGGGGAAGCGGCTGTTAACAGCCGCTTCCCCTCTTGAACCTGTTTCCTCCTCAATTTTTTTAAAACCTTCAAGAAATCTCTACAATCTTCTGATAGCTTATAGCCATGCAAAAGAAAAAAACAGGAGGTGAGTGTTGATAATCATGCCGCAATGTGAGATATTTGTCTTGGGGAGGCCCTTCTGTCTTCCGAGCTTTACAAAAAGGGTTATTCTGTAAAGAGGATAAAAGAGACCGTTGAAAGAGAATATAAAAGATGACAGCGGGGAAATAAAATGAAAAAAGACCCTGTATGTAACATGGATGTAAGGGAAGATGACGCCATTACTGCAGAATGTGACGGTCTTCTCTATTATTTCTGCTCTGAAGGATGTAAGGAAAAATTTCTGAAGGAAAGGATATGTAAGGTTCAGAAAAGCGTATATGACCTTATAATTATCGGAGGCGGCCCGGCAGGGCTGACAGCCGCTGTATATGCTGCTACTCTAAAGATGGATGCATTGCTTGTAACAAAGGACCTGGGCGGCCAGGCAATAGACAGCACGAAGATAGAAAACTATATGGGCTTTGATTTTATAAAAGGCCCAGAGCTTATAGAAAAATTCCAGTATCAGTTAATTCACTCCCATTATATAGACCATCTTATGAGTGAAGTGGAAAAAGTCGGACCTGTTGAAAATGGTCTTAATATCACAACCTCCAAGCTTACCAAGTATTTCACGAAGTCATTGATAATAGCGACTGGCATGACGAGGAAAAAACTGAATGTGGAAGGAGAGGAGATGTTTCAAAGAAGAGGGATATTTTATGGAAATATCCAGGATATCTCTTTTGTTCAGGGAGAGGACGTGGCTGTAGTTGGAGGCGGGAACTCAGCGTTACAGGTTGTTGAAAACCTGTGTTCAGTTGCAAAGAAAATTTATCTCATCTCCGATTTTAAGCTTACAGCGGATCCGGTGATTATTGAAAGGGTCAGCCGGTTTGAGAACCTCACTAAATATGAGGGCGTTAAGATAGTAGAATTTTCCGGCGAAAGCGCACTGTCGGGTATTGCTGTCAGGAAAAAAGCCGAAGAAAAAACAATAAAGCTTCCGGTCAAAGGCGTTTTTATCGCAATCGGCCTCCAGCCGAACTCTTCCCTTGTTGCCCACCTCGTGAAACTTAATGATCGCAGTGAGATAGTTATCAATCCGGATTGTTCAACAAGCTATTCGGGCATATTTGCGGCAGGCGATGTGACAAACGCCTTTGGAAAAAGAATCGTGATAGCCTCAGGTGAAGGCGCGAAGGCAGCACTTGCAGCAAGACAGTATATTTTGAATAGTGCAGCGCTTAGGAGGTAAAACTATGGACTGGGTAAGAGAGAACTGGATATTTTTCCTCTTTTTCATAATTTTTATAGCCATGCACCTTTTCGGGCACGGTATGCACGTAGGAAGATGCGGCGGTCATGGCGAAGAAAAGGAGGGAGAGCACAAAGGACATCATGCACGGTGAAGGAATTTCTTATGCATATGGTCTCTGGTCTTTGGTAGTAATCAATATCGCTCTTTTTGCATTTTTCATCCTGAGCTTCCTTACACCTCTCAAAAAAAGAGAGTGGCGCTCTATGGGAGCAACGCTCGCGTTTTTTGTTGCCCTGTTTACTGAGATGTATGGTTTTTCTCTTACGATTTATATTCTCACCGGGATGCTGGGAAGCAAATATCCAGTATTGAACCCGTTTTCTCATGCGAGCGGCCATTTATGGCTGACCTTCTTAGGCGGCGGTCCAGCCATGATGACGATTATCCATCTCGTCAGCAACGGACTTGTCCTGATAGGGTTTATGATTATGTGGAAGGGATGGAAACTGATTCACGGCGCTAAAGGAGGGCTTGTAACAGAAGGCCCCTATGCATACGTCAGACATCCGCAGTATTCAGGGCTTTTTCTTGTGATGATAGGGATGCTGATTCAGTGGCCTACGATAATAACAGCCCTGATGTTTCCTGTACTTTTTTTTGTTTACTACCGCTTGTCAAAGAGGGAAGAAGGTGAGATGATTATATTATTCGGGGAGGAATACAGGGTATACATGGAGAAAATACCGATGTTTATACCGAAACCGGGAGGGAGGGCTTAATGGAAAAAATTTCTTTTAATGTTGGGAAGACTTTTTGTGAGGAGTGCTCACTGGCTTTAAGAAGGTTTATCGGACATATGGAGGGGGTGAGCTATGACGATTAAAAAGGTAACAAAAAAGAAAGGGTTGACATGTAAATGTCACAAATCCTGTTAAAGGAGGATGAAATGAAAAAGCTGGTAATTGTTTTGACAGTTTTGTTTGTATTTAGCGCTTCCGCATATGCGCAGATGGGAATGATGGGTGAACAGAAAGGGGAGATGAAGCAGCAGGGCATGATGGATGAAGCGATGATGAAACAGATGATGCCGATGATGGAGAAATGCCAGCAGATGATGAAATCTATAGGCGGCGGAACGATGATGCAGGATATGATGCAGATGATGATGAATATGATGAATATGCAGGAAAAGATGATGATGGGCGCTAAGCCTTCTGATAAAAAGCAGATGATGAAGGACATGGCGCAAATGAAAGAGAAGATGCATAAGATGATGTCAATAAACATGGGCATGATGACGGGAGCTGGTGATTCTCAGGCCAAACTTAAGTGTGCTGAGCAGTGGCTTAAAAAGGCTATAGACCTTCACGAAATACATATAAAAGACCCTAAAACCGCAACCGAGGCATCCCAGATGGAGATGATGGATCAGATGAAACACGCGTACGAATGTATCGCTGGAGGGCCTTCAGAAAAAACCGAGCCGCATAAGCACTAATCAGAAGTATTCAGGCATTTTTGAGAGGGAGATAACATGAAGGTTACAGACCCTGTATGCAAGATGGAAATTGAAGATAAGGATGCTGCCGGGAAGGCGGCATATAAAGGGACAACTTACTTTTTCTGCTCCTCATCATGCAAAAATAAATTTACAGGGAACCCCGCATCTTTTCTCGATGAAAAACAATCTTCAGTTTTAGGTAAGGAACTTTCAAAGGATGAAGCCATTTATACCTGTCCTATGCACCCGGAGGTAAGGCAACCTAGTGCCGGTTTATGCCCGAAATGCGGGATGGCGCTGGAACTGAAGACTGCTTCGGGAGAGGAGGAGAATCCTGAACTTGTCGACATGATGCGGCGGTTCAAGGTTAGCGCTGTGCTGACAGTGCCTCTGGTTCTGATCGCCATGCGTCATTATATCCCCGGTCTCTCCATCATCGACCGTTTACTCTCTCCTGAAATCATGAAGTGGATAGAGCTGATTCTTGCCACGCCTGTCGTGCTCTGGGGTTCCTGGCCCTTCTTTGTGCGCGGCTGGCAGTCCGTTATAACCCGCAACCTCAATATGTTCACATTAATAGGTCTCGGTGTTGGGGTGGCATATATATACAGCATAGTAGCAGCGCTTCTGCCGGGTATATTCCCTGCTTCCTTCAGAAAAGAGGGCGCTGAAGTCGCAGTCTATTTTGAGGCCGCGGCAGTTATAGTAACGCTCGTTCTGTTAGGTCAGGTTCTTGAACTAAAGGCACGCAGTAAAACAGGTGCGGCAATTAAGGCATTGCTCGGGCTTGCACCCAAAACAGCCCGCCGCATCAGAAACAACGCGGAAGAAGACATACCTCTTGAGCATGTAAATAAGGGAGACATCCTTCGTGTGCGTCCAGGAGAGAAGATACCTGTAGACGGCGCTGTAGTTGACGGGACGAGTTCTGTTGATGAATCAATGGTTACGGGCGAGCCGATTCCAGTTCAGAAGCAGGAAGGAGACCGCGTCATTGGCGCAACTATCAACGGGACCGGCTCGCTCATAATGAAGGCTGAAAAGGTTGGAGCTGATACTCTTCTGTCACAGATTATCCATATGGTTGCAGAGGCGCAGCGCAGCCGTGCACCTATTCAGAAACTTGCCGACATTGTTGCTGCCTATTTTGTCCAGATTGTTATAGTAATCGCAATCCTCACCTTTATTTTATGGGCTTGGATAGGCCCCGAACCCAGAATGGCATATGCGGTTATAAATGCGGTTGCAGTTTTAATCA
Organism: Nitrospirota bacterium; assembly: GCA_009773185.1. Taxonomy (GTDB): domain Bacteria; phylum Nitrospirota; class Thermodesulfovibrionia; order Thermodesulfovibrionales; family UBA1546; genus SCSY01. The sequence goes on along the minus strand of WPIF01000005.1, from coordinate 51,240 downwards.
TTGCGTGCCCCTGCGCCCTTGGTCTTGCAACACCGATGTCTATAATGGTTGCAATGGGAAAGGGCGCGACTGGAGGCGTTCTTTTTAAGAATGCCGAGACAATTGAAATAATGAAAAAAGTTGGCACCATCGTGGTTGATAAGACCGGAACCCTTACTGTCGGCAAGCCTAAACTGATAGATGTAATACCGGCCAGCGGGTTTGATGAAAAAACAATACTCTATTATGCTGCAAGCCTTGAACGGGGAAGCGAACACCCGCTCGCAGCGGCAATCGTAAAAGGCGCAGAGGGAAGGGGCATAAACCTTATAGACGTTGAGGGGTTCGATTCTGTGACAGGAAAAGGAGTTATAGGTAAGCTTGAAGGGCATAAGATTGCACTTGGCAACCGCAAACTTCTCGATGACCTTGGCATTGACCCAAGTGAATTTTCTGAAAAGGCTGAGGCGATGCGCAGAGAAGGTCAGACAGTAATGTTTGTTTCAATGGATGGAAAGGTGGCGGGACTGTTAGGCGTGGCAGATCCTATAAAGGAAACCACGCCAGAGGCGATTCAAGCCCTTCATAAGGAGGGTATCAGGATTGTAATGCTCACAGGTGACAATCGCACTACAGCAGAAGCCGTATCAAAGAAGCTCAACCTTGACGATGTAATTGCGGAGGTGCTGCCTGACCAGAAATCAGAGATTGTCAAACGATTGCAAAATGAAGGCCGGATTATTGCCATGGCTGGAGACGGCATAAATGATGCACCTGCTCTTGCACAGGCGCATATTGGCGTTGCCATGGGGACAGGTGCAGATGTGGCGATGGAAAGCGCTGGCGTTACATTGGTAAAAGGCGACCTGAGGGGAATAGTGAGAGCGAGACGCTTAAGCAGGGCAACGATGCGCAATATCAAACAGAACATCTTCTGGGCATTCGTCTACAATTCGCTTGGTGTTCCTGTGGCTGCGGGCATTCTTTATCCATTTTTTGGTATCTTGTTAAGTCCCATATTCGCTGCCGCTGCCATGAGCTTTAGTTCTGTCTCGGTTGTTGGGAACGCGCTCAGGTTAAGGAGTGCAAAGCTGTAATGCCCCAAAAACCATATCACCGGCAATAAGGTAAATATTTTTTGTATGCGTTGAAACTTCATATTTTTTTCACAATTAAATAGTAAGCTTTATTGTGAAAAGAGTTAAAACCATAATAAAGGAGGGAAAAAAGATGAAAAGATTGGCTGTAATAGGTATGACACTATTGCTGATAGCAGGGGTGGCATATGCAAAGGATTATGAAGTAAAGAAAAAAGCAGGGGACTATGACGTAACAGTAAAGATAGACAAGAACCCGCCTGTTGTCGGAGACAACAATATCGAGATAGAGATTAAAGATGCATCAGGAAAATATGTCACGGATGCAAAGGTGAAGATTGATTACGTCATGCCTGCAATGCCGGGAATGCCTGCGATGAACTACAAGACAGATGCAGAGCTTAAAGGCAATGAATACAGGGCAAAGATGAACCTCTCGATGTCAGGGGCATGGAATATCGCGATAAAGATAAGCCGTGGTGGTAAGATAACAACGGTGAAGTTTAATGTGGATGCACACTAAGAATAGGATACAGAATTCAGGATACAGAATTCAGAAGGTAAAAGTTTTAATATTCTGGCTTCTGACTTCTGGATTCTGGCTTCTATCTTCTGATGTATACGCCGAAGACCTGAAGCTTCAGGACCTTATTGATGAGGCGTTGAAGAATAACCATGACCTTATCCTGTCTGAATTAAAGGTATCTACCTCAAAATATAAAATACCCCAAGTACAGAGCTTTCCGGACCCGATGTTCATGTTTGGTTATCAGAATGAGGGCTGGAACAGATATACCTACGGAGATATGCAGGGAGCGCAGTGGATGTTTTCCGCATCCCAGATGTTTCCATTTCCGGGCAAGCGCTCATTGAAGGGAGAGATGGCCTCCAAAGATACTGAAAGCATTAAGGCATTAGCTGATTATGCAAGGATATCAATCATTGTAAGGGTCAAGGAGCTTTACTATGACCTCTTCCTGATTCATAAGAATATGGACCTAATAAAAGATAGGGGTTTGCTCTTTTCCAGGATAGAAGATGCATCTATCGCAAGGTATTCATCAGGGATGGGACAGCAGCAGGAGGTCTTGATGGCGCAGACAGAGAAATACATGCTCCTTGAAAAAGAAGAGATGCTCAGGCAGAAACAGCAGTCCATAGAGGCAATGCTCAACACAGCTGTAGGAAGGGATGTTAATTTAGCTTTGGGAAGGCCTGTTGAGCCTGTTTATACCTCATACAAAAAGAGCATGGAGGATATTATTAAGATGGCCTATGAAAATTCTCCGCAGATAAAATCAAAGGAGAAGATGATAGCAGGGGCAGAGGCAAAGGTCAGGATGGCTGAAAAAGAATACTATCCTGATTTCACCCTTGCCGGCAGTGTCTTTAAAAGGAGGGGAGAGTTTGAGGACATGTGGAGCCTTACAACAACAATAAACATCCCGCTGTTTTACAGGACAAAGCAGAAGATGGCTGTTCTTGAAGCAGAGTCTGCATTGTCAGAGGCACAGCATGAACTTGATGCGACAAAATTTATGCTTGCCTCAGGCATAAGGGAAAATTATTCGATGGTCAGGACATCAGAGAGGTTGATGGAATTATACAGAGAGAGCCTCATTCCGAAGACTTATCAGGATTTTGAGGCAGCCCTGTCAGGTTATACAACAGGAAAGATTGAGGCGATAACCGTTATATCAAGGCTTAAGTCCCTTATTGATTATGACGCCTTGTATTGGGGACAGTTTGTTGAAAGGGAAAAGGCGATAGCAAGGTTTGAGGCATTAACAGGGGCCAGCGGCCAGCTGTCAGCTATCAGCGGTCAGGGGGAAGATAAAAAATGAAGAAAAGAAATTTAATACTCATTATCGGATTAATTTTAATTGCAGGCAGTATATTCTATTTCTATAAGACTGGCACCTTATTCAAATCTAAATCCGCCGAGCCTATTAAGACGGAAACCGTCTCTGAGGCAGAAGTTACCGAAACTCAGGAAACTCCGACAGTTGAGATATCCCTGGAGAAGCAGCAATTAATAGGCGTAAAGATTACTGAGGTATCTGTAAAACCTCTCCGGAAAATTATCAGGACAGTCGGAAGAATTGAATACGATGAAAGAAGGCTTGGAACTGTTAATACAAAAATCGAGGGATGGATAGAGAAGCTGTACGTTGATTATACCGGGAGATATGTAAAAAAGGGAGAGCCATTGGCAGAGATATACAGTCCCGAGCTTGTTGCAACACAGCAGGAATTCTTAAATGTGCTAAAGTGGGCAAAGCAGAGCACAGAAAGCAGAGGGAATAAATACAGCCCGATGATTTCAAAGGATGCCGATGCAATGGTCGAGGCCGCAAAACAGAGGCTGAGGCTCTGGGATATATCCGATGCCCAGATTAAGAAGATAGAAGAAACAGGTAAGCCGGTAAGGACACTTATAATATATAGTCCTGTAAGCGGCTATATTGTTCAAAAAATGGCAATACAGGGAATGCGCGTGATGCCGGGAGAAAAACTCTTTGACGTTGCTGATTTATCCACAGTCTGGGTGGTTTCTGACATATATGAGTATGAGCTTTCTCTGATAAAAACAGGCCAGACAGCAAAGATAAGCCTGAGTTATTTACAGGGGAAGGAATTTTCATCAACTGTTGATTATATATATCCGGCTATTTCAGGCGAGACAAGGACAGCAAAGGTCAGGTTTACCATCTCAAATCCCAGCGGACAACTCAAGCCGCAGATGTTCACGAATGTTGAGATAAAGATAGATATGGGGAAGAGGCTTGCAATTCCGGATGATGCGGTAATTGATACCGGCACAAGGCAGATTGTCTATGTTGATAAAGGAGAGGGATATTTTGAGCCGAGAGAGGTCATGCTTGGTTTAAGGGCCGAAGGATTCAGTGAGGTGACAATGGGGTTGAAGGCCGGAGAAAAAGTTGTTTCGTCAGCCACATTTCTCATAGACTCAGAATCGCAGCTTAAGGGTGTAACGCCAATCGGCGGACATAAACACTAAGGAAATGCCAGAAAGGCATGATATAATATTTTCGCTCATTCTCGGGCTAAAGCCCTCCGAGGATTTTGCCTCTTTATTTTTAAATCCAACCTGTATGACTATCGGCAAAATAAACCGCTCAAATACCATATCCTGCCTTAAAGTTGCGGATTTATCATGATTGCCAGAATTATAGAATACAGCGCGAGAAACAAGTTCATAATATTTCTGCTTGTCGGGTTTCTTTCGATATGGGGATACTGGGCGCTGAAAAACACGCCGCTTGATGCAATACCTGATTTAAGCGATACACAGGTAATAATTTATACAGAATGGCCGGGCAGAAGCCCTGACCTTGTAGAAAATCAGATTACATACCCGATTACATCAACACTTCTCGCTGCCCCAAAGGTTCAGGCGGTGCGCGGTTTTTCCTATCTCGGAAGCTCATTCATATATGTAATATTCGAGGAAGGGACAAATATATACTGGGCAAGGTCCAGGATACTTGAATACCTTCAGTCAGTCAAAGGGAAGATCCCTGCGGATGTAAATCCTGTTCTGGGGCCTGACGCAACAAGTGTCGGCTGGGGTTTCAGCTATGCGGTTGTGGATGAAACTCGTAGCCACGACCTTTCTCAGTTGAGGTCTATGCAGGACTGGAATATAAAGCTTGCGCTCGAAAGCGTTCCGGGAGTTTCACAGGTAGCAAGTGTCGGAGGATTCGTAAAGCAATATCAGATAACAATAGACCCTAACCGTCTTGCTGCATATAACATGTCTCTAATGAATGTGATAGAAGCAGTCAGAAAAAGCAATAAAGATGTTGAGGGGAGGGTGCTTGAATTTTCAGGTGTTGAGTATATGGTCAGGGGAAGGGGATACATAAAGACCCTCGATGACCTGAAGAATATATCAGTAGGCACAAATGGCTCCGGCACGCCTGTCTTTCTCCGCGATATAGCCAATATTCAACTCGGTCCTGACATAAGAAGAGGGCTTGTTGAACTCGATGGCAGAGGCGAGGTTGCGGGAGGAATTGTGATTGTACGCTTCGGAGAAAATGTCCTCAATGTAATAGAGAGGGTTAAGGCAAAGATAGCAAAGGATATACAGCCCTCATTGCCAAAGGGCGTAAAGATTATTACCACGTATGACCGAACAGACCTGATTCACCGGGCGATAGATACATTAAAGGAAGAGATAATAAAACTTGCTGTTGCAGTGAGCGCTGTATGCATTATCTTTCTCTTTCATCTGCCAAGCGCTTTAGTTGTTATTCTTACGCTTCCCATAGCAATAATAATCTCATTTATATGCATGTATTACCTTGGCGTAACCTCAAATATCATGAGCCTGAGCGGTATTGCCATTGCTATAGGCGCGATGGTGGATGCGTCCATCATCATGGTGGAAAATGCCCATAAGAAACTGGAGGAGGCAGAACATAAAGCAGAGAGCATAGAGCAGAAAGCACAGATAAACAGAACCGACATAATTATCGAGGCGGCAAAGGAAGTCGGGCCATCCTTATTTTTCTCGCTGCTCGTAATCACTGTCGGATTCCTTCCTGTATTTACGCTTCAGGCGCAGGCAGGAAGGCTTTTTAAACCACTTGCATTTACAAAGACATTTGCAATGCTGTTTGCGTCATTCCTTGCGATAACACTTACGCCTGTATTGATGACACTTCTTATAAGAGGGAAGATACGGCCTGAAAGTGAAAACCCGATAATACGCTTTCTCGCAAGACTTTATAAACCTAGGGTTGGATTCTCGCTTAAATATCCCCGTACTGTCATCATAGCTGCGCTTGTTATTGTGGCAATCACAATCTATCCCCTCATAAAGCTTGGCAAGGAGTTTATGCCTGCGCTCCATGAAGGCACATATTTTTATATGCCGGTGACAGTGCCCGGCGCATCCATTACAGAGGTTTCAATGCTTCTTCAGATACAGGACAAATTGCTAAAAAAAGTCCCTGAGGTTTTGCAGGTATTCGGAAAGGCAGGCCGTGCAGAGACAGCAACAGACCCTGCGCCGTTAGAGATGTTTGAGACAGTGGTTAACCTTAAGCCTGAAAAAGAATGGCGAAAAGGAATGACACCCGAATCAATACGCGATGAACTCAACGATGCGATGCTGGAGATTCCCGGCCTTCAGGGAGGGATCACAATGCCTATCAAGGCGCGCATTGATATGCTGGCAACAGGCATAAGGTCTCCGCTTGGCGTGAAGGTGCTTGGCCCTGACCTTGAAATAATTGAGAAGATTGGATTTGATATTGAGAATGTGATTAAACCGATAAAAGGGACAACGAGCGCTGTTGCAGACAGGGTTACAACAGGGTATTTTCTTGATATTATCCCCAAGCGTACTGAACTTGCCAGATACGGCCTTACAATAGATGATGTTCAGGAGGTTGTCCAGAGCATAATCGGAGGCATGAACCTGACCATAACAGTTGAGGGACGCGAAAGATATCCCGTGAATATAAGGTATGCAAGAGAACTAAGAAATGACATAGAAAAACTTAAAAGGGTTTTAATTCCAATAGACATTTCAAAGTCGGCAACTATGGGATCTTTTTCCGTTGCACAGATACCTCTGGGTGAACTTGCCGACATAAAGATTGTAAGAGGGCCTACATCAATCAAGAGTGAAGAAGGGCTTCTTACAGCTTATGTCTCTGTATTTTTCACCGGCCGTGATGTCGGCAGTTATGTTGAAGAGGTAAAAAAGAAAGTTGCATCGAACGTCAAGCTCCCTGCCGGCTACAGGCTCGAATGGAGCGGTGAATATGAATATCTTATAAAGACGCAGGAGAGGTTGAAGTTTGTAATACCTTTAACGCTCCTTATAATTTTTGTCCTCATATTCATGAATACAAAGTCTACGACAAAGACGATAATAATCCTCCTTGCCGTCCCATTCTCATTGGTCGGCTCTTTCTGGCTCCTGTATATCCTGAATTACAACATGAGCATTGCAGTATGGGTAGGCATTATTGCGCTTGCTGGACTTGACGCGGAGACAGGGGTTGTCATGCTGCTGTATCTTGACCTTGCATATGCGCAGTGGAAAAAAGAAGGCAGGATGAATAATATCGAAGACCTGAAGGATGCGATAATGCACGGCGCTGTTAAAAGAATAAGGCCCAAGCTCATGACAGTAGGCGTTATACTTGCCGGGCTTATCCCCATCATGTTCAGCCAGGGGACAGGAGCTGATGTAATGAAGAGGATTGCAGCTCCGATGATAGGAGGAGTTGTTACATCAGAGATTCTTGAACTCACAATTTATCCTGCTATATACCTGCTTTGGAAGGGGAGGAAGTTTAAGAAGCAATGACGGTTTTTCACATGCAAAATCGTTGACAATAATCCATATCCTTTCTATCTCCATTATTTCATACCATAAAAGGTAAGAGAAGTTTTAACAAAACCTTGCAAAAACAAGGGGGAAACTATTAGAATTACTCTTATTCAGAGCGATTTTTCAGCAGCCGATGGCTCGCAGAAGAGAGGAGATTTATGGGAGATATCGAAAAGCTTAGAAATAATATTGACGCCATTGATGAAGAGATCCTTAATCTCCTCAACAAGAGGGCAAGGATCGTTCTTGAAATTGCCGATATAAAACGCGACAAAAAATCTAAATTCTACTCTCCTGAACGCGAGAGACAAATCCTGGAAAGGCTTACTTCCCTTAATAAAGGGCCTTTCCCGAATGATGCACTGAAGGCTTTATACAGGGAGATACTTTCTGCCTCGCTGTCTCTCGAAGAACCATTGAAAGTCGCATATTTCGGCCCTGTTGCAACATTCACACACCTTGCTGCGCTCAGGCACTTCGGCTCTTCAGCGACATTTATGCCCATGGAAAACATAAAAACCGTGTTTGAGGCTGTTGAATCCGGCAAGGCTGAATATGGGGTCGTGCCCATAGAGAACTCGACAGAGGGGGTTATCAGTTATACCCTCGACATGTTTATTGATTATGATTTAAATATAACAGCTGAGGTTATGCTTGAGATATCTCATAATCTTCTCTCTTTATCCGGCAATATAAAAGATATTAAAAAAATATATTCACACCCTCAGCCGACAGCCCAGTGCAGGGGCTGGCTCGAGAGAAATCTTCCCAATATTCAGATATCTGAGTCGACAAGCACTGCCAAGGCCGCAGAACTGGCTTCGAAAGAGCCTTCATCAGCTGCAATTGCAAGCGAGCTTGCCGCAAAGATTTATAACCTGAACTTTGTGGAAAAGAGTATAGAGGACAATAAACACAACTATACGAGATTTCTTATAATATCAAAAACCATAGCTCCAAAGACAGGCAGTGACAAGACATCAATAATGTTCTCCATTAAAGACCGGCCCGGCGCGCTTTACGATATCCTGGTCCCTATTAAGAAGGCAAAGATAAATCTCACCAAGATTGAATCACGGCCTTCAAGAAGAAAGGCGTGGGAATATATTTTCTTTGTTGATATGGAAGGGCATATCGAGGATAAAAAAGTCAGAAAGGCTATTGAGGGCATAAAAGATGACTGTCTGTATCTTAAGATCCTCGGTTCTTATCCTCATGGTGGCCAGTAGTGGTAAAAGCCCCGGAGCACATAAGGGCAATCAAGCCGTATATCCCGGGTAAACCGATAGAGGAACTCGAAAGGGAACTTGGGATAAAGGGTTCGGTAAAGCTTGCATCGAATGAAAATCCGGCCGGGCCTTCTCCTCTTGCAATTAAGGCAATAAAAAACAGTTCAAACCGCTCAAACTGTTTAAACGGGTTAAACCGTTATCCTGACGGGAATGGATATTATCTTAAGGCAGTATTGGCAGAAAAACTTTCTGTAAGTCCCGAAGAGATTATACTCGGCAATGGTTCAAATGAACTCTTGGACATAGCAGTAAGAACATTTTTAAGCCCCGGCGATGATGCTGTTATGGCTCATCCGTCTTTTGTTGTTTATTCGATGTCTGTGCAGGCAGCCGGAGGCAATGCAATTCAGGTGCCGCTGAAAGATTATAAACATGACCTTGATGCAATGCTGCAGGCAGTGACGCCAAAGACAAAGATGCTGTTTATAGCTAACCCGAATAACCCTACAGGCACCATGAATACCAGGCTTGAACTGGACAGCCTTATGGGCAAGATACGGGATGGCATACTCGTGGTTGTTGATGAGGCATATTATGAATATGCCACGGATAAGGAATATGCCGACAGCCTGAAACACTTCAGAAACAAAAAGGACATGTTAATCCTGAGAACTTTCTCAAAGCTGTATGGCCTTGCAGGCCTGAGAATCGGATATGGTATTGCACAAAAGGACATAGTTACTGAGATGAACAAAATACGCGCGCCGTTTAATACAAACTCGATTGCACAAAAAGCTGCAATCGAGGCTTTGAAAGACAAGGCGCATATCAGGCAGTCGCTAAAGATAAACAGCAGCGGCAAAAAATATTTCTATAAGGAACTGTTGTCGCTTGGAATAAAATATGTGCCTACAGAGGCTAATTTTATATATATCATCATGGATAGGGATTCAAGGGCAGTATATGAGGCGCTTTTAAAACAGGGCGTTATAGTCAGGCCTATGGGGCCAAAAGAAATAAGAGTGACTATTGGCCTGCCCGAGGAGAATAAGAAGTTTATTAAAGCACTAAAAAAAGCTGTTAGCTGATAGCTGTCAGCCGTAAGCTACTATTGGAGGAATAGATGGACATAATAGTTTTAAACCGCAAAGCCACTGAAAATGATATCAACCGCATACTGAAAAAGCTCGAAAGCCGGGGGTTAAAGGGAACAATATCAAGAGGGACTGAAAGGATTGTTATAGGCGTAATAGGCGATACGTCAAAGATAACAGAGGACGAGGAGAATACAGTACGGGTGATGAAGGGGGTTGAGGAGGTAATGAGAATCCTCAAGCCATATAAACTTGCAAGCAGGGACTTTAAATCACAGGACACAATAATAAAAGTTAAGGGAAGAATAATAGGAGGCAAAAAAATACCTGTTGTTGCAGGGCCGTGCGCTGTTGAAAACAGGGCGATGATGATGAGCGTGGCTCAAAAGGTCAAGGCAGCAGGAGCATCATTTATAAGAGGCGGAGCTTACAAGCCCAGGACATCGCCATATGCATTCCAGGGCCTTGGCGAAGAAGGGCTTCAGTACCTTGCAGAGGCAAGTAAAAAGACGGGATTGCCTGTTGTCACAGAGATTATGGACCCGAGGGATTTAGATACTATCCTGAAATATACAGACATTATTCAGATAGGGGCAAGAAATATGCAGAACTTCAGGCTGCTGCTTGAGGTAGGGATGTGCCATAAACCAGTGCTGCTTAAGAGAGGCCTTTCAGCCACAATTAAGGAATGGCTTATGGCAGCAGAGTATATAATGTCAAAAGGCAACCAGCAGGTTATCCTCTGTGAAAGGGGCATAAGGACCTTTGAGACTGCAACCAGGAATACACTTGACCTGAGTTCTGTGCCTGTTCTCCAGCAGAGGACACATCTGCCGGTTGTTGTAGACCCAAGCCACGGTGTCGGCAAATGGGACCTTGTTGCGCCTATGGCAAAGGCTGCTATAGCGGCAGGAGCTGACGGCCTTCTCATCGAAGTCCATACAGATCCTGAAAACGCGATGTCAGATGGAGAGCAGTCCTTAAAGCCGGATGCATTCAAGAAACTCATGGCTGAACTAAAGCCTATAGCAAAGGCTGTTGGAAGAGAGATATAAAACAAGCGAAAAATTGATGGCGAAGATATATTTTGATAAAGTCACAATTCTCGGGGTGGGCCTGCTCGGCGCTTCCTTTGCACTTGCGCTCAGGAAGAAAAAACTATGCAGGGAGATAGTCGGCTACGGGAGAAAAGAAAACAATCTCAAAAAAGCAAAAAGGCTCAAGATAATAGACTCCTATAATCTTGATGCAAAAAAGGCATGTTCTGATTCAGACCTGATTGTCTTTTCCGTTCCTGTAGGAAAATTTCTTGCGACAGCCGGAAAGATAAAAGGCTCTCTGAAAAAAGGCGCGCTTGTTACGGATGTGGGAAGCGTGAAAGGCAGACTCGTCAGGGATATGGAATCATTAATGCCTCGCGGAGTAAATTTTGTGGGTAGTCATCCGATAGCAGGAAGCAATAAAAACGGGATAGGTGCGGCAAATGCAGAACTTTTTTCAGGAGCACAATGCATAGTTACACCCACAAAAAAGACGGGCATGGAAGCTCTGGGGAAAATAACTGCTCTTTGGAAAAGCTTGGGCGCGAGAACAGTTAATTTAAATGCCGATGAACATGACAGGGTATATGCGGCAGTAAGCCATCTCCCCCACATTATTGCATATGCCCTTGTTAATGCAGTTTCCGACATGGACAGTTCCTACATAAAATTTGCAGGGCAGGGTTTTAAAGACTCAACGAGAATAGCCTCAAGCTCTCCGGAAATCTGGAGAGACATAAGCCTGATGAACAAGAGAAATATTCTAAAATCTATAAAAGTCTTCAAAAAGAATCTTGACGCTCTCGGCAGGCATATACAAAAATCCAATTCCCCTGCATTGGAAAAAGAATTCAAAAAAGCCAGGACCTTGAGGGACGATGTCAGATAGGATTGAACTCAAAAGAGCCAAAAAATTAAAAGGCAGGATAGTCCCGCCTCCTGACAAATCAATATCACACAGGGCAATAATGTTAGCTGCTATTGCAAAGGGCAAAAGCATTGTGAAGAATTTTCTTACAGCAGAAGATCCTCTGAGCACAATGAATGCATTCAGAAAACTTGGGGTGGAAATAACAGAAGCCAGAAGCCAGAAGTCAGAAGTCAGAAGTAAAAATCTGAAACTAATAATTAAAGGGAAAGGATTCTATGGTCTCAAAGAGCCGTTTGATGTCATAGACTGCGGGAATTCAGGAACAACAGTAAGGCTTCTTAGCGGCATACTTGCAGGGAATCCGTTCTTTTCAGTTCTGACCGGAGACAATTCTTTAAAACAAAGGCCTATGGCAAGGGTCATAAATCCTCTTAAAGAAATGGGCGCAGAAATTTCAGCGAGAGATAGCGACAAATATCTTCCGATTGCCATTAAAGGCAGGAAACTTAAGGCAATAGATTACACAATGCCTGTTGCATCAGCTCAAGTAAAATCATGTCTTATGCTTGCAGGGCTTTATGCTGATGGGACAACCACTATAACAGAGCCGCAAAAATCCCGCGACCATACAGAGCGTATGCTTAAATCAATGGGTGCGGATATTGATACAGATGGCCTGAAAGTAAGGGTTAAAGGGCTCGGGGGTCCAAGTGGCAAAGAATTAAATCCTTTAGATATAACTGTGCCGGGTGATTTTTCATCAGCGGCATTTTTTATTATTGCCGCGCTTTTGGTCGAGAGCTCTGATGTGATGATAAAAAATGTCGGCATTAACCCGACGAGAACAGGGCTTCTTGATGTATTAAGATCAATGGGCGGTGAAATAAGACTGCTGAATGTCAGAGATGTCTCGGGAGAGCCTGTTGCAGATATACATTGTAAAGGAGCATCAGTGTTAAGAGCAGTAAATATAACGCAAGAGAACATACCGGCTTTAATAGATGAATTCCCGATATTATGCATTGCAGCAGCAAAGGCTAACGGCATAACAACTATCAGAGGCGCTGAAGAACTCAGGGTGAAAGAATCAGACAGGATTAAGGCAATGGCCGAGGGATTAAGAAAAATGGGGGCAGAGGTTGAAGAATTCAAGGACGGATTGAGCATCAAAGGCAATGCCAGGCTTAAAGGGGCAGTAATAGAAAGTTATGGCGACCACAGGATAGCAATGGCATTTTCTATCGCAGCCCTGGTTGCATCCGGAACCACAAAGATAAACGGTATTTCAGCGGTGAATATATCTTTCCCGGGATTTTATAAGATGCTGGGGAGAATATCTGGGTAAGGTAATTGCCATAGACGGGCCTTCAGGCGCGGGAAAGAGCACCATTGCAAAAGAACTTGCCAGGCAGCTTGGCTTCAGCTACCTTGACACAGGCGCCCTTTACAGGGCAGTGGCCCTTGCATTAAGGGAAAAAGGAGTGGAACCTGAAGATAGTGACGACAAATTAAAAGCTGTGCTGGCTTATGCACAGGTTGATTTTGCCGATGGGAAAGTCTTTCTTGACAGGAAAGATGTGTCTGAAGAAATACGGACAACCGAGATGGGACATTACTCTTCTGTTTTTTCTGCAAGGAAGGTTGTAAGGGATTTTCTTCTTGATATCCAGAGAAACGCAGCCCTGAACAATAATATCGTAGCCGAAGGCAGGGATATGACAACAGTTGTTTTTCCTGATGCATGGAAAAAGTTTTATCTGGATGCATCCCTCGATGAGCGGGCAAAAAGACGCTACCTTCAATTAAAGGAAAAAGGAGCAGACATAACTGAACATGAAGCAGAAAAGGATGTTGCTGAAAGAGACATCAGAGACTCCAGCAGGGATATTGCCCCTCTCAGGAAGGCTGATGACGCTGTTCATATAGATTCATCCGTTATGACCGCAGGCGAGGTTTTGGAAAATATTCTGAAAGCCGTAAGGACCGGCCATTGACTGTAGCTTACCGGTTTACTACAACTCTGTTCTTCATACTTCTTAAGATCTTTTTCAGGCTTAAGATCATAGATGCCGAAAAGGTCCCTGAGAAAGGCGGCGTTATTGTCGTGTCAAACCATGTCAGTCATTTAGACCCGCTGGTAATAGGAGTGGCAATAAGAAAAAGGCAGTCAACTTTTATGGCAAAAAGCGGGCTTTTCAAGATACCGCTCATCGGCGCCTTTGTAAGAACATTTTCATTTCCCGTTGACAGGGATAACCCGCAGCCTTCTACAATAAAGGAGGCTGTTAAACGCCTGAAAAATGGTGAAATTATAGTGATGTTCCCTGAAGGGGGCCGCAGCAGAGACGGAAGCCTGCTCGATGCAAAAAGGGGGACCGGCATGATAGCGGCAATGTCAAAGGCAGCAATTGTTCCTGCATTTATCGAAGGCACCGACAAGGCGCTTCCCGCAGGTGCGAGGCGCATAAGGTTGTCAAGGATCAAGGTATATTTTGGAGAGCTGATTGAAATAAAGGGAACAGAGACCGGCAAGGATTTTCAGGAGAGGATAGGCAGTGATATAATGGAGGCCATAAAAAGTTTAAAGTTAAAGGTAAAAAAATAAAAATTATGAAGGTAATAATTGCCAGGACAGCAGGATTTTGTTTCGGAGTAAAAAGGGCTGTGGACATGGCCTTTGAGATGGCCCTGAAAAAACAGAAGGGCATATTTACTCTCGGCCCGATAATACATAATCCGCAGCTGATAGAAGACCTCAGGGGAAAAGGCATTGCGCCGATTGAGGATATAAATACGGCAGGGATAAAGGCCATTATAATCAGGACGCACGGGATACCTTTGCAGCTTATGGATAAGATATCTGCTGCCGGATATAAGATAATTGATGCAACCTGCCCGTTTGTAAAAAAGGCGCAGCATTATGCTAAACTTCTTAAGGAAGAGGGGTATCAGGTAATAATACTTGGTGACAGGGAACATCCGGAAGTCCAGGGTTTAATGAGCTATGCAGGGAAAAATGCTGTGGTTGTTGACGGCACAGGCCCGTTGCCGAAGATAAAGCGCAACGTGGGGATAGTGGTTCAGACTACACAGCCGATAGAGGCGTTAAAGAAATTATTCGGGAAGGTCATAGAGCAGGCAAAAGACGTAAAGGTATATAATACAATATGCAACTCTACTGCTCTCAGGTTAAAAGAGACAGAGGAGATGGCAAAAGGGGTGGACACCATACTTGTTGTCGGCGGCAAAAACAGTGCAAACACAACGCAGCTTGCACGGCTATGCCAGGCACTGGCCGTCCCTACTCATCATATAGAGACAGCTGATGAAATAGTCCCTGAATGGTTTAGAGGTGTAAAAAGGGTTGGCATAACAGCAGGGGCATCAACCCCTGATTGGATAATTAAGGATGTAGTAAAAAGAGTTTCTGCCTCGGGCCGCTCCAGGAAGCGGGACGCCGGGGAACCTGATTCGCTTCCGCACCCAGGCCGGATACCCGACTCGCAACCGGGCGGATTCGCCGGGGCGAAGAGGCGAAAAGGACATAGGAGGATAAAAGGGTGATGGAACTTAAAAACAATGAGATGGAAAGACTCTATGCCGAAACCTTTCACAGCATAGAAGAGGGTTCAGTATTAAAGGGCAGGATTATAGCTGTAAAACAGGATGGAGTCATTATTGATATCGGTTATAAATCTGACGGATTTGTTCCGATAGAAGAATTTTCTCAGGAAGAGATTTCCGAGCTGCAGGAAGGCAATACAATTGAGGTATATGTTGAAAGCACCAGGCACATTAACGGGATAATCACGCTCTCTAAAAAGGCAGCAACAAAACTAAAGGCATGGGATATCATCGAATCTGCATTGGAAACAGGTGTCCCTGTCGAGGGGATAATTTCAGGAAAAACAAAGGGCGGGCTTTCAGTAGATATACTTGGTGTTACAGCTTTTCTTCCCGGGTCCCAGATAGATATAAAAATGGTTAAGGACTTTGACGGCCTTCTCAACAAAAAAATGATGTTTAAGGTGCTTAAGTTAAATAATAAAAGGTCAAATGTCATAGTTTCGCACAGGGCTATTCTTGAAGAAGAGAGGCAAAAGAAAAAGGTAGAAACACTTGAAAAACTGAGGGAAGGGGCTGTATTCAACGGCTTTGTAAAAAACATTACGGACTACGGTGTCTTTGTGGACCTTGGAGGTGTTGACGGCCTGCTTCATATATCAGATATATCCTGGGGACGCATAACCCATCCTTCAGAATTTTTTGCAATAGGTGATGAACTCGATGTCATTGTACTCAAATATGATGAAGAACAGAAGAGGGTAACATTGGGTTATAAACAGAAGAAGACTGACCCATGGAGCACTATAGATGAGAGGTATCCTGTCGCTAAAAAGATAAAGGGAAAAGTTGTCAGCATAACAGAGTACGGGGCTTTTGTAGAGCTTGAAGAAGGGCTCGAAGGGCTTGTTCATATATCTGAACTCGACTGGCTGCCAAAACCGAAGCACCCGTCAAAATACCTTTCGATAGGAGAGACGGTTGAGGCAGTTATTTTAAAGGTTGATAAAAATGAACGCCGCCTTTCATTGAGCATAAAACAGCTTAAACCAAGTCCGTGGGAGCTTGTTGCAGAGAAATATAAAGCCGGCCAAAAAATCACGGGCAAGGTGAGGAGTATTACAGATTTCGGCGTATTTGTCGGCCTTCCCGAAGGCGTGGACGGGTTAATACACATCTCCGATCTTTCATGGACAAAACACATCAAACATCCCTCAGAGGTCATTAAGAAAGGGCAAAAGGTCGATGCTGTTGTTCTCACTGTGGAGACTGACAAGGAAAGGATAGCATTGGGGATGAAACAGTTGGCCGATGATCCATGGCTGAACGAAATACCAACGAGATTTAAACTCGGGGATGAAGTAAAAAACAGGGTTTTGAGATTGACGGATTTCGGGGTGTTTGTAGAAATAGAAGGCGAGGTTGAAGGGTTGATTTATTCCTCCGAGGTTGTAAAGACAGAAGAACCCCTGAAAGAGGGTGATATGCTGCTGGCAAGGATAATAAAGATTGACCTTGAAGAGAGGAAGATCGGCCTCAGCATGAAAAACCTTAAGGCGGAGGCAGAGTGAAAAAGGCCTGTCTCTTCATTTCAGGATTTCTGATACTGCTGATAATAGCCAGTGTGCTGTTTACCCTCTTCCAGAAAAATGTCCATATTGGAGAAAAAGTGGCAGTTGTGCGCATCGAGGGCCCGATAATGGATTCCAAAAATTCTGTTGATGAAATAAAGGGCTATATCAAAGACCCTTCAGTAAAGGCTATAGTGCTCCGTGTAGACAGCCCGGGGGGCGCTGTTGCCCCCTCACAGGAGATATACGAAGAGGTTAAGAAGGCAACCTTAAAAAAGAAGGTCATTGTATCAATGGGTTCTGTTGCGGCCTCCGGCGGCTATTATATCTCGGCCCCTGCCAACAGGATAATCGCAAATCCAGGGACATTGACAGGCTCTATCGGCGTGATAATGGAGATTCCTAATATAGAAGGACTGATGGATAAAATCGGGGTGAAGACAGAAGTGATAAAGAGCGGCAGGCACAAGGACCTTGCATCGGCCTTCAGAAAGATGGGTACAGAGGAAAGGGTAATACTGCAGGGCGTGCTTGACGATGTGCATGAACAATTTATAAAGGCTGTCTCAGAAGGAAGGAAGAACATGCCTCTTGATGATATAAAAGAACTCGCTGACGGCAGGATATTCACAGGCAGGCAGGCGCTTGAAATAGGGCTTGTTGATGAACTTGGCAGCCTTGAGGATGCTATAAATGTTGCTGCGAAACTTGCAGGGATAAAGGGAGAACCTGAAGTGGTAAGCAAAAAAGAGAGTTTTTCAATAATTGATATACTGAGAGGCAAATTCCCAAAAGAATTATCTGATGTGTTGCCGGCTGTAAAGATAAAGTATATGCTGGCGCCTTAACTTCCAAAAGATGTTTCAGCCATCCGCGCCCCGTTTTTAGGGTTAATTTTGTCCTTAGTGAAAATTTCCGGCAGAATTTGGTAGAATATTGCCATACTCATAAAGAAACCATGGGAAAAGAGATAGTCATATACGAGAAAAACGAGGGAAGCCTCGGATTTCTAAGAAACTTTTTTAAGAAGCGGAATGATTACTCTGCAATCTTTATAAAAGACGAGAAGTCACTGCTGGAAGAGCTCAACAAGAAAAAAGCCGCTGCCCTCATTGTTGGAAGTTCAGTCAAGACCGGAAAAATTAACTTTGCAGATACGGGATGCCCTGTAATAGCAATGGTAGCAGGGGATATAACCAGGGGTATCCGCTCTATTATGGAGCGGGATATTGATATCTACCTTATCAGCCCCTTTCATGAAGAAGATTTTGAGCATAAGCTTAAGATTGCCATAGAGAAAAGAGGCTGGATAGAAAATATCTGCAGGGATAAAAAGGAGTTAGAGACAATAGTTGATTTGACCTATCTTGTCTCTTCAACGCTTGACCCTAAGGAGGTATTATATTTTGTCGTAAAAAAGATAGCAGAACTCATTGACGTGACAAGATGTTCCATGATCAGCATACCCTGTGAAGAAAAGAGGAATGCCTACGTAATTTCCTCCTTTGAAGACCCCAAGACAACAAATATAAAATTAGAACTGAAAAAATATCCTGAGATAAGAAAGGCCCTCAGCAGCAGAAGCACTGTGTTTGTAAAGGACGCATTGAAAGACCCCTTGCTTAGAAAAGTCAGGCCTGTCCTTGCACCTCTGGGGATTCGTTCTATCGTGGTTATCCCTATCATTTTCAGGAACGAGGTTATCGGCACATTATTCCTGAGGACTTCAAGGGCAGGCCATACCTTTACGGAAAGGGAGATAAGGCTTTGTAATGCCATTGCCAATGCTGCAACTAATGCCCTGTATAATGCGTTTATTTATGAAAAACTTGAAACCGAAAAGACAAAACTGGAGAAATTCGCTATAACTGATTATCTTACAGGCGTATACAATATCAGGTATTTCTATCACAGGCTTGAAGGAGAATTCAGCAGGGCACAGAGATATAAGGCTCCTCTTTCCTGCATCATGTTTGACATTGATTACTTCAAAAAGGTAAATGATACCTATGGGCATAGGGTCGGAGATATGGTCTTAAGAGAGTTTGCGCAATTCGTAAAAAAACATACAAGAAAGAGCGATGTATTTGCAAGGTATGGGGGAGAAGAATTTATAATGCTTCTGGCCCAGACCTCTGACAAAGGGGCCATAGCAGAGGCTGAAAGGCTGAGATATGTTATAAAGGAACACAGGTTCAAGTCGCTGAAAAACAAGAAAGGAATCACGGCGAGCATAGGAGTAGCTTCTTACCCGCATAAGAAAATAAAAACACAGGATGACCTGATAACCTTTGCTGACAATGCCTTATTTACTGCGAAAAACAGCGGCAGAGACCAGATCAGGGCATGGGACCAAAGAAGCGCATAGCGCATTGTGGAGATAATCACTTCCCATATAAATGCTGATTTTGATTCCCTTGCCTCGATGGTCGCTGCAAAGAAACTCTATCCGGAAGCAGATATAGTATTCGCGGGCTCCCAGGAAAAAAAGCTCAGAGACTTCATAGAGGCATTCAAACCGGTTGAGATTAAGCGCATCAGGGACATTGATCCCGCAGATATCAAACGTCTGATCATCGTTGATACGAAAACTCCGGACAGGATAGGGCAGTTTGCAGAGATAATATCCAAACCAGGCATGGATATACATATTTATGACCACCATCCTCTTGCAAAGGAAGATATACATGGCAGCATGGAAGTCATCGAAGAAGTTGGGGCAACAGCCACTATATTTTCAGAGATATTAAAAACCAGAAAGCTCCACCCTTCACCGATGGAGGCGACTATTCTGTGTCTTGGCATTTATGAGGAAACAGGCTCGCTGCTTTTTCCGTCTACAACAGAGCGGGACCTTCTTGCAGTTGCATATCTTATCAAACGCGGAGCAAACCTTAATATTGTCTCCAGTTTTCTCAGGCTGGAGCTGAGCCGTGAGGAGCTGGATCTTCTTAACGAACTTGTGCAGTCATCAAGGGAGATGATTATCAGGGGGGTAAGGATAAAAACAGCAAAGGCTTCCCGTGAAAGCTACCTTGGCGATGCAGCCCATCTTGCCCACAGGATAATGGATATGGAAGACATTGATGCCCTGTTTGTGCTTCTGAGCATGGAAGGCAAGATACTTATGGTTGCAAGAAGCCGTGTGCCTGAACTCAATGTTGCGGATGTGATGAAAGAATTTGGCGGAGGAGGACATCCCACAGCGGCCGCTGCAACTATTAAGGAGGCGTCTCTTGAGATGCTTGATGAAAGGCTTGCGAGGATTATATCGGAAAACGTGAAACCTGATAAGGTCGCGGCTGATATCATGACAAGTCCTGTGGTCAGTACAGACTGGGACAGCACAATAAAGGAGATAGAGACAATAATGACCAAGTACGGGGTGAATGTCCTGCCCATTATAAAAAACGGGAAATATTTTGGCCTGATATCAAGGGAAATAATTGAAAAGGCCCTCTTCCACGGCCTTGGCAAAAGCAAGGCGATAGATTTCTGTACAACTGATGCAGCAACGGTCAGCCCTGATACAGCTATAAGAGAGATAGAGATTATGATGATAGAGCAGAATCAGAGGTTTATGCCTGTAATAGAAAAAGAAAAGATTACAGGCGCGATAACAAGGACAGACCTTCTCAGGACCTTGTACGAGGAATTTTTAAGGCGCAGCAGGCTCGAAAAATCCGAGGCAAAAGAAAAGCCATCCATTGGAAGAAATATTGCCCTGCTGCTGAGAGAAAAGTTCCCCCCCCTGATATATGACCTGCTGAAACTTTCAGGAGAGGTGGCAGACCAGGCCGGGATTAATGCATACCTTGTTGGCGGCTCGGTCAGGGATTTGCTGAGGGGAGAGCAAAATCTTGACATAGATATTGTTGTGGAGGGCGACGGTATTTCATTTGCTAAAGTATTGGGCGAGAGGCTGCATGCAAAGGTAAGGACCCATGACAGATTTGGCACGGCAAAGATTATTGCAGATAAACTTAAACTTGATGTAGCAAGTGCAAGGACAGAGTATTATGAATCCCCGGCAGCCCTTCCTACGGTAGAGACGTCGTCTATAAAAAAAGACCTTTATCGAAGGGATTTCACAATAAATACGCTTGCCGTGAAACTCAACATTAAAGATTTCGGATTATTGATGGATTTTTTCGGAGGGCAGCGCGATTTAAGGGAAAAGACCTTAAGGGTTATACACAACCTTAGTTTTATTGAGGACCCGACAAGGGCGTTCAGGGCGGTGAGATTCTCCGAGAGGTTTGGTTTCAAGCTGAGCAAGCATACAGAGAATCTGATTAAATCAACCATCAAGATGAATCTGTTTAACAGGCTCTCAGGGACAAGGCTGTATGAAGAGCTTCTGCTTGCATTTAATGAGACAGAACCGGTAAAGACGCTCAGGAGGCTTTCAGAACTAGGCCTGTTGAAGGTGATACATCCGAACCTTGCATTCAGCAGCGAGCTTGAATCAACGCTCCAGTCAATGTTCGAAACCCGCGCATGGTTTAACCTTCTTTTTCTTGAAGAAAGTCCTGACAGAGGGGCGCTCTATCTGATGGCTCTGCTATCAGGCCTCAATGAGGCAGAAATTAAGGATGCCATTGAAAGGTTGTCTGCTGCTCCTAAAGTAAGCGAGCTGATAATAAAAGGCATAGCTCAGTCAAAGGATGTGCTGAGAAGGCTGCCATTGAATAATCCTGTTGATTTATATCATCTCCTCAGCGGCATTAGCCTTGAAGTGCTTTTATTTTCCATGGCTGTCAGCAGGGATAAACAAAAACAGAAATCAATATCGCAATATCTTATAGAGCTGAGAAAGATAAGGCCGGTTTTGAAAGGGGATGACCTGAAAAAAATGGGGGTTCAGCCCGGGCCTGTTTATTCAATACTCCTTGAGGAACTTCTTGACGAGAAGCTCAGAGGGCTGGTGAAAGGCAGGGAAGATGAAGAGAGGTTCATCAGGGGGAAATTAAAGGTGGTGGGCCAGTGAAGGCCTGTGCATTATGCAAAAAAAATATAGAGGTTGATAAATACTTCTCACGAAAGTCCGCATGCCCTGAATGTGGAGGAGATCTGCATATATGCCTGAACTGCAGATTTTACTCCATGACATCCCATAATAAATGTCTTGAACCAAAGGCAGAATTTCAGAGGACAAGGGATAAGGCAAATTTCTGCGACTACTTTGTGTTTACCGAAGATTCGCCAAGGCGAAAAGAAACAGGAGAAGCAGCGTCGTCGAAAGAAACAGACAACACAAAAAAAAGATTTGATGATTTATTCAAAAAATAAAAGGAGCAGTCTTGAAACTGCCCCCTCTAATTCAGGTATCTATGACTGCGTTATTTAATAGCGTCTTTGAATGCCTTGCCGGATGTAAACTTAGGCACCTTCCCTGCCGGAATATTTATCGCCTGACCTGTCCTCGGGTTGCGTCCCTTCCTTGCCTTGCGCTTTGAGACCGAGAATGTACCGAATCCCACAAGCGTAACCTTCTGCCCTTTTTTTAATGATGCCTTAATTGCATTTAGAGTTGAATCAAGCGCCTTTGATGCGTCAGTTTTGCTGAGCCCTGCACCTGAAGCTATCTTGTCGATAAGCTCCGCCTTCGTCATTTATTTCCCCCCCTTCATTGTTTGAGTTAAGAGTTTAAGACTTTTAACCTGCATACAAAATTAACTGCAATAACACTATCAAGAAGAATGTTTTTTGTCAAGGGCAAAATTGGGGAAATTTCAGGGGCATGTAAGGACAAAAATGTAATGGGGGTATAAGGAAATCGTCGGCCTTCTTGCTTTTTGTTTCCTGCGGCGACCCATGTTCAACAGCCTCATCGTCAACAATTAAAATCCTGGGTTTTTCCGCCATAAACTACCCCCTCTCTGAAATTCAAAGTTTAAGATTAACATATTTTTAAATTTTAGAGTTCTAGCTCTCATTCTGTCCTCCAAGCCTCAATTCCAAGTTCTACAACGTCTTTTGGATAGGCTGAGAGGAAAGTGATTATCTGTTTTATTTGTTTAGTTTTCATGGACATACCCATTCCCAGTAATAGTCTGCCCAGCTTACTAAAATGGAGATTTTAGGATAATCTGGAGGAGGACAATTACAAGCAGACGCAAAAGATGTGCAATCGCCTGATATAATCATGGCTGAGTTTACACATTCAGAACTAACTTCATACCTGTATTTACCTTTATATTGCAGTTCACCAATACACCCACTCCAATACGTACCTCCCTTAATTTTACAGGTAACTGGGTAAGGCCCTCTATCAAGCCACATCCCCGCATCCGTTACCCTCACATCCTTTGTTGCAGAAGTTCCGCAGGTTGGACAATTTGCCGTTATTGTAAAAGACCCGCAGGCTGTGCCGGTGGTTGTGAGAAGGCCAATTTGGGTTATTGTTGCTCCTTTGTTTAGCGGCGATATACTCCACTCTACCTGTCCGCAGCCGGTTGCCGTGTATTGTTTTGTGCTGTTTCTTGTTGTTGTGTCCGAACCGGTGATTGTGAGTTCCTCTGCCGGTATGTTCAGTTCTTTTGTGCCTGTGCAGCCATTTGCGTCTGTTACGTTTATTGTTGCTTGCCCGCACTGGCCTTTGAGGTTTGTGCAGCCTTTGGCATCAATCAAACCCTTTGTAATATCCCAGATGTACGGCCCTGTTCCTGTTACGGCATAGCAACCGGCATCAGGCCCGGTTATCTCAAGTGTGTCAGGCAGTTGCAGGTCTCTTGTCCCTGTATTTCCACATGCGTCTGTTACTGTTATTGTTGCTGTTCCGCATTGGCCTGTTATTGTTATGCAGCCGTTTTCATCAATTGTTCCTTTTGAGATGCTCCATTGATATGGGCCTGTTCCACTGCCCGCAGCATAGCAGTTTCCATCGTCTGCGGTGTTGGAACCGGTTATCGCAGGCGCAGCGCTGCCGGTTGGCATTGTGTTGGTATTAATAACCTTTCCAGCCACTGCTCCTTCTTCTTCTCCTATTTTCCCTTTGTCAAGCACAAGGATGTATTTGCCGGGTTCTTCTGCGTCAGTCGGCGCTGTAAAGGTTACGCCGGATTTTTTACATTTAGGTTTTATGGGTGAACTACCGGTTCCCCAATCGCCGCTCCACACCTCTTTCCTGTTGCCTGATTTGTCGTCGTATAAGACTCTGACTGTGCCGGACATGCTTTCACCGGAAAGGTTTTTGATGTTGTATTGGTCTGGATTGTCCTTGTCTTTTTCCATATCCATCTCGCCTCTGAAGAAATAATTAAGCAGCCCTGCCGAGTAGCCGACCGCGCGGGGGATTGTAAAGTTTGCCATCGAATCGTAACACTTATCATTTAGGGAATATACTTTCTCACTATATTCACTCTCAGTTTCAAAATTCCACCATGAGAGAGCAGAAAGGTAATCGTTTCTTATCTCCTCACCTGTCAGTCTGTCATTAACCTTATTGCCTATATAGTGCACAGCAAATGTTTTTGTTCCACCTTCAGGAAGCGGAACAGTTTCGTCTTCATCATGAGCATAGTCTGGTGTTGGTTCAGCATAGATACCGGCTTTTTGCCTGCACCACCCCCTATCATCAAAATTGGTGCTTCGAGATACAAAGTTTCTGTTCGTAAATTCTGAAAGACCTTTTCCATCGCCTGTATCAAAATAGCTGTAAAAAGAAGGAAGCTTAACTAAAATATAACCCGTATAATCAAGTTCCTTTACATTTTCAAAAGTATAATTCTCATAGAGACTTACATCCCATGGAAAAACATGTGCATCATTTCTTACGTGTTCTGGCTGGGCAGAATCTTCAAGCACGTGAATAACTTGTCCCAAGGCTCTAAACATCATGCCGAAGTATTTTTTTCTTCCATTGTCGTCTTGAGCATCCTGGACAATGTTTCCGCCGGAATCTTTGCCTGCTAAGGCTATGTATTCATATTTTCTTGCATCCTTAATATCCCACTCATTGCCGCCTTCAATCCCCAAAGCCCAGTTAGGGGAAGGATATCCTCCAATAAAAGGTAAGCCGCAAGTGTCATGCAAGCCTTTTTTACTTACAGGGTCATAGAAATGATGCCTTGGCCTTGGTAAATTATCTTCAACCCTGCTCCCTTCTGCAATCCAGTCCACTGGCTTTTTACCTGTAAGAAGTCCTGTTTCTGTTAATCCCAAGTCTTGAAGAAAATCTCTTTGTTGTATTGCTTTTTTCCATGCATTTCGTGAGATTCTCTCATGAACTCCATCTTTTTCATTGTCATAACCAAAAAGATTATTCGGAATAATAATAAAATAACAAAGAAGTAAAAAGGCATTGAATATTTTCAAATATCTATTTCTCATTTTTTATCTCCCTTAAATAATCCTCAAACCTCTGAGGTATATCATAGAGTAAAGGTTTGCTTGTCTTTTCCCTTTCTTCTGCAAAAACCTTTAACAGATTCTTCACCTTACGGGTTTCTATGTAAGGAGCAAGCTCTATTGGAATCTCGTTAATTTCTTTTTTATCGGCATCTTCTATTTGATAAAAAATACCTCTGATAAAATCAAGTTCAGATTCCCACATGTGTTGCGTAGCGATAACGTATCTTTTTATTCTTTCCTTAGTATAATAGCGGTCTTTTATCGGAATCTTCTTGCCGATTATAAACGGTTCAAGGTCTATAACTTTTCCATCCCAGTAGGATTTTCGAATCTTGGAGTATGTATAGTTTTCTTTGATGCCCCTCGAAACCCAGCTTGAGAGCCAAAAATAATTGCTTAATCTTTCTCCACTATACCCAGGCTTGAAAAATTCTATTGAAGGGTCAGCCCCATTGAAAGCCCACTCTTTGGGTCTTTTAATCGGCCCCCACGCTGGTATTGTATATTTGCCGTTCTTATCTGTAACAGCTTCTTCTGCATGAATAACCTTGGCAGTGCCTCCTTCATAATAAACCCCCGGCCTACCCAGCCAATTTATTTTCCAAAGCGCTACAACCACTACGCCTTCAATCGGCTTTTTGGTTTCTGCATCAATAACTGTTCCCTTAATTTCTGTAAATGAATATTCATCAGGCAGTTTTGATGGGTCAAGAATAAAACCAAATGCATCCCTTAAAGGAAGTATTGTCATGCAAAATAAAATAAATATGATTAATATGGTTAACTTGTTTGTTTTTATATTGATAGTTACCATGTGCTTATCCTCCATATTCTGTCTGTTTCACGGACAAAATAAATGTAATAGCCAAACTCTTTGCCTTGCTCTATCCGAATAATTAAATATTGAGCAATGTTACCTTGTTGTTCTAAGAGTGTAATGTTTGGCATGTTATTGATAATCTCTACCAAACGATTGCTTAATTTTTCAAACACCTTTCTATATTTCTCTTGCGTAGATATGTTTTGCCCAAAATATGTTAGAGTTCCCTCGATATCGTTATTCAGCAATTTTCCCTTCATCCCCTCCCACTTCCCTTTAAGCAAAGTATCCAACTCAGTTTTTGAGAGAACTGTTATCGCAATCGTGTCTGAATAAGCGTTGCCCTGTTCATCCGTGACTGTAACTGTTGGATAAAAGATTCCTTCTTGGGTGTATGTGTGGGTTATATTTTCAAAGGTTGCGCCTGTGTAATCGGCAATCCCATCTCCTTCAAAGTCCATCTTGTACAAAACAGGAGAAAAGGTTGAGGTAGAGGTAGAGAAGAATACATTTAATGGCGAAATACCGGATGTGATGTTGGCTGAGAGGGTTACAGGCTGGGTTGTATCTGTTGTGTTAATTGTGATTGATGCAGTTTCAACATTGCCTTCGCTATCTTTGATTGTTGCCGTGATTGTATTTGCTCCGATTGTAAGAGATATGTTGTTGGCTATCCAGTCGTTGCCAGTTATTTCAGCCAATATGCCATTGATTGTAATTCCAATATCTCTTGTCTCTGATTTAAAGGTTCCTTTTACTATTGTCTTTGCTTTGTTTATTGTCTCTCCATCTGTTGGCGAGGTTATTGTTATCTCAAGGGATGGTTTTATTGTGAATACAGCCTTGTTTGAAGTTCCTCCACCCGGTGGAAGGTTTTTAGCCGTGATTTCATATTGCCCTGCTATTTTCAGGTCTTCGTGTGTGAGGTTAAGCTGGAGTTTTGTGGGGCTTATGTAAGTTATCGGTTTCTTTGTACTTCCAAAGTATATTTCCGTATCATCGAAGAACCCTGCGCCGTAGATTGTGAGCGTAAGTGATTGTGTTCCTGCCTTTGTCTCTATCGGATCGAGCATGGATATGGATGGGATTGGATTATTTATCTGTAAGTTTACAGGGCTTGATATTCCGCCTTCGGGTGTTGGATTTGTTACTGTTATCTGAAATGTCCCTGCATTTGTCAGCAGGTCTTTGGGAATTGTCATTTGCAGGTTATGGTTGTCTGTAAAAACAGGGGTCAGGGTATAGGGATTAGGGGTTAGAAGAGAAACAGAGGAAGACCTTGTAAATCCTGAGCCTCCGACAGTAATCATGGTTTCATTGCTTCCGCGAAGGAGCGTATCAGGATTTATTGAGATTATCTCAGGAACAGGATTCGGTAATTGTATCAAAGTCAGGCTGTCTGTCTTGTCATCTGTTATTGCTGCTATGTTTGTGAGGTTGTTGACTGCTATGCCTTTTGGGAGCTTGTTTAAAGGATAGGTCTTGGTGATTATGTTTGTGTTGAGGTCTATGAGAAGCAGGGTTCTGTCTTCATCGCAGATGACAAGGGCACGGTTGTCTAATTGGTTTATTGCTACAGCTATTGGATGCTTTCCGACTGTAATTACGGTTGTCTGCCAGTTAAGGAGGTTTATGACTGTGATTGAGTTGTCTTTTTCATTAACCACTGCTGCAAGGTGTGTTTCGGGGTTTATGTCTATTGCCTGTGGCTTCTGTCCAACAGGAACTGTGCCCGTTACCTGATATGTATTTAGGTCTATGACTGAGACATTGTAGTCCTTTTCATTTACAACCAATGCAAGGTTAAGCTCTGGAGCAATTGCTACATCCTTTGGTTCCTGTCCTATAGGGATTGTTCTTATAACCGAATTAGTCGTAAGGTCAATAACTGAGACTGTGTTGTCTTTATGATTGGCTACAATGGCTGTGTGATTGAGCTGGTTTACTGCAATTCCTTCCGGTTCTTTACCAACAGCGATGGTTGCACGCACTCTTATGTCATTGCCGCTTGTCGGCAATCCTTCCGAAAGATTCCGGTCAAGCCGGAATGACGAATACAAGCTCAGGTCTATTATTGATATCGTATTGTCTTTGCTGTTTCCTATTATTGCAAGATTAAGCTCTTTGTCAATTGCAACTCCCCTCGGTGCTTTGCCAACAGATATAGTTGAAAGGACTCCTTGCGTTTCGAGACTAAGAATTGATACAGAATCAGCCTTCTCATTTGCAACAACTGCAATGTCTGTGGCTGGATTAATTGCTATACCGCGGGGGTTTGATTCGACTGGAGTGCCTGAGGTGTCGCTTTTTGAATAGACTGAGTCTTTGAAGGAAAAGGTTATTAAAGCAAGGGATATTAAAACAAGAAGTAAACATCTCGAATAATTATTCTTTTTCATGAAACCTCCCTTTGAATGAAAATAAAAAGGCCGCAACTATTAATAGCTGCGGCCTTCTGTCTTATATTTTAAATCTTATTCCTTTGCGAGAACTAAATACCAAAGTCCCCCCTTTGACGACTTGCAGTATTTACCCAAATCAACAAAATGATAAACGAAACAATGAAATATTGTCAATAAAGTTTCATGACCAAATTGTGGAAATTTCAGTGAGATGGAAGAGGGAAAATGTAATGGAGCAGTTCACATGTCCATTATTTTTTTTCTAAGGATTAACAGCTCAAATGAAATAGAGGCTATTGCAACAAGTGTATTAAGATAGTTTAAATTTGCGTCAAGTACCGAGTTGTTTCCGTTATCGGCATAAAGCAATGCTATGGCCCGCTCTCTTATATTAATGGGCATTGTCAGACTGTCCTGAGGAGTCCCTGAAAGTATTTTTATAAGGTCTTCATTGCCAGGTATCTTGAGAACCGGCCCCCGGTAGTAAGCCTTTCTGGCAAGCACCTCATTGAATATTGATGGGAGAGTTGTATTAATCTCAACCCCTTCAACACTTATGCCCTTTGATTTCCACCCTGAGACATTACTGCCTTTTACTATGAAAAGGGCCACTCTCTTTGCGGCTTTCTGAGCCTCGCTTATGAGCAGGCCTGCGATTTCTTCTTTTTCTCTTACATCTGCAAATGCCTCTTTTATCTTTTTGAGGTCCCCGGTATCTGTGGCAGCAACAGGTTTTTCCTCTTCTTCGAAGCGGTCGAAGATACTTATATATCTGAGGTCTCTTTTAACCCCGTAGTATTTTTCAAGCGCATAGAGTATCCTGAGTTCAGAAGCGGCATAGGGTATTATGTCATAGCCGCTGACAAACCTGAATTCATCCACTGCATTCATATTTTTGGGGTCGAGCATTACTACATGAAGTCTGTTCTTCTCTTTTTTGAACGGGATGACCTTATATTTCTCTGCCATCTCTTTGCTGATTGACGCAAGGGTCTCCTCGTCCAGTCCGGCTAACTGTGAAGACTCCACCACAGGAATCTTGAGATAACGGCTGAGAAATCTTGTAAATTCATCTTCTGTAAGGATTCCCAGTTCAACAATATTTGTTCCTATCCTTCCTCCAAAGATAACCTGCCTCTCAAGGGCGAGCCTCAGGTGTTCTTTTGTAATAAGACCTTCTTTGACCAGGACCTCACCAAGTTTCATAGCCTTATTTTATACCATATTTGTAAAGTCTGTGCCTGAATGAGCGGAAGGAAAGATTTAACAGTTTTGCCGCCTCTGTCTTATTTCCATTTGCCATTTTAAGTGCATTCTGCAGATAATTTTTTTCGATGTTCCCGATAATACAGTCTAAATCTGCTCCCTCTTTTGTCAGATCAGGGATATATTTCATATCCTCTGAATGCTTATAAATTTCCTGCGGTACATCTTCGGCAGCAATTTCCTCCCTGTCTGTCAATAACAATATTCTTTCTATGACATTCTCAAGCTCTCTTACATTGCCCTTCCACGGATATTCCATAAAAAGCTTCATTACCTCGGGGGCTACCAGCCTCTTTAATAGGGGAGAGAACTTTACAAGGAAGTGGTCTACGAGCAGGGGGATATCCTCTTTCCTCTCCCTTAAAGGAGGGATATGCAGAGGCACCACATTTAGCCTGTAGTATAGGTCTTCCCTGAATCTGCCTGATGCAACTTCATCCTTAAGGTCTTTATTTGTCGCAGAGATTATTCTTACATCAACTTTGATATCTGTTGTGCCGCCAACACGCCTGAAAGTGCTGTTTTCAAGAATCCTCAGCAGCTTGGCCTGAAGATTAATTGACATCTCACATATCTCGTCAAGGAAAATACTTCCGCCATCAGCGATCTCAAAAAGCCCCTGCTTGTTATAGGCAGCTCCTGTGAATGCACCTCTCATATGCCCGAAGAGTTCACTTTCCAGCAGGCCCTCAGGGAAGGCAGCGCAGTTTATGGCAACCAGATTTTTTTCTTTTCTGAGGCTGAGGTTGTGAATCCCGGTTGCGACCAATTCCTTGCCGGTGCCGCTTTCTCCTGTTACAAGGACATTGGAATTGCTCTGAGCTATTCTGGGCATGACATTCAGCAGCTCCTGCATCTTCTGGCTTTTCCAGAAGATATGTCCGAGCTCATAAGTTGTCTTTATCTTCTCGCGGAGTATCGAAACTTCTTCGCGGAGCTTGCGTTTTTCGAGTGCCTTTTTAACAACTACCCGTATTTCATCTATCTTGAACGGCTTATGAATATAATCATAAGCGCCCAGCTGCATTGCCTCTATTGCAGACTCTGTTGTTCCGAATGCCGTTATCATAATTACTAAAGTATCAGGGGATATCTCCCGTACTTTTTTAAGTATCTCAAAACCGTTTATTTTCGGCATTTTAATATCTGTAATCACCATATCAAAGATATCCCTGTTAAGCAGGTTCATGCCGTCAACGCTGTCAGCAGCGGCAGTGACGTCATAGCCCTCGCCTGCGAGAAGAATTTTCAGAACTTCCCTCATGCTCTTTTCATCCTCTACAATCAGAATCTGGCCCTTATTAAGTTTTTCCATTGACATAGGGTATTATAACCTTAAAAGTTGTGCCGCTATTATTGCTGGTGATATTTATCTTACCATTATGCTCTTCTATAATCCTGTATGCTATGGCCAGGCCAAGCCCGGTGCCTCCATCCTTTGTAGTAAAAAAAGGATAGAATACCTTCCCGATATTCTCCTGTGATATGCCGGCACCGGTATCGCGAAAAATTATCTCAATAAGGTTATCGTTTTCCCTTGTGCTGACCGAAAGCTCTCCCCCCTCAGGCATTGCCTCTATTGCGTTCATCCCGAGGTTCCAGAAAACCTGTCGCAGTTTCTGGTTGTCGGCATATACATCTGGCGGCGCATTAAAATCTTTTCTGATAGCGATATTATCCTGTACAGGCGCTGTGTGCGCAAGTAATTCAAGTGTGTCGTCAAGCATGAGATTAAGGTCAAAGGCATTGAATTCAGCAGGCCGCGGGCTTGAATAAGTCAGAAAATCTGAAATTATGTTATTCAGCCTGTCCATTTCTTTTAAGGCTATTTCCATCAACCTTTTTTTATGCTCCTCTGCCACGATGTTTTCTCTCAGCATTTCCACTGACCCTTTGAGAGACGCTATGGGATTTCTGATTTCATGGGCGATATTGGCTGAAAGTTCACCTATGGCTGCCCATTTTTCCTTCTGCTTTATTTCTGTCTCCATTTCTTTAAATTGGGTAATGTCCTGAAATATTCCGATAAACCCTTTATTCTTTTCGGCAATATCTCTGAGTTCCGAGATTGTCAGGCTTATGACCCTGTCGCCTGCTTTCTGATGGCTTATTACACCCTCTATTCTCTCTATATCTACGCCACGCGCAATAAAAGGGAATATCTCATCTATGCTCCGGCTGAGGGCGATTTTCCTCCCGAAACCTGTTATATTCTCAGCAGCCCTGTTAAATGTAAGTATGCGGCCTTCGGTATCAGTTGTAAATATGCCGCTCGGGATATTTTCGATAAGCTCCTCATTGAAGAGTGAGAGTTCCCTGAGGTCGGAATCGGTTTGTTCAAGGGCATGCGTAGTCTTTTCGAGCCGTGAAGACAGGTAACCGCTCAGGAAGGCTACCAGATAAAAGGCGGATATGTGCGCAAATATATTGTAAAGGAAGGCTTTTTCAGTCAGTGTCATATCGTATTCTATTGGAAGAAGTTTATAATACTGGAGGTCGATTATAATACCGTAAAGGATACTGTTAAAAGTCGCAATTATATAGCCTGCCCTTCTGTCCAGCACCGCGCTTGCTGACATCACCGTTAACGGCATAATGAATGAAAACCAGCTCTCAATTCCGCCTGTGAGATAGATGAGTATGTTTATGGCTGAGGCATCTATAAAAAGCTGGGCATAGGCAAACAACGCATACAACTTTACCCTGTTCAGTAAGATGGAATAAACTATTGTGAGGGTATAGAGCGCTATTATGAGGTTTAACGTAGCGCGTGGATAAGGGAAATTTCTGTATCCTACCTGCAGTATAAAGAACGAGCCCAGCAATAACGTAACAAAGATGACCCTTACTGTGATAAGGGACTTTAATTTTTTACTCAGGACTTTATCGGTCATCTGGGAAAGACAGGTTAAAGTTGAGGTAAAGGTTTAGAATTTCCTTAGCCTTAGCCTTAACCTTAACCTTAGCCTTAACCTCCTTGGCTTTACTTTACGAGCGCTCCCATCTTGAATATCGGCAGATACATTGCTATTACTACAAAACCAACTGTACCGCCAAGAAATACCATCAGCAACGGTTCCATCATGGCTGTAAGATTTTCGACAACAGAATCAACTTCCTCATCGTAAAAATCAGCGATCTTTGAAAGCATTGCATCAAGCGCTCCTGTTGTTTCTCCTACGGATATCATATGGGTGACCATCGGCGGAAATACCTTTGCCTTTGAGAGGGGTTCAGCGAGGGTTTTCCCTCCTGTTACAGCTTTTCTTACTTCCATAATTGCAGCTTCAATTACTTTATTGCCGGCTGTCTTTGCTGTTATCTCAAGGCCGTCCAGTATCGGCACCCCGCTGCTTGTAAGCGTCCCGAGTGTCCTGGTGAATTTGGCAACAGCAACCCTGTTCAGAAGCACCCCGAATATAGGCAGTTTTAAAAATAGCCCGTCGGTTAAAAGCTGGCCTTTTTCCGTGCGCCTGAACTGCTTAAGGAACATGACAAGGCCTGTTATCACTCCAGCTGTTATAAGGCCGCCCCAACCGCCTATAAAATGGCTTATGTTTATTATTATCTGTGTCGGCAGCGGCAGTGTTCCGCCCATTGAGGCAAACATGGACGAAAAAGTAGGGACAACAAATATCATTATAACTGCGATTGCCAGGACTGCTATGACTGTAACTATTATAGGATATGTCATAGCGCCCTTAACTTTTTTCTTTAATGCCATTGCCTTTTCTATATATGCTGCAAGCCTGTTAAGGATTGTATCCAGTATACCGCCTGCCTCGCCTGCCGCTACCATGTTTGCATACAACTCAGTGAATACCCTCGGGTGTTTTTTGAGGGCATCAGCATAAGTTGAACCTGCCTCAACATCATCCTTGACCTGGGCCAGCACTCTGGCAAGCGCCTTATTTTCGACCTGAGTTGAAAGGATCTCAAGGGCCTGTACCAATGGCAGTCCGGCGTCTATCATTACGGAAAACTGTCTTGTGAATATAACAATATCCTTATCCGTAACCTTGCCGCCGCCCCCGAATAACTTTTTTGCAGCCTTTTTTTCAGTGATAATAGTAGGAGTTATATTCTTCTTTCTGAGTTGTGCCATAACCTCGTCTTTTGAGGCTGCTGCGATCTCCCCTGATTCTACCGTACCTTTTGTAGTTTTACCTGACCATTGGAATACTGTTGCCATTTTTATCCCCTCCCTTTAGCAGGTGTTGATATTCTTTGAAGCATTGTAATTAATTCTTCAGGCACTGAAGAGCGGCCTATTGCATCCTCATAGGACAGGAGCCCTTTTGTATAGAGTTCGAATAATGACTGGTTCATTGTCTGCTGGCCGGACTTTGTTTGTCCGGTTTGCATCATGGAATATATCTGATGTATCTTGTCTTCTCTTATGAGGTTTCTTATGGCCGGGTTCGGCACCAGCAGCTCAACTGCGAGAACCCTTCCATGTCCGGACTTCTTTGAGATAAGCTGCTGGGCAAGTATCCCTTCAAGGACAAAAGAGAGCTGGGTCCTTATCTGCTCCTGCTGATGGGGCGGGAACACATCTATTACACGGTTTATTGTCTGGACAGCGGAATTTGTATGCAGTGTGGCAAGCGTCAGATGCCCTGTCTCTGAAACTGTAAGGGCCGCCTCTATTGTCTCAAGGTCGCGCATCTCACCTATCAGGACAACATCAGGGTCCTGCCTGAGGACATACCGCAAGGCTGCCTTAAAAGATACGGTGTCGGCATTTACCTCCCGCTGGTTAATCAGGCATTTTTTATGAGGGTGAAGATATTCTATCGGGTCTTCTACCGTGATGATATGGTCCTGCCTCTCTGAGTTTATCCTGTCGACCATTGCAGCCAGTGTTGTTGATTTGCCGCTTCCTGTCGGCCCTGTTACAAGGATCAGTCCGCGGGGCCTTTTTACAAGGTCGTTAACAATCTCAGGCAGCCCCAGTTCCTGAAATGTTCTTATCTGGAACGGGATAGTCCTGAATGCTCCCGCGACTGCGCCTCTCTGCATAAAGACGTTTCCCCTGAACCTGCTTAACCCTTTAACTCCGAATGACAGGTCAAGCTCATTGTTTTCCTCAAACTTATGTTTCTGGGCGTCTGTCAGGACACTGTAACAGAGTGTTTTTGTATCAGCAGGGGTCAATTGCGGATGGTCCAGCGGTATAAGCCTGCCGTCAACCCTGACCCTTGGCGGGCTCCCTGTTGTTATGTGCAGGTCCGAGGCTCCCTTTTCAATCATTATCTTCAACAAGTCATACAGTGTCGCCATGATTCTCCCCTTTAAATTCTAAATTTTTAATTTTTCATTTTGCACTTTATTTAATCTCCAGCCGTAACCCTCAGCACCTCTTCTATAGTAGTAACGGCTTCTTTTACCTTGGTCATTCCGCTCATCCTTAATGTCTTCATTTCATTTCTGATAGCGGCCTTTTTCAGCTCATCTGCTGATGCGCCTTCGAGCACGAGCTTCCGTATCTCGTCGTTAATATGCATAATTTCGTAAAGCGCTATTCTTCCCTTATACCCGCTTTTATTACACACAGAGCATCCCTTGCCCCTGTAACACTTAAAAGTCTTTGCCTCTTCTTCCGATAACCCCATATTTATAAGCGTGGCTACCGGGATCTTCTCCTCTTCCTTTTCGCACTGGTAGCATATCTTTCGTGCAAGCCTCTGTGCCATTATAAGTATAACAGATGATGACACCAAAAATGGTTCGATGCCCATGTTTAACATTCTGCTTATACTGCTGGGGGCGTCATTTGTATGCAGTGTGCTGAGAACAAGGTGGCCTGTTAATGCTGCCTTAACAGCAATCTCTGCAGTCTCAAAATCACGTATCTCGCCAACCAGAATAATGTCAGGACTCTGCCTCAAAAAAGCCCTCAGCGCTGATGCAAATGTAAGGCCTATCTCTTCTTTCATCTGCACCTGATTTATACCCAGAAAGTTATACTCAATCGGGTCTTCGGCAGTCATTATGTTTATATTAGGCTTATTGAGATAATTCAGGGCAGAATAAAGGGTTGTTGTCTTGCCGCTTCCTGTAGGGCCTGTAACAAGTATCATCCCGTAAGGCCTGTTCAATGCCTCCAAGAATTTCTGGAGTTCATTCTCTTCAAACCCAAGCTTTGTAAGGTCTACCTGCAATGAAGCCTTGTCAAGTATCCTCATGACTGTTTTTTCGCCAAAAAGGCAGGGGAGTATCGAGACACGGAAGTCCACCTCTTTTTTCTTGCCGAGCCTTAACTTAATCCTTCCGTCCTGCGGGAGCCGCCTCTCTGCGATGTCAAGCCTGGACATTATTTTCAGCCTTGAGGTCACGGAATTTTTAATTCTCAGGGGCAGGTTCATGGCCAGGGCAAGTACACCGTCAACCCTGTATCTGACCCTGAGAGAAGTCTCATACGGCTCTATATGGATATCGCTTGCGCCTATCTTTATTGCATTTATAAGAATACCGCTGACAAGCTTTACAATGGGCTCTTCGACCTCTCCTTTTCCTCCGGCATCCTCTTCGGAGACATGTTCGATATCGTCAAGCGCATCTCCGACAACTTTATCAAACTCATCAACATCTACAGTGGGGGCTTCATCAGTTGCCCCCATATCTTCCTGGCCTGCCATTTCTGTATCTGAGAATGTGTAATCTTTTGCCTCGAGTTTCATTGAGGCAGCAGCTTGTGTTTGTTGTTGCTGCGGCTTTGCAGCGACAAGGCCCTCGCCCTTATTACGATCTCGACATTATATCCTGTCATGAACTTGATATCATCAACGGCAAATACATTGGAAGGGTCTGCCATTGCAACTGTCAGGGTTGCGCCAACCCTTGCCACCGGCATTATCATATACTTCTTTGCCATCTCAGCAGGTATGAGCTTTAAAACAGCCGGGTCAATCTTGTAATCAGCAAGATTTATTGCTGACATGCCATATTGCTTGCTCAGGAAAGTGACGAGCTTGTCCTCTGTTACATGGCCTAATTTGACAAGATTTGTGCCGAGCCTCCCGCCTTTTTTCTTCTGAAGGCTCAGTGCCTCTTTAAGCTGCTCCTCTGTGATAACCCCTGAAGCTATAAGTATCTGACCTAATTTTACTGCCAAATCTCCTCCATTTTAGGTTTCAGGTTATAGATATTAGGTTTTAGACTGATACCTGAAATCTGACACCTGAAACCTGTTTTTCAGTCTCCAAATGTGGCCCTTACTATCTCTTCCACAGAAGTCGTGCCATCTTTTATTTTAGTCAAACCGCTTATCCTCAGCGTCCTCATGCCGAGCCTGACAGCAGCCTTTTTTATCTCATCTGAAGAGGCGCCCTCAAGCGTCAACTCTTTGATCTCATCCTTCATCGGCATAATCTCATAGAGTCCTATCCTTCCCCTGTATCCTGCATTGTTACAGGCAGGGCACCCTTTCCCCCTGAAACATTTTATAGATCCTGCCTCCTCTTCCGGAAAGCCCAATTTTATCAGGGCCGGCACCGGGATCTTCTCCTCTTCCTTGCACTGCGGGCAGATTTTTCTTACAAGCCTCTGAGAGGCAATAAGGACAGTTGATGCTGCCACGAGAAATGGCTCAATGCCCATATTCAATAATCTGCTTATGGTGCCGGGGGCATCATTTGTATGCAGAGTGCTAAGAACAAGATGGCCTGTTAATGCTGCCTTAACAGAAATCTCTGCTGTTTCAAAATCACGTATCTCACCAACCATTATGATGTCCGGGTCCTGCCTTAAAAAGGACCTAAGCGCTGCAGCAAATGTAAGTCCGATATCTTCTTTAACAGCCACCTGATTTATACCTGGGAAGTTATATTCAACAGGGTCCTCGGCAGTTGATACGTTAACGCCTATTTTGTTCAGGTAATTCAATGCAGAGTAAAGCGTCGTTGTCTTTCCGCAGCCTGTCGGGCCTGTAACCAGGATCATTCCGTTGGGCTTTTCGAGCGCTGCCATAAAATCCTTCAAA
Source organism: Nitrospirota bacterium (assembly GCA_009773185.1). GTDB lineage: Bacteria > Nitrospirota > Thermodesulfovibrionia > Thermodesulfovibrionales > UBA1546 > SCSY01. The sequence continues at coordinate 13,589 of WPIF01000005.1, read as the reverse complement.
GGCTCTTCTTCAATGCCCAGCTTTGTAAGGTCTACCTGAAGGTTGCCTTTATCAAGTATCCTCATATTGGTTCTTTCGCCAAAGAGGCATGGAACAGTCGAGACGCGGAAATCCACCTCTTTTTTCTTCCCGAGTTTCAGCTTAATCCTGCCATCCTGCGGGAGCCGCTTTTCCGAGATATCAAGGCGCGCCATTATCTTGATCCTTGATGTAAGGGCAGCCTTTATCTTTGCAGGCAGGTTCATTATCACGCGGCATTCGCCGTCAATCCTGTACCTGACCCTTACAGAATTCTCATAGGGCTCGATCTGAATATCGCTTGCGCCTGCCTTTATCGCATTTAAGAGTATGCCATTGGTCAGCTTTATTATCGGGGCAGCAACCTCTCTTATGACCTCAGCATCCTCTTTTTCCTCTACAACCTCAACATCACCTATGGCCCTTCCAACAACCTGGTCAAACTCTTCAACGTCTACTGTAGGGCCTTCATCTGCGCCAAGCATATCTTCAATATTTCCGTCTTCTCCTATAGTATAATCTTTTGCCTGCAGTATCTCTGCGGCAGCAGCCCCGGTTTATTACGATCTCGACATTATATCCTGTCATGAACTTGATATCATCAACGGCAAATACATTGGAAGGGTCTGCCATTGCAACTGTCAGGGTTGCGCCAACTCTTGCCACCGGCATCATCATATACTTCTTTGCCATCTCAGCAGGTACGAGCTTCAGGACAGCGGTATCAATCTTGTAATCAGCAAGGTTTATTGCCGAGACCCCATATTGCTTGCTCAGAAAAGTGACGAGTTTATCCTCTGTTACATGGCCTAATTTGACAAGGTTTGTACCTAGTCTCCCGCCGCTTTTTTTCTGAAGGACCAGCGCCTCTCTCAACTGCTCCTCAGCGATAACCCCTGCGGCTATAAGTATCTGACCTAATTTTGCTGCCATGGTTAAATTTTACACTATATAGAAACCATAATGGAAGTCAATAACCCGCAATAAATCAGGCTTCTTGACTAAACAATTTTTATGCATTACTCTAACAATCAATAAAGTATCAAAATGTCAGAGGGTCAAAGCATCAAAGTTGCTCCCCGCCTCGGCGGGTTCGCCTGAGGCGAATGATACTATGACGCTTTTTGGGAGGAATAATGAGATTTTCTAAATTGCTTATCCCGACACTGAGAGAGGCGCCTGCTGATGCAGAGGCGATAAGCCATGTTTTTATGCTTCGGGCCGGGTATGTAAGGCAGCTTGCAGCCGGCCTCTATATATTCCTTCCTTTGGGATGGAGGGTGCTTGATAAGATAAATGCTGTTCTTAAAGAGGAGATGGAGGCAATAGGCAGCCAGGAAATCTCTATGCCGATTCTTCATCCTGCAGAGGTATGGCAGCAGACCGGAAGATGGGATGTCATAGGAGATGAGATGTTCAGGCTTAAGGACAGGACAGGCCGCGACATGTGCCTTGGGATGACGCATGAGGAGATAATGACCTGGCTTGCGTCAAGGGAGATACGCTCATACAGGGACCTTCCGCAGGTATGGTATCAGATACAGACAAAACTGAGGGATGAGGCAAGGCCTAAAAGCGGTGTATTGCGCACACGTGAGTTCATAATGAAGGACAGCTACAGTTTTGATGCAAACGAAGAAGGCCTTGAAAAAAATTATCAGCTCCATGCAGGTGCATACCATAAGATATTTAAAAGATGCGGCTTAAAATTCTATCAGGTTGAATCAGACCCTGGAATGATGGGAGGCGCAGTCTCTCATGAATTCATGGCGCCAAGCCCTGCCGGAGAGGATGAGGTTGCGCTCTGCAATAAATGCGGATATTCTGCGAATGTCGAACTTGCCTTGTCAGTTCCATCAGAAATAAAGTTTGAGGACTGGCTGTATGAGGAGGTGCATACGCCTGATAAGCGAACAGTTCAGGAAGTATCCAATTTTCTAAAACTCAAACCGGCATATTTTATAAAAAGCATTCTTGTTATTGCAGAAAATACACCGGTACTTGCGCTCGTGAGAGGAGACCAGGAACTTCATGAAAAGAAACTTTCGAAGATAATCGGCGCTCACAGGCCTGCACAAAAGACAGAGGTAAAAGAGATTTTAGGGGTTGAGGCAGGTTTCATCGGGCCGATGAACCAGAAAGTGAGAATCATAGCGGATTCATGCCTTAAAGAAGGTATTTATGTCAGCGGAGCAAATAAACAGCACTACCATGCAAAAGGCATAAGGCCCGGAAAAAATTTCACTGCTGAGTGGCATGACATTCATCTTGCAAAAAATGGAGATAAGTGCTCTAAGTGCGGGGCAGAATTAAAGATAGAAAAGTGCATTGAGATAGGGAACATCTTCAAGCTCGGCACAAAATACTCTGTGCCTTTGAAGGCAGTTTTTCTCGATGAAAACGGAAGTGAAAAACCGGTTATCATGGGAAGCTACGGCATTGGGCCTGCACGTATTGCAGCAGCAGCAATAGAGCAGAACAATGACAAAGACGGAATCATCTGGCCAAAGAGCATTGCGCCTTTTGATATTGAGATACTGCCTCTGAATATGAAGGATTCAATGACAGTTGAAATTGCTGAGAAGCTTTATAACGACTTGAAAGAAAGGGGCATTGAGGTTTTGATGGATGACAGGGATGAAAGGGCAGGGGTAAAGTTCAAGGACGCTGATTTAATCGGAATCCCGACCCAGATAATCCTCGGAGAGAAAAATTTGAAAGAAGGGCTTGTAGAGATTAAGGACAGAAGGACAAAAGAGGCTAAGAAGGTGAGGGTGGAGGAAGTGGTAAAAGTTATATCTTAAGGTTTTCCAATTCATTCACCGATAAAATCATCAGTGGAGCGTCTATCTAATCATAAATCTTACACATAGCGCGGTTTTTCAATTTGTAATAGAATATCCATATGCCGGAACTTATTAAGAAAAGGTCTCGAAAGGCCGGGCTTCCTCCTGGCAGCCTTATTCATATAGGCGATAAGAAAAAGGAAGAAGTAAAGATTACAGTCATAGACTACGATGAGGGTAATTTTCAGGAAAAGGTTATTGCCGAGATTCAGGAATGCTTTGCCTTTAAAGACAAACCGACTGTAACATGGATAAACGTTGACGGGATTCATAAGGTCGAGATACCCGAGAAACTCGGGGAGTGCTATGGCTTCCACCCGCTCATAATCGAGGACATTCTCAACTCAGACCAGCGCCCCAAGATAGAAGATTTCGGTGACTACATTTATATTGTTCTTAAAATGCTGAATCTCGACAGCAGAACAAACAGCATAATATCAGAACAGATAAGCCTTATCCTTGGCCCTAATTTCGTTATATCCTTTCAGGAGGGGCACGAAGGCGATGTCTTTAACCCTGTCAGGGAGCGGTTGAGGACAGGGAAGGGGAAGATAAGAAAGATGGGAGCTGATTACCTTGCTTATTCCCTGATAGATTCCATCGTTGACAACTACTTCATAATCCTTGAGAAGCTCGGTGAAAAGATAGAATCCCTTGAAGAGAGGCTTGTGACAAATCCGACAGGAAATGTCTTACGTGAAATCCATAACCTGAAAAGAGAGATGCTCTTCCTCAGAAAATCGGTCTGGCCGTTAAGAGAGGTAATCAGCACGATGGCAAAGGGAGAATCATCTCTTATCCATCTGTCCACAGGGATATACCTTAGAGATATTTATGACCACACAATCCATGTAGTGGATACGATAGAGACATTCAGGGACATGGTATCAGGCATGCTCGACATCTATCTTTCGAGCATAAGCAACAGGATGAATGCCGTAATGAAGGTGCTCACCATAATAGCGACTATATTCATGCCTCTTACCTTTCTTGCCGGGGTTTATGGCATGAACTTCAAACACATGCCTGAACTCGAATGGAAGTTCGGATATCCGCTTATAGTCCTTGTGATGCTGATAGTTGCAGTAATAATGCTTTTCTTTTTCAGGAAAAAGAAATGGCTCTGAGATAAAAATCAAGAAAGTCTCTCTGCGGCTATCTTTCTGGATCTTCATCCTTTTGTGTATCAATCTCACCATGCAGCAGATAGAGCGCCTCACTCAGGGCCAACCCCGGATATTTTATAATTGCCTCTATCACTTCCGTCAGAGGGTAATCAACATAGTGGGTTTCGGAATATACAACGCGTATGTACCTTCTCTTTAAGATAAAGCAGCGCTTGTTGCCGCCTATGGGGATGATGACATGCTCCCCGTCTTCTTCAAGCCCGTATCGCTGTATTAATTCATTAATCTCTTCCACTTAACTCAGTCTCCTGCGTAATTATAATAAAATTCGAGGCTTTTTTGAGATAGGCTTCAGCTTCTCTTCTGTTTAAGCTTATCCAGGCCGAATACTGTCAGAAAGAGCGTTGCTGAGAAGAGGGCTGTAATTGTTCCGTAATAAAATGTTGCGTGAGGCCCGTATTTGTCCCATAGCCAGCCGCCTGCGACGCTTGCGGGGAATAATGCCAAACCTGTGAATGTGTTATAAATGCCGTATCCTGTTGCCTTAAATTTTTCAGGGATTATAGTTCCGAGATATGCCTTCTGAATTCCTTCTGTGAGCCCCATGAAAACACCGTAAAGAAGAAACAGCCCCCATATATGTTTCTGCTCTGATGCATTTGCAAATCCCCAGTAGATAAAACCAAAGAGTATGAAGCCTGCAAGCATTATCCTTTTTCTTCCTATTCTGTCTGATAAAATTCCAGCGGGCATGGAGGTCAGTGCATATATAAAATTAAATGACAGATAGAGTATTGGTATCTGCGTTTCTTTAATTCCTGTATCTGTTGCCTTAAGTATGAGGAAAACATCGCTTGAATTGCCTATTGCAAACAGGGTTGCGATTGCCACAAATGCCTTGAAGCGCCAGTCAAAAGCGCGAGGGGGCGAGCTGGTATCAGTATCAGAGCGCCCGAGTGTCATAGTGTCAGAGTCTTTAGAACTTTGACCCTTTACTCCCTGACCCCTTTCTCTAATAAAAAATACTATTACCATCACCGCAATCATTCCGGGTATCATTGAAAGCCAGAAGACAAGACGGTAATTGCCTGTAAAAAAAGAAAGCAGGATGAATGCAACTGCCGGGCCTGCAACAGCGCCGAGAGTGTCCATCCCCCTGTGAAAACCGAATGAGCGGCCGAGGTCTTTCGTCGGAGTTGATTCAGCAATTATCGCATCTCTTGGAGCGCCTCTTATGCCTTTGCCAAACCTGTCAATAAAACGGAACACAAGCACATGCCCCCAGAGAGCAGATAAAGCAATTAGGGGCCTGCTCAGTGTAGAGATCCCGTATCCTGCAAGCATGAATATTTTTCTCTTGCCTATCCTGTCGGAAAACCAGCCCGAGAATACTTTCAATAAACTTGCTGTGCTTTCAGCGATACCTTCTATTAATCCTATTACGGATTTGTTTACACCAAGAACAGAACTGAGGAAAATAGGCACGAGCGGGTATATCATCTCAGAGCTGAAGTCCATGAAAAAACTTACAAGCCCTGTGAAAAAGACGTTTCTTTCCAGGCCGGCAATTTTTTTATCAGTCACGAATAGAGATTATCACTTTTCCAGAACTTTTTCTCCAATGATATTCATACCTATGGCGCCCAATGGGGCTGTGAAAAGAATTGCCAGAACCGCAACTGCAAGAATAATATCGCCTGATTTAACTCCAAGGGAAAGCGGCACAGCGCCTATTGCCGCCTGAACAGTTGCCTTTGGAATATATGAGGCCATGCAGAAAAGCTTTTCTCTGATACTAAAGCCGGTTTTTATAAGAGAGATGTATGTTCCGGCACTCCTGGCAATTAGGCCAATAAATATAATCACGAGACCCGCAAGGCCGGCGTTCCATGCGACATGGATATTAACCTGTGCTCCTACAAGAACAAAAAGGAGTATCTCTGCAAAGACCCATATTTTGCCGAGTTTCCGGGATATCTTATGGGCAATGGGTTCTGATTTTTCGAGTATTATGAACCCTATTGCTATGACACCTGACAATGCTGAAACGGCAACAAAAGGCCTGGCAGTTTTTTCAACCCATGTTAAAAGTATTGCGGAGCCAATAACAATCATCCCTTCTTTGGTAGCCCTGGGCTGATATTTTTTAAATACCCTGTACAATGCAAAACCAATCGCGGCCCCAAGTGCGATACCAAGGCTTATTGAAACAGGTATCTCGAGAAGTTTCATAAAGATGTTTGTGCCCTTGCCTGAATACATTCCGATTAGGGCCGAAGATATTACTATCGCAAATACATTATCCAGTGATGAAGAGGCAAGCAGGAGTGTCGGGATTCCTTTTTTTGCTCCTTTATTGCTTTCAATAAACCTGAGCATCATCGGGACAACGATTGCAGGAGATACAGCAGCTACAATGAACCCGAGGATTGCTGATTCAAGAAGGCTTATATCAAAAAAGAATGGCGCAATAAATGTGATGGCAGCGCCTTCAAATACAGCAGGGACAAAGCCCATTAATGCCGCTGTCTTTCCAATCCTGTTCAGGGTGTCTTTTTTTGTGGCAAATCCTGCCCTTAAGAGAATGACTATCAGCGCTATCATCCTGAAATCAGATGAGACTGTCAGTATGACCGGGTCTATTACGTTGAATACATAAGGCCCAAGGAATATCCCCACCAGGAGCATTCCGATTAACCCCGGAAGTTTTATTCTCCTGAACAAATGGTCTGAAAAAAGCCCCAGAAGAATTATCAACGCAAGACTTATTGCCACTTAAAAACCTCCAGAAATAAAAAAACCCCTACTTATCAGCAATCAGCTGTCAGCGCTCAGCAGTCAGTTAAAACTAACGGCTAACAGCTATCAGCTAATACAGTAGGAGTTATCAGCCCTGATAATCAGGACGGTTTACCCCGTGTCTTCTAACGGAGTTAATGGCGAACCCCATCGCCGCCTTTAAAATATCAGAACAAGGATGCTTATGTCAAAAGCGAAGGGGTTCTTAGGTTAAAATAAAAACATGAAAGACCTGGAGAGGGATATTCAACGGGCATCAACTGCAAGCGAGGAAGAACTGGAATCACTTGTGCATCATTCTTCTCCAAGGGTTATTGCGAGGCTTATTTATAACAAAAACCTTACGGAAGACCTTGCCCTGATTCTTGCGGGCAGGAAAAATATTTCTCCTGACATACTCGAGGCCCTGTCCATAAATGCAAGATTTAAAGGCAGCTGCAAGATTAAACTGGCGCTGTGTAAAAACCCGAAGACCCCCCAGAGGCTCTCCCTTGCGCTTATAAAATCCCTGAAGATATTTGACCTTGCCGATATGACAAGGAACAAAGTAATACCCATAAACCTGAGGATGAGGATTGAGGCTGATATAAGCGAGAGAATCCCTGCAATCCCCCTGGGCATTAAGATATCGCTTGCAAAAAGGGCCAGCAGCAGTGTGCTTATGAAGCTTGTTGAGGAAGGGCTGAAGGAGGTTGTGGCTGCCTGCCTTGACAGCCCTTATATGACTGAAGGGGACATCTATAAAATTATCAGCATGAAAAATATCTCTCCGCAGGTCATCCGCATGATAGCAGCCCATGCAAGATGGTCCTGCAGATATATGGTACGGTGGGCGCTCATCAGAAATACCCACGCGCCATTGGCGCGCATAGTAAATTTTCTTAAGGACATGAAGAAGACTGACCTTGAGGAGCTTTATTCTGCTCCTGAAGTGCCTTCATGCACAAAGCCTTTTATTTACAGAGAACTTTTGGAAAGAGAAGAAGTGGAGGTTGAATGATTTTTTATTGCCGATTAAGCAATACTTTATTCCTGTAGTCTTGTTTTCAGAAAACTACTTTTGCAGCTTGCTAACTTCTGACTTCTGCACTTTTGACTTTTGCACTTTTGTGCTTGACAGTACCGTGTCTCCCTTATATAATCCATCAAAATGTGGCAGCAACATAAAAAATCATGTTAAAAATATGAAGAACGTCATTCAGCAAAAAAATGCTATAGCGGTTATCATCTTTATCCTATTGACGTACGGATGTGCAAATGGACACGTCTCTTATCCAGACCCTGATATCCGTATTGAAAGCATGGAGAACACAGTTCGCTATCTGACGGAGATCAATCCATCGAGGAGTTATGACCATCTGGACTCAATGACGAGGTCGGCAAACTACATCTCACAGAAGTTTGAAGAATATGGATTAAAGCCAAAAGAACAGGAGTTTGTAGTCTTAGGCAAGACCTATGTAAATATTTTAGCCAGTGTTGGCCCTCTGGAGCGCAGTCGTTTGATAGTTGGTGCTCACTATGATGTATGTGACAACCAACCTGGTGCTGATGACAACGCAAGTGCAATTGCGGGTCTGCTGGAAATCGCTCGCTTTGTGAAGAAGCATGAATCTGAGCTGCCATATCGGGTTGACTTCGTCGCATACGCTTTGGAAGAGCCCCCTTTCTTCGGAACAATGCATATGGGAAGTTATGTGCATGCCGAATTTTTACACAAGAATAACGTTAATGTGAAAGGTATGATTTGCCTCGAAATGATAGGGTTTTTCACCGATAAAGACGATTCGCAATCCTATCCATCAGCCATCCTTCGGCTATTTTACCCATCCAAGGGAAATTTTATCGGAGTTGTCAGCAATTTTGGGAGATCTTCTTTTGCCGCGCAAATTGCTAAACACATGGGTGCAACTTCGGTTGGTGTAAGAACGTTAAAGGCCCCATCGTTTGTAACAGGTGTGGATTTTTCTGATCATCGTAACTATTGGAAATTCGGATATGACGCTGTCATGATTACAGATACCGCCTTCTACAGGAACCTCAATTACCATCAAGAGACTGATATAATGAACACTCTGGATTTCGTTAAAATGCAGGAAGTAATTAAAGGTATATGTTGGAGTATTCTTAACATGATATGATTTCTAATTGCATCCAGACTGACGCGGGCTAACGCCCGCGCCGCTGATGCCTGTCGTAAAACGGAAACAATAGATATAAAAAATGATCCCTGCTAAATTTATCTGGAAGCCACTAATTCAAAAAATGGTTGCGGGGCAATGGCGCCGATTCCGTATGCTCCCGGCCGAACCACCTTTCCCTATAAACCTTAAAAGAGTTGGTCTTTACCTCCATGTCCCTTTTTGCAAAAACCTTTGTCCTTTTTGTCCTTACAATAGGATCGAATATGATGAGGAACTATTTAAGCAATATGAACGAGCGGTACACGAAGAAATTGAAGTATATAGCCCATACCTCAAAGGCTGTGAATTTGTTTCATTGTACATCGGCGGCGGCACTCCAACAGTCAATTTGCAGGGCCTCTTGAGAATCATGGACCATCTGAAACAGAATTTCTCTCTGACCTGTGATATCTGCATAGAACTTCATCCCGCCAATATGGACAGTGAGTGCCTTGTCTCTCTTAAAGATGCAGGAGTAACCATGTTATCCATAGGTGTTGAATCCACCTCGGATAGGATTTTGAAAAATATAGGCAGAAATCACGATGGTAAAACAGCATTAGATTCACTTAGAAGAGCGATAGCAACTGGATTTGATTCAGTCAACGCAGATCTGATGTTTGCTCTTCCTGGTCAGACTCTCGAAGATTGGGAAGGGGACATCCGCGCAGTCATTGAGGAAGGGGCTGATCAAATCAGTACATATCCCCTCTTTTCCTTTCCTTATTCAGACTTGGGTCAATCTCAAAAAATAAGAGAAATAAAAAGACCAGACAGTTACATGGTTCGTTCTATGCTGAACATTACTGATTCCCGTTCAATCGCGTCAGGCTATCACCGTTGCGCGGTTTGGAGTTGGCTGAAACCGGCAAAGAAGAAATTCAGTTCAATAACAAGGCACCATTATATCGGGTTTGGCCCAAGTGCTGCGTCAATGACCGGTTCGCATTTTTATGTGAATACATTTGACGTTCGCTCTTATGCATCAACCCTGCCCAACAAACGGCCCATTACACTTTCTATGCCGATTGACAAACGCCTTGAGATGGCTTATTGGTTATATTGGCGTGTTTATGAATTAAAAATATATCAAAAGGATTTCTGCGATCTTTTTGGGAATGATGTTTCATTAGAGTCAGTTTTTTCAAATGTTATAAAGACATTCGAATTAGCAGGTATGATGGAAAGAAAGAACGGCGGCTATCGAGTCACACAAAAAGGCGCCTACTGGATTCACCGGTTACAAAACGAATACAGCCTCAATTATATAAACAGGCTTTGGGGAAGTTGCCGCCATAAGCCATGGCCTCATGAGGTAACACTTTGACAGCAAGCAAAGTTTTCAGCTGGTTGGGCTATGGATTCAAGACTTTTGTTCTTAGAAAGGAGTTGCCCTATCTCTTTGGTATGGTGATTACCGACAAATGCAATCTGAACTGTTTTTACTGCGAAAGCAAGAATTCAGGGAAGTATCATTTCTCGTATAACCACGCAAAAAAAACAATACTTGAAGCTTACCAACGAGGTCATCGTTCATTATACTTTACAGGCGGTGAGCCCATGGTATGGGAGGACAGTGGTTATACCCTTGATGAACTCGTCAGATTTGCCAGGGAGATAGGATTTCATGAGGTTTTTATTTTCACGAACGGCACAAAACCATTAACGATAAAAGAGTGCAACTATATAGTAACAATTGACGGCCCCAAAGACGTGCATAATCATATCAGAAATAATTCATATGACTTGGTCCTTGAAAATGTAAAAAATGCTGTAACGGAAGCTGTGTTTGCCTCGATAACCTTTAGCAAGGCCAATGTTCAGCATTTAAACAGATTTGTCCAAGAAGCTACAAACACGCATCTATTTAGGGGTATATCCTTTAACCTTCTCACACATTGGCCTGAGATTGTTGAAAAAGAGGGCATTTCAGTAGAAGAAAGAAAAGACCTTCTTGATAATATATGGCAACTCAAGAAAAGTGGTTACCCCATTGTTCTTTCCTATGCCGCTTATAAGGCATTAAGAAATAATGACTGGAAACGACCTATTCCTCAAATTGAGTTAGGCACAAAAGATAAAATATTCAAGTGTTGCAGAGACGTAGACAACATAGCAATTTGTGAGCAATGTGGATATGCCAATTGTGTAGAAGTATCTCAGATACTTGCGTTCAAACCATCAGCCATGTGGCAGGTTGTTCGTATGGTTGGGGGTTAAATAATAAATATTATGAATAAATGGTACTTACTGCCAGGAATGGGTGCCAATCATTTAATGTACGATGCGCTCCGTGCAGAGTTGATGTTCGACATCAACTTCATTGACTGGCCGAAATATGTCAAAGAGAAAACATATTCGGAGATAGCAAAAAGAGTTATCGAAGAAAACAGCATAAGAGATGGCGATATCGTGGGTGGTTCGTCTCTTGGCGGCATGATAGCATTGGAAATTGCCCGCCGAAAGAAGCTCGCAGCGGTTGTTCTTATTGGGAGTGCCTTGAGCCCTGCAGAAGTTCAAGGCATTTTATCTCTTTTGGCACCACTTACGGCTATAACGCCTATATCATTTATTCAACTTCTTATTGGAAAACATGAAAACATCATCGCTAAAATGTTCGCAGAAACTGATTCAGAATTCATAAGGGCAATGTGCCTGTATTTGCCGAAATGGTCAGGGGTCAACGCCCCGTCAGCATCAGTATTTCGCATTCACGGACAGAAAGACAATGTGATTCCCTGCCCAAAAGAAGAGTGCGAAATCATTTCAAATGCCGGGCACTTAATTGCGATCACTCATGCAAAAGAATGTGCAGACTTCTTGAACAAAATAAATCGGCAGCTATAGGAAGCCGTATTGTTTGCGGACTACGTGTAGTAATTGAGAAACAATTGCGCCTTTGTAACCCTATTGTTTTATAGGTGAAATTCACAGCGCAGTGGCAAGTGCCTTCATGCACAAAATCTTTTATTTACAGAGAGCTTTCCGAAAGAGAGGAATCTTATTCAGAATAAGTTTCAATATCAAAAAACTTGTTCTCTTTTTTCATATATAATATAAAGGCATTTCGAAAAGCGCTGGCAGGGGACTAAAGAATGGGAATATTTGAATTTCTATATTATCTCGGTTATTCAGCAAAAAAATATTATTCCTTAAGGAATCAGAAGCATCTCCCCTTCAAAGTAATCAGCATCGGCAATATAACAACCGGAGGCACAGGGAAAACACCTGCTGCGATAGCGCTGGCCGGAGAAGCAAAAAAAAGGGGATTTGACCCCTGCATACTCACAAGGGGCTACAAAGGCAGGGCAAAGGGGCCATGTTTTGTAAGCAGAGGGGAAGGCCCGCTGCTGGATGAGAAGGATGCAGGGGATGAGCCTTTTATGATGGCTAACAGGTTAAGAGGCATCCCTATTGTGAAAGGCGCGGACAGGTATGAGGCAGGCATGTTTGCAATCAAAGAGCTGTCAGCTGACAGCTCGCAGCCATCAGCTAAAATGCTGTTCATCCTCGATGACGGCTTTCAGCACTGGAGGCTTTTCAGGGATAAAGACATTCTGCTTATAGATGCAGAAGACCCTTTTGACACGAGGAGGCTTCTGCCTGTCGGGCTGCTCAGGGAGCCGCTTAAGGAAATAAAAAGAGCTAATATCATAGTAATAACAAATACAGACAATACCCGGCAGGAAGCAATCAGCAGCCTTATTGAAGAAATAAGGCCATATAATGGAAGGGCTCTTATATTTCCTGCTGAACACAGGCCTTTAAGATTTGAGGGGCATTTGGGTGAGACAATGCCGTTGAAATGGGCAGAAGGCAAAAACTTCTTTGCATTCTGTGGGATAGGCAATCCCGACTCATTCCAAAAGACTCTTTCATCAACCGGCTGCAATATCGCGGGCATTAAAACATACAGAGACCATTACAAATACAAACAGAAAGACATTGATGATATTCTGAAAGAGGCACAGAAAAATAATGCGGACTGGATTGTTACATCGGAAAAAGACATGACGAGGCTGAAAGAACTGAATATGCCGGAGAATCTTATTGCGATTACAATCAGGTTTTCAGTTGATGAAAGGTTTTATGAGCAGGCCTTGAAGTAAAATGTCAACGCTATTTCTTTTCCAGGACTATCCTGTGTTTTAAAAGCGAGATTTCCCTTATGTCTCCCTCAAATACCTTTTGTTCCCCGAAGAGATTTTTGAGAAGTACTTTCCCGTGCTCAGGCATTATTACATCAACATTTTCAAGATAGAGTTCTTCTTTGCCGTCTTTGAATATATATGCATTTACGTCACACATTTCAGTTCTCCCTGTTGTTTATTCTAAGTATAAAGCAAGCGGCTATAAGATGGCGAGGAGTTTTTTTTATGCAGAAGGAGGGGGCAATATTTTCGCTCATTCTCGCTGCGCTCCGAGGTATTTTGCCTTACAATCCCCTTAATCCCCCTTAACAAAGGGGGACTCAGGGGGTTGTTGGACTATCGGCAAAATAAAACCGCTCAAATACAGTCCAGTTGCCTCATAATAAAATGTTACCGAAGGCTCGTTGACTCAACGTGTTTTTTATAATACAGAGAGAAGATTTTTTTCAGCTTCTCTTCCATGCC
>WPIF01000035.1 GCA_009773185.1 Nitrospirota bacterium | reverse complement strand
AGGGTGAAATGTCGTTTCCGTCAGAAACTTAGACATTATAACTCGACAGGTGCCTTCTCTTTTACTGTTTATCAGACTGCTTATCAGGAAATATAGGAAAAAGAAATAGAAAGGCCGCATATTTCCTTTCCTTCTTTTCTATGCTAAAATTATTGCAAATTATACTGATATACTGACACGTTAAGGAGTTTTCATGAGATTTATCGGTCTTGATGCAGGTTCGGTAAGTGTAAAGCTTGTTCTGCTCGATGAAAAAGGCAGAAAGCTCGATGGCCATTATGTAAGGCATAAGGGACATCCGCTAAAGATAGCTCTTGAACTGCTGAACTCAGTTGTCAGTTGTCAGTTATCAGTTGTCAGTGAAATAAATACTGCACGCTACACGCTACCCCCTAATTCTGAAGTTAATGAACTACCCGCTACCCGCTACCCGCTACCCGCTAATTTCTCACTCTCCATCACCGGCTCTGCCGGCAGGCTTATAGCCTCTGTTCTGGGCCTGGAGCCTGTCAATGAACTCGTTGCACAGTCCTATGCAACAAAAAAACTCTTCCCTCATATAAAGACAATCATAGAGCTTGGCGGCGAGGATTCAAAGCTTATACTTCTTGGCGAAAACAGCGTAGTAAAAGAATTCTCCATGAATTCAGTGTGCGCCGCGGGGACCGGCTCGTTCCTGGACCAGCAGGCAGAAAGACTCCGCCTTACAATCGAGGAATTCAGCGAATTGAGCCTGAAAACAGAAAAACCTCCGAGGATTGCCGGAAGGTGCAGTGTGTTTGCAAAGTCAGACATGATTCATCTTCAGCAGATTGCAACCCCAACAGAGGATATTGTTGCCGGCCTCTGTTTTGCCGTTGCGCGGAATTTCAAAGGTTCAATCTCGCGCGGAAGAAAAATAGAAACTCCTGTTTCATTCCAGGGAGGGGTAGCTGCAAATAAGGGGATGGTCAGGGCCTTCAGGAGCGTCTTTGAACTTGGTGAACTTTATGTGCCGCATGACTTTAACCTGATGGGAGCATTTGGCGCTGCCTTTAAAGACATGGATGAAGGCAGGATAAATTTATTTGACATAAAAAAACTTGAAGATTTCATAAAATCAGACAAACTCCCTGAAGCAGGCTATAAGCCCTTAATAACAGAGGGAGATGATTTTTTTGAGAGGCACACGCCCAGCAGTCAGCAGTCAGCAGTCAGCAGTCAGCAGTCAGAAAAAATCGTTGAACGCCAAACGCTGAACGCTGAACGCATACCTGCTTATCTCGGAATTGACATCGGCTCGATAAGCACAAACCTTGCAATTACAGATGAGAACGGACGTCTGCTTTCAAAGCGATACCTCATGACTGCGGGAAGGCCTATAGAGGCCGTAATGCAGGGGCTCAGAGAAATAGGAGAGGAGATTGGAGACAAAGTTGAAATTATGGGTGTGGGCACAACCGGTTCAGGCAGATATATGATAGCTGATTATGTCGGCGCTGATATCGTAAAAAATGAGATTACTGCGCAGGCAACTGCTGCTGCGTTCATTAATAAAAATGTTGACACAATCCTTGAAATAGGCGGACAGGACTCGAAATATATATCGCTCAGGGACGGGGTTATTGTTGATTTCGAGATGAACAAGGCATGCGCCGCAGGCACAGGCTCATTCCTTGAAGAGCAGGCCGAAAAATTAAATATCCAGATAAAAAATGAATTCGCAGAGCTTTCCTTCTCTGCTGAAAACCCTTGCCGCCTTGGCGAGAGGTGTACGGTATTCATGGAAAACTCCCTCATGTCAAATCTGCAGCGCGGGGCCGACAAAAACAACCTCCTTGCAGGCCTGGCATATTCAATTGTCCAGAATTACATAAACAGGGTCGTTGCCGGAAAAAAGATAGGAGAAAACATATTTTTCCAGGGTGGTGTTGCCTTTAATAAGTCGGTTGTTGCTGCCTTTGAAAAATATCTTGATACAAAAATAACAGTCCCTCCGCATCATGATGTCACAGGCGCAATCGGTATGGCGCTGATTGCAAGAGACTACATGATGCAAGATACAAGATTCAAGATGCAAGATAGTCATGCATCGTGCATCGTGCATCATTCATCCTTACCTAAAACTTCTTTCAAGGGTTTTGAACTGTCAAAACGGTCATATAATGTCTCATCATTTGAATGTAAAGGTTGTCCAAATGTATGCGAGATTAACAGAGTAAAGATAGAGGGTGAAGAAGGGCATCTGTTTTATGGCGGAAGATGCGAAAAATATGATGTGAAAAAGAAAAAAACAGCCTCATCAATCCCGGACCTTTTTGCCTTCAGGGATGAGATGTTGTGGAAAGAACACCTTAAACTACAGTCAGAAATCAGAAGTCAGAAGTCAGAAGTCAGAACTAAAATCGGCATCCCCTATATCTTCTACTTCCATGAATACCTTCCATTCTGGTCTACATTATTATGGGAACTGGGATTTGACGTTGAGGTCTCGCCTAAAACAAACAGGCAGACAGTGAATCTCGGGCTTGAATCCATACTTTCAGAAACGTGTTTTCCTGTTAAGGTTGCATACGGCCATATAAAATACTTGATTAATGCAGGGGTTGATGCCCTTTTCATACCGAGCTTTATAAATCTTAATACAGAGAATGAATCTCTGGAGAGAGGATTCGCCTGTCCCTACACACAGACTATCCCATATGTATCAAAGATTGCCTTCAAAGGCATGAAAATATTAAGTCCTGTTGTAAATCTAAAGCGCGGCAAAAAATTTATGATTGACGAACTTTTAAAGGCATTCAAATCTTTCGGCATCAGAAAGAACAGGATAAAAAATGCAATCACGACAGCTGAACTGGCGCAGAAAGACTTTAATAATGCTATAAGCGAAAAAGGCAAAGAAGTTTTAAATTCTAATCTCAAACCCCTAACTCCCAACCCCATTATAGTAATTGTTGGACGTGCCTACAATTCATTTGACAAAGGGATGAACCTCGATATACCCAAAAAACTCGCTGACCTCAATGTCCTGGCAATACCTATGGATTTTCTCCCGCTCAATGACCACAATTTAGATGCTGAATGGCCCAATATGTACTGGAGGGCAGGACAGAAAATACTGAAGGCTGCGCGGGTTATCAATGAAAACCCGAACCTCTATCCGGTTTATATCGGGAACTTCTCATGCGGCCCTGATTCTTTCATACTGAAATATTTCAAAAAAGAACTTCGCGGAAAACCTTTCCTCCATATCGAGATAGACGAACACAGCGCTGATGCCGGAGCAATAACAAGGTGCGAGGCCTTTCTCGACAGCATAGGGAACAAAGCTCCCAGCCCCCAACTCCCAGCTCTCAGCCGAAAAAAATCCTCTCAGAGCAAAATACTACATAAAAGAACTATTTATCTCCCCCTGATGTCTGACCATGCCTTTGCCCTTGCCGCTGCCTTTGAACGCTGCGGAGTGGGTGCAGAGGTATTGCCTAGGTCTGACAACGAGACAATAGAAACAGGCAAAATGCATGTATCAGGAAAGGAATGCTATCCCTGTGCAGTAACAACAGGCGATATGCTCAAGAGGGTCCTCTCCACTGATTTCCGGCCGAAAGAATCTGCGTTCTTTATGCCGTCAGGTTCAGGGCCATGCAGGTTTGGGCAATATAATGTATTCCACAGGCTGACCCTCGATGACCTCGGCTATTCTGATGTCCCGATATTCTCACCCAATCAGGATGCGGAGTTTTATAAAGACCTCGGGATTGTCGGCAAGGATTTTACACTCTGGTCCTGGAAAGGCATTATTGCCGTTGAACTGTTGACCAAGTGCCTGCATGAGACAAGGCCGTATGAGAAAGAAAAGGGCTCTGCTGATTTTCTTTATCAGGAATATCTTAAAAAGATGTATGCCTCGTTAAAAGGGGCTGATGGCAAAGTTGAAGATATTCTTGAGGCTGTACGCAGGGATTTTGAAAACCTTCCGAGATACAAAGAAAGAAAACCATTGATAGGGATAATAGGCGAGATATTTGTAAGAAGCAATAAATTCTCAAATGAAGACCTGGTAAGAAAGATTGAGGCGCTTGGCGGCGCTGCATGGCTTGCGCCTGTTGAGGAATGGATTTACTATGTTAACTATATAGCCGCTCAAAAAGCCTTGCTAAAAAAAGACTGGTCTGCTATCATGAATACTCTTTTAACAGCGTTCTTTCAAAAGAAAATAGAACACCGCTATGCCGGATACTTCAAGGGGTTTCTTAAAACACTGAAAGAGCCTGAGACAAAAGAAATATTGAGGAAGGCTTCGCCGTATTTGCACAGGTCTTTTGAAGGAGAAACAATACTGAGCATAGGGAAGACCGTTGACCTTATAGAAAAAGGGGCTTCCGGCATTATAAATGCAATGCCGTTTGGATGTATGCCCGGCACAATAGTAACTGCCCTGATGCAGGGGCTGAACAGAGATCTTGGCGTCCCGAGCATAAACATCCCTTTTGATGGGACAGAATCTCCAACAACAGGGATACAGCTTGAGGCATTCATGCATCAGGCAAAAGAATATAGCAGCAAAAGCATTAAAGAAAGGTAAAAAAGGTTAAGAAGGTCAAAAAGGTAAAAATTTTGAGTTAACCTATTTACCCTTTTTAAACTATTGAACCTGCAGCTAATAAGGAGGTGATTCAGTGGGTAGTGTTGTAAAATGGCGCAAGAAAAAAATGAGCAAGCATAAACACAAGAAATTGCTCAAGAAGACAAAACATCAGAGAAGAGCCAATAAATAGAGGGTAAAAAAGCTGTAACGGTATTAATTAAATCTGCTGACTCTTATGCCTATGAAAGGCATAGAGTTTATATATTCAGAAAACCTTATTTTTTTTACCTCTCCTCCCTTGTTCTTCAGCCCGCCGGCATGGATTAAATAGATTTCTCTTTGGTCTTTGCTCTCTGCCCTTTGCTCTTCATTATTTCTGACTTCTGACTTCCCGATACGGGTCTCCACTCGTAGAGTCGAGTCCCCGACTGAGGGTCGCTCCGACTGACTTCTGACTTCTGTTTTTACTATCCCTATGTGCCCGACTATCTCGCCGACTTTTCTTTTCTCAACTGCCTTGATAAAAAAAATAAAATCTCCATCCCTCAGATTTAAACTGCTGGAACTTTTTGAACTTCTTAAACTCTTTAACAAATCTTCTTTTAAAACCATCTTAACTTTTTTCCTTCCCCTTGAACCTGTTATCTCTGTAACCTTTCCAAACTCTTCTGTAATCTCTCTTCCCCATCTGCCGCTGTCAATCATATCTTCTCCGTACTGAAACCTGTCCTCATAATTAAGCACTTTCCCGTTATTGCCGAGTTTACCTCTGTTTATAAACCGTTTATCAAGCGCAATGATTACTGCTTCTTCAGGGGTAAGGCTCATAGCAAGTTCAACTGCCCTGAAACTCAAATACATGCAGTCCGCACGCTCATCAGCAACAATCACTTTCTTAGTAACATATTCTCCAAGCGGGTCAGGGTCATAAGGAGTGCCCACAAATTTTTCAGCCCACAAAGCAATCCTCTCACCAACAGGCTTACCGGCAATTTCTTTCTGGAAGGAAGCTATCCCAGTGTCTGACATGAAAGAGTAGGCAGGGATATGAGAGAGTAATATAAAAACAAATAGCACATTAAAAATGATTGTTTTGAGCGGCATCAGAGATTTTTTGGTAACAGTTCTTAGCGAAGTGAAGCGGCCACAGCCTTGACTGTCTGAGCCCGAAGGGTAAGTTTCAAGGATGTAGCGGAGCGAGTTTAGAACTGTCGAAAAATATCGTAGCAAGCGAAAAGCAGTCATTTTAAAAACCTTCCCCTACCTCAGTCCCATCGCATCTCGCACAACTCTCATCGTCTCCTCTGCAACCTTCTTTGCCTTATCAGTCCCCTTCTCCGCTACTTCAATAACAAGCTTTGGATTTGCAATAAGTTCGGAACGTTTCTGCCATATAGGCTCAAGGACCCTGAATATATTTTTTATGAGTATCTTCTTGCATTCAATACACCCTATGCCTGCTGTCCTGCAACCTTCTGCAACCTCGTTCTGTTCTTCTTTTGTTGAAAAAATCCTGTGAAGCTGAAACACAGGTGAAAGTTCAGGGCTGCCCTTGTCCGTCCTTCGTTTCCTTGCAGGGTCTGTCATCATTGTCAGTATTTTCTGTTCAGCAACCTTGGGCGAATCAGAAAGATATATTGCGTTGCCATAGCTCTTGGACATCTTCCTTCCGTCAATGCCAGGCACCTTTGGAAACTCGGTCAGCAAAGCCTCAGGCTCAGGAAAAACTTCTTTATATAGATTATTAAATCTCCTCGCAATCTCTCTTGATATCTCAAGATGAGGAACCTGGTCAACACCAACAGGCACATACTTGGCCCTGTATATTATGATGTCTGCTGTCTGAAGCAATGGATAACCCAGGAATCCATAGGTAGATAAGTCTCTGTCTTTAAGTTCCTGCTGTTGTTCTTTATATGTAGGAACTCTCTCAAGCCATCCTAAGGGAGTAATCATGGAAAGCAGGAGATGCAGTTCAGCATGCTGGAGAATTTTTGATTGCAGGAATATTGTGCATTTATCAGGGTCAAGCCCTGCAGCAAGAAAATTTATCAGAATATCTTCAGTTGATTCCTTTAATGCAGACGGGTTTGCATACCCTGTTGTAAGGGCATGCCAGTCTGCAATAAAATAGAAACAGTCATATTTTTCCTGAAGCCTCACCCAATTCTGCAATGCCCCAATAAAATTTCCGAGATGAAGCTTACCGCTTGCCTGCATGCCGCTTAAAACCCTGTCTCTACGAGTCATAGACCAAATTAACCTCCATGTTTAGTAAATAGTGAAATATAGGAATATTATGAATCTATATGAGAGAGACTGTCAAGGAAAGCATTTTAGAGTTTAGTTCACTGCCCCACCAGAAGGTATCTTAAGAAAATTATTATCGGGAACACGATATAATCTGTAACCCTTAGGAAAATCAGCCCGATTAAAATAAAAAAACCATATGGCTCGATTCTGCTGTACGCCACAGCCTGTTTATGCGGCAATAACCCCATTAATATCTTACTTCCATCCAATGGCGGGACAGGAATCAGATTAAATATGCCGAGGCCAATGTTTATTGTAACGGTTAAATAAGTTATCAAAATTACGGGAATTAGAACCTTCTGCCCGAATGGATTGGACAACGCGATAGGAAGACTCTGCAGCGTTCTATAGATAATAGCCGCTATTACGGCAATCGCTAGGTTTGTTGCAGGCCCTGCAAGAGATACCCACATCATATCTTTTTTAGGATTCCTGAGATTGAGAGGATTAACCGGAACTGGTTTCGCCCACCCTATCATTCTGGTAAAGACAAAAACCAATGTGCCAATAGGGTCGAGGTGTTTGAGTGGATTAATCGTGAGCCTACCCATCATCCTTGCAGTAGGGTCTCCAAGCTTGTCCGCAACATACCCATGGGCAACTTCATGGAAGGTAACGGCTATCAGAATAGGAAAAGCGAGAAGAACTATATCTCGAATTATATTGGCAATATCCAAAGTGTTTATCCTATAAAAGTTTCCCGCTATTCATAATCATCCTGAGCTAATATCTCCGCCGTTGTAGTAAAAACTATAATGGTTCCATTAAGCAAAAGTCAAATATCAGCAGATATGACTCTGGATTTTCTTATAGCAGAATTCGTATAATAAAAAAGCTTCTGGATATATAGAAAGAATATTTTCATTTGTCCGGAATTTAAATCCCTGCTTACTTATATAAAGTATAAAGAGAAAAAATAAGGCTGAGTTAGGAGAAGAACACATGAACAGCGCTGTCAAGAATGAAAAACTCAACAACTGGATAAAAGAAGTGGCAGAGATGTGCCAGCCTGATGATATTTATTTATGCAGCGGGACAAAAGAAGAATATGACCTCATGATGGCAAAGTTGCTGGCAAGCGGAAGCGCCATTCCCCTCAAGAAACGGCCCAATAGTTTTCTTTTCCGCTCTGACCCGAGTGATGTGGCGCGTGTTGAGGACCGTACATACATCAGCACATCCTCTAAAGATGAGGCAGGCCCTACAAACAACTGGGTTGCTCCTGCTGAACTTAAAAACACCATGAAGGGCCTTTACAAGGGCTGCATGAAGGGCCGCACAATGTATGTTATCCCTTTTTCAATGGGACCGATAGGTTCTCCGATTTCAAAGATAGGGGTAGAGATATCTGACAGCCCTTATGTGGTCTGCAACATGCATACCATGACGCGTGTCAGTTCAAAGGTGTTGGAACTCCTTGATGCCGGAGAAGATTTTATCCCCTGCCTGCATTCAATCGGCGCGCCTCTGGCAAAAGGGCAGAAAGATGTTCAATGGCCCTGCGCCCCTATAGAAAACAAATATATAAGCCATTTCCCTGAGGAAAATCTTATCTGGTCCTATGGTTCAGGTTACGGCGGCAATGCCCTGCTCGGAAAGAAATGCCTTGCGCTCCGCATTGCCTCTGCTATGGCAAAGAGAGAAGGCTGGTTAGCAGAGCATATGCTTATCCTGCGGCTGACCAATCCTGAAGGGAAACAATATCACATTGCTGCTGCATTCCCTTCAGCCTGCGGCAAAACAAATCTGGCTATGATGCAGCCATCCATCAAAGGCTGGAAATGCGAATGCATCGGCGATGACATAGCCTGGATGAAGATAGGTACAGACGGACGCCTTCATGCCATCAATCCGGAAAGCGGTTTTTTTGGCGTGGCGCCCGGGACATCATATGACACCAATCCAATGGCCATGGATACTATAAAGGAAAATATCATCTTTACCAACTGTGCCCTGACAGACGACGGAGATGTCTGGTGGGAAGGGATAAATGATGCTGTGCCCTCACACCTCATTGACTGGAAAGGCCATGACTGGACTCCTGACAGCCAGGGAGACGCAGCCCATCCGAATGCGCGCTTTACTGCGCCTGCAGCACAGTGCCCGGTAATCTGCAAAGACTGGGAAAACCCCAAGGGTGTTCCAATTGATATTTTCATATTCGGAGGCCGCCGGAGCAGTGTTGTCCCATTGGTCTATGAAGCGTATTCGTGGGACCACGGCGTCTTCCTCGGCGCAACCGCAGCATCTGAAACCACATTTGCAAATATTGGAGCTGTAGGCCATCTCAGGCGGGACCCTTTTGCCATGAAGCCCTTTTGCGGCTACAATATGGGCGACTATTTTCAGCACTGGTTCAATATGGGCGAAAAGCTCGGCAGCAAGGCGCCGAGGATTTTTTATGTCAACTGGTTCAGAAAGAACCAGGACGGCAAATATTTGTGGCCCGGTTTCAGCGACAACAGCCGGGTGCTTAAGTGGATGTGCGAGCGCGTTGACAATAAGGTCAACGCAGAAAAATCACCGATAGGGTTACTGCCCAAAGAAGCAGATATTGACCTGGCCGGCCTGAACATATCATCCGAAAATATGAAAGAACTGATGGAAGTTAGCCTTAAGGAGTGGAAGGCCGAGATACCTGATATTGAGAACCACTTCGCAACATTCGGCAAGCGCCTTCCTGAAAGTTTAAAAAAGCAGCTTAAGGAACTCGCGGCACGTCTTGGATAAAATAATCTCAAAAAAATCTCTCGTTAATGTGCTGGGGGTTGTGTATGCCCATACCAAAACCAGTGACGGCGGAGACCTGTATCTCACACGTTTTGCCGAACCCTATGAAAAACATTTCGAGATAGAAAACTGGCATGAAAAAAACTGGTTCGAGGAACACAAAGTAAGGCTTAAGGGCACAAGTTCTGTTTACAGGGTCCCGACAAAAGAGGTCAACAGTAAAAGCCTTGACCTTGTTGTCAAGAACTGCCGCGTTGGCGAAGATGTTCCTCTGGATACCCATACCTTGCAGGAATTCTGCGATGCCGAGTTCAACAGCCCGTGGGAAGAGTTTTCCCTGGTAACAGAGATGCGGGAGAATTACTACGGCCCGAGAGAAATGAGGGTCAATACCCAGCGCCCCATGGCAATCTATGTGCCGCCGGAAATGATGCAGTTGTGGCAAAGCGGGAGGTCGCGGGAAAAAATCAACCGGATACGGGCCAAACATCCTGGCATTGACCTGGATATATTGAAACAGTACAAGCTCATCTATGAATGGATAAAAGGAAATAATCTCATTGAAATTTTTGAGCATATAGACCTGGACCATACTGAGATTATCAGCCATCTGAAAAAGATTAACTACAAGGCCATCGGAGACCTCAACAAAAAAGGGTATCTGGTTGCTGATATGAAGCCCGAGCATATAATAATCAGCGAGGCCGACACCGCGCTTATTGAAGAAATCGGCAGGGCAGAAAATATTGATGCCACAGGGAAACAGGTTGAACTCTTATATCAATTGCTGCATGATGGCAAATATTCAGTGATTGATTATGAGCTCCTGTCACGCACTCCGGAACATGAAGAAGAGGTCAAATCAACGCGGAGACACTCGTACCTTGATGACCAGAAAAATCGCTTTGTGCCGACCCCCTTGCCTGTGCATCTTTCTTATCAGGAGATATTTGGCGTGCCCTATATATTCGGGCGCGCAGAGAGCACAGGCGGCAGCCTGTGGGTTGTTGGAAAAAACGCACATTTATTCGATTATTTTCTTCCAGAAAGGTGGAGAAAGACTCCTTCCATAAAATTATCCTATATTAAGGAAGTATTCTATACGATAACAAAAGACAATATTCATCTTGTCTGGAAAACTTCACGCGTAGGTGAAATGCCCAATGGCGAGGACAACGAAAGCTGCGATTCCAAAATCTGCCAGTCCGGCATAAACAGCCCGTTTGAAGAATTTGCCATATCTCTTGCCCTGAACCAGCTTGGTATCCCCTCGGTTTATGTAAGAGCAATATATATGACCGGAAGCAAAAAGATAGAGGCATCAACTGATTTAAGAAAATACGAGTCTCACAAAAACATACTCGACACCGAAGGCAATCCTATTCTTCAGGAGACTCATAATTACATCACAATCAGGGGCTGGTACAACGGCCCTGACCAGTGGGTTGCAGAGCACAGTGACTCATTATACACGCCAGTAGACCTTTCCAGAGCGCCATACAGAGGGATTATTGATGAGGCACAATGTCAGACACTTCTGGATAAGGCAAAAGAGAGATTAAAAAACGCAGGATATGACGGTTCTTTGCTGAAAACCAATGACCTTCTGTTGGCAGTAAATGATGATGGCGAGATTATGAAAAACAGTTCCGGCGAACCGGAAGTCATTATCTGCAATTTTGAGCTGATATGGAAGGTTAAAGGCTGCTAATTTGGTTAATACGAAAACTCGAACCCTCGAACCCTTTATTTAACCTTTCCCTTCTTCACCGCATCAGCAACCAGCGCAACCTTCTTCATCTCCTTCACATCATGGACCCTGATGATATTTGCGCCGTTTAGAATCGAGATTGCAACTGCTGCGGCAGTGCCTTCGAGACGCTCTGATGCAGGCGCATCATTGAGAATTTTGCCAAGAAACGCTTTTCTTGACGGCCCTATCATCACTGGTTTTTCAAGCAGAGTAAATTCATGGAGGTTTTTTATTATCTCAAGATTGTGGTCAAAAGTCTTTCCAAATCCAATCCCCGGGTCTATTATAATTTTATCCTCATCAATTCCAAATTTCACGGCAAGCCTTATGCTCATCCTCAGATAATCCATAATCTCTGGAATCAGCGCTTCATATACAGGTTCCTTCTGCTGCATTGTCTTTGGATTACCTTTAATATGCATGATAACAACAGGGACTTTATACTGAGAGACAACCTTCGGCATATCAGGGTCAAACCTGAGTCCGCTTATATCATTGACCATTGAAGCTCCTGCATCCAAAGCCTTTTTGGCGACATCAGACTTATACGTGTCTATGGATATGGGCGCTTTAATATCTTTTGCAATCGCCTCTATGACGGGTATTGTGCGCCTTAATTCTTCTTCCAGCGAAACAGGCTCAGAGCCGGGCCTTGTTGATTCTCCACCGATATCAATGATATCTGCTCCCTCCCCGGCCATCTCGTATGCCCTTTTAATGGCAAGTGATTTATCAAAATAAGTCCCGCCTTCCGAGAATGAATCAGGGGTAACATTGAGTATTCCCATTATATAGGTTCTTTTGGAAAAGTCTAATGAAAAATTTGACCAGGTTAGTTTCAAGACAATCTCCCTGAAGATAAAGTCAAATCCTGAACTTGCCATCCGTAGCCTTGGCGAAGGATGGTGGAGGCGGCGGGAATTGAACCCGCGTCCGAAAGCACTACGCTCACGCTTCTACATGTTTATCCTGCCCTTTAAATCTCGGATGATTAACCGCCGGCAGGCGGGCTTTTCATCATCCCATCTCCCTTTATCTTACCTCAGGTTCAGGAGAAAGACCCGAGGCCAGCCTGCTGTCCGTCGCTATCCCCAAAACACAGGCGATTTCAAGGTAGCGAGCTGCTTTAATTAAGCAGCGAGTGCCAGTTCGTTGTTGGCGTTTGTGTTTGTTCCACCTTTTAACGTGGTGATGGAGCCACGACATGCCACCTGAGCCTCATAACTCCCGTCGAGCCCTTTCGCCCCCGACTGAACAGGTAATTGGAAATTAGGGTTTGGGCATTAATTTCAAAATCCTTTAACTAACACCTGCTCCCTAAAACCTAGCCCCTGTTTCTGATAGCTCTTGCTATCTCTCTCTTTGCTTCCCTTTCCTTTATTTTATCACGTTTTTCAAAAACCTGCTTGCCTTTTGCAAGTCCGACTTCGACCTTTGCCATTGAGCCCTTAAAATATACCTTCAAAGGAATAAGCGTGTATCCTTTCTGGGCAACCTTCCCCCTTAATCTCTCTATCTCTTTTCTGTGAAGAAGGAGTTTTCTTGTCCTTAATGGCTCATGGTTTGTGATGTTACCGTGGCTGTAAGGGCTTATGTGGCAGTTAAGGAGAAAGACCTCATTGTCTTTTACAAGCACATAACTGTCTTTTAAGTTTGCCTGTCCCGCTCTTAAGGACTTTACCTCTGTCCCTAAAAGGCTGATGCCGGCCTCTATTGTTTCTTCGATATGGTAATCGTGAAATGCCTTTCTGTTCTGACAGACTACATTCATTCAGTATGATACCACGCTGACAGGTTCAAATAAATCCCGTTAGAAAAAAATACCTCTAATTATCAGCCTGTACAGGCCAATAATCTCTAACAGGGTTTACTCCCCTCTTTTTGAGCGGTTATAATAACACATGAATGACAGAGACGAATTACTGGAGATAATAAACAGGGAAGGCAAGGTCATCGGCATTGCCCCGAGAGGTAAAGTGCATGGCAACCCCTCATTAATGCATCGCGTTGTACATGTTCTGGTATTCAATAAAAAAGGGAATCTGCTTCTCCAGAAGCGTTCAGCGGACAAAGATGTAGCTCCCGGAAAATGGGATACCTCAGTCGGCGGCCACGTTGATCCGGGAGAAGGCCTGATTGAGGCTGCCGAACGGGAGATGGAAGAAGAACTGGGCATAGCAAAGTGCAAACCTCAATTACTCTATACTTATATGCATACAAATTCATATGAGACAGAGCTTGTATATACATATTCATGTGTCTATGAAGGTGAAATATTATTCAACAAGCAGGAAATTGACGAAGTCAGGTTATGGGATATCAGGGACATAAAAAATCATATCGGCAAAGATATATTCAGTGACAATTTTGAGCATGAGATTTCTGCTTATCTGCAATTTGCAGGGGGAAAAAAATAATACAGGAGGCAGGGCCGGAGATATTATTTGAACAGGTTTCCTTATACTCCCCGCCTTTCACCGCCGTATATATATTTATGCATCTGAAGATTCAGCCTGACATCAAGCCTGTCTTCAAGCATCCATTTAATAAGTAATTCAGGCGCAAGCATTCCAAAGACAGGAGAAAAAAGCATCTGACATCTGGGCTTCAGGTTGTATTTCGCGATTATATCCTTTGACCATTCATAATCCGTCCTGTCTGTAATTACAAACTTAACTTCATCGGATGGTTTTATATAATCAAAATTTGAACCATCCATATCCTCAGACATGCCGCTGCCGGGTGTCTTTACATCAAGAACGATAATTGCCCGGCTGTCAATATCTTTTATGCTCAGAGTCCCGTTAGTCTCAATCAAAACCTTATGCCCTTCGCCTATCAGCCGCTCTGCAAGATGAAAAGTCCCTTCCTGAAGCAGTGGCTCTCCGCCTGTAATCGTCACAAGGTTGGTGCCTATCAGTGTAACCTCATTTAAGATTTCATTTTCGGACAGCTCTATGCTCTCCTCATAAGCGTACGTTGTATCGCAGTATGAACACCTGAGGTTGCATCCTGCCATCCTTATAAACGTACACGGCATGCCCGCATAGCTTGATTCGCCCTGTATACTTGTAAATATCTCGCAGACCTTCATATAATTCTTGATTGATTATTTCATAAAATTGCCTAAAAATTCAATGGGCTGTCCTGTCTGGCAAAGGGGCGGGCATAGTATTTGAGCGGTTTTTTTATGAATTATTAAAATGTTAAACTAAACAATGTTTGATAAATCCTGCAAAAACATGCTGGTCAGGGGAGTAAACTGGATCGGCGATGCTGTAATGACAATGCCTGCTCTAAGGGCGCTGCGAAAAAATCTTCCCGGTGCAAAAATATCCCTTTTGGTCAGGCCCTGGGTCGCACCTTTATTTGAGAACAATCCGGACATAGATGAAATTATCCTCTATGAAGACAGATTTGACAGCCTGATAGGCAGGTTTAAACTCGCATCTCTGCTGAAGGCAAAAAAATTTTGCAGTTCAATACTTTTTCAGAATGCCTTTGACGCTGCGTTAATCGCATTTCTTTCAGGCATACCGAAAAGGATCGGCTATAGCAGGGACGGGAGAGGTTTTCTCCTTACCAATGCAATACCCTTCAATCGTGACGACAGGAAAATGCATCACGTTTTTTATTATCTGAATATTCTTAAAAATATCGGCATAAACATAGATACAGGATATTCCCACCCCTGCATATACCTCTCCATGGAAGAGAGGCTCAGGGCAAGGGATGTATTAAAAAACCTCAGGCGGCCTGTAATCGGTATAAACCCCGGAGCCACTTATGGTTCAACAAAGAGATGGCCCTCCGAGAGATTTGCAGAAGTCTCAAAAAGAATAATCACGGAACTTGACGGAAGCGTCGTAATATTCGGAAGTAAAACAGAAACCGGAATTGCAGAAGAAATAGTTTCTGACTCCCGGCTCTCAGCCCTTTCGCCTCAGACGGACCCGCCCGGAATGGGCAGCTCTCAACTATTAATACTGGCAGGCAAAACTTCACTCAGGGAATTATCAGCGCTGATTTCAGAGTGTGATATCCTTCTTACGAATGACTCCGGCCCGATGCATATCGGTTATGCTGTCAGAACGCCGCTGGTTGCCATATTCGGCTCTACAGACCCTTCATTGACAGGGCCTCTTGGGAAAGAGGATGTGGTAATAAAAAAAGAGTTACAGTGCAGCCCGTGTTTTAAAAGAAAATGCGATAAACAAAAAATGGCCTGCATGACATCCATAACACCTGACGAAGTATTTGAGGCTGTAAAACATCTGGTTCCAAAAAACAGGGCGGTATTCTTTGACAGGGACGGCACTTTGTGTAAGGATGTCGGCTATCTTAATAAATTTGAAGACCTCGAAATATTCAAAGAAACAGAAGATTTGAAGGCCCTTAAAGAAAAAGGGTTTAAGCTTATCGGCGTAAGCAACCAGTCAGGCATTGCAAGAGGAATTGTTAAAGAGGATTTTACCAAAGAGGTCAATAAAATCTTTATTGAACAATACGGTTTCGATGCTTTTTATTACTGCCCGCATCATCCCGACGAACACTGTTCGTGCAGGAAACCGGAACCTGTGATGATTCTAAGGGCAAGGGCTGAACATGGTATTGACCTGAAGAAATCCTTTGTTATAGGAGACAAAGAACTGGACATGCTCCTTGCAAAGGCAGCAGGAGCAAAGGGAATTTTTGTTTTGACAGGACACGGCGCTGAATCAGCTAATGCCGATTATACAGCTAAAAATCTAAAAGAAGCAGTGGAATGGATTTTAAAAAATTCATAGATAATATCAAGTTTAGCAATATAACGATAAGCAGGGCATATCATTCTCGCTCATTCCCGGTCTTCGACCTTCCCGATTTTTATCGGGACAAAATAAAACCGCTTAAATGCCATGCCCTGCCTATTAACCGGGTCTATACATTTTCTGACTAAAAACCTCTATACATATTGCCATCCAAACAGCTATAATCGTTTACCTCAAATAACCATAAACAGGAGGGCAGGATGATTAAGATAGCAGTTGCAGGCGCAGCAGGGAAAATGGGCCAGAGGATTACAGCGCTTTCAAGGGAATATCCGGAATTAAAACTTACAGCCGCATTCGAAAGAAAAGGCCATGGTGCAACCGGCAAAGACATTGGGACAATAGTAGGCATAGGTGAAACAGGGATAAAACTCTCAGACAGCCTCGAAGGAATTATAGACAATTCAGACCTTATTATTGATTTTACATCTCCTGCCTCCACAAAAGATAACCTCAGGCTGGCATCTAAAAAAGGAAAGGCCATGGTCATTGGCACAACAGGATTATCGAAAGATGACATGAAAGAGATAGAACCCTTTACAAAGAACATCCCGTGCGTAATGGCATCCAATATGAGCACAGGCGTAAACCTGCTTCTGAAGGTATTGCAGGATGTGGCAAGGGTACTGGGCGATGAATACGACATAGAGATTGTTGAAGCACATCACAGATTAAAGAAAGATGCGCCGAGCGGTACAGCTCTAAAGATGGCACAGGTCATTGCAGATGCAGTAAACAGGAACCTGGATGAAGTGGCTGTTTATGCAAGAAAAGGCATAATCGGCGAAAGGGCCAAAAAGGAAATAGGCATACAGACAGTCCGGGCAGGCGATATTGTCGGAGAGCACACTGTTCTGTTTGGAGGGCTCGGAGAGAGGATAGAGATAACTCACAAGGCTTCAAGCAGGGATACGTTTGCAAGAGGCGCCCTAAGGGCAGCGCAATGGCTTGCAGGCAAACCCGCAGGGCTTTATGATATGCAGGATGTGCTTGGGTTAAAGTAATGTTTAAGGATACAGAGCATAACAATAAATTAGACAGGATATGATATTTGAGCGGTTTTATTTTGCCGATATTCCACCCCTCTGTGTCCCCCCTTACCAAGGGGGGAATTAAAAAGGGGTGAGGCAAAATACCTCGGAGCGGAGCGAGAATGAGCGAAAATGTTATAGCCTGGCTAATTTACCTAAAAATATGAAAGCCGGCTTTTATCAATTCTCACCCGAATTCGGGGAGATAAAAAAAAATGTAAAAAAAACTGTTGATGCCATTGAAGCAGCAGATGTTAACCTCATGGTCCTTCCCGAACTTTTTAATACAGGTTATCAGTTCATTTCAAAAAAAGAGACAAAAGAACTTTCAGAGGAAATCCCTTCAGGCTATACAACAAGGGCGCTAGAAGATGTTGCACGGAAAAAGAAGATATATATTGCTGCAGGCATATCTGAAAAAAGCAAAGGGAAACTCTATAACTCTGCAATATTGACAGGGCCGGATGGTTTTATGGGAGTTTATAGAAAAACACATCTGTTCTATGAGGAAAAACTCTGGTTTACAGCCGGAGACACTGGTTTTAAGGTCTGGCAGACACCCATTGGCAACATCGGAGTAATGATCTGCTTTGACTGGTTTTTTCCTGAATCTGCAAGGACACTTGCCCTGAGAGGCGCTGATATAATTGCTCATCCTTCAAACCTTGTCCTCCCGCACTGCCCTGACGCCATGATAACACGATGCATTGAAAACAGGGTCTTTGCAGTCACTGCAAACAGGACCGGATTTGAACAAAGGGGAGACAAAGAAAAACTTGAATTCATCGGGAAAAGCCAGATAACTTCACACAAAGGCGAAATCCTTTACAGGGCATCGGAAGACAGGGATGAGTTTAGCGTAAGGGAGATAGACATTTCAAGGGCAAGAAATAAGCAAATCAATTCACTTAATAATCTTTTTGATGACAGAAAAAAAGAGTTCTACGAATAGGCGCATATCCGTAATAATTCCCAATTATAACGGGAGTTCTACAATCAAGAAATGCCTCGAAGCGGTTTTTTCTTCGGAATATGATAATTTCGAGGTGCTTGCCGTTGACGACTGCTCAACCGACAACTCGGTGGAGATAATCAAAAGCTTTCCGTGCAGGCTTATAGCCCTTGATAAAAACTCGGGAGCATCAAAGGCAAGGAATGCCGGGGCAAAAGAAGGCTCAGGAGAGATATTTTTCTTTATAGATTCCGACTGCGTTATACAAAAGGATACGCTTGCAGCCGTAAATAAAGCTTTCGATAAAAATGCAATAACCGGCGGCACATACACAAAAATCCCCTACGACGACAGCTTCTTCAGCGCCTTCCAATCAATATTTATAAACTACTCTGAAACCAAAAAAGAAGCTCCTGACTATATAGCAACCCACGCAATGGCCATAGACCCGGCGCTTTTCAAAAAAGCCGGGGGATTTTCTGAAGATTTCCTCCCTATCCTTGAGGATGTAGAATTCAGCCATAGGCTTCGCAGGCTGGGGATAAAACTAATAATGAATCCTGAGATACTCGTTCAGCATATATTCAACTTCACGCTGATAAAATCGCTCAGGAATGCATTCAGAAAATCATTATGGTGGACAATCTATTCCCTGAAAAACAGGGATGTATTTAAGGATTCAGGGACAGCATCCGTTGAACTGAAGATTAATGTAACAGCGTGTTTTTTGAATATACTTCTTGCCTTAATCTCTGTCCTTGCCAAAAATGCCTTAATCCTGGCCGCTATTCCATTTATCTTTGCTTTTAATCTTTACTCTAACAGAAGGCTCATTGCTGCTTTTTATAATGCAAAAGGATTTTTGTTCAGCATACTTGCAGTGCTTTATTACACACTGGCCTATCCCTTTGCAGTAGGGGCTGGCGCCATTACCGGAATCTTAAAACACACTTGGGGTTTCTGAAAAACCATCATATAATATACAATGCCCCTGAAAAATAAAAAGCAGATTCTAAGCTGGTGTCTTTTTGACTTTGCCAATTCAAGTTATTCCGCAGTTATCAGCGCAGTAATATTCCCTGTCTATTATGCAAATCATATTGTAGGCAACGAGACAGGGCTCGGCGATTTATGGTGGGGAAGAGCGATATCACTGAGCATGGCCGCAGTAGTTCTGACATCCCCTTTCCTTGGAGGCATTGCTGATTTCAGCGGGATAAGAAAAAGGCTCCTCTTCATTTATACCCTCCTGTGCGTCTCGGCAGTTGCATCTTTTTCTCTCATTCAGAGAGGGATGGTCATCGAGGGATTTATCCTTGCTGTTCTTGCCAATATCGGCATGGAAGGAGGCCTTGTTTTCTACAATTCATTCCTGCCTGAAATAGCAGAAAGAGGATATCAGGGAAGGGTCTCTGCATGGGGATTTGCAACAGGATATGCAGGCTCAATTCTGTCATTGCTCATTGCGCTTCCCCTGATAAAAAACAGCTGTTTCAATCTGACATGGCTCATGGTCTCGGTCTTTTTTGCGCTCTTTTCCCTGCCTGCATTTCTATTCCTCCCGAAAGACAGGCAAGGCGGCTCCGGAATAATCCATTCTGCCTCGAAAGGAATAAGGTATACATGGAGCACATTTAAAAACATATGGGTCAAAAAAGAGGCAAGAAAATTTCTTATATCCTATCTTTTCTTCGAAGATGGCGTGAATACAGTGATAGTCTTTTCGAGCATCTTTGCAGCCACAACACTTGGGTTTAAGCCGCAGGAACTGATAATGCTCTACGTGCTGGTACAGATAACTGCACTTACAGGCGCATTCGCCATGGCAAGGCCGATTGATTTCCAGGGGCCTAAAAAAGTCGTCTCTCTGTCTCTGCTGACATGGGTTGTTATATCTGTATTGACATATTTCGTACAGACAAAATCAGAGTTCTGGGTAATCGCATGCCTTGCCGGTTTTGGCCTTGGCACTGTGCAGGCAGCAGCAAGGGCCTTTTTCACCCGGTTTATTCCCCAGGGGCGCGAATCAGAATATTTCGGCGTATATTCCATGGTGGGAAAATCATCAGCGATATTGGGCCCTCTGATTTTCGGCTATGTATCCTCGTCCTTCGGAAGCCAGCGTCCTGCAATCTTATCAATTTCCCTGTTCTTTCTCATCGGCCTCGTATGCCTTCAATTTGTAAAAGGCGGGGAACCGGGTATAGACACAAAAAAATAAATTCCTCCAAAAATTCCTGTTGACTATTGAATAAACGTAATGTCATATTATTGACATGCCAGAAAAGATACTGGTAATTGATGATGATGAAATCGTAAGAGAGGTGCTTGTCGAGCACCTTGAAAATGAAGGGCATGAAGTTATTGCATGCTCTAACGGCTATCGCGGCCTCGAAATATTCAAGAATGAAAAATTTGACCTCGTCATACTCGACTTAATAATGCCCGGCATAAATGGACTGGAAGTCCTGAAGGAAATCAAGCGGTTCAGCCCTCCCACGGTAGCTATTCTTATCACAGCCTTTGGAAGTATTGAAAACGCCGTTGATGCGATGAGGGCCGGAGCTTTTGATTACATTACAAAACCCTTTAATCTTGCCGATGTCAGTTTTGCGGTAAAAAGGGGACTGGGCGTAAGCAAACTCGAAAAAGAAAACATCAACCTCAAGAGACAATTAAAAAACAGATATGGATTTGAAAATATAATTGGCGATTCAAATGCCATGCAAAGCATCTACAGCCTCGTTGATAAGGTTGCGCCCACTGACAGCACTGTGCTCATACTCGGAGAAAGCGGGACAGGCAAGGAACTTATAGCAAATATCGTTCACTATAACAGCGAAAGGACCTCAAAGCCGATTGTGACAGTCAACTGCAGCGCCATCCCTCATGAGCTTCTCGAAACCGAGTTGTTCGGCCATGAAAGAGGGGCCTTCACAGGCGCTGTCGCAACAAAACTCGGGAAATTCGAGATTGCCGACGGAGGGACGCTCTTCCTTGATGAGATAGGCGACATGACACCCGGCCTGCAGGTAAAACTTTTACGGGTTTTGCAGGAAAGGGCCTTTGAGAGAGTGGGAGGCACCAAGACAATAAAAGTAGATGTAAGAATAATAGCTGCAACTAACAAGAACCTTGAAGATGAGGTAAGCACAGGCAGGTTCAGGGAAGACCTTTATTACAGGCTTAATGTCATCCCGGTCCAACTGCCTCCCTTGAGAGAACGGACAGAAGACCTGCCTCTGCTGTGCAACTATTTTATTGACAGGTATTGCAAAAAAAGGAAAAGGCCCATGCTGAAAATAAGCAGAGAAACAATGTCTGCCCTTGCAAATTATTCGTGGCCCGGGAATGTAAGAGAACTTGAGAATCTGATAGAGAGGCTTGTTGTTTTAAAGGAAGACGAGACAGTTGTTACGGCTGACCTTCCTGAGAAGATAGCTGCAGGGTTTAACAACCATATAGATTTTAAATCTGCCATAACCAATGCGATTAACAGCGGGAATTTAGATTTTGACAAGAAAGTGACAGATTTTGAAAAATATATCATATCGCATGCAATAAAATCTTCTAAAGGCGTAAAGAGCAGGGCTGCAAGGCTCTTGAATATCAAACGGACAACCCTTGTTGAAAAAATGAAAAGATTGGAGATTAAGGAGTAGTCATTTCCTTGACGCTTAAATAAAATACCTCTGTTTTCTGTTGCTTTCTTGACACTTTTAAATTACCTTTTCCTTTAAAATCAAGCAGTTGCATTTTGGCATGATTCTTTCTTTATATTTATTTAGATGGATTAGTGTGGTCTGGAGCATGCTTTAATATTATTGACTCTTAACCAGCAGATTAATAAGGAGAATGTGTATGATTTCAGAGGCCATGGATGTTGAATCTATAGTAAATCAATACCTGCCAAAGATAAAATATTATGCCTATAAGATGTCGTTCAATCTGCCTCCGGAGTTGAGCCAGGATGACCTTGTCAGCGCCGGAATCATAGGGCTGCTCGAGTCCATGGGAAGATATGATTACAGAAGGGAAGCGTCTTTAAAAACATTCTCGGACTGCAGAATAAAAGGCGCCATTATTGATGAAATCCGCTCTATGCAGTGGGCCTCGAGAGATATGAAAAAAAACCTGAACACTGTAAAAGAGACTTATAAAAATCTTGAAGATAAACTTTCAAGAGCTCCGATGGATAAAGAAGTAGCCGAAGAACTGGGCATCAGCGCCGGCAGGCTCCAGAGAGTGCTTTTGTCTGCCAACATGAGCCATCTCCGCAGCCTTCAGGATGTTATAACCGGCAAAGACGGGGAAACAAGAGAACTTGTAGACTGCATATCCTCGGATAAAGCCGGCCCGTCTGAATTATTCGAGCACAAAGAAGCAATAGAAAAACTCTCCGGTGCAATAGAAAAACTCCCTGAAAGAGAAAGACTGGCTGTAACGCTTTATTATTATGAAGAACTCACCCTTAAAGAGATAGGCAATATCGTAGGGCTCACGGAATCGCGTATATGCCAGCTCCTGAACGATGCGCTCCAGAAGTTAAAAGAGCATATGAATTAGATAGTGCGCTTCATGGTTATTGTCTCTGAATCGCTCTGTTGCTTTCACTTGAACCCTTGACCCCTCGAACCCTTGTAGTTAGGCTTTCCCACTTCGTACCTTACCAGTTGCCTCATAATAAAATGTTACCGAAGGCTCGTTGACTCAAGGTGTTTTTTATAATACAGAGAGAAGATTTTTTTCAGCTTCTCTTCCATGCCC
>WPIF01000034.1 GCA_009773185.1 Nitrospirota bacterium | reverse complement strand
TAATCAAATACGTGAAATGGCAGGAAAGCCAGGATTCAGGTCAAGCGAAGCTTGTTCTGTGAAAAAGTGCCACGGGCTTGCCCGTGGGTATCTACATTTCGGATTTGGTCAAGAGAGATATGGTGTGTTTGTGGCTCCGGAGCAATGGGTTTTTCTTCTGAGAAATATCAAGAAATGCGGGAAGTGTCCCTATGTTTTTTTCAGCAGGCATAAACATTAAGGACATTGATTATATAAGCGCTCACGCTACCTCAACTTTGCTGGGAGATAAGGCTGAAACAGAGGCAATAAAGCTTGCCTTTGGAAAAAAGGCGACCGAGATTCCGGTGAGTTCAGTGAAATCCATGACCGGGCATATGCTTTCAGCCTCAGGGGCGTTTGAGGCAGCCATCACGTTAATGAGCATGAAAGAAGGGGTTATTATTCCTACCTTAAATCTGAAGGAAAAAGATACTGAGTGCAATCTGAATTATGTTACTGAATTTAAAAAAGCCGAAATTAAAACTGCTGTTTCCAATTCTTTTGGATTCGGAGGAGTGAATGCAGTGCTGGTGTTTAGAAGGGTTGATTAGGTTTACTGTCCTGTCCGTATAAGTGATTCGTTAGGCCAATTCTTTTATTATATGCTTTGCCAGGGTTTCATCTATTTCATTATGTCTTGGGACAGGTTGCTTTTTGCCGGTTGCGGGGTTTTTGTATAAGTCGTGACGACTTCCGTGTCTAATAAGCATGCATCCAGAATTATTTAACTTTTTGACCAGGTCTTTTCTTTTCATACAGCAAGAGAGAGTTCTTTGACTTTATGCTTTTCGGGGACATCCTCCATTGCCATAAGCATATATGCATCTTTCATGTTTTCCTCAAGTTCTTGCAGCGTCTCACCTTGTGTCATTATTTCAGGATGTTCAACAAGTTTTCCTACCCAGAATTTTTCACCTTTCCAATAAAGCATTTTCAATTTAGTTTTCATAATTAATAACCACCTCCCAATGTCACATATTTTCTTCAATTATGTTACCACAAAGAAAGAAGTATTTCAGGGCAAGAAAATAGGATGTGTGTCCCTAATTAAACCTTGGTGTTTAGAAAGTTAGGTTGATTTACTAAAATCATGCTTCGCAATTAGTTTCTTGTATATGAATGTAATTACCGCTACTATAACAACCATACAATAAGCCGAAAGCAAAGCCAGAGGAATAATTCCTATAACTGACCCAACAGTTAAACTAAATGAAAATTTGATATATTCCCATTGAATCGCTCTGCCAATGATGGCTCTGATGAAAAAAATTGAACTTACTAAAAGGTAGAGTAGCCCACAACTGATGATTGTTTTCCACCCTGAAATCAAACCAATTATTACAGATGGAATAATCAACAGAGGGTAGAGGTCAGCATCGGTAACAAACAGCCCCTGGTAATGAAAAGTGGAACCAATATAAATACCAAGGATGCTTGCAATTCCTAAGCTTATTTTAAAACGTTGTTTAAAAAGCTGACCTATCATAATTTTCACAAACCCAACAATTACCACTCCCCGCAGGTATTTTTTACATTTATGAAGGGAATATAGCACATTCTAATTAAGGCCTTTAAAGTCCGGTATCTCTTCAATCCCAATCTCTCCCTGTGAGCTGTCTTTGAGATTTTTCCACTTAATCCTGCCGGATTTCAACTCATCGTCTCCTATGATGAAGACATAAGCTGCCTTTAGTTTGTCTGCCCTTCTTAGCTGGCTTTTCAAAGATGCATTGCCATAGCCAAGTTCCACATTGATGCCTTTGGCCCTCAGTTTCTCTGCAATTAAAAAACTTTCCGTATCTGCCTTCGCGCCGATTGTAGCAAAAAATGCCTTGGGCCCTGTATAAAGTTCTGAGTTTTGATTCCGGAGTATCTCGACAAGCCTTTCCATCCCTATTGCAAAGCCTATTGCCGGTGTCGGAGGCCCGCCGAATTCCTCAACAAGCCTGTCATATCTGCCTCCTGCTGCAACTGCCTTCTGGCTGCCGAGGTGTTCGCTTGTCACCTCAAATGTTGTCCTTGTGTAATAATCAAGCCCCCTGACCATATTGGGGTTAATCACATAAGAGATGTTGAGAAGTTTTAATAAGGCTTGAAACCCTTCGAAATGCTCTTTGCAGTCTCCGCACAGGTGATTTGTGACTTGCGGAGCATCTTTTCTCAGTTTGATACAGGCGTCAACCTTGCAGTCAAGGATTCGTAAGGGATTGTGAATATATCTCCTGTTGCAATCAGGGCACAAACCTGAGATTTTATTTGAAAAAAAATCAGACAATGCCTTTTTATAGTCAGGCCTGCATTTTTCACAGCCTATGGAGTTTATCTCAAAATTCAGTTCCTTAAGCTCAAGCCTTTCCAGAAAAAGTTTTAACATCGCGATTATCTCTGCATCAAGTTTTGGTTCGGATGCGCCGAATGCCTCTGCGCCTATCTGATAGAACTGCCTGAACCTGCCTTTTTGAGGCCTTTCATATCTGAACATAGCGCCTGAGTAAAAAAATTTCTGAGGGGAGGGCTGATTATAGAGGTGGTTTTCAATATAACTTCTTACAACAGGGGCTGTCCCCTCAGGCCTCAGCGTAATGCTCCTGCCGGCCTTGTCAGGGAATGTGTACATCTCTTTTTCAACTATGTCTGTTGTCTCGCCGATGCTCCTTGTGAATATATCGGTTGCTTCTATGATGGGGACTCTTATCTCCTGAAATCCGTATGCCGAAAATACTTCCTCTGCTGCTGATTCCACTTTCTGCCAGATATATATGTCAGGCGGGAATATGTCATGTACACCCTTGAGGGCGTTATATTTCACCTTCTCTTCCCCTTTTCATTCTTCTTCCCTGCGCAGGCTTTCCGAGCTTTCACCTTCTCTTTCCTTGTCAAATTCGAGCATCTTCATATGGCTCTCAATAAGCCTCTTGAGTTCCTCTTTAAAATGGCGCCTGATTCCTTTTAAGTCAACAATGTCCTCGTGAATCTTGATGACCTTTTCCTGTGCATCTTTCATCAGGGAGTCTGATTTTAATTCTGCCTCTTTTACCAGCAGTTCTGCTTCTTTTCTTGCATTTGTCTTATAGTCTTCGACCATCTGCTGGGCAGTCATAAGCGTTTCTCTCAGGGTAGACTCCACATCCTTATATTCCTTAATCTGGTTTTCAGCCCTTTGGGCAGTCTCTTTAAGGGATGCGTTTTCCCTGAGCAGTTCTTCCATCTCTTCACGCACTACCTCAAGGAATGCATAGACTTCTTCAACATCGAAACCCCTGAATTTCATCGGGAACTGTTTTTGCTGAATGTCAAGCGGAGTGATTCTCATAGAGCAATATTCCCTCCTTTCAATTTATAGGCAAATTCTATTAAAGACCTTATTAAGAAACTCTGCGCAAATATAATAGCAAGAATCACTATTAAAGGGGAAATATCAATCGGCCCGAGCCTGTAGCCGATAAGCCTTCTTATGGGCCTGAACACCGGTTCTGTTACCGAATAAAGAAATTTCACAATGGGATTATATGGATCGGGATTTACCCAGCTTATCAGGGCAGCGATTATTATAACCCACTTGTAAGCGCCCAGGAGGACATCAAGTATATTTGCAATAGCCAAAATCAGGTTAGCAAGTATAAACACTATTCTTTCCTCCCTAATTCTTCCGCCCTTTTTATAGCTGCTTCCATTGCAGTTATAACTATATCCGTGAGGCCTTTTTCGTTAAATACCTTTATGCCTGCTGCTGTTGTGCCCCCCGGCGATGTCACCATCTCTCTGAGTTCAACAGGGGACAGGCCTGTGTCAAGGATCTTTGCTGTGCCTAACAATGTCTGAACAACGAGTTCAGCCGCATGGCCCCTGCTGAGGCCTGATTTTGTCCCTGCTTCCATCATTGCCTCTGCAAAAAATGCTATGAAGGCCGGGCCGCTTCCTGATAATGCAGTCACTGCATTCATATATTTTTCAGGCATGACAAGCACCTTGCCGATTGACATGAGCATTTCCCTGACAGGGGCAATATCTTTATCAGGGAAGCATTCGCATAAGGACATGACAGACATGCCTTCCTGCACAAGGGCAGGGGTATTAGGCATAACGCGTATCAGTTTCTTGGTCTTTAGCCTTGATTGCAGATATGAAAGCGTTATACCTGCGGCTATTGACACCACTGTCTTGTCTTCAGTTACACGGTCCTTTATCTTATCAAGCGCCTGTTCCATGTTCTGGGGCTTTACAGCCAGGATTATGATATCAGAGGCTGAAACCACATCAGTATTTTTATCTGTGGTCTTTACTCCGTATGTCTCTTCAAGGTATTGTCTTCTCTCTTCTCTGGGCTCAGATACGATTATTTTATTCTGCCCCATGCCCTTTGCGCCTTGCATAATGCCCTTAATGAGAGCCTCTGCCATGTTTCCGCCGCCGATGAAACCAATCATGAAAACCTCCAATTCATTCTATGTCCTGTCCCCGAATATTGCAGTCCCTATTCTTACCATTGTTGCCCCTTCCTCTATTGCAACTTCAAAATCATTAGTCATTCCCATGGATAATTCCGGAAGCTTAAACCCTTCCATCTCTGCCTCGTCTCTGAGCCTCCTTGTTTCCTTAAAATAAGGCCTTGCCATTCCAGGCTCATCAAAGTATGGCGGTATCGTCATCAGCCCTTTTACTTTCAGGTGTTTCATCTTCTTAATCCCATTAAGTAAATTAATTAAATTATCCTTTAAAATGCCATGCTTAGCAGGTTCATCTGAAAGCTTTACTTGAACCAGTATTTCCTGTATCTTGCCAGGCTTTTCAGCATATTTATTAATGGCTTCTGCCAGCTCTGCTGAATCAACAGAGTGAATCAAATCAAACAGCTCAACAGCTGCCTTTGCCTTGTTCTTCTGAAGATGGCCTATCAGGTGCCAGTATATCTTTGAATTTGAAATCTCAAATTTCAAATTTGAAATCTTCTTTTGAGCCTCCTGCACCCGGCTTTCTCCGAATATCCTCAAGCCTGCATCCACTGCCTGTTTGACCCTTTCAATGCTCACGGTCTTTGTTACAGCAATAAGCTTAATATCTTCGGGATTTCTTCCTGCCCTCATTGCAGCATGCGACATTCTTTTATATATGCTGCTGATATTTTCAAGAAAAGCTGTATCACTCATAGCGACCCCGTCCCCGTCCAAGCCTTCTAACGGGGTTGACATTAATGCTTACAAGTGTATTATATTTGACGATGTCAAAGCAAGATATTACAGGACTGGAAGGCAGCCTCAGGTATTATTTCAGGAATAAAGGACTTCTTTCAGAGGCCATCACACACACGTCATTCCATCACGAAAATCCCG
Organism: Nitrospirota bacterium; assembly: GCA_009773185.1. Taxonomy (GTDB): domain Bacteria; phylum Nitrospirota; class Thermodesulfovibrionia; order Thermodesulfovibrionales; family UBA1546; genus SCSY01. The sequence goes on along the minus strand of WPIF01000034.1, from coordinate 17,681 downwards.
GGGAGGCCCCTTTATATAATGAAAGGCTTGAGTTTCTCGGAGATTCTGTCCTAGGCCTTGTCGTTGTGGAATTTCTTTTTAAATCCGATAAGAATTATTCTGAAGCAACAATGTCGAAGATAAAGTCTTATCTTGTAAAAGAGGCTGTCCTGTCTGATATTGCAGCCGATATATCGCTCGGGAAGTATCTGAGGCTCGGAAAAGGAGAGCAGGAAACAGGCGGAAGGGGGAAGAAATCCATTCTTGCGGATGCGATGGAGGCTGTATTCGGCGCTATATATTTTGACGGGGGTTATGAAAGCGCAAGGGATGTAATACTGCGGTTGCTGACAGACAAGATTGATGCAGCAACATCATCAGAGCAGTTTTTTGATTTCAAGACAGACCTTCAGGAAGAAAGCCAGGTAAAGTTCGGTGTCCTGCCTCAGTATAAAATGGTAAAACAGGAAGGCGAAGAGCATAAGAAAATGTTTACAATCGATGTTTTTATCAAAGGCGATAAATTCGGCAGGGGCATGGGCAGAAGCAAAAAAGAGGCAGAGACCATTGCAGCAAAAGAGGCACTGGTAAAGATAAAGGCATCTGTATAAATAAATGACAATTATTCTTGACTATTTATTGTTTTTTGTGCTAAAAAAGGACGCTTAAATTTGGTTAAGGTGCAGTTGAAGGCACCCAAAAATATATATATCGGAGGGTAAGATGGCAAAGAAGGTTGCAGTGCTTATAAAAGACAATCAGGTAGAGGGGTTCAGAATGGCAGTCGGCCTGACGCTTGCCGATGATGAGGTGAATGTATTCCTCCTGGACAAAAAACTCGAATCCGGTGAAAGTATAGACCCTAATGTGGAAATGCTTGGCGACCTAGATGTCAAGATATTTTCCAATAATCCCGAGAACAAGTTTGAACAGAAGACTAATGAAGAGATAGCCCGTGCCTTAACAGGATATGATGCGGTAATACCGTATTAAATCAGGAGAAAACTTCCCGAAAAAGGGTATGGTTCCTGTTTTAAGGATATTCCGGCAGGAAAAAGTCTTTAAAATAGGGCAGTTAAGGTGGCGTGATTTTTGTATACTGAATAGCTCGTTAAAAGAAAGGAGGTGAATCAATAATGAAGAAAATTATAGCATTGGTAGTAGCAGTTCTTTTTGTTTTTGCAATTACTGCAGTATCTTTTGCAGCAGAGAAGGCAGCTCCTGCAGCAGCAGGAGAGAAGAAGGCTGAGCCTGCAAAGAAAGATGCAACCCCTGAGAAGAAGGCTGAGGAGAAAAAGGCTGACAAGAAGGGCAAGAAGAAAGATAAGAAAGCAGAAGAAAAGCCTGCAACAGAGAAAAAGGCTGATGAGAAGAAGCCTGCAGAGAAGAAACCGGCAGCAAAAGCACCTGAGAAAAAAGCTCCTGGTTATTAATCGGTTAATTATTAATGGCGGGGGTGGAAATCTCCGCCATTAGTTTTTAGTGGATACAATCCTTTCCTTTTATTTTGCAATCTCCATGTATTTTAAATGCTCCGTAAAAACCTGTTATATGATCAATTTATGCCAAAAAGTGGATTTTGTCAGCCAGGATATTATAAACTTAGAAAGAGAGCTAAGTGATGGAAGAAGATATTAAACCCGACAGGAAAATTAATATAAAAGGCCTTGTATGCCCTTACACGTTTGTAAAGGCAAAACTTGCCGTAGAGGATATGGAAATAGGGCAGGTTATTGAGATACTGCTTGACTATGAGGAGGCATCAAGGAGCATACCCAAGTCAATGGAAGACCATGGCCAAAAAGTCCTTAAGATTGAAAAGATTAATGATACGGATTGGGTCTTGGTCATAAGAAAAGAAAAGGAATAAAATAGTGGATTTTACAGAAGATCAATTACAACGCTATAGCCGGCATATAATACTCCCCGAGGTGGGTGGAAAGGGGCAGCGGAAGCTGCTTGCTGCGAAGGTTTTCATTGTGGGCGCAGGGGGCCTTGGGTGCCCTGTCGGCTATTATCTGACTGCTGCAGGTGTAGGCACTCTTGGGATTATAGATAATGATTCAGTTGAGTTAAGCAATCTTCAAAGGCAGATAGCCCACAGCACTAAAACTATCGGCATGCACAAAATTGATTCTGCAAAGGCTACCTTTGAGGCATTAAATCCGGATGTCAGTGTTATAGGCATTAAAGAGAGAATTTCAAAGGATAATATCCTGGACTTGATAAAGGGCTACGACATTGTAGTTGACGGCAGTGATAATTTCCCGACAAGATATCTTGTTAATGATGCATGTGTAATGGCAAAAAAGCCTTTGGTAAGCGGAGCAATATTAAAATTTGAAGGCCATGTTACAACAATTGTCCCGGGTGAAGGCCATTGCTACAGGTGTCTCTTCGAAGAGATGCCGCCTCCGGGCCTTGTTCCCTCGTGTCAGGAGGCAGGTGTGATAGGAGCGATACCCGGAGTTGTCGGCTCATTGCAGGCCATTGAAGTTTTTAAGCTTATACTGGGGAAAGGCGATGTATTAAAAAATACACTTTTGATCTACGATGCCCTGAAGACGACATTCCGGCGCATTAAGGTCCCCAAGAATCCTAATTGCCCTGTCTGTGGTGATAATCCGACCATCAGGGAACTTCTTGATTATGATGCCGGCTACTGTGCGGTGCGATAATTGAAAATATATCCCTCTTGAAGAAATAACCTTAAGATATCCGCTGTTCCGCTGCAAATAAAATTCCTTGCCAAACAAATGAAAAGGTGAGATGCTTGTATTATTCGGGGACGAATACTGAAGATGCGCAGAGAGGATTCCGAAGATGATAAAAGAACCGGTTAACATCATAGGCGCCGGGCCTGCGGGCTTGACAGCAGGCATCGTCCTTCGCAGACACGGATTCCCTGTAAGGGTTTATGAAATGTCGCCTGATGTCGGGCATCGGCTGAATGGAGATTTCCAGGGGCTTGAGAACTGGAGTTCGGAGAAAGATATAACGGACTTACTGAGAGAAATCGGCATTGAGACGAATTTCCTGTGTGTTCCATATCATAGAGGCATCATCTATGCCCCTGAGATGAAACCTGCTGAAATGAAATCAGAACGTCCGATATTTTATCTCGTTAAAAGAGGCACGATCCCCGGGACACTTGATATGGGATTAAAAGAGCAGGCATTGTCTCTTGGCGTTGAGATACTCTTTAACCACCGCCTTGATAAATTTGATGGAAAAGCCATTGTCGGTACAGGGCCAAAAGGGGCCGATGCTGTTGCGGTCGGTATAACATTTGAGACCAAAATGAAAGATCAGGCGTTTGCGGTTCTTGATGACAATATCGCTCCAAAGGGTTACGCATACCTCCTCGTGAATCAGGGTTATGGGACTATGGTCACTGTTTTTTATAGAGAATACAGGAGAGAAAATGAATATTTTGACAGGATGATGAGATTTTTTAAGTATACACTTAACCCCGACATTCAAAACGAGAGAAAGTTCGGATGTTACGGGAATTTTTTTATTTGGAACACTCAGGTTCATCATAAAAAACTTTATGTCGGAGAGTCCGGGGGATTTCAGGATTGCCTCTGGGGATTCGGGATGAGATATGCGATATTGTCAGGTTATCTTGCTGCAAAAAGTTTGATAGAGGGTTCTGACTATGATATGCTTTGGCAAAGGGAACTAAAGCCCATGCTTGAAACATCTCTCATTAACAGGTTTTTGTTTGAAAGATTCGGGTATTCCGGCTATAGATACCTGGCAAGGAAATTTGCTAAAGGCAATCCTTGCGATTTTCTCAGAAAGCATTACAATTATTCTTTCTTTAAACATCTATTGCTGCCAATGGCAAAGAAAAAATATGAGAGTAAAGTTAAAGATACGAACTGCAACCATGAAAATTGTACATGTGTATGGTGCAAGTGCGGGGAAAGCGCATGCCCATAATTGCCAAACAAATGAAAAGGTGAGATGATTATTATGTAGTTTAATTTTGGCGGACGAAGGGATGATGACGGGTAAAAGAACCCCTGGGAGTGAGCATAAACATTAAAGAAGGAGGTTGTAAGGATGAAGATAGAAAAGATCAAGGCAATTGCAAAAGCGAAGGGCATTAAGGCCGGCAACCTGAAAAAGCCTGAACTGATTCAGGCGATCCAGAGGGCAGAGGGTAATTTCGATTGTTTTGGTTCTGCAACTTCCGGATACTGTGATCAGGCGGGTTGTTTGTGGCATGATGATTGTGTGCATTAACCCATATTTCTAAACGGACAATATGCTTATCAGAGGCATGGGCAAAAAGGCAGGTTCTTCATAGAAAGTTCATAATTGTAAGGTAATCTGAATTCAACGATAAATTCATACAGAGGCGGGAATTGTCTTTGAGCGTTCAGCGTGAGGGAAAACAAAAAGAAGTAACAGAAGAGGGCAAGAGGCTTGATTTGCCGGTTACAGGCATGTCCTGCGCATCCTGCGCGGCAAAGATAGAAGACAGCCTTTTACACCTTCAGGGGGTGAGCAATGCAAGCGTAAATTTTGCTGCTGAAAAAGCCACGATATGGTATGACCCATTGAATGTATCCGCAGATGACTTTTTAAAGACAATCAAGGACCTTGGCTACAGCGCCTCAGTTGCAAAACTTATAATACCAATAAAAGGCATGAGCTGCGCTGCCTGTGCCACAAGGGTGCAGGATGCATTGAGTTCGCTGGATGGGGTGGTGTCGGCCTCTGTAAACCTTGCAACTGAAAGGGCTGCTATAGAATATATACCTTCCCGGATTGGGATGAGAGAGTTTAAAAAAACAATCAAGGATGCAGGTTATGAGATTTTAACAGCAGACAAGGGCGAGGATATAGTCGAAAAAGAGAAGAGAGAGCGTGAGGCTCATTACAGGAACCTCAAAACAAAGGTCATAACAGGCGCGCTGCTTTCGCTTCCTGTTTTCATTCTGACATACTGGGATATGTTCGGCCTTCCAATTGTTTTGCCGAGAAAGCTTAATTTCATCATACAGCTTATCCTTGAATCACCTGTTCAGTTCTGGATTGGCTGGCAGTTCTATAAAGGCGCAGTGTCTGCGGCAAGGCACAGAACTACAAACATGAATACCCTGATAGCAGTGGGAACCTCTGCTGCTTATATTTACAGCGTTATTGCAACGTTCTACCCGTCCTTATTTGAGGTGAAAGGTTATTCAGCAGAGGTTTATTTTGATACTGCTGCAGCAATAATAGTCCTGATTCTTCTTGGCAGGATGCTTGAGGCAAGGGCCAAAGGCCAGACATCAGAGGCAATAAAGAAACTCGCAGGCCTTCAGGCAAAGACTGCAAAAGTTGTGAGAAACGGGAGTGAGCTTGATATTCCGGTAGAAGAGGTTGATATCGGGGATATCATTATTGTCAGGCCCGGCGAAAAGATACCTGTTGACGGAGTTATAAAAGAAGGGTATTCCTCTGTTGATGAGGCAATGCTCACAGGCGAGTCAATTCCGGTTGAGAAAAAAAGCGGTGATTTTGTGATAGGAGCTACAATAAACAAGACCGGTTCTTTTAAATTCGAGGCCACAAAGGTCGGAAGAGAGACAATGCTTTCCCAGATAATAAACATGGTTCAGGAAGCGCAGGGTTCAAAACCTCCTATTGCAAGAATGGCTGACCTGATTGCATCTTATTTTGTCCCTGCGGTAATGGGTATTTCTGTAATTACTTTTTTTACCTGGTATTCCTTCGGCCCTGAGCCTTCATTTACGTATGCTGTGCTGAATTTTATTGCTGTGCTGATAATAGCCTGCCCCTGTGCTCTCGGGCTTGCAACGCCAACATCAATTATGGTGGGAACAGGAAAGGGGGCTGAAAACGGCATACTCATCAGGGGGGGCGAGGCGCTTGAGACCGCCCACAAAATCAATTCCATTGTCTTTGATAAGACAGGCACCCTTACAAAAGGGGAGCCGTCTGTAACAGATGTCATTGCGGATAAATCAATTACGGAAAGAGATATCCTGTTTTATGCAGCCTCTGCTGAAAAGGGTTCCGAGCATCCTCTCGGGGAAGCAATAATTAAAAAGGCAGTTCAGTCGGGGATTGAACTGACAGCAGCATCTGATTTTCAGGCTATACCCGGCCATGGCATTAACGCCAAGGTGAATGGCAAGGATGTTATTCTCGGAAATGCTGCTATGATGGATGACGAAGGAATTAAGCTTAACGGCCTGAAAGAAAAAGCAGAGAAACTTGCCGGCGGGGGAAAGACCCCCATGTTTGTTGCAGTTGATAATAGTGTCTATGGCATAATCTGCGTTGCCGATACCTTAAAGGAAAGCTCTATTGAGGCGGTTAAGTCGTTACATAAACTTGGCATCGAGGTTGTGATGCTCACAGGAGATAACAGAAGGACAGGGGAGGCCATAGCAAAGCTTGCAGGCATAGACAGGGTTCTGGCAGAGGTGTTTCCTGAGGATAAGGTTAAGGAGATCAAAAAATTGCAGTCAGAGGGAAAGATAGTCGCTATGGTGGGGGACGGGATAAATGATGCCCCTGCACTGGCCCAGGCTGATATAGGAATAGCCATAGGCACGGGCACTGACATTGCAATGGAGGCTTCTGACGTTACCCTGCTAAAAGGAGATTTACGTGGTGTTGTTACAGCGATAGCTCTTTCCAGGGCCACCATGAGAAATATAAAACAAAATCTCTTCTGGGCCTTTGCCTATAACACAGTGCTGATACCTGTTGCTGCGGGAATCCTTTTCCCATTTTTCGGGATACTCTTAAACCCGATGCTTGCAGCAGCTGCTATGGGTATGTCGTCGGTAACAGTAGTTTCAAATGCCCTGAGGCTGAGGAGATTTAAATCAGCTTTTTGAGGATCTCTCTTTCTTAAAAATATCTTGTAGAAAATGCCTGAAACTCGTCTTTGCAATCTTCCCATCTGACATCTATTGAACTTACCCTTGCTGCAGGAGGCCCTTTATAACAGGAGCTGATAGCTTTTTCAATGTTGTCTTTTTTGCCTTCGAATACTGCCTCTACTTTCCCGTCGCTGCAATTTTTTACCCATCCCTTAAGCCCCATGGAATGCGCAATATCTTCCGTGAAGGATCTGAAGAAGACTCCCTGCACCTTCCCTGAAATCAGAAGATGTGCCCTTGCATTCCCCATAAAGTGAATTATACCACAAGCATTACCAAGGAATATTTTTTATCTGAGAAATTTCAGAAATTTGATATAATTGATTCAAACCGGAATATCTCAGGAGGTGCGATTATGAAACTTGTAAGAATGCTTTCAATTGTCCTGGGGATGTTGTTTTTTTCAGGATGTGTAGTAGCGCAGTCCAAATATGATGCAAGCCTTGCTGATATTGCCAATCTTAAAAAAGATGTTTCAACCCTTGAAGAAAACCTCAGGGCAAAAGAGGCGGAAAAGAAAAATCTCGAAGCAGAACTCTCGAAGCTCAGGGAGGAAGATGCAAATCTCAGGCAGCTGCTTGATGCCAAAAAGGACGAACTTACAAAGAATGTTACGGACCTCAGGGCAAAACTGTCTGAAAGGGAGGGCAGGATAAAAGAGGCAGAGAATGAGCTGAAAGCAAAAGATATGCAGATAGCAGAGTTAAAGACAGCGATAGCAGGGCTCTCCCAGGAGAAATCAAAGGCGCTGGAGGAAAAGGAAAAGGCAATAGAAGAGCTCAAGAAGACCTATACAAACCTTGTTACGGAACTGAACGAGGAAATAAAAAAGGGCGAGATAGCAGTCACCCAGCTCAGAGACAAGCTTTCCCTGAGCATGGTGGACAAGATATTATTTGATTCTGGAAGCGCAGATGTAAAGAAGGACGGCAAAAAGGTGCTTGACAGGGTTGCCGAGATACTGAAGAAAGTGGCGGATAAACAGATAAGGATTGAGGGGCATACTGACAATGTCCCTATCGGGCCGCGGATAGCGAAAAAGTTTGCAACCAACTGGGAGCTCTCAAATGCAAGGGCGACCAATGTTGTCAGGTACCTGCAGGAGAAGGGGATAGACCCAAAACTTCTGAGTCCCGCAGGGTATGCAGAATACAGGCCTGTTGAATCAAATGAAACAGAAGAAGGAAAGGCGAAGAACCGGCGGATAGGAATAGTCCTTATTCCCCTTGACAGCGCGTTATAATATTCATTTTACCGCGGTAACTTTGGCGCCGGGCTTGGTATAGCTGCTTAGCTTTTTCAGGAGGATAAAGTATATAATAAACCGGTTATATCATGATAAGGAATACATTCAGCATATTAAACGGAATCGGCGAGAGGCTTGAAAGGAAACTCTGGAAAAGCGGCATACTGACATGGGATGATTTTATATCTGCCTCAGATATGAAATGTATAAACCGGAATAAGAAACCCCTTTTTGATGAACAGCTCTCTTCTGCCGCGCGTGAACTTGATAAGGCTAATGCAAAATATTTTGCCGGCGCTATAAAAAGGAGGGAGCACTGGAGGCTCTTTGATGTGTTTAAGGGTGAAGCGGCCTGCCTTGACATAGAGACAAATGGCCTCATGCCTGACAAAGGCGGATATGTGACTGCGGTCGGGCTTTACAATGGCTACGATTACAAATCCTTTGTAAAGGGCAACGGGCTTTCGCCTGAGAATCTTAACAAAGAACTTTCTGCATACAAATACCTAATAACATTCTATGGCGCTGCATTTGACATCCCGTTTCTAATGAGGGCAATGCCTGACATGAAATTTGATAAACCTCACTTTGACCTGTGTTTTGGCGCAAGGAAGCTCGGTTTTCAGGGCGGGCTTAAGAGGCTCGAGATTGACCTTGGAATCGAAAGGCCTGAGGCAGTAAAGGGGATGGACGGCTATGATGCCGTAAAGCTCTGGGCGTATGCAAGCAATGGAAGCACAGAGGCCCTTGACCTGCTCATAATGTACAACAGGGAAGACACAGTCAACCTGTTTAATATGGCTGATATTATCTATCAAAGGCTGAGGGCGCAAACCGGCATAGATGAATATTTGCAGTGAAAACAAATATAAAAACTCAGTATGAGCTAAATAATGGTTTTGTTCTGCCTTTTTAATCTGGCGGTTTTGATTCTTCTCTTTTGTGCCTCTCGCTGCTTTCTTCTTGTTTTAACGGAAGGTTTTTCATAGAAAGACCTTTTCTTCAGCTCTTTAAGCAGGCCATCTTTCTGCAGTTCCCGCTTGAGAAGTTTTATAGCTCTTTCAATATCGTTACCGCTTACCCTTATCTCCAATTGCCAGGTTTCCTTCCCCCTCTGCTGCTGTCAAACCCTTTTCTCTTGTCTCTTCCACCGGCAAAGCTGCCTTTTTCACGCTGGGGCCTTGCTTCGCTGACAGTGATAGTTCTATCCATAAGGTTTGTACCGTTGAGGCTTGAGATTGCCTTATCGGCATCCTCGTCTGAGGTCATCTCTACAAAACCAAATCCCTTTGAACGGCCTGTTGCTGCATCTGTGATAATCTTCGCAGATTGAACCTCTCCTATTTTTGCAAAGACCTCTTTTAAGTCTTCTTCGCTCATTTTGTAAGAAAGGTTTCCAACATAAATCTTCTTCATTTTTTCTCCTCCTTTAGAGAATGTGTGTTGTAATTATCATTTTTGAAAGAAAAGACGCATGTATTAATACAATAGCGGCTTTTTGGCTTTAAATCTTTACAACGTTTATAGCCCTCGGACCCTTTGGGCCTTTTTCAACGTCAAAGCTGACAGCATCACCTTCTGCAAGTGTTTTAAACCCGTCGCCTGAAATTGATGAAAAGTGGACAAAGACATCGCTGCCTTCATCTGTAGTAATAAAACCAAACCCCTTGCTCTCATTGAACCACTTCACTGCACCCTTAGACATCTGCTAAATCCTCCTTAAAAAAATTATTAGTCCGGAAGACACCAAATAAAAAAGGCGCAAAAACAAAAGTTTTTGCGGCCCTCATCTGACAAAAACTTCCGTAACTTGCTGCTACTATCGCATACATCAGGAACAAATGTCAACCATTTTTATAAGGAATGTTACGGCAGGTATTTTATGTTAAGTTCTTGACTTTACCTGCCTCCTTCTTTTATCTTTTGTAATCAAATTCATTTTGTTCACCCCGTTAAAAAGGTTGGGGTAAAGGAGAGATAATGGGCAGGATAAAAATCGGCATCATCGGCGGCTCCGGTATGGACGACCCGCGCCTCATGACGAATATAAAAGAAAGAAAGGTGAAGACACCTTACGGCAGTCCGTCTTCGCCATTGACACTTGGAAAGATAGGCGGAGTTGATGTTGCCATACTTGCGCGACACGGGAAAGGCCATTCGATATATCCGACCGGAGTAAACTTCAGGGCCAATATTTATGCTCTTAAGAAAGAAGGATGCACTCATATACTTGCAACAACAGCAGTAGGTTCTTTGAGGGAAAAGATAAAACCGGGGGACCTTGTATTTGTTGACCAGTTCATAGACCATACAAAACACAGGGCCCTTACATTCCATGATGAAAAGGTAATACACACGCCGATGGCCGAGCCGTTCTGCAAGAACCTGCGCTCTTTGCTAAGCAAATCCGCTAAAGAACTTAAACTGAGGCACCATGCAAAAGGAACTGTAATCACAATTGAGGGGCCGAGATTTTCGACTAAGGCAGAATCGCATATGTTCAGGAGCTTTGGCGCTGATGTGATAAATATGTCAACTGTGCCGGAGGTCATACTTGCAAGGGAGATTGGCATCTGTTACCAGTCAATCGCCATGTCAACAGACTATGACTGCTGGAAAGAGGGCGAGGAGCCTGTCACATGGGAGATGATATTAAATATAATGAAGAAGAATGCGGACAATGTTAAAAAACTTCTTTTAAAGACCATTACAAAGATAAAGCATACAGAGTGTGATACCTGTAAGTCCCATTAAAAAAAATTAACTTATAAATCACAAGGAGGAGAATATGCCGATTAAATCAAAGATAAGGACTATACCTGATTATCCCAAAAAAGGAATAATGTTCCGGGACATAACAACTCTGATTAAAGACCCTGTTGGTTTCAGGCTTGTTATTGACAACATGTCACAGAGGTATATCAAGGGAGATGTTAAATTCGACATTATCGTTGGGATTGAATCAAGGGGATTTATCATAGGCGGAGCACTTGCCTATGCATTGGGCAAGGGATTTATCCCGATAAGGAAAAAAGGCAAGCTTCCGGGAAAGACCATAAAGCATGAGTATGCGCTTGAATACGGCACTGACACCATAGAAATTCATAAGGATGCGCTTAAAAAAGGCGCAAAGGTATTGCTTGTTGACGACCTCCTTGCAACAGGAGGAACTGCGCTTGCTTCAGCGGCTCTGATTGAGAAGCTTGGAGGCATTGTCACGGAGATGGCATTTATTGTTGACCTTCCGGAAGTCGGCGGTGCCAAAAAATTAAAATCAAAAGGATATAAGATATTTGCGCTTACGGAGTTTGAAGGGGACTAAGTTTTTTATTTAAGTAAAAGGGTGAAGGGGAAAAATGAAGCCTTTTACAAAAATTGCGATTGCCGTGTTCTCGCTGGTTGCCATTCTGCATCTCCTGAGGCTTGTCTTTGGGTGGGAAGTTATAGTAAGCGGCATGATTGTTCCGGTATGGTTCAGCGCAATCGGCTTTATCATCGCAGCAGGTCTTGCGTTTCTGCTCTGGCGGGAAAATAGGGGGAAGTGAAAGAAGATAAAATTTCTGAATTATGAGCCTTTTCATAATCTGTCATGCTGGCTTGTCCAGCATCCTTCTTCAGAGGGATTCCGAACAAGTCGGAATGACGAATGCATTGAGCAATATTAAGCAAGACAGGACATTTCTATTTTGGCTTGACATTCAGCGGAAATTTGCTTGACAGTATCCCTTCCCCTTTATATAATCCATCAAAATGTAGAAGCAGCATATATGCCTATATGCCTATAAAAGGAGGCGAAGTGAAAAATTTAATAGCTTGTATTCTGTTGGTTTTTTGTTTGGCTGGCTGTGGAACTACAGCAAAATTTGTCTATCCCGATGATGTGCAAAGACTCGTTATATTATCTGAAAGACCTATTTATAACAAAAAGGTCGCAGTTACCCCTTTTGAAGAGCAGAGAGGAAGTTCGAATGTTTCTGGTACTTATTTTCTTTATCTGGTTCCTGTAATGCCATTTGGCTTTGGAACATATGAGCGCCCAGACGCCGCAAGGATGTTTAATACCATTAATGAATTCCACTTTGATGTAGTTGAAGATCTTGCGAAGGCATCAGTTACGAGCATTAGGAAGTCGGGACTTTTTGAGGATGTTTTCTTTACGTATGGTGGGGAAAAAGATAAGGCAGATTTCATTTTTTCAGGAAAGGTCATTTCTACTAAATACGAGGGTTCGATATACTCATATGGTTTGTCTGCCATTGGTCCACTACTTTGGTATGTTGGATTGCCAGCAGGTTCTTCCGAAAACCATTTGGCTGTGCAATTTAACTTAATTGATCGTCTTACAAATGCTACCGTTTGGCAACATAGTTATACGAACCAAAACACAATAATCCAAGGTCTCTATTACAACTATGGACATGATGTAAAAGGATATGCTTCATTAATGGAAGATGCGATGAATGAGTCATTATTAGACATGCGCAAATCTCTTGACCAGTATTTAAAGCAGCCGAAATAGGCATAACAAGTCGTTGGATATGAACAGATCCACAGGCTACTTTTTCGGCATGGGATGGCTTGAGGACAGCGAAACAATTTTTTTGTAGGCGAGTGTGATTCAGTGGCACTCGTTACTCAGAGGGCCATTAGAAGTATGGTTAAGACAAAGAATATATTAGAGAAATATAAATTTTTGCGTTTATACGATATGGATTTTGAAAGCGCACTTTGGATTTTAAAAGTTCTTAGTAGGTATAAGAAAAAGGATGTCCGATATGCCTTAATAAGGGATGTGATAGTAACTTACAGTCGTCCATTTACAGAAAGTAAAGGATTTAATATTAGCAAAGACTTTTGTGGTGTTAAGTTTGACGACCCCGATAAAAAGAAGCTGCATGATGATCTATTGAGACTACGTAATGAGTTATTTGCTCACACAGATCTTACATTTAGAAATCCAAAAGTGGCGAACTGGTCTACTGATACGTATAAATGGTTTCCAATGTCCGTCAAGGGTTTTGATTATAAGGACCTCGAAAGCAGATTGCCTGAAATTAAACGACTTGTTAGGTATGTGCAAAAGCAAAACAGGCTGAAAATAGCTGAATATGAGAAAAGCTTCTAACATTTTCCTTCACCAGATTTTGGCCAAAGAGCGGCTCTCTCTGGTTAGCAATATGTTACATACATGTTTCTCCTTTAAATCATCATAAATTTCCTCAATTCAGTTTCCCTCAATACCTGCTATTATAGAGTCAAATAATACTGATGTTCTGTTCCTTATATTTCCGAACATTTTTTATAGCGTCATTCCGCACTTGATGCGGAATCTAGGTTTTTATTCTTCTGGATTCCCGTTTCCACGGGAATGACAATAGAAAACAAAAATGAGGAGACAATAAATGTCCAATCTAATTTGTTACTGCTTTAAATACACTGAATCCGACATCAGGAAAGATGTTTATGAGAATAAGGGTCAATCCCTGATATTGGAAAAAATTGTTTCTGAAAAGAAAAGAGGCACATGTCAGTGTTCAGTTAAAAATCCATCGGGGAAGTGATGTCTGGCAGATATCCGCCGTGTGGCGGACGAGGCAAAAGAGCAAATGAACAAGAAGGTGAAATAAAGTTCACATCTCAATCTGCATGTCATCAATCGCGGCAACTGTGTTGCCGAAAATCTTTTTTGCAACTTCCTCAGCCTGCTTTCTTTCTTCTAAAGTTTGATAGATGCTTGCATCAAAGTGGACCAGCGCAAGTTTTTTAGCAGCAGCTTCTTTTGCAATCCTGGCAGCAGTTTCAGGATTCAGGTGAGGCCAGTCATCAGAGGCCTGTCCCGGCTTAAAAGCGCACTCTGTAATCAGCAGGCCGGAATTTTTTGCAAGGTTAACTGCATTCTCACAGTAACCGGTGTCAGGGCAGTAAGAGATTATTTTATTATCCAGTTCAAACCTGTAACCCAGTGTCAGTGAAGAATGAAAGAGTGGTAAAAACTCAAACTTAAAAGGTATTTTTTGTTTTTTCTCAGGCAGGTCATAAAGGTCTATTTTGTATCCGAGCCTCTCGATCGGCATAGAGAACGGCAGATTAATGATTTTATTCAGAATCTCTTTTGTCCCTGTCTGGCCGCAGATATAAAGGCCTTGATTGAAATTGAACTTTCCGAGGATATGCAATCCAATAATATGGTCCAGGTGGAAGTGGCTCAGGAAGAGATAAACAGGTTTTTTATTGGAAATATATCTGTCTGCTTTATAGAGTCCATTGCCTGCATCAAGGATGATGTCGTATCTCTCAGTTTCTATAAGTATGCAGATGGTATTCCCTGTAGACGTATCATACCAGCCGTTTGTACCAAGGAATGTAATTTTCATCCAGGCAAAATCCCGGGCCCGGATTGATGAATTAATTCCAAAGAGGGCAGGATATAGTATTTGAGCGGTTTTATTTTGCCGATATTCATAAATTTTTTAAAAATAAAGAGGTAAAATACCTCGGAGCGCAGCGAGAATGAGCGAAGATGCTATGTCCTGACATCCTTCTCTTATTAATAAAGCTCTCTAAAAATCGTATAGGCATAATGAAAAGCCATGACGGAAAAGAGTGCGCAAAGTAAACTGAGGAATACATAAAGGATGCCCCTTCCTGTGTTTTTCATCTTTAAATGAGCAATGGCCTTTGGAACGATGGTTGCTGTGCCGAAGAACAGCATTAATCCGAGAAGTATCTGTGTAGTCAGCCTTACCATGGATTATTTCAGATGGGCTGAGAAATAAGATTTAATCTCATTGAGAGTTTCTTCTGCTGCCAGCGGCACCATGGTAGCAAAACAGTCGAGATTGACAAGGGCATTGACATTAGCATCTTTTTTAGCTGCGTCTGCAAGCCTTTGCGCAAAGTCCCTGTTCACCTGTCCGACCTCGGCGTATATATTTTCGAGGCCTGTTAATTTCCAATCAGCAGCCCTGCCTTCCTGATTAAGAAAATACTGAGCCAGGAGATGCATCGAAACCATCCTGAAAATTGTTTCTGTGAGCGATGCAAACGGCAGATGAAACCTTACCATTGGTTTAAGGCATTCCATAACAGGACAGCCGCTTGTTGTCATGATAATGCCTATTAAGGCGCTCAACCCCTGCTGAATCGTAGTGTCTTTTGAATAGGTCCTGTCCTCTGTTGTAACAGTGACGCTTACATTCTCATAGGCAAAAAAATCTTTAAATTCATTGACAATATCCGCAAGATTTAATGCCACAGGGCAATATCTATTCGAGCCTTCATCGAGAGAGCAATTAGAGCATTTGTTGTGATTGAGTCTTGCCCACGCAGGAGGGTCGGATTTTATTGCTGAGCTGAAAGCAAGTGTCTGCCTGTCAAGAAGGATATCGAATATCTTGCTTGCGCCTTCTGAAAATTTAAAAGAATAAGTTATCTGTATGGGATTTTCCATTCCGTCTCCTCCACAAAAATGCAATGGGTTATTATAAGGCATATCAATTGTTATGGCAATTATTTCTCTGAAAAATGCGTGTAAAGGGGCAGCATGGGGTGTTATCTCTTTATAACTCTTCTTAGTACCTTGCCGGTTAAGGTTTCTTTAGCCAAAAGGGCAGCATGGGGGCACACCTCTATGCAGCAGTAACATCTTATGCACTTGTCGTAATCAAAGTTAAGTTTTTTTCTTCCGCGGGTTATCGCCTTCGCAGGGCAGTATTTCCAGCATTCTCCGCATAACCTGCATATGGAATCATCGCATACAGGCCTCTGTACCAGATGTTTTCTCATCAGCCTGTGAAGTTTTTGAGGGCCAAAAACAAGCGGGGTTATATCAGGCATTTTAAAATGCTTTATCTCCGGAAAATCTCCCTCAATCTCTATCTTGCCGTCAGCAAGGCCCATATCTTTAGCCAGTTTGTTTGTTAATAATTTATCCGGCTGCACCCCCAGCATTTTGCAGGCTGCAATATCGAGTGCTATCCCATCTCTGCTGCCCATAAGCACCCCGATGTGTTTAGGTGTGCCGCGCCTGCCAGGCCCCTGGCCTTCCATTGCCAGGATAGCGTCGATAATTGTCATTGACGGGCTTACAGCCTTATAGATGTTGACCAGCAATTTTGCGAACATCTCCCTGTCAACTCCTGTTCTGAAATGCCATTCAGGTTTTCTTATTCCAACAATACACCCGAACAGGTTTTTTACTCCGAGTGTCAGAAGCATCTGCATGTGAGTTTTAAATTTCGGGAGGTTTATCAGAAAATCTGCCTTGAGCGCATCCTCGGCAATCTCTATTTTCCCAAAGGGTTCTCCAACGTCAATCTTTAAAGAGGTTTTAAATTCCCTGTATTTAACATCAAGCCCTTTGAGCGCATCTTTTATTCCGCTCTCTGAGAGCACTTTTTGAAAAGAGCCCATGGCGCTGCTGTCTGAAATCTGCGGCTTCGCTCCTCTTTCGAGCACATATTCAACTGCTGCTCGTATAACCAATGGGTGGGTGACTATTGCCTTTTCAGGCGGCGCAGGCGCAAGAAGATTTGGCTTTATCACGACATGGCTGGTTTTTTTGATCCGCTCTCCCCCAAGGGCGTCCATTATCTCAAAGACCCGCGGCCTGAGGATGTCGTAATCATAGGTGGATTTTTTAATGATAACTATGGACATTATTTATATTCATGCATTCGGACATTTTTTATCAATAGTTTTCATTTGCAGGGCAGTATTTTGACTTAATATAAGGAATTGATTTTGATTTATATTGTATGCTAATGTTTTGTTATGAAAGCCATTGCAGAGAAGACCTCAAAGATACTTGGCCTTTTAATCCCTGAAGGAGACCTGGATTACAAGGTCAGAAAGATCCTCGGTGAAGATATCAAGAGAAAACTCACGGAATTCCAGCTTATTGATAATCGGTTTAGAAAAAAATATAACATGACCCTTGATGAATTTGAAAAAAAGAACATTCTTAAGAAAAAAGGTTTTTCTTTTGAGGCAGAGAGCGATTACCACGAGTGGGACTCTGCTGTGGATGCCATTAGAACCTTGAGGGCTAAAATAAAAGGCTTGCCTTAAGGGATGATAAATGATGTTGAAGAAGAGATTTACAGGATTGCTTCGCAATTTATCTTCATTAAAAAAGCTGAAACCCTTCTAAAAACACCCAACACTGTAAAGATTAAGCTTACTATTACGCCCACATGTTTTTTGCAGGTCTATCAGAATATTCAAAAGGGCATCAAAAGTTATGTTGTAATATCCGGCAATCAAAGGCTGTTCGGCAGAGATTGCGATGGCGGGGCATGGCATTGCCATCCAATAGATAATCCTGACAGCCATGATTTTTCCAGGCAAGGCTCAAAAGAAGTATCTCTCGAAGAGTTTCTGTATGAAACCGGCGAAAAATTAATTCTCCTTGGGATTCTGTAAATTAAAGCTTCTCTCCACTGCTCTAACACGTTATCAGAGTTCCACGGGCTTGCCCGTGGGTGAATGATGTCCGGAGATATTTTGGTATACTGATGCATTGTGGAGAACCGTTTATCAGG
>WPIF01000033.1 GCA_009773185.1 Nitrospirota bacterium | reverse complement strand
CCTGATAAACGGTTCTCCACAATGCATCAGTATACCAAAATATCTCCGGACATCATTCACCCACGGGCAAGCCCGTGGAACTCTGATAACGTGTTAGAGGGTCAAAGGATCGAAGATCATAAAGCAGGCAAATTTTATACAGAAAATGATACAAACCGGCAAGTTAGAGAGCAAAAGACAACAGAAGTTAAACAATCTATGATACCAGTTGCCAAGCAAACACCTATCAATGTCGTTTCAAAAATAGTTCTCCCGATTGCAAAGATTGATGCGGTAAAAATAATAGAAATGCCTAAAACACTTCCGATGAATTTACCGCAGGGTAATATTTCCGATGCCTCTAAACTTCGAGAGGGCACGCCCCACGAAAATGTCACGCCTGTTAAAGTTGAGTTCACACAAACCTTTGATGGACTTTTTACGCAGTCTGCCAATTCTCCCGGCTCCCAAATTGGCACTCATTCAGCAACGCTCACAGATGGCACAAGGGTTAATGTCATAGGCGATTCGAGAGCAGGTAATTTTACCGGTTCCTTTAAGGGAGACACTGTTGCCGTGCCGGGATATACTCCTGCCACGCATAACAACAGCGAATTCAGTGGTTCGTCGGTAGGTAAAATATCGGCAATTGGATTAAAGGAAGGTGATTTGCGAGGCACTATGACTGTAACTGTCCCAGCAGGAACTCAGACAATTCAGGTTACGGGAGATATAAAGATTAAGACAGACGGGTCTTTGTCCATGCCGAGCTATAGCGGTCCTGTCACAGATAATGCAACAAGTACCAAGGTGGGCACTATGAGTGGCGAATGGAATCAAAGTAAAACAACGCCTTAAAAACATAGCGTTTTGTAGAAAGACATCCCTTATTTCAATGCGGGGAGGGCTTTCAGCCCTCCCATAAGTTACGCCGTTAAAAGATACATCCCCTATTTTTTTACAATGAAAAACGGCAGGCATCTAACTTTTTATAAAAATTCTACTTGATTCTTCATATCCTCAGCAGATAAGACCTCAGCATAAAGAGACAATC
Organism: Nitrospirota bacterium; assembly: GCA_009773185.1. GTDB lineage: Bacteria > Nitrospirota > Thermodesulfovibrionia > Thermodesulfovibrionales > UBA1546 > SCSY01. The sequence continues at coordinate 25,632 of WPIF01000033.1, read as the reverse complement.
TTTTAATGCATTCGCCAATGGTTAATTTATTCATCTCAACAAAAATCACTCCCCAGTGGGTCTTGCCATCTCTTGTTAATTCTTTTGCAATTTCAATAAAATGATGATCGTGGCTAAAAATAGTCGCCTGCATTTCAGAGGCATAGCTAAAATGTTTTATATCGGAAATTCCGATGAGTCCTTTTTCAATAGCAGAAACAGCCTTAATGCCCCGCAGCCTTAGACCTTCGGAGACACGCACATCAACATTCTCATCCGTGTATATCTTTAATTTTGGCAATCTTTTTCTCCAGAATAGATGGATGGATTTTTTTCAGCGATTCTACTGCCTTGATCGAGTTTTTCCATGCCCTGTCTATCTCGGCTTTGTGTTCATAGTAATAGGAAAGGGCATCATGAATTTGAGAGAGATTTAGGTGGGGCAATGAGACAAGGATATCTTCGGGAGACATGCCCATAATCTCGTATCTAACAGCAATATCCAGCACACGGATGCCAGTGCCTGAGATTATAGGTTCGCCGCCTCTTATTTTTTTATCAACAGCGATATAGGGATGCTGCAACTCCTTAGTCAATGTAGCCAAATTCCTCACCTCCCTTTTATTATTTTTATTTTATACCAAAATAACGGTTTTTTCTATAATGAAATTTTTCGGATTCATTTCGTTAAAGGAGAGGTTATTTTTAGTGTATAATACTATCTACAGCAAATAGAAATCTTGAAATTTTTGAGTTAAAGGAAAATTAAGGAGCGACGACTATGGAGAGTCTATGTACACGATAACCCTTATCCCGGGCGACGGCGTAGGCCCTGAGATATCCGAGGCAACAAGGCGCGTAATAGAAGCAACAGGAGTGCAGATAGAATGGGACATTCAGGACGCGGGCGAGGATGTTTACCAAAAAGAAGGGAACCTCCTGCCTGAACGCGTAATTGAATCGATAAAAAAGAACAGGGTTGCAATTAAAGGCCCTGTAACAACACCTGTCGGCACAGGGTTCAGAAGTGTAAACGTAACGTTAAGGCAGGCACTTGACCTTTATGCCTGTCTCAGGCCCTGCATAAGCTTTAAAGGCGCAAGGACAAGATACGAAAATATTGACCTCGTTATAGTAAGAGAAAACACAGAAGACCTCTACGCAGGCATTGAATTCCAGAAAGATTCTGATGAAACCAAAAAACTCATAGAGTTCATAAAAGAGTCAATCAAAAAAACCATCAGGCATGATTCAGGGATAAGCATAAAACCCATATCTGTTTATGGCACTGAGAGAATAGTAAGGTTTGCATTTGAATATGCAAGAAAGAACAAGAGGAAGAAAGTCACTGCTGTCCATAAGGCAAACATAATGAAATATTCGGACGGGCTTTTCCTCGAGGTTGCAAGAAAGGTCGCATCAAATTACAGCGATATAGAGTTTGAAGACAGGATTATTGACAATATGTGCATGCAGCTCGTGCAAAAACCGGAATTATATGATGTAATGGTGCTTCCAAATCTCTACGGCGATATCGTCTCAGACCTTGCCGCAGGCCTCATCGGAGGACTCGGCCTTGCCCCCGGAGCAAATATCGGGGACAAGATGGCTGTATTTGAGCCAACACACGGAAGCGCGCCAAAATACAAGGGCTTGAACAAAATGAACCCTTTTGCTATGATGCTTTCAGGGGTGATGATGCTGAGGCATCTCAGTGAATTTTCTGCAGCTGACAGGCTTGAAAAGGCCATTGCCTCAATTATAGAAGAAGGCAGATATGTAACTTACGATATGAAACCAAATCCTGACGACCCGACCGCTGCCAAGACATCTGAGGTAGCTGATGCAGTCATTGAAAAATTAAGATGAAGGGGCCAAGGGATCAAGGCGTCAAAGGGTCAAGGGAAAGAATAATTTGGCGCTTAGTCGCTCGAACCCTTCTACCCTTAAACCCTCAAAATAGACATGGAGCTTCATAATATGCTTTCAATAATAATTATCGCTTTATCTCTCATAGCCATAGCAATCCTCTCCGGCTCTGAATCATCATTTATTGCTGTAAGCAAGATAAGGATAAGGAGCCTGATAGAAAAAGGCGACAGCAGGGCCAAGGCTGTCCAGAAGATACTCGATGAGCATGACAGATTTTTCAGCGCGGTAATTCTCTCAGGAAATCTTTTTACTGTCCTTGCGACGTCTATAGGAACTACGCTGGCATTAGGATATTTTGGAGAGAACGGGATAATCATAGCAATTATTGCGATGACCTTCCTCACGGTCGTATTCGGAGAGCTTGCGCCAAAAACATTTGCGGTTACCTACTCAGAAAAGATATCTCTATTTCTTGCAAGGCCTATTGCTTTTTATATCAGGTTAATCTCTCCGTTGGTATGGATATTTAAAGTTTCCTCAAATTTTATTATCTGGATATTTGGCGGAAAAGAAAGGCCTGTATCCCCGTTTGTTACCGAAGAAGAGATTAAGACCATGATAACCATAGGCGAAGAAGAAGGGACATTGGAGGAAGAAGAAAAAGAGATGCTCCACAAGGTCTTTGAATTCGGAGACAAGGTAGTCACAGAAGCAATGGTCCCCCGCACAGAGATAGTTTCGATATCTGAAGATTCAACAGTTGAAGATGCCTTAAAGCTCGTATCAGAAAAAGGTTATTCCCGTTATCCTGTCATTAAAGAGAGCATTGATAATGTAATCGGCATTCTCTATGTAAAAGACATATTGATAAAAATGGCTGAAGACAAAATAAAGACCGGTTTCCCGATAACAGACCTTGTGCGGGAGGCATATTTTATACCTGAAAACAAAATGGCAACAGAACTGCTTGATGAGATGCAAAAAAACAAGTTTCAGATCGCAATAGTCATGGACGAATACGGAGGCACAGCAGGGCTTATCACTCTTGAAGACATCATTGAAGAGATAGTCGGAGGCCTTCAGGATGAGTTTGAGGCAATGGAGGCAGAAAAAGAGGTTGAGATTATTGACGAGAGGACATTCATGGTCTCAGCGACAACAGGGCTTGATGAAGTAAATGAACTCGTTGGCTCTGAACTTGTCAGTGCTGATTTTCATACAATCGGCGGCTTTGTATTCGGGCTCTTCAGAAGGCTTCCAAAGATAGGCGAGCAGGTGAAGTATCACAACCTGCGTTTCCTTATACTCGAGATGGAAGACAAAAAAATATCAAAGGTCAAGATTACAAAACTTTAAAGGAATATTTTGAAAAAAAGGCCTAAAGAACCTTTTATTCCGGTTGAAAGACATGAGACTATCCGCCAGCAGATAATGGATATTCTCGCAGGTAAAATCCTCTCTGCCAAAGAAATATCAGGTCATGTCAGCATACCTGAAAAAGAAGTGTACGAACACCTTGAACATATCCGGAAAACAATTAACAAAAGAGAGCAGAACCTGACAGTTACACCTGCTGAATGTATTAAATGCGGATTCCTATTCAAAAAAAGGGAGAAGCTTAAAAAACCCGGCAAGTGTCCTGTTTGCCGCAGTGAATTAATACAGGAACCTTTTTTTTCGATAAAAACAGGGCGTAACTGCATATAAAAAAGTTGCGCCCTGTTTAAGAATTATATATAGGCTCTATTTATTCTGCAGCATCTCTATCTTTGCATTCTTCCTTGCATCCTGAAGCCATGCATGGAATTTGTCTCTTGCCTTCTGCTGCGTCAAAATATTTCTTACATTCTCTTTGGCCTCATCAAAAGACTGTACCTTTTTTTCTTTCTTCTCCAGCACCTTGACAATGTAATAGCCTTCTTTTCCTTTTATGGGGCCTCCGGCTGTGCCTGCCTTAATCTTTGTTATTGCCTTGGCTATATCTGCGGGGAATGTATCCAAAGTAATCCACCCGGTCTCTCCTTCGCCGGGCCCGGTATGCCCCGCAGGATACTTATTAGCCATATCTTCAAACCTTGCACCTTTATCAACCTCTTTCTTAATCCTCTTTGCCTCTTCAATATTAGGCGTCTTTATAATAGAAAGCCTTAGCTGCTCTGCAACTGCAAAGGCCTGGCGGTTGTTATCATAATAGCCCTTAAGCTCTTCTTCGGAAACAGAGACGCCCCTGGCCAGGCTGTCCCTGAATTTGCCCACAACCAAATCTTTCTCTATGGACTTAAGTATCATATCCTTGGTCAACCCTTTCTGTCTAAGTCTCTGAAGATAGTCTTCTTCCTTTGGAAATGCCTTTACCATATCATTATATACCTTCATCACTTCCTTCTTATCTGCTGCTATTTTCTCTTTCCTTGCTGCCTGGAGCATCAGCTTCTCATTAATAAGCTGATTGGTCAATTCCTGAAGCATTGCCTTATGAATATCCCCTGTCTGCTGCGTCTTGCCCTTTTTTATCCCTGCATGCTTAAGCAGAAGGTCAAGGTCCTTCTGGGTTACGGCCTCGCCATTTACCCTTGCAACAACAGGCTCCCTTGAACATCCTGAAAACAAAAAACTGCTGATTATTAATAATGCAACTCCCAATTTTAATTTTGAATAAATCATTTCAACTCCTTTTTCTTTATCCCATTAGAGAACTTTGTTATCTAATGGAGCTTACTTAAATTTCAGCTATTTTAATAATTATTTCACATTAGTTCAAGGCTTTTTAGAGGTTTTTGCTTAAATCTGGTATTATTTGTCAAATACACCAAAAACAGAGGTAACAGATTGAACATACAATTTCTGGGTGCTGCACGAACTGTTACAGGGACATGCTTTTACCTTCAGGCATCTGAACTGAAAATGCTCGTTGACTGCGGCATGTTTCAGGGCGAAGATGCTTATGCCGTAAACAAAGAAAATTTTGCATTTAATCCAAAAGATATTGATTACCTCTTTCTTACACATGCCCATATAGACCATAGCGGGCTTATTCCAAGGCTGGTGAAAGAAGGTTTCAGGGGAAAGATAATCGCCACCGCTGCAACTGCAGACCTTGCTGAGTTGATGCTCTATGACTCAGCCCATATACAGGAAACTGACTCAGTCATGCATACAAAAAAGGCGTTAAGGGCAGGCAAAGAGCCTGTTACGCCCCTTTATACAATTGACGATGTAAGGGCTGCAGTCTCTTTTTTCAGCAGAACACCTTATGGGAAAATTGAACACATTGGTAAAGGCATAAAATGCAGGTTTATTGATGCAGGCCATATCCTCGGCTCGGGAAGCCTTGAGATGTGGTTCCCTTCAGAGTCGGGTCTCCGGCAGGACGGCCCCCGGGAAAAAAAGATAATCTTCTCAGGAGACATCGGTAGAAAAGGCAACCCTATTATAAACGACCCGTCCACGGCAACAGAATCAGATTACGTTGTTATGGAATCAACTTACGGGAACAGGCTCCACAAGCCAATGTCCGAGACAATAAACGAACTTGCAGAGGCAATAAAAGTGACCTTCAAAAGAGGCGGGAATGTAATCATCCCTGCCTTTTCAATAGGCAGGACCCAGGACCTGCTCTACGACCTCAACAGGCTTGTGCGCGAGGGAAGGCTTTACAATATAAATGTATATATCGACAGCCCACTGGCTGAAAAAGCAACAAAAACATATCTGGCTCATCCTGAATGCTTTGATGAAGAGGCCAAGAGGCTTATCAGCGGGAATGTGATCGGTGATGCCGTTAAAGTTAAATTCACCCATTCAATCGAGGAGTCAATGGCATTGAATAAGATTAAATCCAATGCAGTAATCATCGCAGGAAGCGGCATGTGCGACGGCGGACGTGTCAGGCACCACCTGAAATATAACCTCTGGAGGCCGGAGTGCAGCATAATATTTGCAGGCTTTCAGGCAAGGGGCACCCTTGGCAGGAGGATTGTTGATGGCGCAAAAATGGTTCATATATTCGGAGAGGAAATAGCTGCAAAGGCAAGGGTGTATACACTGGGAGGCTTCTCTGCACATGCAGACCAGAAAGAACTCCTCGAATGGTTATCGGCATTCAAAGGCAGTCCCCGGGTATTTGTGGTTCACGGTGAAGAAGAGACTGCCCTCACTTTTTCAGGGCTGATAAAGGAAAAATACGGGTTTGTCACGCACGTCCCGGCAAAGGGAGAGATTTTTGAATTATAAAGTTCAGCAGTTCAAACGGTTTGAACTGTTTTTTATTTTACCCTTGCCCCTGCCTTAATCTCTTTTTCAGGAGTGATTACCGCCAGGTTCCCTTCTTCATCAGATGCGGCAAGGAGCATGCCGTTTGATTCCACGCCCATGAGTTTTGCAGGCTCAAGGTTTGTGACAACAACAATGGTCCTGCCTACAAGCTCTTCAGGCGTGTATGCCTTTCCGATTCCTGCCACTATCTGGCGTTCCTCGCCTGTATCAACCTTCATAACTATCAGTTTATTTGATTTCTCGACACGTTGTGCCTCAAGCACCTTCCCTGTTTTCAGTTCTACTTTCACAAAATCTTCTATTGTTATCATCCCCTGAATTTCTCCTTTAACGCCTTTTCAACAACATCAGGCACAAGCCCTTTCACTGACCCGCCAAACGACGCGACCTCCTTGATTATCGTTGAAGTAAGGAAAGTATACTCCTCGGAAGGCATCATGAAGACTGTCTCGATTTCAAGGTCAAGCTTCCTGTTCATCAAGGCCATCTGGAGTTCATATTCAAAGTCAGATACAGCCCTTAGCCCTCTTATGACAGCAATGCCTTTCCTCGCCTTAACATATTCAATCAAAAGCCCGTCAAATGCTTCGGCCCTGACATTTTTAAAATTCCTTACAGCCCCTGTGATTAATTTCAACCGCTCCTGAATTGTAAAAAGAGGCTGCTTCTTCTGAGCTGTTGTTATTGCAACAATGACCTCGTCAAATATCCTCAGGCCCCTTTTAATAAGGTCAATGTGCCCATTAGTTATCGGGTCAAAAGTTCCGGGATAAATTGCTATACGTTTCATTATCAAACCTCTTCACAACAGAACTTATTTGTAAATACAGGGTGCATTATTCGGGCAGTTTATTTTGCCTTAAACCTTCCTGAACAATGTTAACATAGTGTCGCCATATTTGTAAGCCTTCTTCTGTCTGAGGATTCCTATCCCTTCCGGCAACCTCTTTTTTGAAAGATGTTCTGCTATCACAATGCCTCCATCCTGAACTATCCCGGAGTCAGCCAGATTAGAAAGTATATCTTCAAGCTCTCCTGAATAATAAGGAGGGTCAAGGAAGATAATATCAAACCTCAAAATATCTTCCTGCGCCTGTTTTATAAAATCAGTTGCCTTTAGCCTTATTACACTTGCCCTTGAACTGCATTCGCATTTGCCAAGCGTCTTTTCTATCTGCTCTGCCCTTTTTTTATCAGCCTCCACAAAAAAAACCTTTCCAGCCCCTCTGCTCATAGCTTCCATGCCCACAGCTCCTGTGCCTGCGTACAGGTCAACAAACACAGAACCTTCAATAACGCCTCGTAATATATTGAAAATAGACTCCCTGACCTTGGATGAGGTCGGCCTTAATACGCCATGCCTTGTAGCAAGGCCCAATGATTTCTTCGAGCCTATTTTTCTGCCTTTTAACTCACCTGCGGAGATTCTCAATGTTACTATGCCCTGTCTTTTATATTTTATTATATCTTATGGTCTTATGGGCGGATTTACGATGTCCGATGAGACTGAAGGATGGTCTTTTATCTTAACTTTTCCCCCGTCTATCTCAATCCTTCCCTCGGCAAAAAGCCTTACAGCCTCGGGATATATCCTGTGCTCAAAACTCAATATCCGCTCAGAGAGTGTGTCCTCGGTATCATCAGGCAAAACAGGGACTGCAGCCTGAATAATAACAGGCCCCGTATCCATGCCCTCATCAACAAAATGGACTGTACAGCCTGAAATTTTTACGCCGTAATCAAGCGCCTGTTTTTGCCCATGCAGCCCGGGAAATGCCGGAAGCAGGGCAGGATGTATATTCATTATCCTGCCCGGGAATGCATCTATCAGTGGTTTTCTTACTATTCTCATAAATCCCGCGAGTATTACAAGTTCAACGCCCTTTGCCTTCAGTTCATCTGCTATCCTGCTGAAAAAAGCATCCTTTGCCGTAAACTCCTTTGGGTTTATGAAGAGATATTTTATGTTGTGTTTTTTAGCCCTTTCAATTGCAAAGGCAGAAGGGTTGTCAGTAATTAACAGCTCTATTGAGGCCTTAAGATTTCCTTTTTCTATTGCATCTATTATTGCCTGGAAATTAGACCCGCGGCCTGATGCAAGAACACCTGCCTTCAGCATAAAAACCTGACATCTGCTGCACATTTATGTAACTTCTTCATTTTATAAGCTTCTTATGCTTTACAGCCATTTCTACCGAATGGATCAGCAGCTCGGATTTGTAGGGTTTAACTATAAAATCAAACGCTCCTTTTCCCATCGCGCTTATGGCAATATCCAACTCGGCATACGCAGTCATCAGTATTACAGGGATATCCATATTAATGCCTCGGACTTCTTCAAGGAGTTCAATGCCTGAGGCCTCAGGCATTCTGATGTCTGTTAACACAACATCAACTTTGTTTTCACGCAACTTAACGATTGCGTCTTTAGCGTTTTCGCATGCAATAACAGAATATCCGTGCTCCCTCAATAATACCGCAGTAGTTTCAAGAACAGAAGTATCATCGTCAATAATCAGGATTGAGGAGTCATCACCATATTTCACTTAATACTGTCTCCCTTATTAAATATACAGGAATCAGCTGAACAGGAATCTAAAGCCTTATCTCGATGTAGGCATTTTCTCTGAGCCCCCGAAGCCAGCTTTTATATTTCTCAGAGGAATATTTCTCTATCAGTTTGTTTCTTATTGACTCCTTTAATTCAGCCTCGCTGTGCTTTTCTGATTTTTCTTCAAGCCTGACAATGTGCAGGCCCCTTTCAGTCCAGAAAGGCTGACTGACCTCGCCCGCCTTCATTCGCGATATCACATCTATAAATTCCTTTGCCATGTAACGCTTCTTAACAAAGCCAAGGTCTCCGCCTGCCTTGCGTGAAGGGTCTTCGGAATATTTTTGCGCAAGGGCTGAAAAATCCTCGCCGGCCTTCAGCTGCTTAAGGACAGCATCTGCTTTCCCTTCCACTGCCTTCCGGTCATTGCTGCTGTCGGGCCTTTTAAAGAAAATCTGCCTGAGCCTGTAGGCCTCCCCCTCCGCCAGAATGTTCTTGTCCTCTCCCATCTGTTTCTGTACATCACTCTCAGACACAACTATCCTGCTTTTTATCTGCTGAGAAACAACCCTGCTCAATATTATCTGTTCTGCTATTTTTTTCTTGTATTCATCAAAAGTAAAGCCTTCTTTTTTCAGGGATTCTATCAATGCCGGTTCATCCAGAGAGTATTTTTTCCTTATATCAGCAATAGTGCTGTTGACATCCTCCGTGCTTGCCTCTATGCCTAACTGTTTTGCAGCCTGAAGCTGCAATTTCATGTCTATTAAACTTTCAAGAAAAATCGCCTCGTTTTCCTTGAATATCTTTCTCTTCTCCTCATCTTTCAGGCCCCGCATCTTGTCGCTCGCCTCAAACTCCATCGCCTTGTATAAATCGCTCCAGGTTATAACCTCCTGATTTACAACAGCGACAACCCTGTCAAGGAGTATAGCTGCCTGCGATACTGAATGAAATATGAAAACAAGCAAAACAAAAATAAATACCCTGAGCTTCATCATTTTCTTCCCCTGAATTCCAAAAGTAGTATTAAAGTATATCCTATACCCCGTGAAAATTCCACAAAAATTGTCTGTTAAAAGGCCATGGTTATCTTCGGGAAATAATTCACGAGTGTGTTACGCCTCAATTATGTTAAAATATCTGAAATTAACAAACAAGGAATAAAGACTACGCATCCTCTAAAAATCTTCTTCTCAGGCATAGGCGGCAGCGGGGTTTCTGCAATTGCATGTTTTATGGCTGATAAGGGACATGTTGTTGCAGGCTCTGACAGGGCCTTCGATAAAAACCCCAAACACCCTGTATGCAGGGCAGTGAAATCCAGAGGCATTTCTATTACGCCGCAGGATGGAAGCGGTATAGACAACTCATTTGACCTCGCGGTCTTCAGCACGGCAGTGGAGCACGATCAACCGGACTACCTGACTGCCGTGGCGCTTAACATTCCCATAAAGACAAGGCCTGAATATCTTGCAGAGATAATACCGGCTTTCAAGACTATCGCAGTTGCCGGAACAAGCGGAAAGTCAACGACATCGGGCATGCTTGCTTTTTTGATGCAGCAACTGGGGCTGAATCCGAATTTCATCGGCGGCGGCAGGGTCAAGCAGTTCAAGACAGAAACCAATCCAGGGAATTCCATCGCGGGAAACTCCGGATTCCTTATAATCGAGGCCTGCGAGTCTGACGGCACAATCGTCAATTACAGGCCTGAGCATTCGATAATATCAAACCTTGAGTTGGACCATCACTTTGTGGATAAAACAGCAGGAATGTTCGAGGCGCTCGCGAAAAACACAAGCGGCAAAGTAATTGTAAACGCAGATGATAAGAATCTAATGAAAATCTTCAATAACAACCAAATAACTTTTTCAATAGACAGCCCCTCACAATATACAGCCTGTGACATCGTATATATGCCTCTAAGTACGGATTTCTCACTTAACGGCATAAGGTTCAGCCTTTCATTGCCCGGGAAATATAACCTTTACAACGCTGTCTCATGTATCGCCTTTCTCTCTGAAATCGGGATTGCGCTTAAAGCTATTGCTGAAATACTTCATGAATTTAAAGGCATTGAACGCCGGTTTGATATCCACCTCAACAACGGCAAAAAACTCGTGATTGACGACTATGCCCATAATCCGCATAAGATATCATCCCTTATGCAGGCTGCAAAAAACCTGGGGAAGAGCATCTGTTACATCTTCCAGCCTCACGGATTCGCTCCTACAAAGATGATGAAAGCCGAATACATAGCCGCCTTCTCAGAAAACCTCCGCGACTCTGACCATCTTATTTTGCTGCCCATATACTATGCAGGCGGCACAACCAGCAAAGACATTTCAAGCCATGACCTTGCCGAAGGGATTAAGACAAATGGAAAATCAGTTGAGGTTGCCAAAAGAGAGGATATACTAAAGAGGCTTGATGAATGGGACAATTTCATCATCTTTGGCGCAAGGGATGAGACTCTTTCCGCTTTTGCGAAAAAAATAGCGGAGATTTTACAATTCCATACAATAAAAAAGCCCCGCCAAAGCGGGGCTTTTTGAACAATCCATTTCAACTTTTTGCTACTTCTTCGCTTCTTCCTTCTTTTCTTCTTTAGGCTTTGTCTCGACCTTGGCCTTCTTTTCCTCTTTCGGCTTTCTTACCTGCTCATAATCAATGAATTCAAGGACAGCCATCGGAGCGCCGTCATTGACCCTGTTTCTTGTCCTGACAATCCTCAGATAACCGCCGTTTCTTCCGCTAAACCTTGGAGCTATGTCCTTAAAAAGGCTTGCTATAACAGTCCTGTTTGGTATGTATGAGAGCGCAAGGCGCTTGGAATGCAGGTCGCCTTTTATACCCATGGTAATAATTTTTTCCGCAATCTTCCTTGCCTCTTTAGCCTTTATTAGTGTTGTCTCTATCCTCTGGTGTTCCAGGAGAGAAGAAACAATGCCCTTCAGCAGCGCCTTCCTCTGGTTTGCTGTCCTCCCAAATAATTTTCCATCAACCTTATGACGCATCTTGTTCCACACCTCTGCCCTGTAAAGAATCCCCCTCAAGCCTCATGCCAAGATGAAGGCCCATCACAGTGAGTATCTCCTTTATTTCATTAAGGGACTTACGCCCGAAATTTTTTGTCTTCAGCATCTCTGCCTCTGTCCTTTGAACAAGGTCTGCTATAGTCTTAATATTTGCATTCTTTAAACAGTTATATGACCTTACGGACAGTTCCAGTTCATTAACACTTCTCATAAGGTTAGAATTAACTGCCGGGGTATCTCCTGCAGAAGCTGCAATATTGCTCTTCTCAAATTCCATGCCTTCATCTTCCTTCTCAAGAATGAAAATATTCATGTGCTCTATAACTACTGATGCGGCCTGAGACAATGCCTTCTTCGGAGTTACACTCCCGTCTGTCCATATTTCCATGACAAGCCTGTCATAATCTGTCGCCCTTCCAACCCTTGCTTTTTCAATCCAGAAATTTACTTTCCTGACCGGGCTGAAAACAGAGTCTACAGCGATCATGCCAACGGGCAGGCCTTCTTCCTTATTCAGTTCCGCGGAAACATACCCTCTGCCTTTTTTAACGTACATTTCTGCCTCAAAGGAAGCGCCTTTATCGAGAGTGGTTATGAGTTGTTCCGGGGTAAGGATCTCAACACTTGAGTCTACCTGGATATCATTGCCTTTCACTTCACCGGGGCCCTTAACCCTGATTGTTGCAACCCGTTTGCCATCAGAGTGCATTTTGAATTTCAGCTTTTTTATGTTAAGTATGACATCTATGACATCCTCCTTCACTCCGGAAAGAGCTGAAAACTCATGTACAGCGCCGGGTATCTTTATTGCGGTTACTGCCGCACCTTCAAGAGACGATAACAGAACCCTCCTGATGGAGTTCCCGAGTGTAGTCCCATAACCACGATCCAATGGTTCTGCTATCAGTTTCCCGTAGGTGCTTGTTAATGTCTCTTCATCAAACCCTACCTTTTCAGGTAACTGAAAGCCTTTTTTCTTTAAGTCCATAATAAGGCCTCCCACGCCTCTTTTATTTTTACAACCTATTTTGAATAAAGTTCAACTATCAGCTGCTCCTGAATGGGCAACTGCATCTCTTCCCTGGAAGGGATATGTAATATTTTACCTTTAAAACTCGAACCGTCAACCTCAACCCAGTCAGGAAGTCCTCTATGCTCAAGCTTTGATATGTTATCCGATATGCTGGGCATATCCCTGCTTGTTTCTTTGACTTCAACTATGTCCCCTGCCTTGACAAGATAAGAAGGTATATTTATTGCTTTGCCATTGGTAGTAAAATGTCCATGTACTATCAGATGCCTTGCCTCTCTCCTGTTTACTGCAAAGCCCATCCTGAATACTACATTATCCAAACGGCGCTCGAGGAGCTGCAAAAGCACCTCTCCTGTAGTGCCTTTCTGCCTTTCCGCTTCACGAAAACATATTCTGAACTGTCTTTCGATGAGGCCATAGCTTTTTCTTGCCTTCTGTTTTTCCTTGAGCTGGATGCCGTAATCCGAGACTTTTGTACGTCTTTGTCCATGCTGGCCCGGAGGATATTTTCTTCTCTCTGCAGCACACTTTTCAGTGTAACACCTTTCCCCTTTTAGGAATAATTTCTCTCCCTGTCTACGGCATACTCTGCATAAAGGTCCTGTATACTTTGCCACTTTTTAAACCCTCCTTCTCTTAGGAGGCTTACACCCGTTGTGCGGCACAGGTGTAACATCTTTTATAAGATTAATCTCCAGCCCGGCAGCCTGCAGAGCCCTTATAGCTGACTCCCTCCCGGCGCCCGGCCCCTTAACAAAAACATCTAACTGTTTCATGCCCATATCTATTGCCTTCTTGGCTGCTGCTTCTGCTGCCATCTGCGCAGCATATGGCGTCCCCTTCCGTGACCCTTTGAATCCCAGACTTCCTGCACTGGACCATGTTACAACATTCCCATTGAGGTCTGTTATAGAAACTACCGTGTTGTTAAAGGTTGCCTGAATATGGGCCGCGCCAACATTTACATGTTTTTTCTCTTTTCTGGCACCTTTTTTACGCTGAGCCATCTGCTATGCCTCCTTCTTCTTGCCCATAATGGTTTTCCTCGGACCTCTGCGCGTACGCGCATTTGTCTTTGTCCTCTGCCCCCTGACAGGAAGCCCTGTCCGGTGCCTTATCCCCCTGTAACATCCAATTTCCATAAGCCTCTTTATGCTCATGGAAGTTTCTCTTCTGAGGTCGCCTTCAACCTTAAAATCCTTGTCAATAGCAGCCCTTATCTTTACAATGTCTTCATCCTTTAAATCTTTTACCCTTATATCAGGATTAACCTTTGTCTCATCTAATATCTTCTTGGACAATGACCTGCCAATTCCCAATATCCTTGTTAACCCTATCTCGATGCGCTCATTCTTTGGTAAATCAACACCTGCTATTCTCGCCATTTATTCTCTCCTATCCCTGCCTCTGCTTATGCCTGGGATTTTCACATATAATTCTTCTAACGCCTTTTCTTTTGATAACCTTGCATTTTGCGCATACAGGCTTTACAGATGATCTGACCTTCATTTAAAAAACTCCTTCTGATTTTTAGGTGTCAGGTTTTAGGTTTCAGAACTAACACCTGACACCTGCTGCCTAACACCTGTTTCACTTAAATCTATAAGTTATTCTGCCCTTTGTCAGGTCATACGGCGAAAGTTCAACCGTTACCTTATCGCCCGGCAGTATCTTTATAAAGTGCATCCTCATCTTGCCGGATACATAAGCAAGGATTATCTGCCCGTTTTCCAGTTTTACCCTGAACATGGCATTAGGCAGTGTTTCTACGATAGTTCCCTCTACCTCTATATTTTCCTCTTTGGGCATTTAACTTAAAAGTATAACATCTCAAGTAAGTTTCGTCAAGATTATTGCATCGCCGTCAGTAATGCCAATTGTATGTTCAAAATGGGCTGAAAGCCCTCCATCAACGGTCACCGCTGTCCACCCATCTTCAAGTATGCTCACTTCGTATCCACGGGCATTTACCATCGGCTCAATAGCAATGGTCATCCCCTCTTTTAAGCGCGGCCCCTGTCCTGACACGCCGAAATTAGGAATCTGGGGGTCTTCGTGCAATGACATCCCGATTCCGTGTCCAACAAACGCCCTCACAACGGAAAAACCATTCGCCTCAACATGATTCTGTATCGCAGATGATATATCCGATACCCTGTGCCGGATTGTTGCCATATCTATTCCTTTATAAAGCGCCTCCTCAGTTACCCTGAGAAGCTTCCCTGCTAAAGGGCTAATCTCTCCAACCGGGAGAGTTACAGCGCCGTCGCCGTAAAACCCATCTATATATACGCCGACGTCCACGCTTACAATATCTCCATCCTTAAGTCTCATGTGAGACGGTATCCCATGAATAACCTGGTTGTTTACAGAAGTGCATATGCTGGCAGGATATCCCCTGTAACCCTTGAAGGCAGCAGTCCCGCCCCTTGCATTTATTTTTTCCTCTGCCCGTTTTTCCATATCTTTCGTCGAAACGCCAGGTTTCACAAATCCTTTCATATCTTCAAGTACTTCTCCTACAATGCGGCAGGCCCTTGCCATCTTATCCATTTCCTCTGGAGTCTTCAAAATAATCATTTGTATTTATCATCTTAAACTTTTTAAACTTTTGAACCTATTTAACCCTATCCTCTTCTGCCCTTTACCCTTCCCTTTTTTAAAAACCCTTCATAAGAACGGGTAAGGAGATGGGATTCCATCTGCGATACTGTATCAAGTGCAACACCAACAACAATCAAAAGCGACGTGCCGCCAAAATAAAATGGCACGTTAAATCTCCTTATAAGGATTTCAGGTATAATGCACACAACTGCAAGGTATACCGCACCGACAAATGTCAATCTTGACAGAACCCTGTATATGTATTCTGATGTCTTCTGCCCCGGCCTTATCCCGGGTATATACCCGCCATATTTCTTTAAGTTATCGGCTATATCTATCGGATTAAATACAATAGCAGTATAAAAATAGGCAAAAAAGAATATCATCCCGACATAAAGTGTGGTGTAAAGAATTGTCCCGGGTGAAAGTTGTCTTGCTATGCCCTGAACCCATGGTATTGCTATGAAACCGGCAATAGTAGCAGGGAACATTATTATGGATGATGCAAATATCGGGGGAATAACGCCGGCGGTATTTATCTTAAGGGGAAGATGGGTGCTTTGCCCGCCATATACCTTGCGGCCCACAAGCCGCTTTGCATATTGCACGGGTATCTTTCTCTGCCCCCTTTCCATAAAAATAATCACGCCGACTATCAGTACCATCATCACTATCAGAAAAAGCACAAAGAAGATTGACAATGTACCGGCCTGTATAAGACTGAATGTGCTCACAACGGCATTGGGAAAGCCTGCGACTATGCCTGCAAATATTATGAGAGAGATACCATTGCCTATTCCCCTCTCCGTAATCTGCTCTCCAAGCCACATTATAAATGCTGTGCCCGAGGTAAGGGTTATCATTGTAAGCAGCCTGAAAGACCAGCCGGGATTCTGTATGAATGCACCCTGCGCCATACTCTCAAGCCCTACTGCAATTCCAAAAGATTGTATCGCACTAATGACCACTGTCCCGTATCTGGTATACCTTGTAATCTTTTTCCTGCCTGCCTCTCCTTCCTTTGCAAGCTTTCCAATTGCCGGTATTACAACGGTCAGAAGCTGGAATATGATTGATGCGCTTATGTAGGGCATTATGCCGAGGGCAAATATTGTTACCCTGGAAAGGGCGCCTCCGGAAAACATATCAAAAAAACCCATAATCGCCCCGCCTTTGTCGGAAAGGAACTTGCTCAACTCCTCGCCATTTATCCCGGGGGTCGGAATATGACCTCCTACCCTGTACACGGTAAGAAGCGCAAGAGTAAAGACTATCCTGTTTTTTAATTCAGGGACTCTAAATATGTTTTGGAAACTTGAAAGGACTCCCATATTGAAAGTTAAAAATTAAAAGTTAAAGGTTTTAAATTAAAGAGAAGCTGAGATCCCTTATTCTGCATCTTAGATCTTTTCAGCCTTGCCGCCTGCAGCTGCTATCTTGGATGAAGCTGCAGAACTAAAACCACTTGCCTTTATTGTGATTGGCCTTGTTATTTCACCGCCGCCGAGGATCTTCACGCCGTCCATGGGGTTTTTTATAATGCCGTTTTCAAGCAGCACATCGGGTGTTATAACATCGACACCCTCAATCCTCATTATATCTTTCAGATTTACTGTCGCATATTCCTTTGCAAAACAATTTTTAAAACCGCGTTTGGGAAGCCTTCTCTGCAATGGCATCTGCCCGCCTTCAAAACCTGCTCCCTTTCCTCCGCCTGAGCGTGCCTTTTGCCCTTTGTGCCCTTTGCACGAGGTCTTGCCATGCCCTGAACCTATTCCGCGCCCGACCCGCTTGACCTTCTTATTGCTGCCGGACGAAGGGCTTAAATTTTCTATCCTCATCTAACTCCTCCGCTATTTGCTTCCTGCGCCTCTTCCTCAACCCTTCCTCTGAGTTTGCGCACGATATCAGGGTCTTTAAGCCTGACAAGGCCATCGAGCGTTGCCTTTGCCGTATTATAAGGATTATGGCTGCCTATTGCCTTTGCAACTATATCCTGTATCCCTGCAACATCAAGCACTGCCCTGACAGCGCCACCGGCTATCAGTCCTGTTCCCTTAACTGCAGGATTCATTACCACATGCCCGGAGCCAAATCTCCCTATTATCCTGTGAGGGATGGTCCCTCCTTTTAATGGGACTTTGATAAGGGATTTTTTTGCATGCTCAACAGCCTTTCTTATTGCCTCAGGGACTTCCGATGCCTTGCCTTTACCGATACCTACCGTGCCATCACCGTCTCCTACTGCAACCAGCGCGGCAAAGGAAAATCTTCTTCCCCCCTTAACAACCTTGGCGACCCTGTTTATAAATACAACCTTATCTTTTAGAGTCAGTCCTTCTGGATCAATTCTTTTCACCATACCCCCTCTTAAAATTCTAATCCTGCTTCTCTGGCTGCCTCTGCCAATGCCTTCACCCTGCCGTGATAAAGATACCCACCCCTGTCAAAAACAACCTTTTTCACGCCTTTTCCCAAAGCCTTTTTGGCAATGAGTTCCCCGACCTGTTTTGCTGTTGCAATATTCCCTTTATGGGATTTTTTATCCTTAAATTCCTTATCAATGCTTGAGGCTGAGACAACTGTCTGCTTACTATAGTCATCTATAATCTGGGCATACATGTGATCAAGGCTTCTGTAAACTGAAAGTCTCGGCCTCTCAGTAGTGCCTGCAACCTTCTTCCTTATTCTCTCATGCCGCCTTTTTCTTGCTTCTTTTATATCTGCTGTCAACTTAAAACCTCCGAATTATTTTGAACTGTTTGCCCTTTTGAACCCTTTTACCCTATTTCTTCCCTGCCTTGCCAACCTTAAGCTTTAACCTCTGGCCGGCATATCTTACGCCCTTGCCCTTATAAGCATCGGGAGGCCTTAGCGCCTTCAGATTTGCAGAAATCTGTCCTATCTGCTGTTTATCAATACCTGTTAAGGTAATCTGCACCTGCTTTTGATCCACCGCAGCCTTAACCCCTGCCGGCAGTTCAAATTCTACCGGATGAGAATATCCAAGTGCTAACACAAGCTTATTGCCCTGAACCTGGGCCCTGTAACCTGTCCCTGAAATTTCAAGAACCCTCTGATACCCTGTCGATACTCCGGATACCATATTTGCTATAAGGCTCCTTGTAAGCCCATGGAGCGCCCTCACATTTTTTTCCTCGCTTGACCTTTCAACAAGTATCTTGCCATCATTTACAGAAACATTTATGCCTGCTGGACATTTGGAAGCAGTCTCGCCCTTTGGCCCCTTGACCTTTACAGTTGCATCATCAACTTTTATATCTACACCTTTCGGTATATCTATCGGTTTCTTCCCAATCCGTGACATTTTATTAGTTCTCTCCTTTTAACGGCTTGAACAGTTTAAACGGTTCGAGCTATTCAAAATTACCAAACGTAACAAAGGACTTCACCGCCGATACTTTCGCGCCGGCATGTATTATCACTAGCTACGCCTTTAGATGTTGTTAGTATTGCAATGCCCACACCGCCCATCACCCTGGGGATTTCCTTGCCTCCGACATAGACCCTGCGGCCTGGCTTACTTATCCTTTTCAAACCGGACACAACGCTGTTTCCGTCAATATACTTAAGGGCTATCCTTAAAACTCCCTGTTTCTCGTCTTTCAGTATCTTATACGCCCTTATAAAACCTTCCTCTTTCAGAATCTTGACTACCTCAAGCTTCATTCTTGAAGCCGGGATATCAACCTTCTCCGCACGTATTGTAATTGCGTTTCTAATGCGTGTGAGCATATCTGCTATTGGATCACTAACCATTATTCTTCACCTCTTACCAACTTGATTTTGTCACCCCGGGCAACTGCCCCCTCAGTGCAAGCGTCCTGAAGCATATCCTGCAAATGCCAAAATCTCTCAAAACCCCTCTCGGCCTTCCGCATACACGGCATCTGTTATAAGCCCTCACCTTAAACTTGGGCGCTCTCTTAACTTTTTCGATCATGCAAGTTTTTGCCATATTCTCCTCTTTACTTTCTAAATGGCATGCCCATATGCTGTAACAGGGCTTTACCTTCCTTGTTCGTCTTTGCAGTAGTGCATATTATGATATCCATTCCATGGACTACTTCAACCTTGTCGTATTCTATTTCCGGAAATATAAACTGCTCTTTTATGCCAAGGGCATAGTTGCCCCTGCCGTCAAAAGACTTTCCCGGAACACCTTTAAAATCCCTGACCCTTGGAAGCGCAAGGTTTATAAACCTGTCGAGAAACTCATACATCATCCTGCCCCTTAATGTGACCTTACACCCTATGGGCATATCTTTTCTAAGCTTGAACGCCGCAATTGATTTCTTGGCTTTGGTAATTACTGCCTTCTGCCCGGTTACAATACCAAGTTCCTTCTGGGCAGCCTCAAGTAATTTTATATTCTGGATAGCCTCGCCAAGCCCGACATTAAGGACCACTTTTTCAACCTTTGGAACCTGCATTACATTTTTATATGAAAACTCTTTTGTAAGAGCAGGAACCACCTCTTTAACGTATTTCGCTTTCAGTCTTGGGACTGTTACTGGTCTATCGTTTCTTTGCATTTTTTACACACCCTTGATTTTTTACCACCATCGAAAGCCGTATTTGCAATCCTTGCAGGCTTGCTGCACCTTGGACATACAAGCATAACATTCGATATGTGAACTGGAGCCTCCTTCTCAATAATTCCACCCTGAGAATATTTCTTGCTCGGCTTCATATGTTTTTTTATAATGTTTACTTTCTCTATTATCAGCTTGTCCTTTGATAGCATAACTGACAGCACACGGCCCTTCTTGCCTTTTTCCTTGCCGGTAGTCACTAAAACTGTATCGCCCTTCTTAATACCCAACCCCATTTTTTAGATAACCTCCGGTGCTAATGATATTATCTTTGTAAATTCTTTCCATCTCAACTCCCGCGCAACAGGCCCGAATATTCTTGTGCCCACGGGTTCTCCCTGAGGATTTATCAGCACAACCGCATTCTGGTCAAATCTTATGTAGGAGCCGTCAGGCCTTCTCTGCTCTTTCCTGGTCCTCACTACAACAGCCTTTGCCTTTGAGCCTTTCTTGACATTGGAATCAGGAATGGCTTCCTGCACACTGACAACTATAATATCTCCAAGCCGCGCATATTTTCTGCGCATGCCGCCAAGGACCTTTATACACCGGACCCTTTTGGCGCCTGAATTATCTGCTACTTCAAGTATACTTCTGTCCTGGATCATTCTCTGTTACCCCTTAAGCCTCTTCTAATATACTTATAACTTTCCATCTCTTGTCCTTGCTGATCGGCCGCATCTCAACTACAGAGACCATGTCACCTGTTTTACATTTATTCTCTTCGTCATGGGCCTTAAACCTCGTGACTTTCTTGACTGTCTTTTTGAAAACAGGGTGCTGCACAAGCCTTGTAACTGCAACCACCACTGTCTTGTCCATCTTGTCGCTCACGACCTTGCCTGTATAAATTTTCTTTGACATTTCTACTCCGGTTAACCTTTCGATTTCTCTGTTATAATCGTCAAGACCCTTGCTATATCTTTTCTCAGGGCACGGATACGCATGGGGTTTTCTATTTCGCCGGTAGCAACCCGGAATTTGAGATTAAACAATTCTTTCCTCATGTCATATTCCTTCTGTTTCAGTTCATCTGCTGTTAACGCCCTTAACTCCGAGGATTTCATGCTACCGTATCCCCCCTCTTTACAAATTTAGTCGCAACCGGAAGCTTATACGATGCAAGTTTAAGCGCTTCCTTGGCAATATCCTCTGTAATACCCGCAACCTCATAAATAACTCTGCCCGGTGAAACAACAGCCACCCAGTATTCCGGATTTCCTTTGCCCTTGCCCATTCTTGTTTCTGCCGGTTTCTTTGTTATCGGTTTATCGGGGAATATCCTTATCCAGAGCTTGCACCCTCTTTTGGCATGCCTGGTTATTGCTATTCTTGCTGCTTCAATCTGCCTGGAAGACACCCATCCGGGCTCCATTGCCTTAAGGCCGTATTCTCCAAAAGAAACAGCTGACCCTCTATACGCCTTGCCGTTCATGTTGCCCTTCTGCATCTTTCTGAACTTAACTTTTTTCGGCATTAACATGGCTTGCTCCGCAAGAATTCCTTAGTTTTGCATTTTGCATTTTGCATTATTTAATTGCCTTCCTTATGTGTCTCGGGAAGTATTTCACCGTTATATATCCAGACCTTAACACCTATCTTCCCGTATGTTGTATGCGCCTCTGAAAACCCGTAATCTATGTCTGCCCTGAAGGTGTGAAGCGGAACCCTTCCTTCCCTGTACCACTCATCCCTTGCTATTTCTGCACCGGCAAGCCTGCCAGAGCATGCAACCTTTACCCCTTGCGCCCCGAATCTCTGCGCTGATATGACTGCCTTTTTCATCGCCCTTCTGAATGCAATCCTTTTCTCAAGCTGAAGCGCTATATTTTCAGCAACAAGCTGCGCATCTATCTCAGGTTTTCTTATTTCCTTTATATCTATTGCAACCTGTTTCCCTGTCATTGTCTCAAGCTCTTTCCGAAGTTTTTCAACCTCGATTCCCTTCTTGCCGATTATTATTCCCGGCCTTGCAGTATGAATTATTATTCTTGCCTTTTGTCCTGCCCTTTCAATCTCTACCTTTGCAATGCCTGCATGAAACAACCTGCTCTTGATAATCTTCCTGATGGTAATATCTTCGTTCAACTGGTCCGCATATCCCCTCTTGGCATACCATCTGGAGTCCCACGTTTTTATTATTCCAAGCCTAATCCCTATCGGATGCGTCTTCTGCCCCAAAATCTACCTCCGTTCTAATTTTCCTCTGATAAAACTACAGTTATATGGCTCATCCTTTTCCTGATGACATTAGCCCTGCCCATTGACCTGGGCTCCATCCTTTTCAGCGTAGGCCCCTGATCAACAAACGCCTTAACATTCATATCCTCCGGGTTAACTGCCTTTTTCTGCTCTGCATTCGCCATAGCAGACTTTAATACTTTCCCAACTATATCTGCTCCCCTGTAAGGCATAAATCTCAGGGCAATCAAGGCATCTCCGGCCTTTTTGCCCCTTATGAGGTCAATGACCCTGCGCGCCTTTCTCGGAGTAATTCTTACAAATTTTAATATAGCCTTTGATTCCATATAAGTCTGATTCCTTTTTATTCCTTCGCGGGCGCTGCTGTTGTTTTTTCAGCCCTCGAATGACCTCTGAATGTTCGTGTCGGTGAAAACTCGCCAAGCTTGTGTCCAACCATATTTTCTGTAACATACACAGGTATAAATTTTTTGCCGTTATGGACAGCAAATGTATAACCTATAAAGTCAGGCACTATTGTTGAACGCCTTGACCATGTCTTTATGATTTTTTTCTCACCTGTCTCTATCATCGCCTTAACCTTCTTCATTACTTTTTCATCAACAAAAGGCCCTTTTTTTAATGAGCGCGGCAATTTATTTCCTCCTCTTTACTATAAACTTATCAGTACGTTTATTATGTCTCGTTTTAACGCCTTCAGGCTTGCCCCATGGAGAACACGGAGGACGGCCGCCTGAACTTTTACCCTCGCCACCACCCAAAGGATGATCTACAGGGTTCATGGCAACGCCTCTTACGTGAGGCCTCCTGCCAAACCACCTTATCCTGCCTGCTTTTCCGTAAGAAATATTTTCATGTTCAACATTACTGACCTGCCCTATGGTAGCCATGCACCCTGAAGGTATAAGCCTGACCTCTCCTGAAGAGAGCCTTACCTGTGCATATTTTTCATCCTTGGCTACAAGCTGAACAGAGGCACCGGCACTCCTTGCAAGTTTTGCACCCTGCCCCTCTTTGATCTCTATATTATGTATAAATGTGCCCAATGGTATCTCATTTATAGGCAATGCATTCCCTGTTTTAATATCCGCCCCTTTTCCTGAAACCACATTATCACCGACCTGAAGCTGCAGGGGAGCAATTATATAACGCCTTTCACCATCTTTATACTTCAGCAACGCAATCCTTGCGGACCTGTTCGGGTCATACTCAATAGTTTCAACTGTTGCCGGAACACCTGCCTTATCTCTTTTAAAATCAATAAGCCTGTATGCCCTTTTATTTCCGCCGCCGCGCTGCCAGACAGTAACGCACCCATTGTTGTTTCTTCCGCCTGTCTTCTTTATAGTCCCAAGCAATGGCTCATAAGGTTTGTCTGTTGTTATGTCCTTGAAATCAGAAACCGTCTGGAATCTTCTGCCAGGCGAAGTTGGATTATATTTCTTCATTCCCATTATGCACCCTCAACAAAATCAAGTTTTTCGCCCTTTTTCAGGGTAATTACTGCTTTCTTTCTATCCGGCCTTTTGCCGATAGATTTCCCTTGCCGTTTCCACTTGCCATTCGTATTTATGGTAGCTACCTTCTCTACCTTTACTTTAAAAATTTCCTCTATGGCACTCTTGACCTCAATCTTGTTTGCGCCCTTTGCCACCTCAACAAGTATCTTATTCTCCGACTCCTTAAGGTTGCTTCCCTTCTCTGTAAAGAGCGGTTTCTTAATAATGGAATACAAATTTGTCATGCTGTCTCAGCCTCCTCAAGTATTGCAACGGCTCCTTTTGCGATAAGAACCCTGTTATGGCTAAGCACACTGTAAGCATTCAGGTCTGCAGCACGCGAGACATGGACCCCGGGGATATTTCTTGCAGAAAGTTTTACTGCATCATTATCTTCCGGTATCACTACAAGAAGGCTCTTGCCGTCTAATCCAAGATTCCTGATTATGGAGGTCATATCTTTTGTCCGCGGCTTAGCGATTGATATGTCATCTATAAATGTAATCTCTCCGTCTGCAAGTTTTGCTGACAATGCCGCCTTTAATGCCAGCCTTTTTGCCTGTTTCGGCATGCTGTATGAATAGTCACGGGGCTGCGGCCCGAATATCGTGCCTCCCTTTCTCCACAAAGGGGAACGGCTACTCCCGGTTCTTGCCCTTCCTGTATGTTTCTGTTTCCATGGCTTCTTTCCGCCTCCGCTCACAAGACCTTTTGTCTTTGTCGCATGCGTCCCCTGTCTCTGATTGGCAAGGAAGTTAGTGACAGCCGCATGCAAAACATCATTTTTCTTGCCCAGCCCAAAAATTTCCTCACGGAGACTGATCTTGCCTGCTGTATTATTATTCCTGTCTTTTATCTCTAAGTCAGGCATATTATTTTCCCTTCCTGATTTCTAAATAAGTTCCCGGCGCTCCGGGAATGGCACCCTCGATCAGTAAAACATTCTGGTCAGGTTTAACAGCCGCTATTGTAAGGTTCTTGACCGTAACACACTCAGAACCCATATGCCCCGGCATACCCTGGTTTTTCCATACCCTTGAAGGATAAGAACTTGCGCCTATAGAGCCCGGCGCACGGTAAAACATAGAACCATGAGAAGCCGGCCCGCCGGCAAACTTATTCTTTTTTATTACTCCCTGAAAGCCCTTGCCCTTTGAAACACCCGTTACAGAAACATTATCTCCCCTGGCAAATTTTTCAACTGTAACAAGGTCTCCTACCTTCAGGTCTCCCATGGGGAATTCTTTCAATATCTTATGGGGCTTAACTCCTGATTTCTTAAACATGCCTGCCATCGGCTTACTTACCCTTTTCTCCTTTTTAATCTCCTGAAACCCCATTTTGACAGCCTCATATCCGTCTTTTTTAAGTGTCTTAACCTGTATAACACAACATGGCCCGGCTTCAACTACTGTCACAGGAATCATCTTCCCGTCTTCAGTAAATATCTGGGTCATGCCGAGTTTTTTTCCTAAAATTCCTGTCACAGTTTTATCTCCACATCAACTCCTGCTGCAAGCTCAAGCTTCATAAGCGCATCAACTGTCTGAGGAGTCGGGTCATATATATCAATAAGCCTCTTGTGTGTTCTTATCTCAAATTGCTCTCTCGACTTTTTATCAACATGAGGCGACCTTAAAACAGTTATCTTGCTTATCCGAGTCGGCAAAGGTACAGGTCCCGCTATCCTTGCACCTGTTCTCTGTGCAGTGTCAACTATCTCTTTAACGGAGCGGTCAAGCACCCTGTGGTCATACGCTTTCAGTTTTATTCTAATTTTTTGGTCCATTATCTTTTCACTTTCAACTTTTTCGCCTCAGCGAATCCGCCTGAGGCGGGAAACTTTAGACTTTTAATTTTCACGCTATTACCTCAGTAACAACACCGGCACCGACAGTACGGCCGCCTTCCCTTATCGCAAACCTCAGTTCCTTCTCCATTGCTATCGGCGTTATCAGTT
>WPIF01000032.1:47516-75196 GCA_009773185.1 Nitrospirota bacterium | reverse complement strand
CTGATAAACGGTTCTCCACAATGCATCAGTATACCAAAATATCTCCGGACATCATTCACCCACGGGCAAGCCCGTGGAACTCTGATAACGTGTTAGATTCAGTTTGAATAAAGTGCTTACGTAGAGGTCCCGCACTCGCGACTTTCTGGACCGTTTCCGGCTTACGCAGGAAATTAGCACGACCCTTTTCTTCATAATTTAGTCATTTCTTATTTGGGTAAACCATCTTTCTCGTTATCATACGGAAAGCGTTGGGACTTAGTCAAAAAATGAATTTTTGAATTACATTTAATAAAAAAGGGAAGAGGAATGCAAATATATTCCCCTTCCCTTTCAATAGATTATCTTTCAGTGTTCTATCTCAATCCCTGCTGTCTCTTCCCTTACTGTAACTGCAATCTTGTAAAGGACTGTGAGGATAAAGAACCCTGCTGCCCAGACTGCAAGTGTGATAATCGTTTCGGGAATCGTCGGCCAGTATTCTGTTACCCTCTCAAACATATTCGGCACAAAGCCGCCGATAATCAGGCCAAAGCCCTTGTCTATCCATAAGGAAATAAACAACGAAACACATGCAAAGGCAAGCACGCCCTCTTTTTTCCTGAATGAAGGGAATATCAGAAGGAACAGAGATATTACTGCAAGGATGCTTGAGGTCCACATTAATGGAACAAGCTTGTTGTGTCCGTCAATTCCCGCATACAGATACTGGAACGCGTGCTGATGTGATGGTATGCCGCTGTAGAAGGCTGTAAAAAACTCAAGCCCGAGGAAAAACACATTGGCAAACATTGCATAGGTAACAATCTTCCCAAGCGCCTGAATAGGCTCTTTGCCGGGATCGAATTTAGTCAGCTTTCTCACGAGCAGCGCCAGGATGATAAGCAGCGCAGGCCCGCCTGCAAATGCTGATGCAAGGAACCGGGCTGCCATTATGGCGCTCAGCCAGAAATGCCTTCCCGGAATACCTGCATAAAGAAAGGCTGTAACAGTGTGAATGCTGACTGCCCATGGCACAGAGAGATAAATGAAAGGCTTTATCCACTGCGGAGGTTTTATCCCCTTGCTGTCTGATTCAAGGGTAACCCAGCCGATTATAAGATTAAGGAAAAGATAACCGCTCAAAACAACAGAATCCCAGAACATGACCGAGTTCAGTGTCGGATGCAGCATAACATTCATGATCCTCATCGGCTGCCCCATATCCACAAAGATGAACAGGATACACATGGTAACTGCAGAAATAGCCAGAAATTCTCCCAATATAACTATCTTTCCGAATTTCTTGTAGTCATGCAGATAGTAAGGTATGACCAGCATTACCGCAGAAGCAGCTACTCCGACAAGAAAGGTAAACTGCCCGATGTACAGGCCCCAGGAGACGTCCCTGCTCAGGCCTGTTACTCCCAAACCATTTTGAAACTGGTACAGATAGGCAAGAAAACCTGCCCCCATAATGCCCATTAAAAAGAACAGCCATCCCCAGTATCCCCGACTTCCCTTTAATGCCTTATCAAGCATAGTCATTACCTCCTGTTATGCGGCAAATACCAAGCGCTATATGATTATAAAAGCTCAGGGACAATAGCATAGTCATTACCTCCTATCACATAGAAAACACTTGGTTCTGTTCCAAGCTCCGGTTTGCGGCGGATGGTGTATTTTGTGGTGATTATCTTCCTGACCTCTGAGTTAGGGTCGGCCAGATCGCCAAAAACCAGGGCCCCTTTTGAGAACTCATCTGAAACCTCTACACATTTCGGGAGCTTGCCTATAGCAAGCCTTTCTGTGCAGAAAGTGCATTTTTCAACAACACCGAGCATCCTTGTAGGATATGCCGGATTCTCTTCTTTTATAAGCGGCTGGCCATTCTCATCCTTGCCGCGCGGGCTTCTGTAATTAAAGCTCCTTGCGCCAAAAGGACAGGCAGCCATACAGAACCTGCAGCCGATACAGCGATGCATATCCTGCATAACAACACCGTCTTTTCTCTTGAATGTTGCCTTTGTCGGGCAGACCCTTACGCAGGCAGGGTTAGCGCAATGGTTGCAAAGAAGCAGAAAAGACTTCTCTTTTGTCTCTTCGTTCATATACTTATGTTCCTGGCCGGGGAATGCATGTTCAAATGTCTCCGGCCATATCCATTTTATCTCGTCCTTGGGATTATTGAAATTAGGGACATTGTGCGTACTATGGCATGCATCCATGCATCTTTTATAATCCTCAGGGGTTTTGAATTTGCTCATGTCAATCACCATAGCCCACTGTTTTGCGTTCAGGGCCTCTGGGCCGGCAGTAAACTCAGATGCCTCCAGTGCATTATTCTGGAGCTTATTAAATACAGACACGCCTCCAACACCAACAAGAGTGGAGATTCCTGCAAGTTTTATAAATTCTCTTCTATTCATACTCATAGCTTCTTCTCCTTCGGCGCGATATGGCAATCCCAGCAGTAAGGTACTACTGCCATATAATTGTGGCATTTATCACAAAAATCTTTTTTGTTCGAATGACACCTCATACATTCATTCTGAAGGCTCATATTAAAAGTTTTATGAGCAGAGTTGGTATAAACCCTGTTGCCGTTGCGGACAACAGAATCTCTCCAGTCATTCAGGAGCTGCATATGCCCGCCCCTCATGAATTCCTTGGTTTCTACGCATTTTCTTTCCTGCTCCGGCAATTTCTGGATTTCAGGGGTATCAATCTTCAGTTCAGGCTTGGCATTGACCTTCCCTATGTTGTTGTAAAAAGGAAAGGTCACTAAAGCCAGAAAGATAATAAGTCCAACGATTATTTTTCCGCTGTCATACATTACTCTTTACCCTCCTTTCCTGGAAGGGGTTCTCCCCGCAAGTCAGTCTCTCTTTCCTTTTCCCCCTTCATTATCAGGGCATTAGCCACAAGCTCGTGAACCCCGGTGACTTTTACACCAGGGACCCAGTAATCCATAGAGGCTGAAAGCGTGGCCCTGTCAATCGCGCAGATATTAGCCAGCATGTTTACGCCGTGCTGGTCCCTAACATGTTTCACGGCATTTGCCCTCGGGAGGCCTCCCCTCATCCTCAACTCCATATTCTCTGAGGCATTCAGGCCTGTACCGCTGCCGCAGCAGAAGGTCTGCTCCCTGATAGTGTTGTCAGGCATCTCATAGAAATGGTTGCAGACATTATTTATAATGTAACGAGGTTCCTCTAAAAGCCCCATACCCCTGGCAGTATTGCAGGAGTCATGATATGTGACCTTCAGATTGTCATTCCTGCGAGGGTCAAGTTTAAGTTTGCCGTTCTTTATCAAATCAGCTGTAAATTCAGTTACGTGAACCATCTTCATGGATTTTGCATTGTCAAAGACAGTTCCTGTTATCGGAGATTTGGGCACCTCAAGAAAATCAGCAGGCCCGTTCCATGTGTCCATATACTGGCTAAGCACCCTCCACATGTGCCCGCATTCTCCGCCAATAATCCATTTCACTCCCAGTCTCTTGGCTTCAGCGTATATTTTTGAATTAAGCCTTTTCGCCGTCTCATTGGAGGTAAAGAACCCGAAGTTTCCTCCCTCAGAGGCATAGGTGCTCCATGTATAGTCAATTCCAAGCTCGTGGAAAAGCATCAGGTAGCCCATACAGGTAAACGTACCGGGATCAGCGAAGAGGTCGCCGGATGGGGTGACAAACAGTATCTCTGCGCCCTTCCGGTTGAAAGAAGGGTTTACCCTGATACCTGTGATGGTCTCTATATCGTCGATCATGCCCTCGATGCTGTTCATAATGGCGTGGGGCTCTAGGCCAAGGTGGTTTCCTTTCATATAGCAGTTGGCAACAGGACCTGAAATCCAGCCTGTGTTCAGGCCAAGCAGGTTCATGAATTCCCTTCCCATCATGGTAATCTCAGCAGTATCAATGCCGTAAGGGCAGAAAACTGAACAGCGGCGGCATTCAGTGCACTGATAGAAATAGTACCACCACTCCTTAAGCACATCCAGTGTAAGTTCTCTGGCTCCGGCGGTCTTGCCGAATATCTTGCCGCCTGTGGTGTGATACTTTCTGTATACAGACCTCATAAGTTCAGCCCTGAGGACAGGCATATTCTTTGGATCTCCGCCCCCGATGAAGAAATGGCACTTATCAGCACAGGCACCGCATCTCACACATATATCCATGAAAAGCCTGAAAGAACGGTACTTGCTGAGACGGTCTGCCATTGCTTCCAATATTGTATCTTTCCAGTTTTCAGGCAGTTTCCAGTCTTCTTCCTTCGGTGACCAGTCCCGTGCATTGGGAAAGTCAAGTATCTTAAGGTCTTTACCTTTTGCACCCCAGCAGTACATGCCTTCCTTAAATTCAGCAGGGGTATCCATCCAGTCTTTCTTGGGAGGGGTATGATCTATCTTTATGAGTTCTTCCGGTTTCTCAAGTTTTGCCATCGCTACTCCTTTTCTACTGGTAATCCAGCTTTTTTCATTTTATCCCTGAAATCGTTTTCGTACTCTTCATATGTATGAACATGGACAGGGTAATTCCATGGATTTATGTGCCTGACCTCACGGCTGTTATTTGCAAGATTTCTCGTCGGACTCAGGAATACTCCGCCCAGATGCATCAGTTTGCTGAACGGGAAATATGCAAATAAAACACTTATAAGGAACAGATGTATGTAAAATAAAACCCCTATACCTTCAGGAATACTTGGTTTAAGGCTGACCAGCCCCATAGCCAACTGCTTCACGCCTACAATATGCACCTTGAAAAAATACCTCATAAGCACGCCTGATATGGCAATGCCAAGTATCAGGAAGAGAGGGAAATAATCAGATGCAAGGGAGATATATTTTATCTGCGGGATATAGACCCTTCTGAAGAAAAGATAGGTCACAGCCAACAGAATAACGGCATCGGTTATGTAGAACAGCGGCACGCCTACCTGCAGGAAACTGTCCAGGCTCTCAATAAGTTTGATAACCGGAGGTACATTTTCTGCAAAGAATCTGAGGTGCCTGACAAGGATTATAAGGAAAGACCAGTGAAATGCCAGGCCTGCCATCCAGAGCCACTTCTCCAGCCCGTACACGACCTTCCCGTCCTTTAATTCAGTCTTCAAATTCCTGAAAAGGGAACGGAAAACAAGCACCTCAAGCGCCATCCTGACGATGACCCCAAGAGAGCCCGATGGGTTTTCGATCTTATTCTGCTTAATCCACGGCAAAGACTTCTGCTGTCCGCAGGTTGTGGGAATATGGAACGGAACAGGAGAACTTCCCCATTTCACAACACGGTAAAGGACTCCGAACAAAAATACGGCCAATGCCGCGTACGGGATTACAACCCCAAATAAGAACTGCATACCCGCCATATTCACCCCGGCGAAAACAAGCAGAACAAGCACTATAACTGCAAAGAAGGGAAATAAGGTTTTCATTTCGTTACCTCTTTTCTTTTTACGTTAAGATTCTTGCTGCCGATCAGAGCCTGCTCCGGTTCGGAGAGCTCACATATCAGATTTGCCCTTTGCAAAAGCCTGAAAGTCATATTTCTCAGCTCATTTGCCTTAATGTCATAAATCTTT
The DNA here is from genome assembly GCA_009773185.1 of Nitrospirota bacterium. Classification (GTDB taxonomy): domain Bacteria; phylum Nitrospirota; class Thermodesulfovibrionia; order Thermodesulfovibrionales; family UBA1546; genus SCSY01. The sequence goes on along the minus strand of WPIF01000032.1, from coordinate 69,632 downwards.
TCCCTGCATTTCACGTATATATCAAAAGAGAGCATAGCCATTTTATCTATTCTGGCTTCGATTGCAAATAATTCATCAGAGATCTGATTTTCTGAGATTTCTTTTTCCAGCTCTTCCCGAATCACTTTTTTAAGATGAAAAATAAAGGCAACAGCCTGAGATGGGGTAAAATCCTGAACAGCCCTTACCCTGATGATATTATCGAGAAAAGCAGGGATTGTATCGGAATCCTTGCCGCTCAGGAGTTCTTCAAAAATACCGTTTATCCCCTGAGAAATAGCAGCGCCTACGGGATTAGCAAACTGGTTTTTTTGCTGTTTAAGAAAACTTGAAGTGTCAGCGGGATAGCTGTCTAATACCATTTCGAACCACCTTTCCAGGATGGCGGCTCTCTTTTCTGACAGGAGATTCTTCAGTATCATTTATCTTCCAGGCCACTCCTTACATTATTCAAAGTAAAGAAAACCTACTACCGCATGCAGCAAGGATAAAGCCCCCTCTTCACTTTTCGAGGGAGCCAAAGTTTAAGAAGGCACCCCTGTGATCAATATCAAAGGGGCGCCGGTCATTCATTAAACTTTATTTAAAAAAACTATACGCAACCAGTTGGTTTTGGAAGCCCTGCGTACTTACATGCCTGCTTTGCAGGTCCGCCCGGATAGAGCTCATAAAGATATTTTGTGTTGCCTTTCTCAGGCCCCATTGCCTTACCAATCTCTTTAACGAGAATCTTTATCATTGGAGCAATCTGATACTGCTTGTAATAGTCTCTCAGGAAGTTGATAACCTCCCAATGAGACTCTGAAAGCGTAATACCATCCATCCCTGCTAAATGAACTGCAAGCTCTTTAGTCCAGTCATCAAGATTAATAATATATCCGTCATCATCAACCTCGATCTGTTTTCCCTGAAAATCCATCATTGGCATTTTACGTCCCTCCTTCTTTTGTTAAGAATTTTCTGTTAAGGGAGAAATCTCCCCATAACCAACAAGCATCAATTGCCTTATTTTTGGGCAAGACCTAAACTTTATATTATAACGTTCCTGCTATTTTTGGTTTCTGGTCTTTTTATCATTTTTGGAATTAGGCTATACACACTAATACATCTGCACGGCTTCGGTCAAATAAATAAATTTTATTAATAAATTATATTTGTTTATCAGTCGCCGATTGACTTTCTTCTTTATTCTTTAATGTAATAAATAAAAGATTTTCCATTGGCCGGCCGCTCCTCTTGCTCCCTTCAAGCAACTGATGATTTTCCCTGTCATAATAAAATGATTCTACCCTGTAATCTACGTCAGGGGTCAATGTCCAGGCTGTTTCCCAATCGCCGTTGCAGGCGAATACAAGCCCATCAACATATGCCTCTCCGAGATTATGGCCCGAGCGGTCAAAGACATATACAGCCCCGCAACCGCATTTGCCTCCGGTGAAAATATTTCCTAATTCACCCTTTATATCACTAGGGCTTTCAAACAGTCGCCCGCAAAAAGGGCATTTAGGTTCCCCGCCCCTGCCTCTTCTCATAGTTTATACCCTACTTTCCTTAAAAATTCTTTCCTGTGAGCCTTGTCTTCTGCTGCCTCTATTCCTTTAGGTGCAAAACCGTCAATAACCCCCAGTACCCCATTGCCCTGCGGCGTAACCGCTATGATAACCTCAACAGGATTTGCTGTTGCGCAGAATATCCTGCATACCTCCTGACAATTTTTTATCTGGTTGAGAACATTTATAGGATATGCATCCTTCACCAGTATGCAAAACACATGGCCTGCTTCCAATTTCTGAAGGTTTTTAACACATATATCAACAAGCTCTTTATCATTGCCTTCCGTCCTTATCAGGCATGGGCCGGACGCCTCTGTAAATGCAATGCCAAAATGCGCATGCGGAACAGCTGTAACTATAATCTCATAAAGGTCTTCCGCAGTCTTTATAAAGTGTGCCTGCCCCAGTATTATATTACAATTCTCAGGGATATCTATCTTTACAGCTTTAATATCCATAAACCCCTCCTTTTTCGGGTTGTTAGTGAATAGTCTACATTATTTAGCCCATAATTTAGTTCATAGAAAAGCAACAACTGTTCATTATCCGGTATTCACTGTCTACTATACTTTATTGGTATGGTATAATGAACAATAAATTTTTCCCGAGGAGATGTCAAGTCTAAATTGATAAATAAGAGATGGCAGTTTATTTTCTGTTTTTCTATTCTCACTTGTTGCCTGTTGCTCTTCCCTTCTCTATCAAGCACTACAGAAATAGTCGGGCCTGAAATAAAAACCGTAAATAACGAGCTGTATGTTACAGCCGGCCTCCTGCTTGACGGAAAACAGGCACAGGACCTGAAAAACGGGATAGTAAAAGAAATCACGTTTTACATAGACCTGTTCAGGATATGGAATATGTGGCCTGATGAATTTGTCCTTGGGAAAACCTTTGTAAAAACACTGCGTGCCGATCCCGTCAAAAAAGAATATGTGGCGACATCATTGCATGGAATGACTATTGTAGAAAAAAGGTTCAACGAGCTTGATTCATTATTAAAATGGTCTTTAAACATCAATGACCTGAAGCTCACAAATATAAAGGAACTTGAGCCTGACGATTACTTTGTCAGGATAACAGTCGAGTCCAGATTAAGAAGGCTTCCTCCTGTCATCGGGTACTTGTTCTTCTTCGTACCTGAGAAAGAGTTTACAACTGTAAAAGACTCCTCAATCTTCCGCGTGGGGCATATCAAATGAGAAACCTTAAGAACGGGCTCATATCACTGAGCATTTTTATGTTTATAATTGCTGCCTTTATAATTGAGTTGCACTACATCAGGCTTGGAACCGTATCTATCCTGACAAGGGTCCTCCTCCTTGTTCTTCTAAACCTAAATATAATTGCCTTGCTGACATTAATGTTCTTTGTAGGGAAAAATTTCTTTAAACTATACATTGAGAGAAAACAGAAGATCCTCGGATACAAATTCAAGACAAAGATTGTTGCCGTGTTTGTTGTACTTACATTCATACCGGCAGCTATTCTATTCTTTGTAGCAAGCGGCCTTGTCACAAATTATATAGACAAACTGCTGACCCCTCAGTTCAGACAACCTCTCACAAGCTCTCTCGAAGTTGCAAAGGCAGTTTATGAAATGGAAAGACAAAAAACCATGGGGTTTGCAAAAGCGTTATTGTCCGGTGAAAAGCACTCGTCCGAATACAAAATCGTGCGCATGAGTAAAAGTCCTGATAACCCAACAGAGACGATAAAGGCCGGATTTGACGGAAAAGAGGGCACAGAGGTCATATCCGGCGAAGATGGAGATACTATCAGGGCTGTTATTCCGGAATATAGCGGGAGAAAGTTAACAGGCATTGTAGTTATCGAAACGCACCTGCCAAAAGATATTGCAACTAATGTTGAAAAAATAAAAAGCGCATACGAGGATTATATAAAACTGGAATCATGGAAAGTACCGTTAAAAATGAACTACCTTTTAATCCTTGCTTTCTTTACTTTAATTGTTGTGTTTACGTCTCTATGGGTAGCCCTAAAGATAGCAAACGGTATCACCAGCCCCATCCAGAGTCTTGCACAGGCGACAGAAGAAGTTGCAGCCGGGAACCTTACTATTCACCTCGACCTCCACAGAGAAGATGAGATAGGCCTCCTGATAAATTCCTTTAACCACATGGTATCCGAGCTGAAAGGAGGGAAAGAAACACTCCAGAAGGCTTATACAGAGATGAAAAATATACTCGCAAATATCAACTCAGGCGTTGTTTTCCTTGACGTTACAGGCAGGATACTGACCATAAATAATGCTGCATGCTCTATTCTGAATATAAATCAGGTGGAAGTCAAAGACAAAAATTACAGAGAGCTGATGGCAAAGATTACATCAGAAGAACTTCATGCCTTCATCAATGGAATAATAATTAAAGACCTCCACGGCACTAACAATAAAGAGGTAAGGGCAATAGTCGGAGAAAAAAGTCTTACATTAAAGGTCTTTGTCACCACGCTGAGGGATGATACCTCAGCACCGATTGGCCTTCTGGTAGTCTTTAATGACCTCACGGATACAATAAAGGCTCAAAAAGCGCTTGCATGGGAAGAGGTTGCAAAAAGGATGGCCCATGAGATAAAAAATCCGCTTACTCCAATTAAACTTTCGGCAGAGAGGCTGTTAAAAAAGTGGGAACAAAAAGATAAGGATTTTGACCAGATATTTGAGCCTTCCACAAAGACAATAGTAAAGCAGGTCGACAGCCTCAAGAGGTTTGTAGATGATGTTTCAAGGCTCGGGAAAATGCCGGAGATAAAAAAGACGCCGACAAATCTTACCGCTATAATAGAGGAAGTTCTGGAACTCTATAAGGACTATAAAGGATTCAGCATTAAGGTATCATTACCTGATAATATACCGCTCATAGACCTGGATGGAGAGCAGTTCAAGAGGGTGCTGATTAATATTTTCGACAACGCATTCCAGGCCATGGGCAATAGTGGTAATATAGAGCTTAAAGTGAATGCGGACAAAACATCAAACAGGGTATTCATTGATATCGCGGATGACGGGCCTGGCATGAGGGAAGAAGACAAGGAAAGAATCTTCCTGCCATATTTTTCTACTAAAAAAGGAGGCACAGGACTTGGCCTTGCCATTGCAAATAAGATTGTTACAGAGCACAGAGGTTACATCAGTTTAAGAGATAATGCACCCACAGGTACAATCTTTACAATAGAAATACCGATAAAAGGCTACGAACTATAAAGGAGATATGAAGTGTTAAAGCCTACTGTTCTTATTGTAGATGACGAAGAAGGGATAAGAGAAAGCCTGTCAGGCATATTAGAAGACGAGGGCTATGATATATTGACTGCAAAATCAGGAGAAGAAGCAATAAAGATGCTTGGGGAGTCCTCTCCTGACCTTATTTTCCTTGATATATGGCTTACCGGCATGGACGGAATTCAAACCCTGCAGGAAATTAAGGCAATAAAACCTGATGTTCCTGTAATCATGATATCAGGGCACGGGAATATTGAACTGGCAGTAAAAGCAGCAAAAATGGGGGCCTATGATTTTCTGGAAAAACCGCTCTCTCTTGAAAAGGTAGTGCTTGTAGCCAAAAGGGCTCTCGAAAAAAGAACTCTCGAGATGGAAAACATAGTGCTTAAAGAAAATCTGATAAAAAAATGGAAACTTGTCGGAGAGTCGCAAAAAATAAAAGAGGTAAGAGAACAGGTAGATATGGCTGCCAAGAGTAATAGCCGTGTCCTGTTATTTGGTGAAAGCGGCACAGGAAAAGAAGTTGTTGCACGGTTGCTGCATGAGAAAAGCACAAGGAATGAGAAGCCTTTTATTGAAGTAAATTGTGCTGCCATCCCCCAGGAACTGATAGAGAGCGAGATGTTCGGCCATGAAAAGGGATCTTTTACCGGGGCCTTTGAAAAAAAGAACGGGAAATTTGAGCTTGCAGACAAAGGGACCCTGTACCTCGATGAGATAGGCGATATGTCATTGCAGACTCAGGCAAAGGTATTGCGGGTTATAGAGACCCAGGAATTTCAAAGGGTTGGAGGCAATAAAAATATAACTGTTGATGTCAGAATTATTGCTGCCACAAATAAGGACCTGAGGGAAGAGGTCAAAAAAGGCAATTTCAGGGAAGACCTTTATTTCAGGTTAAACGTCATACCTTTATTTATCCCGCCATTAAGAGAAAGAAAAGAGGATATACCGCTCCTCGTTGAATACTTTCTTGAATCCCTTGGAGCAGAATATGGCAAGCACGCCAAGAAGATAATACCGGAGACGCTGGAAAGCCTTACGTCATACGACTGGCCCGGCAATGTAAGGGAATTAAAGAATGTTATTGAAAGGCTTGTCATAATGACGCCTTCAAATATAATAACCAGCAAGAATCTGTTCATGCCTAGCGAAAATGAAACCTTAACCTATTTCACATATAAAACACTCAAGGATGCAAGAGATGCCTTTGAAAAAGATTATATTATAAAAAAACTCGGGGAAAACAACTGGAACATATCCAAGACAGCAGAAATTTTGGATATAGAAAGAAGCAATCTCCACCGCAAAATCAAAGCTTATGACATAAAAATTCCTTAATTTATGCCTTGGCAAAAAATACTTTCATGAAATACTATATCATCCTTATACTGCTTGTTGTGCTTGCATTTGCAAATTCCATTCAAAATTCATTCGTATGGGATGACTATCTAATGATTGTAGATAACCCAAGAATCGACCTCGCGCCAAAAGAGATGTTATCACTTTTTACAATGCCTCTATCAAAATTTACAGGCTATCCCGAACATCTTCAGGTTTACTACAGGCCTGTTCTATTCTTATATTTCATCCTGAATTATAAAATCTGGGGAATGAATCCTACAGGATTTCACTTAGCAAACATACTTATATATATAACCACGGTGTTAGTTTTATACAGAGCAGGGCTTCACCTGTTTGACCGCCAGGAAAACAGCAAGCTGACATCTCTTATAGGCGCCTCTGTCTTTGCTGTACACCCGGTTAACAGTGAGATGGCAGGAAGGGCAGCGTCAGGGGAAATTCTGTTCGGATTTTTCATACTACTTTCGCTTTACTTTTTTTTGAAAGAAAGGAAATATCTCTCATTATTTACATTCGCCCTTGCATTACTCTCAAAAGAACCTGCAGTAATGTTCCCATTTGCTTTAGTTATTCTTGCAATAGACAAAAAAGGAATCAAAAAGGGCATAAGCACGATGATGCCTTACATAATGCTTATCGGATCATATTTTATCCTAAGAACAATTACAGTTGATACTGTTTTAGGAAGTGAAATAACGCAGCCGGTATTTACAAGAATCATAACAATGTCTGTTGCAATTTTTGATTATACAAAATCTTTTGTGCTGCCTTATCCATTAAAACTATTTTATCCCGCTGAATGGCATACCTCCCTATCCGAGCCAAAAGTCATACTTGCAATAGCCACCTTAATTGCAATTTCTTTTTCTGTATATAAATTAAGGAAAGATAAAGTGATGCTTTTCCTGCTGCTTGCTCCATATATAATGCTCATCCCTGTTATCTGGAGGGTTAATACTTTGCCTGTAGGTTCAAACTTATCATCCATTTCCAACCGGTTTTTATATGTTTCTATAATGCCTTTTTCGCTCTTTGCGGCTGCCATGGCTCAGCGACTCTTCAAAGGGTATACAAAAAAATATCTTGTGGCTGTCTGTCTATCGGTAATTATTATATTAACAGCCCTGACAGCACTTTCGAACAGAGACTGGGGAAACAATATTACTTTTTTTGGTAAAATTATTGAGCAATCGCCAAATACAGAGTTTGCCCGTATAGGACTGGGAAATGCCTATAAAGAAGCGGGAAGATTAGATGAGGCAATGAGGGAATGGCAGATTGCGCTGCAAATCAATCCCAACCAGATAGAATTGTTCAACGCTGTCGGCAATATATATTTCTTAAGAGGCGATTATGAAAAAGCAATAAATATGTATGAAACAGCTTTCATAAAGGGCAGTCAAACCGTTGAATTATACTATAATCTTGCGCTTTCACTGGAAAGCGTGGGGAAAAAAGATAAGGCATCTGTTTACTATAGAGAATTCATAAAAATTGCGCCCGCGCAATACAAAGACATTGTTTCGGAACTTAAGATAAGATTGGGAAACAGCAAATAACTATTCGCCAATCGTATGCAGCTTCATAAGATTTGTTTTCCCCGGAGTTCCCAGGGGTGAGCCGGCCGTGATAACAATACTATCACCTTTTCCGGCAATCTTAGAATAAATCAGAGATGTTTCAACCTCTTTTATCATAGCATCAGTGCTTGCAAGATGCCTTATCAGCATCGGCGTCACTCCCCAGTATAAGGATATCCTGCGCTTTATCTTGTTATCAGGAGTAAACGCTATTACAGGAACTTTTGGCCTAAACTTGGAAACAAGCCTTGCCGTGAACCCCGATTGAGTGAATGCGACTATGGCTTTTGCCTTAATTTCTTCTGCTGCGGAACATGCCGCCTCAGCAACAGCACTGGAGAAGTCAGAACGCTGATGGCTGATGGCTGATGGCTGATGGCTGAATTGCGACTCCGTAACCCTTATAATCTTATCCATCATCCTGACTGCTTCCAGAGGATGTTTGCCGGTTGCTGTCTCAGCGGAAAGCATCAAGGCATCCGTACCGTCAATAACCGCATTTGCAACATCTGTAGCTTCTGCCCTCGTCGGCCTGGTATGCTCTGTCATTGATTCGAGCATCTGCGTGGCTGTTATCACAAGCTTTCCTTTCTCATTCGCCCTGAGGATAAGGGTCTTCTGGAGCATGGGCACCTCTTCAGGGGATATCTCAACTCCAAGGTCTCCTCTTGCAACCATTATCCCTTCCACCTCAGAGAGTATATTATCAATATCAGCAAGGGCCTCAGGTTTTTCAATCTTTGCTATAATGGGCAATGTCGTGCGCCTTTTTTTAAGCCATTCTTTTACAACCCTTATATCTCCCGCGCACCTGACAAATGAAAGTGCGACATAATCAATGCCCATCTTAAGGCCAAAATCAAGGTCTTTCCTGTCTTTGCCGGTAAAAGATGACAGGCTTGTCCTCGTATGAGGAAGATTTACTCCCTTTTTATCCTTTAATATACCGCCTTCAATTATCTTCGCCTTCAGGCCGTCCCTTGTTTTTCCTGTTATGCGTGCCTGAATCAATCCATCATCAAAAAGTATAGTCTCGCCTGTCTTCGCATCTCTTTTAAGGGCAGGATAAGAGATGAATATATGCTTAGCGCTGCTGATTTCTTTCCCTGCATGAAGGTATATCTCTGCGCCTTTTTTAAGTTCAACAGAGCCGCCAGCTATAAGTCCAACCCTGATCTTAATACCCTGAAGGTCCTGCAGTATGGCAACAGGTTTTTTAAGTTTTTTAGATTCTTCCCTTATAAAACCTATGACTTTCCTGTGAGATTCATAGTCGCCGTGCGAAAAATTCAAACGTGCAACATCCATCCCATTTTTTATAAGAGAATGTATCATTCCCCTGCTCCCGGATGCGGGGCCCATCGTGCAGACTATCTTTGATTTTCTCATGTCCATAAAGTAGTTTTTAGTTGTCAGTTCCTGGTTATTAGTCTATTTCCTTCGGCAATTCGCCGTAGCGAAAAGATGCAAACTGTTACATCAGCCACAACTTATTCTACCATCTTCTCTGCTGCATGCAACATGTTTCTGCCAGTCTTTGCCTTTCTCTTTATAGTCAGATCTGTAATGCGCGCCCACGCTTCCCTTCCTTAAAAGAGCTGTCTCGGTAATTATCCTTGCGACCGTAAGCATATTTTTTAACTCAAGCTCCCGCCTTGTATAAAAAGCCTTATCCAGGATAAAGGACCACTCAGCAAGCTTTTTCCTGGCATCCTCAAGAGACCCTCCGCACCTTATTATGCCTACCCGCTCCCACATAAGTTTTCTCAGCGTCATTCTTATCTCGTCATGTTCAGGGATAGAATGGTATGCCGGTGAATACTGAGCTGCATATTGAGCCTTAAGCTGCAACTCTTTTACGCTCACTACAGACTCGCGTGCTGATCTGCCTGCCCGCGCGCCATAAACAAGCCCCTCAAGAAGACTGTTGCTTGCAAGCCTGTTCGCACCGTGCACACCGGTACATGCAACCTCGCCAGATGCATAAAGTTCCTTTATGCTTGTAGTACAGTTCAAGTCAGTTTTAACTCCTCCCATCATATAATGGGCAGCCGGAGATACAGGGATCAGGTTCTCTGTTATGTCTATATTATACTGAAGGCATGTAGAATAAATTTTAGGGAATCTTTTCTTAACAAAATCCTTCCCAAGATGAGTCATATCAAGATATACATGGTTGCTCTCTGTCCTGACCATCTCAGAGATTATGGCCCTTGAGACAACATCCCTTGGCGCAAGTTCCGCATCGCTGTGATAATTTTTCATAAAAGGTTCTTTATTTATATTTTTTAAGGCTGCCCCCTCGCCTCTCATCGCCTCGCTCAGCAAAAATTGCGGGGCGTACGGCGAATACAGGCTTGTAGGATGAAACTGCACAAACTCCATATCCTCAAGTACTGCCCCTGCACGAAAGGCAATCGCCATACCGTCTCCGGTTGCTACCATAGGATTAGTTGTTCTCGCAAATATCTGCCCCACACCTCCTGTGCACAGGATTGTTGCCTTGGCAATAACTGCGCTCATTTTTCTATCTTTCAGCACGTAGGCCCCATGGCACTCGCCGTCTTTTACAATTAGATCTACAGTAAATGCAAAAGGATATTTTTTTACCGATGGAAAAGATCGGACCTTATTTATAAGAACACGCTCCAGTTCCTTCCCTGTGGAATCTCCATGCGCATGAAGAATTCTTCTCCTTGAATGAGCAGCCTCAATTGTGAAATCAAGTTTTGTTCCTTCTTTATCGAATTCAGCGCCCCACGAAATAAGCTCAAGAATCCTCTCCGGCCCTTCTTCAACAAGAATCTTTACAGCCTCCTCCCTGCAAAGGCCATCTCCGGCCTTGAGGGTATCATCAAAGTGTATTCCGACCTTATCCTCATCGCTCAGTGCAACTGCAATCCCTCCCTGGGCATATTCAGTACTGCTTTCTCTTGGCATATCCTTTGTGGCAACAAGGACATTTCCGTAAGGTGCAAGCTCTATCGCAGCCCTTAGCCCCGCGACCCCGCTCCCGATAATTAAAAAATCAACAATCTCAATGTCCATGAACCCTCTCGTACTGCTTTATAGACATGGCCTTGTATCCGAGCGGTTTTATTTTGTCCCGACAAAAATCGGGAAGGCCAGAGGCCGAGAATGAGCGAGGATATAATGCCATGTCTTTTACTCCCTTCATTCCATCAACTCATTGAAATCAAAAATATGCAAAAAATCCTTTGAAAGCTTTGGTTTAATCTTCGAACTTGCCCTTGCCTTATAAAGTATATATTTGATTCCAAACTCTCTTGCAGTCCTCAATATTTCCTCTGTATCATCTATAAAAAGGGTCTTCTCCTTATCAAATCCCAGCCTCTTCTCCGCCTTTTTCCAGAACTCTATCATCTCTTTCGGATACCCTATCTCACATGAGGTTATTGTATCATCAAAATATTTTCCTATCTCTGTTTTTTTGAATTTCAGAGCAAGCACTTTGTAATGCGCATTTGTAACGAGAAATACCTTCTTCTTCTGTCTTCTGAGCATTCTCAGAAAATCCTCTACATGAGGATGCACCTCTATCATGTGCCTTATCTGCTCTTTTAGGGCCGGGATATCCAGAGCAAGCTCCCTGGACCAGAAATCTATATCTGTCCAGTTTAAGGTCCCTTCATGGTGCTTGTATTTTTTTAAAAGTTCTTCTTTTGCCTTACCAAAAGTTATATCGTGTTTCTCGGCATATTTTTCAGGCACAAGGTGCTCCCAGAAATAATCATCGAAATACTTATCAAGGAGAGTACCGTCCATATCAAGGAGGACGTATTTAATTTCTCTAAGGGGAATTTCATCAATCAATGATTTCAATATTCCTCAACAGTCCACATATCCTTTGCGAATCTCACAATCCTGTTCCTGCCGGCATTTTTTGCCTTATACATGCCTATATCAGCATATTTTATTGCCTGCCATAATTTAGGGGTATCTTTAGGAAACTCAGAGATACCGACACTTATCGTCTTTTGTATAAACCCCCTTGGTATTTTTATCTTGGTATCTTCGATCGCCTTCCTTATCTTTTCTGCAACATCCTCTGCCTCGCCTTCCTTGATGTCCATAAGGATTACAAGAAATTCCTCGCCGCCAAACCTCACCACCATATCAGATGCCCTCACACATTCCCTTATGACATTTGCAGTCTCTTTTAATATCGCATCGCCGACATTATGGCCATATATATCATTGACCTCTTTAAAGTAGTCTAAATCACACATAAGCAACCCCATCAGAGCATTCCTTCTCTGTGATATGGCCACCAGGGTTTCGGTATATTCCTCAAGGAATCTCCTGTTATATAAGCCTGTAAGAGCATCTCTCAGTGCGGAATCTTTCAGTGTGTCCATCATCCTTTTTGCTTCAAGGACAGGCACTGCCTCCCTTATATATCTCGAGGCCTTGACAACTTTTCTGTTCACTACATCAAAGGCCTCTTGCTCGCCTGCCTTGTCGAAGACAAATTGAAAAACTCCGCCGGTACTCCCGCCCATTATCATCGGGATACAGATATGGTTTCTTTCACCACTCTTAAAAAAATGCTTGCATATCCCTGGGTATGGAAAAGAAGAAACAACCTCGCCGGTCTTTTTTGCCCTGCAGCGATTGCAGTCTACCAATATGTCCCTGTTACAATAATCCTCTGTCACATCATGAAGAGCTGTTGTATATACCGGCCTCATGATATTCTTGCTGTTAGAAACCTCATAAATTACAAACGGTTTCAGAGCCAGATTCTCATTGATTGTCTTCCCCAGCCTTGCGTATATATCCTCAGCGGTATCATCCTCTTCCACAACCCTTTTAAAAGAACTCATGTCATGGATAGTATCCAAAAATTTATTAAATCTGGCAGAAAGAACACCTATTTCATCTTTTGATAATATTTCTATCTTCTTCGTCAGGTCGATATCTCCCTCGGAAAGAATATCAATCTGTTCTATCATAGCCTCTATCGGCCTTGTAAAGGCACGGGAAATCCATACAGCAAAAAGAGTCAGCAAACTCAGGGCTATCACCAGTGCGATAATACTTATTAAGCGGTAAGTTGCATCCTGAATACCCAATAGTGCAACAACAAACATAACCACAAACCAGAATGCACAGCCGACCCAGAAGAGGAGAAATTTTTTGCGAATGGGGATATCAACAAAGGTAATAAAATTGATAAGCCGTTTAAAAAGGTCTTTTAAAAGCATATAAATTCCTTTTTAGTCCAAACCTTACTCTAAAGCTACAATTTCAGGCCGAATTATAACATACCCTTTGTAGTCAAAACACCCTTTATTTTCTTATCTGTGGAACCAGCCACTCTTAGCGCCCTTCCAAGCCCTTTAAAAATAGCCTCTATCATATGGTGAATGTTCCTGCCATACAGAACATTGACATGCAGCGTGATATTGCTGTTGCTCACAAATGCCTGGAAAAAATCTTCGATAAGGTCAGGATCAAAATCCTTTATCTTCCCTTTTTTGGGGAACTCCACTCTGTATACAAGATAAGGCCTTCCGCTTATATCAAGACTGATTGAGGCAAGCGCCTCGTCCATGGGCACAGATGCCTGCCCGTATCTGGATATTGCTTTCATGTCTCCGAGCGCCTGCCTGACTGCCTTGCCAAGGACTATGCCGATATCTTCCACAGTATGGTGGTCATCAATATCCAGGTCACCCGTTGCCTTTAGCTTCACATCAAAAAGTCCGTGCCTGCACATAAGGGAAAGCATATGGTCAAGAAACGGGATTGAAGTGTTTATAGAATATTTGCCGCTGCCATCGAGGTTTAAATCCAGAGATATGTCAGTCTCCTTTGTCTTTCTCTTAATCAATGCTTTTCTGCTCATTTTATCACCTCTTTAAGTGCTTTAAGAAAACTATTATTTTCATTTTTTGTCCCCACTGTCACCCTCAAACATCCATTCACAACACCTTTCATATTCCTCACAAGCACGCCCCTCCTGAGGAGTTTCTGACAGGCCTTATCAGAATTCTTTACTTTAAATAATATAAAATTTGCTTCTGTCGGATATGGCTTTATGCTTTTTATTTCTGAGAGCTCATCAAAAAGCCTTTCTCTTTCAGAAACTATTGTGCTTATGTATCGTCCCATCATCCTTTTATTCTTCAGCGCCTCTGCTGCTATGGCCTGAGACAACAAATTTATATTAAATGGAAGCCTCACCTTGTTGACCTCTTTGATTATTCCGGCATCAGCAATCAAAAACCCTACTCTCAAACCTGCAAGCCCTATTTTGCTCAGCGTCCTCATAATAACAAGATTTTTATAATCACGCAGCAACGGTAAAAACCCTCTCTCGCTCGAAAAAGGCTGATATGCCTCATCAACAACAACGATGCTTCTGGATACCTCTATTATCTTTAATATTTTGTCTGAAGAAAAACAGTTGCCTGTAGGGTTGTTAGGACTGCTCAGGAATATAAGCTTTGGCCTTAGCTTCTTAATCGCAGTCAATATTTTATCCGTGTTAAGATCAAACTCTTTATCAAGTTTAATAGCTATACCTTTCTCTCCAAGCGCCTGAGAAATAATGCCATATATGGAAAAGGTAGGCACAGGATAAAGCACTGGCCCTCCGAATGTGGCAATAAGATAATAAATAAGCTCATCAGAACCGTTTCCCAATAGAATATTCTCAGGCTTCAGGTTGATATTTTTTGCAATGATTCCCTTTAATACCTTTGCCTCAGGGTCCGGATAACGATTCAATGTCTGAAAGATTTTTTTAACGCTAAACGCTAAACGCTGAACGCTGAACGCTGAATACGGGCTTTCATTCGCATCGAGCTTTATTTTACAGGGAATCTCTTTTGCGCTGTAGGCATTAAGACTGTGGACATTCGGTCTAACGAGTTTTTTTATTTCGATCTTTTTCATAACACCCGATAATTTTAGTCTTTACAGGCAGGATATAGTATTTGAGCGGTTTTATCCTGCCTGTCTAACCATATGCTACGGTATCACCTTGCTTAAGGGATACTCAACTATCCCTGTTGCTCCGGCCATCTTGAGCTTAGGGATAATATCCCTTACAGTCTTCTCAGCAATTATGACCTCAAGCGCATACCAGCCCTTATCAGAAAGCGCTGAAATAGTCGGTGAGTGCATCGCTGACAACAGGCTCATCACCCTTCTAAAGGACTTCTCCGATACATTCATCTTAAGCCCGACCTTTTCCTCAGCTGACAACGCCCCCTTCAAAAGCATTACTATGTTCTGCATCTTCTGCTTCTTCCACTTGTCCTGCCAGGCCTTTTTATTTGAAATAAATCTTGTACTTGACTCAAGTATCGTCTCTACAATCCTGAGGTTGTTTGCACGTAAGGACGTTCCTGTCTCTGTAAGCTCGACTATTGCATCTGCAAGATATGGGGGCTTTACCTCTGTTGCACCCCATGAAAAATCCACTTCTGCCTTTATGCCCTTTGATTTCAAATATCTCTTTGTAAACCCGACAAGCTCTGTTGCAATGCGCTTGCCATTCAAACCTTTCACGCTTTTTATCTTTGAGTCATTCGGAACAGCAATAACCCACCTTACGGGCCTTAAGCCCTCTTTGGCATAATTAAGTTCAGCTACCTCATGTACATCTGCATTCTGCTCGAGTATCCAGTCCTTGCCGGTAAGGCCGCAATCGAGTATCCCGTCCTGGACATACCTCGCCATCTCCTGGGCCCTTATCAGCATAGCCTCAATCTCGATATCATCAAATGACGGATAATAGGAACGGCTCGATACCGTAATGTGATACCCCGCTTTCCTGAAAAGCTTTAATGTTGATTCCTGGAGGCTTCCTTTTGGAATCCCGAGTTTTAGAATCTTGCTCATAATTAAACCTCTCAATAGTTAGACTTAATTTAGTACGTTCGTACTTCTGCATTTCCGCACTTTCTATGATACACAAGGGCATAAGAATTATTCAAATTAGTCACAGTAGATATTGAAAGGCAGGGGATAGTATTTGAGCGGCTTTGAATTCTGCCAGCCTTCAGGCGGGACAGAATTCACCTCGGAGGTCGCCTCGGCGACCGAGAATGAGCGAGAATATTATACCATGCCTTTAACAATACCACTGTTTCTGAGATAGGCTTATGCTATAATTTGCATACAATGGTAAAAGTCAAAATATGCGGAATAACAAATCTTGATGACGCGCTGGCAGCAATAGATCACGGCGCTGACGCACTCGGGTTTGTATTCTTCAAAAAAAGCCCGAGACATATTTCCCCTGCAAAGGCAAAAGCTATTATTAAAAAGCTACCCCCATTTATTTCATCGCTGGGAGTGTTTGTTAATGAGAATAAAAAAAATATAGAAAAAGTTATTTCCCATACAGGAATAAACACAATCCAGCTTCACGGCGATGAACCTCCCAAGGCATGCAATCTTTCAAGGCCTGCAATAAAAGCTATACGGGTAAAAGCCATTGATAACCTTGCAATAATCTCAAGATACAAAGATAAAGTCTCGGCATTTCTGCTCGATACATATACTCCTGAAATCTTTGGCGGCACAGGACAGATATTCAACTGGGATATTGCAATAGAGGCAAAACAATTCGGCAAAATAATCCTTGCAGGCGGCTTAACTCCTGAAAATGTCGAACAGGCAGTGCGCCAAGTACATCCCTATGCGGTTGACGTAAGCAGCGGGGTTGAGGCAGAAAAGGGCAAAAAAGACCATCTCAAGATAAAGCTATTTATCGAAAGAGCTAAGGGCATTTAATCGGTGAATCGCTATCGGGTGAATCGGTTAATCGCAAAAAACCATTCACCTATTCACCCATTTTTGAGTTTACCCTTACCACCGTCTTCACATTCCCCCTCGGATTGAAATCGCCAATGACTTCAAGGGATCTGGGACTTAGTTTCTTCTTTAGCTCTGAATAAATCTTATTTGTAGCCTCTTCATGCGAGACATGCACATCGCGGAAGGAATTAAAATAGAGTTTCAGTGATTTCAACTCGGCAATCTTTTTATCAGGGACATAGACGATATTTATTGTTGCAAAATCAGGATACCCTGAGCGCGGGCAGAGGCAGGTAAATTCAGGGAAACTTATGTTGATTTCATAGTCCCTTTCAGGATAAGGGTTGTCCCATATCTCAAGTTTGACCTTTTTTACTGCCTTTTCTCCATATCTCATAGAAAAATTTACCATGCAGGTATTGACAAAAGCAACTTTATTCTAGTACTATCTATCTACGATAGTTCAAATCGTGTTTTAAAACCCCCCAGGATAGGCTCAAGAATCCGCTGAGGCGGAAAAGACCTACCGGGTATTATTATATAAACCACACATAGAAAATCCCGAATAGGAGCTAATTATGGAAAACGTCTCTATTTCAGAACTCAAAGAAAAAACCATTGATGAATTAACAACATTTGCAAAATCACTTAATGTAGACGGCGCCTCAGGAATGAGAAAACAGGATCTTATATTCGCAATTCTTCAGGCACAGACAGAAAAAACAGGGAATGTTTTTGGAGCAGGCGTTCTTGAGATACTCCCTGATGGTTTTGGGTTTCTGAGATCACCGGATTACAGCTATCTCCCGGGGCCTGATGATATCTATGTCTCTCCGTCACAGATACGCCGGTTTACCCTGAGAACAGGAGACCTTGTTTCAGGCCAGATAAGGCCTCCCAAGGAAAGCGAAAGATATTTCGCGCTGCTTAAGGTAGAGGCAGTAAACCATGAATCACCGGAAGACAGCATCAACAGAACCCTCTTCGATAACCTCACACCGTATTACCCTACAGAAAGGATAAAGCTCGAATACGACCAGAATGATTATTCAACAAGGGTCATGGAACTTATATGCCCTGTCGGCAAAGGGCAAAGAGGGATGATAGTTGCCGCACCAAGGACAGGCAAGACAATGCTCCTGCAGTCAATCGCTAAAGCTACGAAGAAAAACCACAGGGAAATACACCTCATAATCCTCCTTATAGATGAAAGGCCGGAAGAGGTAACAGACTGGAAAAGACAGGTCTCCACAGCAGAAATAATCAGCTCAACATTCGATGAGCCCCCGCAGAGGCACTGTCAGGTTGCTGAGATGGTTATAGACAGGGCCAAAAGACTCGTTGAGAGCAAGCGTGACGTAGTTATACTCCTCGACAGTATAACAAGGCTTGCAAGGGCTTACAATGCCATCATACCTACAAGCGGAAAGGTTTTATCAGGCGGGCTTGATTCAAACGCCCTGCAGAAACCAAAGAGATTTTTTGGAGCTGCAAGGAACATTGAAAACGGCGGAAGCATTACAATCCTTGCAACTGCCCTGGTTGACACCGGAAGCAGAATGGATGATGTCATATTTGAAGAATTTAAAGGCACCGGCAATATGGAACTTCACCTGGACAGAAAACTCGTTGACAAGAGGATATTCCCGACTATAGATATAAATGCATCAGGCACAAGAAAAGAAGAACTCCTCGTAGACAAAGACGTTCTTAACAAGATGTGGATATTAAGAAAGGTATTGAACCCGCTCAGCACTGTTGAAAGCATGGAGTTTCTGCTGGGGAAACTTACCGGGACAAAAACCAATAAAGATTTTCTCGATATGATGAACACGTAATTTATTCAGGCAATACCCAGCAGGCGCGGTTAAAACTTAGACTGAAGCTTGAGATGACACGCGTAACAGAATTTCTTGCCCTTTAATATTCTCCTTAGATAATGCGTCTTTTTACCCGTAAGTTTGTTTACGGCAGACATGTGAACATCATGGCACGTTATGCAACTGACCCTTCCTTCCTTGTCAAGCGGCAAGTCTACCGGAACTATCACCTTTGGGACCATACCAACGGGATGAGAAAGCCTTTTTTCGAGTTTATGGCACCTCATGCATATTTTTTCCATATCGGTTCTGAGCAGCAAAGCAGTTTTCCCCAGGGGTAATTTTTCATGGCACTCAAAACATCCAACCTTGCCTATGAAATTATGCCCTGCTGCCATTTCCGGCGTGGCAAAGACCAGCAGGAGAACCATAAAAAACATCACTCCGCTATATCTTGAATGCATCAAGTCCTTCACGTAACTCCTCTATATTTTTTTTGAGCAAATCATTTTTTTGCTTAAACAATTCCCTGTCATTATGGTAGATTCCCATATCCGTAGCAGTAGCAGAAAGTTCGGCAAAACGGTCTTTTATTTTAAGGAACTTATCCCTCATTGACTTCCCCATTAAATCGAAATCTTCAGCTATATCCTTAAATTCATCATCTTTCCTAAGCCTGATATTGACGGTCAGGTCCCCATCTATCAGCTTTTGTATATCCTGTGAAACTCTGAAAAGCGGTCCTGCTACCTTCCAGAAAGTTGATTTCATGGCCAGTATCAGGGCAATCATAACAATAAGAAGGCCTGCGAGATTGGCTGTAATCACATATGGCAACAGAAATTCATCAATGCTGCTTGGCAGATGAAATGTATAAATGACTTCTTCCAGCCGCCTGTTTGTGATTATATAAAATAAAATCGTTGCAACAATACCTCCTGTTGCAGTAATTACAATAAACCGCAGAAGCATATTTTTCTGAAAGCCCTTTAAAGTAAATCTTTCCGTCCTCATCTTTCCTCCCTCATCTGTTATGGCATCTCAGACAGAGCCCGCTGCCTGCATTGCTCATAATAAGTTTATTTGCCCTTGTGGAGTATGGATCATGGCATGACCCACAGCCGATTTTCCCGCTGAAAAGTCTCAGGGGCGCTATAGACGCCCTGGGCCTGTACCCTTCAGGGTCCCTTGCCCTGGACTCGTCATAGTATACGCCTATAGGATGACCGCCAAGATGTTGCGCAAGGTCTTTGGAATGCGTCCAGAAACCAGCGCCAACGATAGAGTCACCTTTACCTATTGAGCTGTCATGGCATGAGAGACACTGTATGGAGAGGCTGTCAAGTGTGCCTGAAGGATTTGTACTTATATACTTAGAACCTGCACCATGCGCAAAAGCGAGCACCCTTGTATGCGATATCTCACCGGGATTTTCCTCATGGCAGGTACTGCAGAATTCCATGCCTGTTACAGGCCTTCTTAAGAGAGAAACCATTTTGCTCCACTCTAAAGAAGTGTGTATATCATGGCAGGTAGCACAGGTCAGTTTCTTCTCCGCCGACAGTGGCATATCAGCAGGAACTTTCGCTTTATCAGGCGCTATCTCATCAGGATGGGAGTATTTTCTGACGACATTAGAGTGACAACGGCTGCAGAGAGTCCTGACCTTTCCTATCATAGGCAAGGGGCTCTTCTGCCCGGGTCTTGGCATACCGGCATGACAACCTTTGCATTCCTCAACAGAAAATTCGTGCGGCCTATCGAAAAGCGCATAACCCACGGCAGCAAGAATAATTAATAAAATTAGCACATAAAAAAATTTCATGCTCTTATCTTATCAAGAATTCTGTCTATCTGTTTAGTTGTTTCCATCAATTCTTTAAGTTCAGCCCTTATCTCCTCATGGGCGTTCTTATCTATGCGATTTCCAATATTTTTCTGTACTGTTTCAAGTTTTGCAACAGCCTCTTTAACAGAACTCAGCCTTACCTGATAAACGTCTATGAGTTCATTAAGCCGCGGCGTAAGAGGAAACAGGTCAGCGCCCTCAAGAGGAGGCCTCTTTGAAAAATCTCCGCTGCCCAGTATTGCAGAGAAATCCGAGATAGCCTTAAGCGGGGTCACAATCTTTTTTGTTAGGGACTGGCTTAGCGCAATTACCCCGATGAAAATAAATACCGCAACCGGCAGATATATTAAATATGTTTTCAGGTAAAGACTTGCCTCAAGTTTTTGCAAGGCCCTCAATGCCTCAGTGTATGTTGGAGGAAGCTCTTTGGGAAAAACAAAATAAAGAATAAGCGAAGAGATTGTTGCGCCCAGCAGAATAACCAGAAACAGATTTGTCCCAAATTTATAAAAAGAACTTTTCTTAAAAACGGCTGATGGCTGCATATGCCCTCCTAGTCCGGGTTTTTGGTCTTTATCTTATTCTCTCATAAATTCTATCGGCATTCAATAAAAAAACTTTAGGGGCTTTATTTCTGTGGTTCCATTTCTTCCAGTATAGCGCAGACTTTTTCCCTGAACCTCTTTATATGCGACCCCTCCCAATAGATATTACCGCACCCTTCACACCTTGAAAATCTGTTATATTGCACATAGATATGTTCCGGGACTAACCCTCGGTCGAATTCTTTGGGGTCAAACCTTCATTATTCATTTATCAAATTCTCCCTTAGCCCTTCTATCTCCTTTTTCAACTTCTTCTCTTTATCCAGTCTTCCCTCTATTGCCTTTATTGCCCCGCTTACTGCCGGCCCCTTTATGCCAAAATAACTCCCAACCTCTGCATTCTTTTTGCCGCTGAGAACCTTTGACAGGTATATCGCTATCTGTCTCTCTCGCCTGTCTTTGCCCCTTTTAAGCAAGCTATCCTCTTTCTTTCCATAATAAGAACAACAGGTCTTTATAATTCTATCTATCGGCACTTGCTCTCTAAGCCTCTTTAGTTGCGGAAGTTCATCGTGGCTTTTTATCTTTTTTATAAACTTCGTTATCTTTGCCTTAAATCTCTTGCTTCCAAGGATAAGCCCCGCAGCGATATCCTTAAATGGGTTTTCTTCCATTCCCTCCCTTGCTTCGACAAATGATTTGTATGCCCTTACTGCCTCTGTCTTTGAATCTGAAAAACAAGACAACGTGTCTGTTATGTCAACCAAAGAATCCTTTGATTTGTCTCTATAAGCACCGTAGCTTGTCCATCTGTAATCCTCCGGCCATTGAACTATCTTTGCCCTTACGGAATTCAGATGGATATATCTGCTTAAGGTTAAAAGATATTCGTCCTTGTCTACTATGATTCCTTTGAATCTCCCCTGAAACAAATGACCGCTCCTCTGATATTTTTTATTTATGTAAACGGTATAACTTGTGTTAATATTCTGCATTGCTTGAGAGATGTTTGCTTTTGGCGTTTCTATCAAAAGGTGATAGTGATTATCCATCAGCGCATATGCGTGGAGCAGATAGCCGTATCTCTCTTTCGTTCTTTTAAGTATCTCTAAAAACATTTCTTTGTCTTTATCATCAAAGAATATCCTATCTCTAAGATTCCCCCTCGATGTTATATGATAAAAAGCACCTTCAAATTCTATTCTTAACTGCCTTGCCATTTGCTTGTATTATATTCATTCATCACGTTTTGTCAAATGATTTTTGAAGGTTTGACCCTCAAATTTCTCTTTGACCCTCAAATTTCTCTTTGACCCTCAAATTTCTCTTTGACCCTCAAATTTCTCTTTGACCCTCAAATTTCT
>WPIF01000032.1:0-47442 GCA_009773185.1 Nitrospirota bacterium | reverse complement strand
TGACCCTCAAATTTCTCTTTGACCCTCAAATTTCTCTTTGACCCTCAAATTTCTCTTTGACCCTCAAATTTCTCTCAAAGGATCGCTGTATATCTCAAGGGCTGTGCTTGAGCCTGTAACTTCTGCTGATGAGGTCTTTGTTATCCTTACAGTTGCTCCCGGAGTTGGCGACCAAGAGGCTGTTGTGATATTTTTTAAGATGTAAAGATACTTGACGATAAAAAGATAAAGATAAAATTTTCGTATATGCGGGATTGAATAGAGTTGATGGAGATGAAGTCTGTTAGCAGTCATTTACATAATGTGGTGAAATAAACCCTTATGCCGCATTTGTCTTGTCAAGCGCTTCTTCTTGTCGCATTTCACATTCGATAGTTTCAGCGCTTAGGTCTTGTTCGTGCGGCCACACTATGCCTCCGAATGCAACTTTAACACGGCGAAAATATGCGTGTTCCTTTAATTCCCGGAAGACTCCTTTATCGAGATATGGTGAAACATCAAATATGCCCCGATTGCCGTTTGACAACAGGATTCTCAATCGATAGTTTTCCATTGGCTCTACAGTTATAATTTTTACCATGATTGCCTCCTCATTTTAGCGGCTCGATCTTGAAGGGTTGCTGCCCTTCAACCGCTAACTGCCAGTCAGCTAATAATTCATCTCTATGTATTTCAATCCAAGCCTCAACCAGCTTCATTTTTGGCCTTGGAAGGTCACCCTCTAAAACATCTCCGTTGTCAATTGCTATAACGGCTTCGTATTCGCCATATTGAGCATGGATATGCGCGCGATGATGTTTCTTGTTATCAAAGTAAAATATTAAAATGATGATGCCATAAAACATCGAGACTACAGGCATTGTTACCTCCTTCACTTTTATCTGTTATATTTTAAACCTAACATACTGCAAAAACAATATAATAATGTCTTCATTCCAGGTTAAATATCTCATGGCTTCAGGGAGAATTTTATGTTCCTGTTTTTGAACTGGTTCTGTGGTATTTGTGCGTGTTGGCTGCAAGTCTTTCTTGCCTTCCTTTTTCCTTCTATATCTCGTTCCAGATTCGGACACAGGAAAACAAATGCTGTCCATGGCAAAACGGACGGATAGAACGGTTCTTTGGGACATTGAAAGAGAAGCTGGACCAATGGCAGGTAACCAATCAGGAACAACTTAATGAAGCGCTTGCCCAGTTTCGCTTCTGGTACAATTATGTCCGTCCTCATCAAAATCTGGACGGCAGGACACCGGCTGAGGTCTGGAGGGGGATTGACGTCTACAAAAAAGAGCCGAAGAAAGAATACTGGTTTGAGGCTTGGGATGGATTGTTGACAGGGTTTTATTTGAAACTTTAGTTCAGCTATCCGGACAGTCGCAAAAATATGGAGGAAAAGGAGAGTGTCCGTAGACTCATGCGTTAAATGAGAGAATGAGACTGAAAACTTGCAGTTTGTGTCAGCCGTGTAGAAAAAAAGAGGTAGTTTAAGAAAAAATATTTCAGCCGAGCGGATAATTCGATGAGTTTTTGAAACAAAAATCAGCAGAAAATCCCTTGCGGACAGCCGGACAGGACAAGAAGATAAAGTCTTTGGGTTCGAAGATGATGGAGTAAGAGCCTATTTGACTTAGTTTTCATCCGCTATTTCTTTGTGGGTTCAACTCGCTTTTTGCAGTGCCACTACGGGTTTGTGTTGACGCATCACATGCCATAAATCCCAATCCCGCTGTAGGTTTAACCAAAACTCAGGGCCGGTGCCTAATGCTTCCCCTAAGGAGAGCGCTGAGTCCACAGTTATTCCGCGTCTGCCGTTTACAATTTCATTGAGGCGTGCCCATGTCCATCCTAGATGACGCGCAAATTCAACTTGCGTCATACCCATAGGTTCGAGAAATTCCTTAAGGAGCATCTCTCCAGGTCTCGTCGGTGGTCTTTTTTTCGGTAACATACTTTACCTCCTCTTCTAATGATAATCTATTATATCCACATCAATGGCATCTCCTTTTTCCCATCGAAAAATAATTCGCCATTGATCGTTAATCCGTATGCTCCAGAAATCTTTTAATTTACCGCTCAACTTCTCGAGATGATTGCTGGGTGGAATTCTAAGTGTTTCCACCTCTATTACCGCATTAATCTGATCTAAAAGTCTCTGAATTTTGCCATGCAACTCAGATGGTATCTTACGAGCATAACGACTGTTTATACCATCATATATATCCCTCGCAGTCTTACTGGCAAATGTTCGAATCATCCTTTTATAATATATATTGTTATTCGATATATTTCAAGGGTACAATATCCAAAATCCAAATTAAATACCTCAGACTTTTAGGGAGTCTCTCATGTTCTTGTTTTTTCGATGGCTCAAGGCCGTTTGTATGCACTGGCTCCGATCTCTTATCGCTTTTCTTTTTCCTTCAAAATACCGCTTAAAATCCGGATGGCGAAAAGCAGAGCCGGACAAGAAAACTTTCTATCGCCGTCAGCCCAAACCTGCATGGGTGATACAGGAAGTAATCCGGCTCAAGGCATTAATGGCAGAGGTGGGGTGTAGAAAGATTGCTGATGCGTTTAACAGGCGGTTTGCGCTGAGCAAGCAGATGACGGTAAGTAAAACATATGCCAATGATGTTATCAGAAAGCACAAATATGAGATTCAGATATTGAGAAAAAAGATTAAAAACAGAAGACCGAAGCCTGTGCCGGTGAATCTTGCCTGGGGATTGGATCTTACAGGCAAGACTGATACCCAGGGAAATCTTAAGCATATAGTTGGGATAGTCGAACACAAGAGCAGACAGAGCCTTAGCCTGTCTGCCTTGAAGGATAAAGCCTCTATAACGATATTACGTCACTTGCTTGATGCTGTTGAGCTTTACGGCAAACCAAAATCTTTGCGGACAGATAACGAAGCTATATTTAACTCGTGGTTTTTCAGATTCAATCTATGGTTTATCGGCATTCGGCATCAGCGAATTGATAAATGCTGTCCATGGCAAAACGGACGGATAGAACGGTTCTTTGGGACGTTAAAGGAGAAGCTTGACCAATGGCAGGTGAATGGTTCTGAACAACTTGAAGGGGCGCTCGTCCAATTCCGGTTCTGGTACAATCATGTCCGGCCTCATCAAAATCTGGACGGCAGGACACCGGCAGAGGTCTGGAGCGGGATTGATGTCTTTACAAAAGGACATAAAGAGGAATACTGGTTCGAAGCGTGGGATGGACTGCTGACAGGGTTTTATTTAAAGCTTTAGTTCAGCTATCCGGACAGTCGCAAAAATATGGAGGAAAAGGAGAGTGTCCGTAGACTCATGCGTTCAATCGGAGAATGAGGTTGAAAACTGTCAGTTTGTGTCAACCCTACTGAGGGAAAAAGGAGATTTAAGAAAAAACTTTATCAGCACGGCTCAACGATTCTGGAATTTTGAAACAAAAATCAGCAGAAAATCCCTTGCGGACGCACGGACAGGACACAGAAAGCAATGGCAATAAGTACAACCATTATTAACCCGGTCTTAGATACCGGTTTCCACTGATTTTCCATATCTATACTCATGTGCTAATATTCAGGGCTTTTTTTTAATCGGTTTTATGTTTATCATTTTTTCTTAATGGCGGACGGTCGGACAGGACACTATTAATTGTGTTGTATTGCAAGACCTATCCCTATTCCCCTTCCAATACGCCGATCTTCATTTTTTATCTGGCACAGTTATATCACTCGGTGGTGGCCACTCAAAAAAAGGCATTAGCTGAAAATCAACGTGCAGATTATCATTAGATGGAACAATATAGGGACTTTTTTTATCTTCTATATACCAATAATATTTCAAATTGAGATTAGATCTTCTTGTATGTCTCTTATCAGCCCAAGACGCTTTCAATTGCGCTACTTCAGGCTCACCCTTAATTGTTCCATCTATAAATTCTTGCCATTTTCTGCTCCCCTTAGCATAATATTCTTCAACGTAGGGTTCGAAACCAGCCTGTTTCATTTTAGCATCATAATATTCGAGCACAACCTCTGAGGCACCTGGATATGGTAATTTTAATTCATACATAACGCCCTTAAGACTATCCTGTAATGTGTAATACTTTACATTTTTAGCTCCGAAATAAATTGGAAGATTAGAGTCTTCACCAGATGCTATAACCTTTATCTCTTTTTCATTTTTGCACGCCAACAAAAACAAAACGATAATTATTATCTTTAGCCTCACCAATTTATTTGCGCATATTTTAAAGCACATTACAGCCTCCTCAATCAACATATTTAATTAATCACTCACCAAGAGTTAGGGTCATCGCAGCCGCAACTGCCGTCCCCCAGATACGAGCCGCACGTACGAATCACTGCATAGTTAAAAAAGCTCGTTACTGGTCCTTCATCAACCCTATAAGTACTTGAAAAAGTTTTATATTTTTTCTGATCTGTACATTTTCGTGAGCATAAATCATCGCAACACCTAAAAGTAGCTTCATATAAAACATCTTTGGCATATACAGCCGAACGCTCATATCCGATTAATTCCCAGTTACAACAGCAAGCAATTTTTGCGACCCGTCCCTTCTTATCTGGTATAGGAAGAGCGTTATAATCTATAATTTTTTTCCATTTTTTCCTATCATATTTATGTAAAAGTCTCCCTTTATTATTAGGATCTTCGTATACTAAAGTTTTTTCCCATGGCGTAATTTGTTCACAAGAGAGTCCTCTCAAGTCGATATAATTTGATGGACTATTATTTGAAAATCTATAGATATTTACGCCACCTCTTAGTCCTATCGGATCCGCTTCAACATACCGCCCAATCACTGGATTATAATCCCTGAAGTAATTGTAATTCAGCCCGATCTCTGCATCGTAATACTGTCCAGGGAATCGGAGATTGTTCGTGATTGTGCCAACGATAGAGAATGGTTCTCCAAACGGCAAGAATTCTCCACCCCATATAATATTACCACTGCTGTCTGTCATCGTCTGCGGCGTTCCTAAATGGTCATTGTGATAGTAGTAGACGCTATTACCTTCTGTCTTGGCAAAAGGACTTCCATCCCAAAAAATATATTCTGCTATTATAGCTCCTGCGGTAGTTGATTCGGCCATTATCATGCCTTGCAGATCGTAATGAAAAATTGTTGTCTGATTATTTGCTCTTTTCTTTACCCTCTGCCCGTTCCCATTATAAACATATTCTCCCTTAGTTATTCCGTTTTCTGTGACCTTTATTAAGCGTTGGTTTTGACTGTAGATATACTGCCTTGTGTTTTCTGCTATGGTGTTTCCATTGCTGTCATATGAGAAGCTGTATGTTTTAGCCCCTGACGTTGAGCTGAGTTTATTAGCAGAGTAAACGTAATTGCTCTCTTCTGAGTTGTTTATCTCTCTCTGTCTGTTCCCTACCCCGTCATAGCTGTAGGTGAGTGCGCCCCACGGGCCGGTTGCTCCTGTGAGTCTGTCAAGCACATCGTAGGTGAACGACTTGTTTTTCGTTGCATCAAGATTGTTTGTAATTCCTGTGATGTTGCCTCTAGCATCAAACGCATACGATAGATTTTGCACTGCACCAGTTTGAATGCTTGCGATGCGATACTGATTGTCATAAGCAATGCTGCTGTTTATCCCGTTTCCATATGTGATTGATGTCATCCCACCATAAGGCTTGTAACTACTGTTATCAGCGATTGCAGTGGCATTGTTAAGAACGCTTTTAATTTTGTCATTACTATAGTTGTATGTTATCACCCTGCCACTCGGATATTTCATTGTCTTGAGATTTCCATTTTTATCATAGCCGTACTCTGTTATATATGTGATATTATCTATGATTTTTGTCTCTTTTACAATCTGCCCTTTTGTATCGTATTCATAAGTTGTTATGCCTGATTGGTCTGTCATCTTACAAAGTCTTCCTTTTCCGTTTTTACAGATGTCATGTGTGTATGTAATAGTCTGAGTTGTGTCAGGAAAATCAATCTTTGTCAGCCTGTTGGTAGCATCGTATTCGTAGGTTATCATTACGCCATTTGCATCTGTTTTTGTTTTTAAATTTCCGTTTAGATCATATGTATATGTGGTTGTGCCTGTATCAGGAGATATTGTCGTTGTCAATCTGCTTTGATTGTCAAATTCATAGGTTGTTTTATTTCCATTTGCATCTGTTACGCTTGTAAGGTTTCCTCTTTTGTCATATGTATAGGCTGTCTGGACCCCTCCGGGCTGCATGACCTTGCTCAGCCTGTTAGGGGTATCGTAGATGTATGCCGTGGTGTTTCCATTGGGGTTTTTGACCGCTACCCTGTTACCCCGTGCATCGTAGCTGTTGAGAGTATAGCTTCCGTCGGGGTTTATTATCTTTATGAGCCTTCTTAGCTGGTCATATTCGTAGGAGACTGTCTTATGGATTATGCCTGAAGGGTCCTTTATGTCTTCTCTTGTTCTGTTCCCTTTTGAATCGTATGTGTAGTTTATGCTATTCCCGTCATTGTCTGCTATCTTTATCAGAGTTCCTGTGTTGTCGTAGTCGTAGTCTATTTTGTTTCCTTCAGGTGAGATTATATAGTCTATTTCTCCTGTTCCACCGCCACTTCCGCAGGATGGGCATGAGCCACTTGTCGTTACGTAGAAGTATTGAGTGACTGCGCCATCTGCCTGGTTTGTTATTGTCTTTATTCTTCCGAGGATGTCGTATGTGTACAGGGTTATGTTGCCATTGGGGTCTGTTGTTTTTTGAGGGGTGCCTTTAAAGTCATAGTTTTCGTATGTAGTTGTGCCGATAAGGGGTCGGGTTATTGTAAGTAGGTTGCCGACGCTATCATAGGTCATTGTTGTCGTGTTTCCCATCGGGTCTTTCATTTCTGTGAGACTGCCTGTTTCATTATAGGTGTAGTAGGTTGTTGCACTTCCTTTTGTTGTTGCTGTGAGTTCGTTGTACTGGTTGTAGGTATAGATGGTTGTGCTTTCATCTGTTGTGCCTGAGGCAAGGGTTTCTTTTATCTTGTTTCCGTATGTGTCATATTCGTATGCGATTATTGTTCCCAATGGGTCAGTTGTTGAAAGAAGTTTTGACTGGCTGTATGTGTATTTCCATTCGTTTCCTTCAGGGTCTACTTTCTTGATTATATTGCCCCATTCGTCTTTTTGGATGGTTGTTACGTTGCCAAGGACATCTGTTGTCTTTGTTATCCTGTTTTCAAGGTATTCTGTCTTTGTTACAGGGATTGCCTGGTTGTTTTGCACTTCATCTATTGAAAGCATCTGGCCTTTTTCGTTCATTATGTTTTTGTATGTTATTCCCCTGTAGTCTGTATAGTAGAATACTCTGTTTGTGAAGTCGTATATGAAGGTCGTTTCATGACCTGTTGGCTGTTGGCCTGCTTTTATCAGTTCTGTCCCCACAGGGTCTATTATCCTCTTTGCTACGCCTTTATCCACCCATGCAGGGTAGTATTCTATTGTGTAGGTCTCTTGCAGGGCGTTAGCCTTTGTAAGTATCCCGTGGTTGCCGTTATAGGTATAAGAGTTGAGAGTTAAAAGTTGAGAGTTAAGAGTTGAACTGACCTTAATCAAGTTGCCGATTGCATCGTATTCGTAGTTTATGGTCCTTCCTGCTATATCGGTAACTGAGGATATCCTTCCTCCCGTATTATGGGTGAATGTGAAGATTGTCCTTCCCATTATGTCTTTGATAGATTGTAGTTTGTTTTCTGCATTGTATGTCAGGGTTGCCGTATTGCCTCTTGGGTCTTTGATGGATGTGAGTTTGCCTGATGCGTCGAAGGTGTATGTGTTTGCTCCTGTCTCGATGAGTTCGTATCCTGTTGCTGTCTTTCTTAGGACGTATCCTGCTTCCATGTTCGGAAGGTAGTTGCCGGTTGAGTCTTTTGCAAAGTAAAAGTATCTGCCCTGTTCGTTTACAAAGGCGTCTCCTTCTATCCTTATGAACCAAGGGCTCATCCACCCAAATCCCAATGGGCCGTCAGCAGGCTCTCCGAATGCCAACTGGGTGTTCTTCTTAAGAACTCTGTTTGATCTATAGGTTCTCTCCCACACCATCGGAATGCTTCTTGCTGATATACTTAAGTCCGTCTCTGTGAAGTAATACGTTCCTGAGGGATAGTAGACCTGGCTTCCGGTTGTAACTACAGGCGTAAGCTCTTTGGTTTCGGTGTAGGGGATAGAAATAGAGGCGGAGGCTAAGGATGTGCCGATAAGAACTGTAAGTATGATTGGTATTGCAAGTAAAAATATTATTGATTTGTTATTCAATTTTCTTAACCTCCGAATTTTTAATCTCATTGTAATGTACATATTCCGCCCGGACAACCTTCCGGTCCTCCGGAGCCTCCTCCACCGCCGGTTGAACCATCGCAACATTGTCCTCCGCATGACCCTGGAGATATACAGGTCTCTGATGCTATTGGTGTTATTGGTGTGCCGCTTGATGGCGCTACTACTCCTCCGCCAGTCTGCGAGCCGGTGCCACCACCATATGAACCTCCACCTCCTATTACTCCGCCGACAGGTGCACCACCACCGCTTATGCTACAGTTGGAGCCCGGAATCGGGATAATTACGGTATAACCAGCTGTCTTTGTAACTGTTTTTGCCTGCGCTGTGTTAGGACAGATTATGGCATTGCCCGAGGCAGTTATGGTAAAGCTGTTGTAGCATGGCGTTCCGCCGTAACCCATTACTTCTTCAAAAAGCGCGGTTTGCGGATTGCAGGATTCGGAATTAAAGGCATACTGACTGCCAATAGCTGACGGCTGATAGCTCGCTGTCGTAAGTCGCCTTGTGATCCTGTAAGGCACTGTTATTTTCTGCATTGCGTTAAGGGTCTTGGGAACTGTTGCAAGGAGTTCTATATTATATTCTCCAAAGCTTGTCGGGAACTGGATATTCACATCATTTAGAGCAATAAGGCCATAATTTGCAACTGCAAATTCTCCGTTGAAGACTTGCCCCGGCGCAAGTTCAGGGACTGTTATGCTTGCAGGCTCTATTACAAGAACAGGGGTCGGCACATTGGTCTGGAATGTCTGGGTAACGACAATCTCATATCTGTCTTGAATGACTATAGGCGTTACAGACCACTCGACCTGAACAAGGGTTACCTCAAGTGCCACAGGCACCGTTGTTGTTATGCCCGGAGATATAACGAATGTTCCTGAATAAGATTTATGTCCAGTTGCCGATATGTTAAAGGAGTATCTTCCCTCAGGTATGTCATAGAGCATCACAGTTCCATCGGCAGCGGTCCTGAGGCTATAGATAAGCTCCGTCAATGTCTGGTGCTGTAAGGTGATGGACGCATTAGAGACATCCTGCATAAGTTCGTTAAGCACATCGAACATAACGTTTCCTACTGCGTTTGATGTGACCGTCACCTGAATATGATATGTATATGCGATATGGTTATCCGAATATATCACAACCCTGTCGTCATAGACTCCCTGTGCAAGGGTTGACGGAGGATTAAACATAATTCCGATGGTCTTGCTTGTCCCGGGGGACATATCGCCTATCGCCCTGTTCACCGTCAATGACATCCATGAGGTTGACGGGCCTTCGATTCTCGCATTTCTCAAAACTTCTTCTCCAACATTGCTTATATTGAATGTCGCTATCTTCTGGTTGCCTCTCACCATGCCTGTGTCTATATACGATGGGTTTGTCGTGATAACCGGAATAAGCTGGACCATCGAGATGCTTGCATTAAGAGTTTTCTGGAAGCCTTCGGCAAGTGTTGCCTTCATTGAGGCCCAACTGTTATCAGGGCTGGACGAAGATGAGGTTATTCTTAATGTGATGTTCTGGTTCTCACCCGGATAAAGAACAGTATCGCCATTATTGATTATTCCCGCAGTTATGCCGGTTCCTGCTTGTGTTTCAAGTGTCAGCCCTGTTAATGATGCGCCTCCATAGTTGTAGAGGCTTACGGGTATATCTATTGTCCTGTTCCTTGCCATGCGAACGGTTGCAGTCTCAGGGCTCATGGAAAGCCCTGCTATCGCAAATGTGGCCTGCACTGCCCTGTCCTTTATGTCCGGATGAACCGCCCAGATGGTATATAATCCTGCCTCGTTAGAGC
Organism: Nitrospirota bacterium; assembly: GCA_009773185.1. Classification (GTDB taxonomy): domain Bacteria; phylum Nitrospirota; class Thermodesulfovibrionia; order Thermodesulfovibrionales; family UBA1546; genus SCSY01. The sequence continues at coordinate 37,342 of WPIF01000032.1, read as the reverse complement.
CGGGTGTGAATGTATATGCGAAGTTTCCGGTTGCATCAGTAGTAACTGTAAAGAACCTGTCGAAGCCTTTAATGCTTATCCCGAGTTTTACAGGGACATAAGGCATCGGCTGGTTAGAGGTATTGTTTATGGCCTGGCCTGTTATAAGCACAGGCTGCGCATATGGGTAGAAGGTCTTCTCAGGAGAGGCGTATGCCCTGTATGCTGTCTCTGAGATGGTTGTCTCTATGGACTGTGTCATGCCGGGGGCAACCACCTGGTCTGATTTTCCGTAGTGGTAGAAGGTGTTTTCTATCTTTGCCTCTATTATCACTTTATAAGGCGCTGATTGAGGCACATTTATGGTTATCGGGTCTGTGATCATGTTTTCATTCGGATTAAGCCTTGCTACAGCGTATGTGCCTGTATTAAGTATCGCATTCCCTACCCTTTGGTCAAGATATCCTGTTGAAAGCACGTTGCCGTCTTCGTCTTTGAGGGTGACCTTAACTTTAGTTGTAACCCCTGAGTTTTCACTTGTGAGGAATTCCATCAGGGCCGTCCCTATGTTATTTACCTTAAGCCTTATCTTTCCATCAGTGCCCCTTATCAATGGATCGCTGTATATCTCAAGGGCTGTACTTGAGCCTGTAACTTCTGCTGATGAGGTCTTTGTTATCCTTACTGTTGCTCCCGGAGTCGGCGACCATGAGGCTGTGGCAAGCACAGAGACAAATGAAGGCGCATCAGCCGTAGTTGCGGCAACTTTTTCAACCTGCAAAGTTGAATTGGCAGTCAATGTAAACGGCCCCTGCATAATGCTTGAAGGCGCTGTTCCTACTTTGATGCCGATAGTATCAACAGATAGCGTGTAGGGTGTAGCGTTTAGCGTGTAGGGAAGTGAAAGGATGATTGGTATTGTTTCAAGTAAGCCTCTTCTTAATATTGTGCCCTGTTTGATTCCTATAGACAGTTCCGGAAGCGTTACTTCCTTAATCGGGCCTTCCACGCCCAGGTTATTTACTGCCGATACTCCATACGTAACATTCCCACGAGAGTAATATCCGTCCGTGAATGAGAGAACAGTGACAGGATATGATGTTATCCTCTGGCTGTTTCTATATATGTGATAGCCAATAGTATCTCCGTCATACGGAGCCACCCATGTGATCCTTGGAGCTGCATCGTCTATCTTTTCCAATACAAGGTCTCTTACAGGAGACACAGGGAAGTTGATCTCTTTTGTCTCTGAGAGCGGCCCTTCGTTTCCGAGAATATCGTGAGCAGCCACTGCATAGAACCTGTATGTCCTTGACGGCGATACATCAACAGCCTTTGTTATGCCTACCTTTATCAGAGGAGTCAGTCCTGATGATGTTGTTATCGGGCTGTTTGACCTGTATAAAGCGTAGGCCCATGGTGTTTCTCCTGCCTGAATATTCCACGTTGCAACAACACCTGTGCTGTCAAGCATGAGAGCAAGGTTTATCGGCGCAGGAGGACCTGTCCTGTCAGAAACTCCCTGGACTTCAGCAGATCTCGGGCTTTCGCTATTAAGGAGGCCAACTGATGTGACAGAGTAGTAATATATCCCATCCGAAGGAGGCGTATCCTGCGAAGGAGAACCGAGTATGCCTGTCTTTATCTTAACAGGAGTTGTCTCTCCTTCAGCCCTTCTGTAGAGGTTATATGAAGATGCGTTTCCAATAGGATTCCACGTAAGGGTTATGACCCCTGCCTTACCTGTTTTTGTTGTTAGTCCTGCCGGTGTGTCAGGAGAAGGAACAGAATCCCTGTATATAAGTATCGCCTTACCGGATGAGACTGTTGTGCCTGTATTTCCGAGTTTGTCCTTTGCCATTATGAGCTTGAACTCGGCATTGCCTTCAGGAAGAGCTGATATATCAACAGTCCCTGTCCAGTGGACTCCGTTATCCGTTGTGTAAAGACCTGTTATCGCAGCTGTAAGACCGCTTAAAGACCTGAGTTCCATCACTGGAACTGTTACGCTTGGTTCGTTGAACGTTACATTGACTGTAACAGGCTCCGGCTTTATCTGGAGCAGTGTGAGTGGCGACTGTATCGCTGCAACAGGGCCTGAGGCATCTATTATAATTCCTGCTCCCTGGGCAGTGCCCCTGTTGCCTGTCATGTCTTTTCCTGAGAACTTGTATGTTGTTGTCCCGCTCTCTATCAGGGCGGTAACGCTGAATGTGCCTTCAAATTGAGTTCCCTGTCCAATCACCCCTTGCCCCTCCTTATCCAAGGCGGGGAGCAAAGAGATGATTATCGGAGAGCCTGAGGTTGGCTCAAGGCTTAAAAATGGCAGCTCCTTTAGAGCCTCGTTAACAGTGAGTTCTGCTTTAACGCTTCCGGGGCCTGCTATCGTAGCGGGATATGTCTCAATGCCTGTTGGATCCGTATAGCGGTATTTTATGGATGAGACATATGGAGCTACCCTGTCTGATGAAGCAGATACAACATTAGATATCCCGCTTTCGTTTCCTGCGCTGTCAACTGATGTTACAGCATAGTATCTCAGGCTGTCGCTCGGAGGAGTGTAGTCATTTAATAAATATAGTATAGGCGTTGTATTCGTCTTTGTAACACCTGCGTCTGTCTTTGATACAAATGAAGACGTACGCATATAGAGGTTATAGCCTGAGGGAATCTCGCCTGCTGCATTCTGCCATGAGAGACGGACTGCTCCACCTGTAAGGACCTGTGATGTGAGATTTACAGGCGATAGAGGCGCTCCGGTATCTACAACAATCTTATAGTCAACAGAATACTGGCTCTCTCCTCCTCTGTGGGATGCTTTTACAGCAAGGAAGTTATCTCCTTCCTTGAGCTCTACTGATGCAAACAAGAACGTGCCTGTAGAGGATGCAGGCATCTGCGTTACTACAACACCGTTTACTCTTAATATAACTGTAGTATAAAGAGAAGCCGTGCCTGTTACGTTCACAAGGTATTTTGGAGTTGTTCCGGCAATTGTATGTCCTGTAATCGCCGGAACAGATGGAGGAGCAAGGCTTACAACCACCTGTCTCTCCGCTTCTGTTACATTTCCATATTGGTCATAGGCAATGAGTTTAATCGTATGATTTCCATCTGTCGTATCAACCACATTCCAGAAATATGATATGCTGCTGCCGGTTTGTGTCTTCACAAGTACGCCGTCTATGTAAAGCTCTATCTTGCCCACAGTGCTTTCAGCATCAGTTGCAGAGGCTGATATTGTTATTGGAGCTGTTATCACCTGTCCCTGTGTTATGTTGAAGCTCCCGATTACAGGGCCTGTGTTATCCATCCTCGGCCTGGCAGTGATACTGAGGACATCTGTTCTTTCAGCGCCGAATGTGTTTAGAGTTGTAACAGCATACTGGTAGTCTGTGTTGTTTGTGAGGCCGGTATCAGTGTAAGTGTAAGTGGATGAGGAAACTGTCTTTATAAGAAGCATTGTCTTTACGTCTTTTTGCTGCACATCTGATATGATCCTGTAGATGTTATATTGTTTTACATAAGGAGAGCTTACAGCGCTCCATGAAAGAGTAATCCTGGCATTGCCCGGGTTAGCTGAAAGCGTCTCAGGGTTCGGAAGCCTTGTTACTCCTTCTGCTATAACTCCGTTGCTTTCATGCGCAAGCGTGTCTTTTACTGTTATTTTAAATTTATACTTTGCTGCGTCATTAAGGCCTGTCTTTGTATATGTGGTTACAATCTTCCCTAATGCTGTTCCTGAATCGTATCCCTTTCCATCGTCAAAGTATACGACCTGGTCAGCAAGGTCTCCTTTAGAATTAACACTCGGGTTCCATTTAAGCGTAATGAAATTGCCTGATACAATGTCAGAGCCAGCTGTTACTGATGTAATAGAAACATCTTCAGGAGGCGCTGTGTCTTTGGGTATTCCCACTGCTGTATTAACAAATGGGGTAAAGTTTCCGCTTATGTCTATAGGTACAACAGCGAAATAATATGTGCTTTCCTGTGTAAGTCCTGTTACCTTGAATGTCTTTATTCCCTTGTTGGTGGTTCCTGTCGGAGCCATGCCTGTTGTGTCCGTAAAGTTCGCAGTGGACATGAATATCCTGTAATAGGCTATGTCAGGGGTTTCGACATAAGCCGCCCATGAAAGCGTTATCTCTGTGCCTTTTCCGCTTCCGTCCGCAACAAGAACTCCGGGGCCAAGCTGGCCTGGAGCTGAGGCGTCATAGAGTATGTCTATGGCTTTTGTAGTAGTATTCCCGAGAGCATCAGATGCGGTAAATACGAAATGACTTGTCAGTCCTTCTGTAAGACTGACTGTATGAGACCATGCTGCATTCTGGTCAGCAGAGTCGAATATCGTCACACCGTTAAGCTTTACAATGCATCCCGCTTCCTTCGTTCCTGTTAGTGCCTGAGCAAGAGTCGGTGAAGGATTTTTATACGTATTTATATTAAATGCAGGAGGGGTTGTATCAAGGGTTATCGCCGTAGTTACAGGAGCTGAATCATTTCCAGCAGCATCCCTTGTGCTCACGCTTATATTATTTGAGCCTTCAGATAATGGATATGTATAGCTCCATGAAGCAGAGGAACTCAGGCTTACCCTTTCAATATTGTTTATTACTATCGCTGTATCAGCAGGCTTTGTGCCTGATATTATCTGGTTAGGAGTCTTTGTCGGGGTCGTTACCAGGCTTATAGTTGGAGATGAAGGCAAAATTGTATCAAGTATGAATGTGCCTGCATCCTGAGGGTTCATTGCGTTTCCGGCCTTGTCCTTTGCTCCTGATACGCTTACTGTGTATGTACCGTCCCCTGTTCCTGATGTGAAGGTATATGAACCGCTCCATGTCTTTGCATTGGTCCAGCTTCCTGTTATGGTATATGTTGGATAAGACGTTCCCCTTGTGAATGTCACTGTGGGCTGCTGGGTTGTAGTCATATCCTCGTTAAATGTGACAGCAAATGTAACAGCCTCAGCCTTATGAGGGCTTGCCGGAGTCATTGTAAGGGACTGTACCAAAGAAGGCGTTAGATCAACTGTAAAGGATATATTTATAGTTGCCTTATTTCCAAGTATATCAACAGGATAAATTGTTACATAGTATGTCCCTGCGGCAAACTGACTAGAAGGAGTGAATATGAGATGGCTGTTTTCTATGCTCCATGCTCCTGCTACACTCTGGCCTGCAAGCTTCACTGAGGCCCCTGCAAGAGAGTTACTCAGGTCAACTGATGTGGTGTCATCTATCAAAAGAATGTCTATCTTTGTAACAAGATTCATGGATGACCCATTTGAAGGAGAAGAAACTGATATCCTCGGGACCACAGTATCAAGCACTACTGCTGCTATTACCGGGAGGCTTTCGTTGCCTGCTGCATTCATAACCCTTACAGAAAGGTTATTAGCGCCTTCTGTAAGAGTATAGGCGCAACTCCATGTTGTCAGGCTGTCAAGGCTAACTTTCTGTGTGCCATTGATTGTTATGCCTGTATTTGCAGGCTTTGTGCCTGAGATGGTTATGGCTGCTGTCTTTGTAGGCGTGGTTATCGGATCTATAACAGGTTTTACAGGCGTCCCGGTATCAAGGACAAAACTGCCTGCTTCAGAGGCTGTCATTACATTGCCTGCCTTGTCCTTTGCGCCTGAGACATTTAACGTATATGTGCCGTCGCCTATTGCATTTGTGAATGTGTATGTGCCCTGCCACGTCTTTGAGTTTGTCCAGCTTCCGCTCATCTGATAAGTGTTATAAGGAGGTGTTACGCCGAATGTAACGGTTGGGACCACATTGGTTAATACATCCTCATTAAATGTAAATACAAATGTCACTGTCTCTGCCTTATGAGGGCTTGCAGGGTTCATGGCAAGAGACTGCACCTGAGGCGGAGTCGTATCCATAGTAAAGCTGAAGGAAGCTGTCCCGGTATTTCCGAGGCTATCAGCAGGATATATTGTTACTGTATATGCTCCGTTGGCTGCCATTACTGCTTGAGGCGTAAAGATAATATGAGCGCCGCTTATACTCCATGAGCCTGACACAATACTTCCTGAAGGGTCTTTTACTGTAGCTCCGGTGATAGATGCTGTAAGGTCAACGGATGAGTAGCTGTCCGCAAGAAGTATATCTACATTCCCGGCCTGGTTTATAAATGAATTGCCTGAAGGCGTTGCAGATGAAATCATAGGAGGAGTCGTATCCCTTGTTACACCGGCACTTGCGGAAGTACTCTGGTTACCAGCCCCGTCCTTTGCATAAACAGTAACTGTGTTTGCCCCCTCATTAAGGCTTACTGTGTAACCCCATGCCGTATCTATGAACATAACGGGCGTCTTTGTTCCGTTTACATAGAGATATGTATTCGCCTCTTTTGTTCCTGTGAGGGTTACGGATGTATTCTTTGTCGGAGACGTAAGGGCATTGATAACAGGAGCAGCAGGAGCAGTAAAATCATAGACTATTGAAGCGGAAACACCCGTGCTCTGGTTTCCTGCCAGGTCTTTTGCATAGGCTGTTATGATGTTTTCGCCGTCCTTAAGCCCTGAGACCAGGACGCTCCATGAGGTAGTTGTCGGATATGAAACCGTCCCTATTGTTAGAGCAGGTGATGTTACAAAAGTTATTGCGGAAGTGTCAGAAGACTTTGTGCCTGAAACAACCTGAGCCGAAATATTGGTAGGCGATACCACTGCATTAATGGCCGGCGCTGGAGGAGCCAGTATGTCATAACTAAATGATATCTGGGCTGATGCCCTGTTTCCAAATTCATCAGTCGGGTATATTGTAAGAGTATATGTGCCTTCTCCAAACGGATTTGTTGGAGTAAAGAGCGCGCTGTTACTGCCTGATGCTGTCCATGCGCCGGGAATATCCTGCCCATATGAATTCTTCACTATAGCGCCGTTTATTGTGGACGTCAGGTCAATTGTGGAATATGTATCCGTAAGATTAATTGATACGGATGTTACCGGCGTATTAAGTGATGCATTATTTGCCGGCGTGCTGCCTGATATTACAGGCGGTATGTTGTCATAAATAACAGTTATTACCGCAGGAAGGCTCTGGTAGCTTCCTGTATCCATTGCCGTTATATTAAGAGTATTTGAGCCGGACTGTAATGTATATGTTCCCTGCCACGTAGTTAAGGCATCCAATGGCGCTATCTCAGCGCCGTTTGCTCTAATCGAAGTATTCGCAGGTTTTGTTCCCGAGAGTGTTATTGTCTGAGAACCCGTTGGCGATGTAACAGGATTTACTGTAGGCGGTTGCACCTGTGCCGCATCATAATGCGCCTTGATCTCATCCGCAGAAAGAGCGCGGTTGTAGATGATGACTTCGTCGAGAAGGCCTTTGTAATATGTACTGCTACATCCCCCGTTGGGGTAACTTCCGCTCCCAATACTCATCGCCCTCGTATCTGCTGTGGGATTCCATGTTCCTTCCATTCCTTCACCTACCATTAGACCGTTTAAATAGATTCTTACTTTATTTGCGCTGTAATCATACTGGCCTACAAAGTGATACCATGTGTTCGGACTCAAATTGCTTATGGGTTGGGTTAGTCCATCGCCCTTGTTGTCCCTGAATATAAGATAATCTCCGCCTGCACATATAGCTATCTCTGAATTCTTAACAGTAATATTTCTCGCAGTGTTCACATCAGGCATATTGAACCAAAACTCAACAGAAAGACCATGTGTGTTAGAAATATCAAGGGATTGGTTTGCAGAAATTTCTACATAATCATCCACTCCGTCAAAAATGCCGGCGCGGGTTCCTATCTTTGCATTAGTGCTGAAAGTTACGCCGTTTGCTGTGCCATTGTTTCCGACAACCGAAGAATCAAGCCAGTTGTTGTCCATTTTCCACCAGCCGACAATTCCAGTCAGGTTAATCTTGAGTTCCTGTGATTTAGCAGTTTCAATATTGCCTGCCTTGTCTGTAGAGCGGTATTTCACGTTGGAAATCCCGTCTTTATTAACAACGAAAGGAGCTGAATATAAATTCCAAGTGATGTTGTCAAGGCTGTATTCGGTTTTTTCGATGCCCGCCCCATCGTTCCCATCATTAGCGGTCAAAGTAACTGTTACTGCGGTAGAATACCAGCCTGCGCTGTCTTTGGTTCCGCTTAAAGCAATTGTCGTAACAGGTTTTGTTATATCATGGTTTATAAATACGATCTGCTGCGTTCCTGAATTCCCGAGAATATCCGCAGGATAGATTATGACAGTGTATGTATCTTCAGGGAATGGATTTGAAGGTGTAAAGATTATCGTCTTTGTCCCTGATGTGGCCCATGCGCCAGCTATTGTCTGGCCTGATGAGTTCTTCACAGTTGCTCCTGCTATGCTCGCATCAAGATTTACAGGAGAATATGTATCCGTAAGATTGATTGTTATATTTTCTACAACCTTTGCCGTATCTGAATTATTTACAGGCACAGAACTTTCAATCACAGGCGGCTTGTCGTCAAGGATAACTGTCACAGTTGTAGTTCCGCTCTGGTTGCCTGCTGCGTCTTTCGACGTGATATTCAAAATATTCGAACCGGACTGCAGTGTAAACGTTCCCTGCCAGGTAGTTAAGCTGTCAATGGAAACCTTATTTGTTCCGTTGATTAGGATAGACGAATTAGCTTCTTTTGTCCCGGTTAAGGTGACAACAGCATCTTTCGTAGGAGACGTAACGTTAGCCGTAGGCGCAGAAGGAGCTATGGAATCATAAATCATTGTTGTTGAGACTCCTGCGCTCTGATTTCCTGCAGAGTCTTTTGCATAAGCTGTTATTGTGTTAGTTCCCTCTTTGATACTTGAAACAGTGATGCTCCATGTTGTGCCAGTTGGGTATGAGATAGCGCCGACTGTTGATGCAGGAGACGTGGTTATTACTATTGACGTTGTGTCGGAAGACTTTGTCCCTGATAGAACCTGTGAAGCAATATTCGTAGGAGTTACGACCGCATTGATGAAAGGCGACGGAGGAGTGGTTGCATCATAGGTGAATGTAATTTGGGCTGTTGTTTTATTTCCAAAGGAATCTGTCGGATATATAGTAACGGTATATGTGCCCTCACTTAAGAAATTCGAAGGCGCAAATATGACTGTGCTGTTTCCTGATGTGGTCCATGCGCCGGGAATATCCTGTCCCAATGAATTCTTCACAGAGGCAACGTTTGTTGTTGCTGCAAGATCAATGGCTGAATATGCGTCAGTAAGATTGATTGTTACAGAGGTTATTGGGGTATTTATTGACGCGTTATTTGAAGGAATACTGCTTGATATCGTCGGAGCTGTATTGTCATAAATAACTGTTATCGTCACAGGCTGACTTAGATTTGCTTTATCATCCATGTCTGTAATGTTCAGGGTATTTGTGCCCGATTGTAATGTATATGTACCTTGCCATGTGATAAGCGCATCTAATTGATATACTTGAGTCCCATTTACAATTATTGAAGTGTTGGTCGGCTTAGTTCCTGAAAGCGTTATGGTCTGAGTCGCTATAGGAGATGTAACAGGATTTACTGTAGGCGGCGCTATGTAAACAAGCTGATAGTGTTCAAGTATCTCCGATGCCGACAGAGCGCGGTTGTATACGGCAACCTCATCGACAAGACCATACCAATTATAAGCGGTACAAGTTCCCAGTCGACCTATGTATAAATCATAACTATTCACATAAGGAGACTCAAAATTACTTCCGCTTCCCTGTAAACTACCATCAATATAGACCTTCCAATTAGCGCCTTGCCGCGTAAAAACATAATATTGCCAAGACCCTGCCGGAGTACTAGATGAAGACCCATAGGCGCGATACTGTTGCGAACTATTTCCCATTTCAAAAACAATATGACTGCCCTGGGCCGCAGTGCCTTTACGGATATACCAACCATCTCCTCCCGCACAGGAAACTTTACCCATTAAAACTCTAAAATTTCCGTTTTCAGAAGCGTCTTTTTTAAGCCAAAAACTAATTGTAAAATCAGAGCTCAAATTAAAGGATGATGTCCCTGGGATTTGCACATAATCATTACTCCCATCAAAACTTCCTGCATGACTTCCTATCTTTGCACTTGCGCTAAAAGTCGCTCCGTTATACGCAGTGCCGTGGTTTCCATTACCTGATGAATCAAACCAGTTATTGTCCATATGCCAGATAGCAATCGGAGGGGTGAGGTATGTTACATTGACAACTACAGGGTCGCTGTTATATCCTGCGGAATTCCTTGCAATAACACTAAGCGTATTCGCACTTGATTGCAATGTATACGTTCCCTGCCATGTGGTCGAACTATCAAGTGGTACAATCTCGGTTCCGTTAACTAATATTGAGGTATTTGCCTGTTTAGAAGTCGTTGAAGATGGAACAGAGTTTACAGTCGGTTGAGCTACTATACTTGCCTGATAATGCTCCTGAATTTCCTGCGCTGTGAGGGCGCGGTTATAAACAGCAAGTTCATCTATCAGGCCCGGGATAGTGCTTCCCCCGGCCATAAAAACTCCCATCCTCCATTTGCTTCCAGTTCCCGTATTTGGCATGGTGGAAGGTGTACCGAAATTTCTGAGAACTCCATCTACATAAACTCTGATCATATTAGTCCCGGGGCCTTCATAAACCCCAACGACATGATGCCAGTTATTGTCATCGACAATCACACTTGTGCCAACCATTCCGAAACCATATCCATTTCCAAACGACAAACTTCCTCCGTTTGAAACCATTAAATGAATATTTGAGCCGGGTGTGCCGTCAGCAGTGCCATAATGGAAAATATTTCTATCAGCACCGGCAGTATCCGCAACTTTTATCCATGCCTCAATTGTTCTCGTTGAGTTGCCGATTGGGAAATTAGTTCCGGAATTTGATCCTTCTACATAATCATTCGCCCCATCAAAGCTTCCAGCATTCGTTCCAATCTTTGAATTCGTGGTGAATGTTGCACCGTTGTAGGCCATTCCATTATTCCCGTTGCCTGATGAGTCCTGCCAGTTGTTGTCCATATGCCAGATAGCAATCGGAGCATTCGAATATGTTACATTTATAACAACCGGCTCACTTTGACAGCCCCCAGCATTTTTCGCAATAACATTTAAAGTATTCACATAGGACTTTAAAGTATACGTTACCTGCCAAGTGGTTAACCTATCCGCCGGGACTGCTTCTACACCATTAATTACTATTGAAGTATCTGCCGATTTTGTCCCTGAGAGAGTTATTGTTTGACTGGTTGTCGGCGATGTGACAGGGTTAACTGTTGGAGAAGGGACAGATGCAGCGTCATAATGCGCCTTTATCTCATCTGCCGAAAGGGCTCGGTTGTAAATAGTCATATCATCTATCAGGCCGTTTATGTAATTCGAGTACGTGGGCGGGGCATAAGCTCCAATGCTCGTCTTTGTGCCGATAAAATAATCTATGCCCGTGGCAGCGCTTGTTGCTGCCTGTTTTACACCGTCAAGCCATATGGAAACCTCTGAGCCGTCATACCTTCCCACGATATGATGCCATGCGCCCTGTGAAACAGAGCTGTCGGTTGTGGCAATCTTCCATGAAACACTCCTGTATATATAGAATTCGAACTTGCCGTTTGACGGGTTATAGCGCAGTAGATATCCACCTGCGCCACCGCCGTTGTTTGTTGCGACAATGCTTGGATATGATCCCGTCCCGCTTCCGTTTATTCTCACCCATGCCTCAACCGTTATATTTGCCGGCCTTAATATCGCCTTGTCTCCTATATCAACATAATCATTCGCCCCATCAAAACTTCCTGCATGCGTACCCACTTTTGCACTTGCGCTAAAAGTCGCTCCGTTATAAGCAGTGCCGTGGTTTCCATTACCTGACGAGTCCTGCCAGTTGTTGTCCATATGCCATATAGCAATCGGAGGGGTGAGGTATGTTACATTGACAACTACAGGGTCGCTGTTATATCCTGCGGAATTTCTCGCTACAACGTTAAGCGTATTTGCACCGCCCTGCAATAGAAGTCGTTGAAGATGGAACAGAGTTTACAGTCGGTTGAGCTACTATACTTGCCTGATAATGCTCCTGAATTTCCTGCGCTGTGAGGGCGCGGTTATAGATGGTGACTTCATCGATAAGGCCGTTGAAATAATCACTGGGATTAGCCCAGCCTTCACGAAAGATTCTTCCTACCTCTAAAGGAGAACCGGCATCGGTAATGGCATTTAATGTCGCCGCACTAACAGATTTCTTTTCTATACCATCAACAAAAATCTTTACGGTATTATTGCTCCTGTCCAATACCCCGGCTATATGATGCCAATTTCCATCGCGAACATCAACGTTATCCAATGCAGTTGCATCTGCGCCATTATCTGATCTCAATGAAAAAGCTGCAAATCCTGAAGAATTTATATTAAATGTGTAAAGCGCTGCCGCTTGATCACTCGGCGAACAATTATTCCAGCCGCATTCGTATCTGCTGACAACAGTCATATTGTTTGTCCCTGAATATGATGTTTTGATCCATGCAGATATTGTCCAATTTTGACTTCCTATATTGAGCAGATTCCCAGGTGTTTTTCTTTCCGCAAAACCGGTGGAGCCGTCAAAACTGCCTGATTGACTCCCAGCCTTTGCCAAACTGCTTAAGCTTAAGCCGCCGCCAGGCGTTAAATTATTGCTATTCCCCGATGAATCATTCCAGTTCCCATCCATGTGCCACTGGCCAACAATGGATGTGTCGGCAGCCTCAGCAGCAGAGATAAATATCAGCATAAGGAATAAAAAAATCAGAGGAACAATCTTCATAAGAACGGCGTCTGGATTCCCGTTTTCACGGGAATGACATTTTTTCCGCTGACTCTTGCCGCTATGTATGCAGAGCATATTTTCTACTCTTCCATCAAATACCATTTCTTCTCCCATATCCTCAAGAGCTCATCGAGCTTAAGCCTTACATCCGATATATCAAATGAGAGTTTTCTTATCTCATCCGTTGCATTTGTTATCAGTCTGATATTCTGCTCTGCCTCTTTTCTGCTTGAAGCATTTGCGCTGATGGCTGAAAGGTCTGTAACTGCCTTTGTTATTCTGTCTGCATCTGCCATATTATTTACAGGGATGCTTCCCAGAGATGAGATTATCGCCTGTAGTAATTCGCCTGAATTATTCGGGACATTGAAGTTCAGGCTGTAATTCCCATACAGCCTGTATTCTCCGTTATTGCTGTATCTCAGTTCTGTATCTGTCGTGTAATCTCCCGAGGCATCAGGAATATTGAGATAGTATCTGAACGCGGCTTTTTCGCTAATATTCAGATATTTCTGCCATGTTATTGTGTTTCCGGTGACAGAGGCATTTGGCGATATACTGTCAGCGCTTGTACCGGCAGGTATGGTTTCTATGAGTTTAATATCAACCGGCTCTGTAGAATTATCCACGCTTATTTTTACAGGCATGCTGTCAAGGGCAGATGGATGTTGCTCTATTGGTTTTACATAGTTCAGGCTGTTCGAGATTAAATCTGTAAGCAGGCTATGGTCGGTTGTATAAAGCAGGTCGAAGTTATAAAGGATTGTTTTGCCCCTTCCGTACTGATTAGACACTATTGAATCGAATGTGTTGCGCTTATCTATCACATATCCGAAGCTCTGCGCAGTATTAGAGGTAATTGTCGAAATAACTCCTTTGCCGCTGCTATTGATTGTCCTACTTGCGCTAATCGGACTTTCCACAAGGTTTACAGGAAGGTCGCTGCTCGTTGTCTTGCCTGTAAATTTAACGCCGAAGACGTCGTCGAGGAATGGGTCTGCCTGAGGGCTTGTTTTAATGAAGATGAGTCCGCTGCCGTAATAAACAGATTCCCTTATTTCTTTTCCCAACAGAGGCTCTTTATAATCTACAAGCAGGTAGGTATTGTATCTTCCTGAGCGCACTGCTTCGACAAATTCTTCATTGCCTGGAGCCATGTAATAACTCAGGCCGAGCGAGGAAAGGACAGAATTAAGGTTGTTCATGTCAGCCTGTTTCTGTGCAGTATCAGAGCCATTTTCATCAGTCCATACGCCAGCAAGCACAACCGGCTCTGAAGACAGCCCCTTCTGAACATCTATGACAATAAGCCTTACTGTTATGGTTTTTTCTATCTCTTCATTGAGAACATTGTCCATAGCTTTATAAGTTATCGTATGAGCGCCGGCAGCAAGTCCTGAGAGGCTGAAGTTGGCGATGTAAGGCTGCCATGCGCCGCTGTCTATCTTGCAGCTTATTTCCTTTACGCCTGAGAGGTTATCTGATGAACTTAAGGTAAATCTTGTTCTTGGAGATATTGTATTCACGATTCCTTCTACTAATGGGTCTGATGCTGAGATTGCTGTCTGCGGAGGGGTCTTATCCACAATCACAATCAGGGTCTTTGCGTCTTCGGTAGTGCCTAAATTGTCTATGGAACGATAGTTTATTGTATGGTTTCCTTCTGAATATGCTGCAAGATTTAATGGTGAAACATATGCAATGAAAGAGCTGTTGTCTATGCTGTATTCTGTCTTATTTATCCCGCTTCCGGCATCTGAAGCAGTAATAGTAATCTCGGTATTTCCGCCTATATAAGTGTTCCCGTTTGCGCTATATTGAGGAACGCCGATATTCACGGATGAAACAGGCGGAGTATTATCTGTTATGACCTCGATAGTCCTTTCAGTTTCTGTATTGCCCAGATTATCTGTGCTCCTGAAGCCTATTACATGTGAGCCTTCAGAAGGAAGATTAAACGTCGCGTAATTAAGCCACTGTCCACCATCTATCCTGTATTCGGTCTTTGAGACTCCTGAGAGGTTGTCAGATGAAGTAAGCGTGAATGTGGTATTGCCTGAGACATAGAACGTCCCTGCCGTCGTATACTTCGGATGTCCGACAGTTATCGCCGTCGCCGGAGGTGTGTTGTCGCTTATAACTGTCAGCACTACTTCCGTCTCCGCATTTCCAACATTGTCTATACTTCTGGATTCAATTATATGCGCACCCTCCGCAGGGATATTGAACAGTGCATACGTTATCCATGCTCCGCCGTCTATTCTGTATTCTGTAACCGCTACATCTGACAGATTATCGGTTGCGCTGAGTGTGAACAAGGTATTGCCCGTGATATAAAGCATGCCGTCAACCGCCGCGTATTTTGGATCACCCACCCTTATCGTCGTTACAGGCGGTGTATTGTCAATAATTACTGTAATAGACTTCGCTGTCTCTATATTACCCACATTGTCCGCGCTTCTGTACTCAATCGTATGGCTTCCTTCCGCCGTTATCGTGAACGGGCCATAGGATATCCATGCTCCGCCGTCTATTCTGTACTCCGTTGTCGCTACGCCGGAAAGGGCGTCAGATGCGCTGAGGCTTATGTTAGATTGCTGCCCTATATATATAGTCCCGTCAGCTCCGGTGAAGTTAGGCATACCGATATTAAGAGATGTATCCGGCGGGGTGTTATCGGCTTTAAGCAAGAGCGTATGATAATCCTCGATATTGCCGGCAATGTCGCTTGCCCTGTGATCTACCGTAACCGTTCCATCGGCAATACCCGAAAGATTAAAGGGCGAACCGTAGGCGCTCCAGTCGCCGCCGTTAACTCTGTATTCAATTTTACTTACGCCTGACGAGATAATTCCTTCGTCATTTGCCGCAAGGGTAAACATTGTGGAACCTGTAACAAATACGCTTCCATTGTTTTCAAACTTCGGGGTTCCTGTAGAGATGCCACTAATGGGTTTGGCCTTGTCTATATAGAAAACATACGTGTCCGATAATTTGTTGCCTGCCTTATCCAGCGCCTCAATCTTCAGTTCATATGCGCCTTCCGCGCTTATCAGGGTTCCGCTTCCGTAGAGGCTTCCGTTAAGCAGGAATTCCGCATTTTGAAGGTTAGGCTCTGTAACCGTTATGACAGGGATTACATCGGTATTATAGTACCTGCCCTTTTCAATCCCTGAGACTGCGATTGAAGGCGGGGTCTTATCTATTACAAAATGTATCTCCTTTGTAGTAGTATTGCCGGATGAGTCAGTGGCAGTAACTTTTAGCGTGTAATTGCCTTCTATTCCTATTGCTGCCATTGCGTATGCTATTCCATTAAGGAGTATTTCTTTTGCTGAGAGATTCGAATCTATCACGCTAATTGAGGGCAGAACGCTTGATGAATAGAAGGCTCCTTCCACCACTCCGTCTATCGTAATCCTTGGAGCCACATCATCAACAGCGGTTGCTGAAACAGTCACTCCGCTACTTTCGTTTCCAAAGCTATCGAATGCTGTTATCTTGAGCTGTGATACCTGGCCGACTGGAAGCCCTGATATCTCTGTGCCGGTAGATGAAGGGTTTCTTATCTCAGTCAGAAGCTGCGTATCGAGATATACCCTGTAACCTGCGGTATCTGATGATATAGAAGGAGTCCATGAAAGTATAACTCCTCCGCTTTCGTCATTTGGCTTATCAGCTGCGTTTGTATTTCCTACTTCGGAAGGAGCAGTATTTATTGCAAGGTCTACGGGCGTTTCACATATAACCGATGTCCCTGCTGCATATAACTGTATAAGCACCTGGTTAAGGCTATAGATTTTATTTTGGTTATCTATCTCATATATGTTTCCGGCAAGAAGGCCGGCTGCCTGCAAAGCAGCCTGGGCATCAGCCCTTGAAAGCCCGAGCAGGTTCGGAACCTTTGTTATGCATCTGAGTTCTATAGTTGCTCCTGTGTTTGTATCAAGCGGATACATCACTCCTGTATCAAGGAGCATGACGTCAGAAAGAGTTATGACTATCTTTTCTGCAGCAACATCTTTTCCTACGGCAAAATGGAATCTCGCGACAGAACCGCCTCCGCTTGAAGGAGTAGAGCCGTTAGTATGCCCGAAGGTATAAAGAGCCGAGCCGTTATTTAAAGGCTCGTTATCCATAACAAGGATTCCATTAGGCCCGGTGGCATTCAAGAAGAAGTCCCCGATGCCTGAACGGTTTGCTGTTGGAAGGCCTATTAATAGTGGAGCGGAAACAGATATATCAGTTGCCTTTCCCTGGGATGTGTCGGATACGCCTGAGACATTTGATCCTTGTGCAACAATATTAAGCCTGAACTGGACTGCACCCAGTCCTTCGGAAGGAATGTTTTCCACGTTTATGTCTATATAGAAATTTTCTCCGGGGCTAACCCTTGTAGCGGAAGGTGAGACCTTTATGTCTGCTGCATATGTCAAGCCTGCTGAACAGAGCAAGAGAATCACTGCCGAAAAAAAGCAGATTAATAATAAAGGCAGGGTATGGTGTTTGAGCGGCTTTATTTTGCCGATATTCCGACCGTATTCGTATATAAAATAATCAAGAGGCAAAATACCTCGGAGGGCAATAGCCCGAGAATGAGCGAAGATACCATACCCTGCCTTTAAGGTTTTACTTAACATCAGTCCTTCCGTACTCCCTTGAAAATTTAGAGAACTCCCTTGCATCTACTTTTCCTTCTGTATCTTCCACAAAATCAAAGTCAGGGTTATACGTTACATCGTCCGGCAGAGCCCTGTACTGCTTTTTAAACTCAGTAAAGTCCTCATCATCTATTTTTCCGTCAAGATTAATATCCGCAAAAAAACCTTTTACAGGCTCAGATATATAGACCATGTTTGAATCCTGCGCAGATTTCCGGTAATGAGTAAGTGTGGAAAGGCCTCCTCCCCTGTAAATCCTCAGGGTTATCTTTTCTCCTCCGGATATATCAAGGCTTCGGCTCTCAAGTCCAAAAAGGTTATTGAGGTCTATGACACTTTCGGGAGAATTTATCCAGTCTCCGGCAAATGCGCTTAAAGGATAAAGCGCTCCATCCCCTTCAAGCACTATGAGGTCTCCAAGCCCGGGATCAGAATCTTTATCCGACGGCCTTATATACACCCTGAAAGATGAGAGGTCATTGGCAAATCCTTCGGGCCTGTTATCTGTATATTTATAGGGCATAACTTTTGAAGCTGTTGTCACCTCATAAACAGATGAGTAGCCGATGCTCTGAAGATTCGAAGGATCCTTTGTCACTGTCCTTACGTAATATTTTACAGACGGGTTTAATCCCGAAACCCTGACCTTCATTATCCCCCTTGCCTTAGCAGCCCCGGAAACTTTCTGGCTTCCTGTAGGCATGGAAGTTATTACGCACTTATCGGTTATCCTGGTTGCCATTGCACTGTCGGCATAGACCTCCACTTCAGGGTCTGCCGAAACATCAGTCATCCAGACAACAGAGAAAGAAGTTGTAGTCACATCAGTAATCCTAACGCTCACTGTCTCGGGAACTGCAAGGGCGTTAGAAACCAGCGCAAGCAGGATAAGACCAGCAAGCTGCAAAATGCAGATGTAAGATTTAAAATTTGAGATTCTGAATTTTCCTTTCATTTTCCCTTTGCCGGACATGTCGGACAACTATCCCCTGTCTTTGGATGTTTATTACTGTCAAATGCGAATGTCTCGTAGCCTCCAATTAAGTACCTGACATCGGCCTTTGAATCAAGCATTATCTCCTGCATATTTTTTTCAATATCATCAGATGCGGAAAAAATAAGAACTATTGTCTGAGGCTTCTTAAGTTTTGTTGAAAGGTCTTTACCGCCTTCTTTTTTAAGAAGCATCTTCAGGTTCTCAATTCTTTCTTTTATGTCTTTGCCGCTAACAGGCTCGCTTCCTGAGACTTTTCCATTTTCAATCTCAGCCTGACCTCTCATATCGAATATCCTAAGCAGCACTTTATTTGACAAGGCCCATTTAAGCTCATTAGCTGAAACCCCTTTTACTGAAAGCCCGGTGTCTGCAACAGAATAACCGGCTGTCTTCCATGAGGCAATACCTTCCTGAAGGACATAGACCTTCTCATATCCGTTTTTAACAAGGATGTCAGCTGCTTCCTTTGCGACCTTAATCCCGAGAGAATCATCTACTATGACAAGGATTCTGCCTCTGGAGAATTTCTTGAAGGCAAGAGAAACAGCCGGGATATTTACAGAGCTTTCTATATGCTCTTTTTTGTACGCTTCCTCGTTTCTCACATCTATAAGCCATAATGCGCTTCCCTCTTTAAGCATGTCATGCACCTTTTCCGGTACTATCCACTGCCATCCGCTTTTATCTAAGGGAAATGCTACAACGGGATGCAAAAGCACAAACAATAATATGAAGGGCAGGACATGGTATTTGAGCGGATTTATTTTGCCGATAGTCCGATAATTGCACATAAAATACTCAAGAGGCAAAATACCTCGGAGGGCGATAGCCCGAGAATGAGTGAAAATGCTATGTCCTGTCCTTAGCAAATCTCCCTGCACGTCTGTACGTTTCATGGCTTCCACCCGTCCACCCTGTTTTTCATGGTTATGATGAGTCCGTCTCCCTGTCGTATCACGAAATTAATGCCAACAGCCTCTTTTACTCCCGAGGCATTTCTCAGAGAGGCTGTTTCCCAGAGCCCTGTCTGGTTATTAAACTTCCTTACGCTCTGAATATTGTCATACCCTATTGACGAAAGCAGGTTGTACGCAGTATATCCGTAAGGAACTGTCAGCATGCCTATGTAATTCGTTCCGGGAAGGAGAGTATATTCTGATGTTTCTCCGCTATTTCCGATCTGGAGCGTTCCGCTTTCAATTGCGTAAAGACCTATGCCCATACCCTTTTGCAGTTGTATCTCTGTCATAGGAGATGATTCAAGGAATATACCGTTAAGACTGCTATGTGTTACGATTTTTTCTATCCCGATATTTTCGGGGTTTGCGGCTATAAGGTCCGAAGCCTTCGGATATGCCTTCGCAAGTTTATCTCCTACAGCTATTAAGTTAAAGCCCGGCCTTATCTCTACTTCTATAGGAAGTGCTTCCACCTGGAAATTAGACCAGTAAATCTGGTATATGCCGTCTCTGTTGTCCTGCCAGACAAGAACTCCTTCTCCAAGTGCAGGCTCCTCCTGTTTTGCGGGGTTTGCGCTGAGTCTTGCGCCTGTGCCTGATTTGATGTCAAAGAATGACAGGTTAGGATCATTCGGCCCTGTTTCGTATTCTATATAGACTAAGGCGTCATTAAGTATTACTGCCTGGGTGTGGTCTCCTGCGCCGTATGTCACCTTTGTCTCGCCGCTTGTGAGGTCCGAGAAGTAAATATCTCTTTGGCTGTTCCTCTCGTCGGTCCATACGACTGTGTTACCTGATATCGCGGGCAAGGTCTGGTTATAGATATTGGATGTATATCTCGTCTCGGTCTTTGTTATGAGGTCGTATTTATATATCTCTCCCAATCCATGCCTGTAATCCTCCCACGAAAGTATATTTCCTGATATCGAGGGGTGTATCTGGTCTCTTTCATGGGATGTGACCCTGATCTTTTCCTTTGTGGTTATGTTATATACGAATATATCCAGGTTTCCTGCACTGTCGTCCTGCCATGACACCCATTCTCCTGATATGACCGGACGTTCCTGATTGCCGGAATCATTGCTTATCAAGAACTCAAGTGACTTTGAGAGGTCGTATCCGTAGATGTCCCAGTTCCCGCCGCGATTATCCTGCCAGACTATTATGTTCCCGCTTATAGAAGGCCTAATCTGGCCTGAAGAATTGTTTGTGAGATTTACAGATAAAGCGCCCGATATATCTTTTGTATAGATATCCCAGTTTCCGTTTCTCTGATCCTGCCAGACAACCTTTGTGCCTGAAACCTCGGGATACTGCTGCGCTCCTGAAAGATTGGGGTCAAGGGCTTGGCCTTTAAACCATTCAGTTACAGTAATGTTTAAAGCAAATGTGGATGTATGGCTTATTGTGCCTCCGCTTAATCCGTCTGTAACACTTAGTCTGGCTGTATATATTCCTGTAGGGACAAGAATGTCGTTTTTGTCCTTGCCGTCCCAAATGACTTTTGTCTCTGTGCCTGATGTGAGGGTTAGAGTAAATGTCTTTACAATATCCGCTTCAGAGAATGCCTCTCCTTTTGATATGTCTATTACTGCCTGAAGCGTATTGATGTCGTCAGTTGCCTTCACTGTTAAGCTCGTTGTTAGCGTTGCTGTCACACCCTTTGGCGCATGCGGCATAAATGTCGTAGGAGCAGCATTGAATGTAGTTATATTGGGAGCTGCGTTATCAACATAAAGGTTTGCAGATTTTGTAGCTTCCTGGTTGCCTGCCCTGTCAATGCTGTAATAGTCTAAAACAGCGTTTCCGGCTGTTTCTATATTCATAGGAAGCGCTGGAACAAATGAAGAGTCAGTTCCCACTATCTTTCTCAGCATCTGGTCTACACCGCTGCCTCCTTCGTTATCAGTAGAGGTAAAGATTATCTTTGTATCAGGAGTTATATAGAGAGGGTCCCCTGTCTTAGATGGCCCGTCAAATACAAGAGTTGTGACAGGCGCCATTGTGTCATCAACAGGCTTTGCGTATACAAGGGTATAGGTGCCTGTTACCGAGGCATCCGCCCTATAGTCAAGTATGTGAAGCGTGTATATCTTCTGATAATTGGTGTCAAGGCCTTCGCTAACCCAGAAGTTGTTGGCATCAAGATGCACACCGTCAGCCCTTATTACATCAAGGAGCTTAAGCATGCCTTTGGATGGGTCCGGAAGTTTTGCATAAACCCATCCAGGGTCTTCTGTAGCAACCTTCATCTCGACATTAGGCTGCTGTGAAGTGGGTCGTGCCGGAGATAATGTTATTGCGATAACTGTGACGGGTGACCTTGCGTCTTCGACCTTCCCTGTATTGCCGGGTATTTCGGATTCGAAGATTGCATCAGGAAGGTGTTCTGAGTCGTTATCTGTGTCTGCCAGGAAATCAAGCTTTCCGTCTCTGCCGGGAAGGTTGGCCTTCACTCTGTGTATAAGGTAATAGGTATTCGTCTGCTTAAGTATGGATGTAAGTTCTCCTCCTAGGTCTGATGCATGAGAAAAAGTCGCATTGAATTCCACAAACTTTCCGCTTAAGGTGGATATCATCTCCCAGTATCCTGTTGCGATCTTTTTGCTTTCTAGTGTGCCTATACTAACTGTGAGGGAGGGAGAAACTGCGCTGTCATTAACAGAGGCGCCAAGGAGTTTGAAATCAACGAGGAGGCCCTGAGCATTGTCCACGATCTTTGGCTGGGCTGAATCTATTTTGAGGTTTCTTGCCAGCCCGTACCCCGAATTAAGCACCCTTACTGCCAATGGAAATGGCACTGGAGCTTCGACCTGAGGGGTAAAGGGATTATCTCCTATTACCTCATACGGAAGGAAATAGTCGAGTATTAGCTGGGCTTCGGGTCTTACGGTGATCTTATCAGGATTTACGGATACTACTTCCTGCTTTCCGTCAACTGTATATGTAAGAGTCGCTCCTGCCCAGTAGGACACTCCTGCAGGGTCTATCCCGCCTGCTCCTGGAGAAGGTATTATAAGCCAGTGGACTTCAGCCGTAGTTGCAGCCCTTACAACACCTGTTCCGTCCACTGCGTTAATCTTGCTTGTAGATGATACTCGCATATGAAAAAGATCGTTTTTTACGTTCCCGTTTGCATCTTTAAGGATTACGTCTACTCTTATGTCAGAAAGGTCTTTATCCGGAATATTGTTTGTGATCACCATCTTGGCGTCAAAGGCTATTCTTTCGAGTGTAAGTTCCTGCAATATCTCTATGCTTACTCTCGAGCAGGCGGTCTCGGCGCTTACAACCTGAGGAAGTAAAAGCAATACAAATGATATAAGTATCGCCTTTATAATCATTCCTTCGGCTTCAGGGTTCTTACTCATCCACTATCCTTGAAAGAAGCATAAATATCTCTTTATTTTCCTTCCATAAAAGGTCTGCTCCGGGGACATTAACCATGTATGAGAACGCAACTTTTTTACCGTCTTTTTTTTCTATATATCCGGCAAGACAGTAGACATCATCTAGCTGGCCTGTCTTTGCCCTGATATGGTCATTTGTGTAGGCAATTCCCTTAAGTGTTCCTTCCATTCCAACTCTCGGTAGGCTTTCGTAAAAGGAATTAAACCAGGGTTTCTCGGATATCTTTGTTAAGAAGCTTACAATATGGTTTGCGCTGATTCTATTTAAAGGGGACAGCCCGCTTCCGTCAGCAATGATTATCTCTTCTGAAGAAAGGCCTATGTTATTGAGAAACTCTTTAAGAGCAAGGCTTCCCTTTTCAATTGTGCCGGGAGGGCCATATTTTTTCGCGCCGAGAATGAGGAGAAGGTTTTCGGAAAGAACATTGAGGCTATGGTTATTTATGTCTTTAACTATCTCTTCAAGGCTCTTTGATTTTGCAGCGTACATCAAAGAAGCGCCTGATGGGGTTTTCCCGTTTCTTATGGTTCCCTTAAAAGTAATGTTATTTTCCCTAAGGAGTGTTTTGAAGGTCTGGGCTAAGTATAAAGATGGGTTTTTAAGGGGGAATCTTTTTTTCATTGGTATAGAGCCGGTGAATCCTGAGATCGAGTAGGTGAGGTCGTCTATCTGTAAAATGTCAGGTTTTCCATTAAGGCTCGTGATTACCTTTACTAAGTCATTGGGAGGATCAATTTTCAGATCGGGCGGGCTACCGGAGATAGTTATCGAGACAGTATGCATATCAAGCCCGAGGGGTGAAGGAGTTGAGTATGCAGGGCCGTAATGTTTGGGTTTCCATTCGTTAAGTTCAAAGAGAGTGTCATCAATGATTATGTCACCTGCAATCTGTGTTATATCCCTTGAGATGATTGCGTCTACCGCTTTAGAAATATCACCTTTTGAGAGAAAGGCATTGCCGGAACCTTTAATATAGATGCTGCCTTTAAGTTCTTTATCTGCGACATTTCCGTCATGGGAGAAAAATGTATCGAGGGAGACTTGCTCTCTTGAGTTCATATCGAAGATTGCTGCTGTTATAAAAAGCTTTACGAGAGAACCAGGTGTTAAAGGAAAATTTTTTGAATTGCCTTCGTCGGAAAGCTGTCTGTGAGTATCCACGTCAACAGCAGCAAATGACCATTTTGCATTAGCGGGAACTGTAGCCTGGATGGAGTCTTTTATGACGAGTGATTTTACCGAAAGGCTTGTCTCTACTGAAGCTGCTGATATTGCCGAAGGCGCAGTGACAAGCAAACCACAGGATATAAGACATATCAGAATGAGTAATGCTTTTTGTCCTAAGGTCAAGTATCTTCCTCCTTAAGGAATTGTCGACCAAATAAAAAAGCCCACCTCCGAAAAGGTGGGCTTTAATGCACCCTTAACCACGGCAGTCCCTCTATCCTGCTCTACTATCCGGACAGGTAACTTTGTGCCCCCTGATTACTCTAGGGTTTACTCTTTTCGTTGGTTGGTCAAGATTACAATACGTTTAGCCTTTAAATCAATCTAAAAATTATATCCAAAGGGAAGAAAATTGTATCCAAAAGCCACATTCCTAAAGTTAGAACTTTAGGCTGGACTATTTTTTTGCTTCAGACGGGGATTTGCCGGTCAGTTTTTTAAAAAACTTGCGGAAACTGTTAGGGTATTTAAAACCAAGCTCGGCGGATATCTCTTTTATCTCTCCGCCTTCATTCAGAAGTTTCTTTGCCCTATCTATCTTAAGGCTTGATATTATCTCCTGGAAACTCAGTCCGCATTCTTTCTTAAAGAGCGTTGCCAGATATTTGGGAGAAATCGAACTAACTGCCGATACCTCTATCAGAGAAAGTTTTTCAAGGTCGTCCTTTGACATGCTTGATACAATAAACTCTAATGCCTTAACAGTGTGCGGGGACAACCGGGAGTGAACAATGCCAAGCGCATCAAAAGGGAATGTCTCATTAGCCTGTTTTAAAATCTCTATAATTTTTTCTTTCAGTTCTTCTATCTTAAAAGGTTTGTCAAAATAATAGTCCGCCTTGTACCGCCAGCTCTTGAGAACCGCTTCTTTATCTCCAACTCCGGTTATCATTATGACAGGGATTTTATAATTCTCTTTTATGTTCTTAAGAACCTTAATGCCGTCCATGTCAGGCAACCTATAGTCAAGCATGACTAAAGAAACAATCTCTTTACTGAGAATATATAACCCTTCTGCTCCTGAAAAGGCAATTAGGACTTTATATTCATCTTCAAGGAGCACACCTGTAGTGCTGCATACTTCCCTGTCGTCGTCTATTATGAGTATGGTTGTTTTATTCACCATGAACGAATCACCTCTTAATAAAGACTGTTTTACTTCACGATATTATCAGGAGACGGTGGAAAATATTCAAGTGTTTTTTATTTTTTAACGGCTTTTCTACCTCCTATCTCTTCCAATCTATCACAGACTTTTTCCCTGAACCTCTTTATATGCGACCCCTCCCAATAAATATTGCCGCACTCCTTGCACCTTGAAAATCTGTTATATTGCACATAGATATGTTCCGGGACCAACCCTCGCACGCTTTTTTTCTCTATCCCTGCGATAAGCATACCATTGCATCTTACACACCTTCCGGCATCAACGATTTTCAGGCCCAGTGTTTTTTTTACTTCAAGAAGCTGTTCAAGGGTGTTATTTGAATTAATAAGCAGGAAGTCTTTGAGGTTTTTAAAGCCCTGAAAATGTGTATCCCTTGTGAGGATAAACCTTTCCTGCTGCCTTGCGGTCTTAAGAAGATTGCTGTCGCTTATATCAGGATAGTAAAGGGTATCAAAGCCAAGAAGCCTGAGCCATCTTGCAAGGCGGCCCAGCATTGCATCTGCAATAAATTTCATCTTAGTAAACGAATTCAGGTTAAGGGCAGATAAATTCTGCCCTTAACCTGATAACAAGCTATTCTTCAGCAACTGCAGGTTGTTCTGAGCTGAATAATGGCTGCATCTCCCTTTTCACAAATGTGTTGCGGTACTTTGCTATTCCTGTGCCTGCCGGGATAATTCTGCCCATTATTACATTTTCCTTGAGTCCCCTCAATTCATCAACAGACCCGTTGATTGCGGCCTCTGTAAGGACCCTTGTCGTCTCCTGGAAAGATGCTGCTGAAACAAAACTCTCTGTTGCCAGCGAAGCCTTGGTTATCCCTAAAAGAAGCGGTTTGCCCTGGGCGGGTTTCTTACCCTTTGCCTTAACCCTGGCGTTTTCCTCCTGAAATATCACCCTGTCCACCTGCTCTCCTATCAGAAGTTCTGTATCCCCCGGGTCTTCAATCCTGACCTTCTTCATCATCTGCCTTACTATAACTTCAATATGCTTGTCATTTATCGAAACACCCTGAAGCCTGTAAACCTTTTGAACTTCATCAACAAGATATCTCTGGAGTTCTTTGGGGCCCAGGATGTCAAGAATGCTGTGCGGATTCACAGCGCCATCCATTAATGGTTCGCCTGCCTTGACCCAGTCTCCTTCATGAACGCTTACATGTTTGCCCTTTGGTATCAGATATTCTCTTGACTCTCCGCTGCCTTTCACCATAACAACCCTCATGCCTTTATGAGCGCCTTTGAATTCAACCATACCGTCGATCTCTGTGACAATCGCCTGTTCTTTTGGACGCCTTGCCTCAAACAGTTCTGCAACCCTCGGAAGACCTCCGGTTATATCCTTTGTCTTGGTAGTCTCTCTCGGAATTTTTGCGAGAATATCACCCGGAGCAACTATATCGTTTTTGTTAACAATGATATGCGCACCTGAAGGCAACTGGTACCGCGCAAGGTTATTCGTGCTTGGGATTTTAAGGGTTACCTTGCCGTGTTCATCCTTTATTGAAAGCCTTGGCCTCATGTTAGTCGGATAATCTATAATGACTTTATGTGACAGTCCTGTTATCTCATCCACCTCTTCCTTCACAGTCACATTTTCCACAATATCCCCGAATGCTATCTGCCCCCCTATTTCTGTCAGTATCGGGGTTGAATAAGGATCCCACTCAACGAGTCTCTGGCCGATGTCCACCTTCTGCCCGTTACTGACCAGAAGCTTTGCACCATAAACAATAGGATATTTTTCCTTTTCCCTGCCTTTTGAATCCACAACAGCAATGCTGCCGTTCCTGTTCATTACAACTAACAGCCCTTCCCTGTTTTTGACAGTGCTTATATTTACAAATTTTATTGTCCCGGAGTTTTTTGACTCAAGCACCGTTTGCTCGACAACCTTTGATGCAGCGCCACCTATATGGAACGTTCTCATTGTAAGCTGGGTTCCGGGTTCACCTATGGACTGGGCCGCTATAACCCCTACAGCCTCTCCCAGATCAACAGGCTCACTCCTTGCCAGATCCCTTCCGTAGCACGCTGCACAAGCGCCGAATTTGGACTGGCATGTAAGGACAGACCTTATCTTTATCCTGTCTATACCGGAATCCACTATCTTCTGGGTTAATTCTTCATCTATCGCCCTGTTCCTTTTTGCAATCATCTCTTTTGATATCGGATCTTTTACGTCTTCTGCAACTGTCCTGCCCAGAATCCTCTCTTCCAGAGGCTGGATTATTTCACCGCCTTCTATAAGAGAAGTAACTACTATCCCATCGGTTGTTCCGCAATCTTCCTCCATTATGATTACATCCTGCGCAACATCCACAAGCCTCCTTGTAAGATATCCGGAGTTAGCTGTTTTGAGGGCTGTATCAGCAAGACCTTTTCTTGCACCGTGAGTAGAAATAAAATATTGCAACGGGGTTAATCCTTCCCTGAAGTTTGCAGTAATGGGGGTCTCGATAATCTCTCCCGAGGGCTTTGCCATAAGGCCCCTCATGCCTGCAAGCTGCCTTATCTGGGCAGCGCTGCCCCTTGCACCGGAATCGGCCATCATAAAGATACTGTTAAATGACCTCCTCTCCTTTAACTCTTCCTCTGAAAATTTCTTCCCGTCTTCTGCTCCGAGTTCCTTCATCATCTCATCCGCAACCTTTTCTGTAACATTAGCCCATATATCTATTACCTTGTTGTATCGTTCGCCCTGAGTGATAAACCCGTCTGCATACTGTTTCTGGACATCAATGACTTCCTGCTCTGCCTCTCGTATAAGTTCAGGCTTTTTTGAGGGTATGTGCATATCTGCCATACATATAGAAACCCCTGACTTTGTAGCATACTCGAACCCGAGTTTTTCGAGATTATCAAGGAATACAACTGTAACCCTCTTGCCTACCTTTATATAAGAGTATTCTATTATCTTTGTCAGTTCTTTTTTGGTAAGTTCCTTGTTTATGGCTGAAAATGATATGCCATCCGGAAGTATCTCGCTGAAGAGCGCCCTGCCGCATGTCGTATCAACAAACTTGCCCTCTATCTTTACTTTTATCTTTGCATGTTCATCGAGCATTCCGGCATCATATGCAACTCTTACATCTTCTGCGCCTGAGAATATCTTTCCCTCTCCCTTTACGCCATTTTTCTCTTTTGTCAGATAGTATATTCCCAGTACCATATCCTGCGTCGGCACTACTATGGGCTTCCCGTTAGCAGGAGAAAGGATATTATTTACAGACATCATCAGAACCCTTGCCTCTACCTGTGCCTCTATGGATAACGGGACATGAACTGCCATCTGGTCGCCGTCAAAGTCGGCATTGAATGCTGTGCAGACCAATGGATGAAGCTTTATCGCCTTGCCCTCAACAAGTATGGGATCAAATGCCTGGATACCGAGCCTGTGAAGGGTAGGAGCGCGGTTTAAAAGCACGGGATGTTCCCTGATAACCTCCTCAAGCGCATCCCAGACCTCCGGTGACTCCTTCTCAACAAGTTTTTTAGCTGACTTTATTGTCGTTGCAAAGCCCTTATCTTCAAGTTTGTTAAATATAAGCGGCTTGAAAAGTTCCAGCGCCATTCTTTTAGGAAGGCCGCACTGGTGAAGTTTGAGTTCAGGCCCGACAACAATAACAGACCTGCCGGAATAGTCCACGCGTTTTCCAAGAAGATTCTGACGGAAACGCCCCTGCTTGCCTTTTATCATATCACTTAAGGACTTTAACGGCCTCTTGGTTGATGTCTTCAGGACACGCCCCCTTCTGCCATTATCAAACAGGGCGTCAACAGCCTCCTGCAGCATCCTCTTTTCATTTTTTATTATTACGCTCGGGGCCTTAAGCTCCATCAATCTCTTCAATCTGTTATTCCTGTTTATGACCCTCCTGTAAAGATCATTGAGATCAGATGTCGCAAATCTTCCCCCTTCAAGCGGCACCAGCGGCCTGAGGTCAGGAGGAAGCACAGGTATCACATCCATTATCATCCAATCAGGCTTATTCCCCGACTGCTTGAATGCCTCAACAACTTTAAGCCTCTTGGTCAGTTTTTTCTTGACGCCGATAGACGAGGCTTCTTTTATTTTGAACTTAATCTCTTTACTGAGGCTTTCCAGTTCAACCATCCTTAAAAGTTCCCTTATCGCTTCAGCTCCCATCCCTGACTTGAACCTTGAGCCAAACTCTGCGGTTTTCTTCTTATATTCATCTTCTGTAAGAAGTTCCTTTTCCTTGAGATTGGTATCTCCCGGGTCAATAACAACATAGCTCTCGAAATAAAGAATCTTCTCAAGATGCCGCATTGTCATATCAAGCAAAGTGCCTATCCTGCTGGGCACACCCTTAAGGAACCATATATGTGCAACCGGAGTTGCAAGCTCGATGTGGCCAAGCCTGTACCTCCTTACCTTTGATTGTATTACCTCAACGCCGCACTTATCGCATACAACCCCTCTGTGTTTCATCCTCTTGTATTTTCCGCATATACATTCCCAGTCCTTCATCGGGCCAAATATCTTGGCGCAGAACAGGCCGTCTCTTTCAGGCTTGAAAGTGCGGTAATTTATTGTCTCCGGTTTTTTGACCTCTCCATAAGACCACTCCCTTATTTTCTCAGGCGAGGCAAGCTTTACCTTTATTGCCTCAAAGTCTGTTGGATTTTTTGGCCTCTGAAAAATTGTATAGATTTCTTCTGCCAAATTATTCCCCCTTATTCTTTTTCTCCAGCAGCTCAACATCGAGCGCAAGGCTCTGGAGTTCTTTTATTAATACATGAAAAGACTCCGGAACCCCTGGTTCCAGAGTAGCATCACCTTTGACTATTGCCTCATACATGCGTGTCCTTCCTGTAACATCATCGCTTTTCACGGTAAGGAATTCCTGAAGTGTGTGGGATGCGCCATATGCCTCCAATGCCCAGACTTCCATCTCTCCGAGCCTCTGTCCGCCAAATTGCGCCTTTCCTCCCAATGGCTGTTGTGTTACCAATGAATATGGGCCTATAGAGCGGGCATGCATCTTATCATCAACAAGGTGATGAAGTTTGAGCATGTATGTATATCCAACGGTAACCGGCCTCTTGAACGGCTCGCCGGTTCTGCCGTCACAAAGTGTAATCTGTCCGGTTGAAGGCAACCCTGCTTTCTTAAGAAGTTCCTTTATCTCGCCTTCTTTGGCGCCTTCAAAAACAGGTGTCGCAGCATGGAGGCCCAATGCCTTTGCAGCCCATCCAAGATGGGTTTCCAGCACCTGCCCTACATTCATTCTCGAAGGAACCCCGAGTGGATTTAAAACTATATCCACAGCTGTCCCATCGGGAAGATACGGCATATCCTCTTCCGGCAATACCATTGCCACCACGCCTTTGTTGCCATGCCTTCCTGCCATCTTGTCTCCAACCTGAATCTTGCGCTTCATCGCTATGTAGACCTTAACAAGCTTGTTAACACCCGGAGGAAGCTCATCGCCTCTCCTGACCCTGTCAACACTCTCGTCGTATCTCGACTCAAGATAACGCACATACTGGTTAGCTTCATTATTCACAATATCTATCTTTTCTTTCACATCAAGGTCAGCTATCTTTATGCTCATAAGATGTTCATTCTTAACTCTCTCTAATTGTTTCTCAGTAAGTTTTTTGCCCTTTTGACAAACAACCTCTTTTGTCTTGGAGTCCTTCACGTCCTCAGTCACTTTCTGATTAACAATAAACTCCCTCATCTTGCGGAATTTATCTTCCTTTACTATCCTGACTTCCTCTTCCAGGTCACGCTGCAATCTCAGGATGTCGTCTTCCTCTATGCTTTTTGCCCTTACATCTTTCTCCGTGCCTTTTCTCGAAAATACTCTCGCATCCACAACTGTCCCTTCTATGCCAGGAGGTACATAGAGACAACTTTCTTTTACGTCCTCAGCCTTCTCTCCGAATATGGCCCTGAGGAGTTTCTCTTCGGGCGTGAGTTGTGTCTCACCTTTCGGCGTTACTTTCCCTACAAGGATATCCCCTGGTTTAACCTCTGCGCCTATTCTTATTATCCCGCTCGCGTCCAGTTCCTTAAGGGCTTCCTCCCCGACATTTGGTATATCCCTTGTAATCTCCTCCGGACCAAGCTTTGTCTCTCTTGCCTCTATCTCAAACTCCTCTATATGCACAGATGTAAAAACATCCTCTTTTACAAGCCTTTCACTCATAAGGATCGCATCCTCAAAGTTATATCCGCCCCACGGCATAAAGGCAATAAGCACATTACTGCCAAGGGCAAGTTCTCCCAAATCAGTACATGGGCCGTCTGCAAGAACACTGCCTTTTGTAACTGCATCGCCGACATTTACTATAGGTTTCTGATTTATACAGGTTGCCTGATTTGACCTCTGAAATTTTATAAGGCTGTATATATCAACTCCGCCTCCGTTTTCCGTAACCTTTACAACAACCCTTGAGGCGTCCACACTTTCCACTATGCCGGGCCTTCTGGCAATAACAAGAGCGCCTGAATCCCTTGCAGCCACATGCTCCATGCCTGTGCCCACGATAGGCGCCTGTGAACGAAGCAGCGGAACTGCCTGCCTCTGCATATTTGAGCCCATTAATGCCCTGTTAGCATCATCGTTTTCGAGGAATGGAACCAGGGCGGCAGAAATGCCTACAATCTGTTTTGGCGATACGTCCATATACTGTACTTCCTGCGGAGTCACCATTCTGAAGTCTCCGCCTACCCTAGCGGAAACAGTCTCGCCGACAAGATGCCCTTTCTTGTCCACAGGTGATGTTGCCTCGGCTATAACGAATTTTTCGCCATCAATAGCAGAAAGGTACTCTACTTCTTCTGTCACTTTTCCATTGACACTTTTCCTGTACGGGACCTCTATAAACCCAAAATCATTGACCCTCGCATATGTTGCCAATGATGTTATCAAGCCAATGTTTGGGCCCTCCGGCGTCTCTACAGGACATATCCTTCCGTAATGTGTAGGATGGACATCCCTGACCTCAAAGCCTGCTCTCTCCCTTGTCAGGCCGCCTGGCCCGAGGGCTGAAAGCCTTCTCTTATGTGTTATCTCAGACAAGGGATTTGTCTGGTCCATAAACTGGCTGAGCTGGCTGGTGCCAAAAAATTCTTTTACAGCAGCCATAACAGGTTTTGCATTAACCAGGTCATGCGGCATTGCTGTCTCGAGTTCTGCAAGGGACATCTTCTCTTTTATTGTGCGCTCCATCCTGACAAGCCCTATTCTGAACTGATTTTCAAGAAGCTCACCGACACCCCGTATACGCCTGTTGCCGAGATGGTCTATATCATCAACTTCACCTTTGCCTGTTCTTAACGCAAGCAGATAACGCACGATCTCGATAATATCCTTGTCAATGAGGATTCTCTTGTCGAGCGGTGCATCTATCCCAAGTCTTTTGTTCAGCTTTAACCTGCCCACAGGCGAGAGGTCATATCTCTTGGCATCAAAGAAAAGTCCGTTAAACAGCTCTTTCGCTGCATTAATCGTAGGAGGCTCACCGGGTCTTAATTTCCTGTATATCTCAACAAGGGCCTCATCCTGTGTTTTTACTTTATCTGTTAAAAGTGTATCCCTCAGGGAAGAGAGATAATGCACATTGTCTATAAATAAAAGAGAGAGGGAATCTATCTTTGCAGAAAGCACCTTATTAAATATTTCCTCTGTTATCCCCTCGTTCCCCTCAAGAATTACCTCTCCTGTATCAGGATCTACTATATCTTTTAGCGTAATCCTGCCTATAATGTCCTCTTTTGAAATCGGTATTTCCTTTATATGAGAGGACTCCATCTTTTTTATTGCCCCTTTGGTTATCTTGCTGCCTGCCTTCACAAGCAACTCCTTTGTTTGCGGAGCAATTATATTCTGAACAGCCTTTATCCCTGAAAGGATATCGCTGACAACTCTTGTAAAGGCATTGCCTTTTATCTTAATCGTCTCTACGGGATAAAATATCTTTAACAGGTCTTCATTGGTGTAACCAAGAGCCTTGAGCACTATAGTTGCAGGCAGCCTTTTCCTTCTGTCAATCCTGACATATAGAATATCTTTTATATCAAACTCAAAATCAAGCCATGACCCTCTCGATGGTATCACAC
This sequence comes from Nitrospirota bacterium, assembly GCA_009773185.1. GTDB lineage: Bacteria > Nitrospirota > Thermodesulfovibrionia > Thermodesulfovibrionales > UBA1546 > SCSY01. The sequence goes on along the minus strand of WPIF01000032.1, from coordinate 4,067 downwards.
GGGCGGAATACAGAATCCTTCCGCTTGCATGGGTTTTACCCTTGTCGTGGCTAAAAAACACTCCGGGAGAACGATGAAGCTGGCTGACAATTACACGCTCTGTACCGTTAATAACAAAAGTCCCTGTCTCTGTCATCAACGGGATCTCGCCTATATATACCTCCTGCTCCCTTGACTCTTTCAGCCTCTTATTCTTGTTCCCCTCTGATTCATAAAGGTTGAGCCTTATCTTTATTTTAAGGGGGGCTGAGTACGTTACACCCTTCTGCAAACAGTCCCTGACACTGAATTTAGGCTCCTTAACTGCATAGCCGAGAAAATCAAGAGAAGCTGTTTCATTATAGTCCATAATAGGGAAAACACTCATAATTGCTGATTGAAGGCCAACATCTTCCCTTTTATCCGGCTGGACGTCTTTTTGCAAAAAAAGATTGTAAGAATTTCTCTGTATATCTATCAGGTTTGGCACTTCCAGAAAGGGAGGCACCTTTCCAAAATTTAACCTTTCTCTAAGAACTCTTGCCATATGTCTCCTTTAACAGCTATCAGCTATCAGCCATCAGCAGTTAGCTGAAAGCTGATAGCTGAATGCTTTTTTATTTACTTTACTTCTACTTTTGCTCCCTGCTCTTCGAGTTTAGCCTTTACGGAATCGGCTTCTTCCTTTGTAATGCCTGTCTTAACAGGCTTTGGAGCGCCATCGACAAGGTCTTTGGCCTCTTTAAGGCCAAGTCCGGTAAGTTCACGAACAACTTTTATAACCTGTATCTTCTTGTCACCCGCTGCGGCAAGGATAACATCAAAGCTTGTCTTTTCTTCTGCGGCAGCCGGTGCTGCGCCTGGAGCAGCTGCAATAGCAATTGGTGCCGCTGCTGTAACTCCGTATCTTTCTTCAAATTCCTTAACAAACTTCGACATATCGAGTACTGTCATATTGTCGAAGAATTCAAAAACCTGTTCCTTTGTAACTGACATTTAATCTACCCTCCTTTAATTAGCTATCAGTAATTAGCTGTCAGCTGAAAGCTGAATGCTAACTGCTTTTTTTAGTTTCCAATGCCTTCACTGCGTATGCAAAACTACTGACCGTTGCCGATAATGCACCTGCCATCTTGCTCAAAGGCGCCTGTAATACACCTGCCAGTATGCCAAGAAGAACTTCTCTTGACGGAAGCTCGGCAATCGCCTTAATATCCTGAGCATTGTATAACTTGCCTTCGATAACTCCGCCGCTCACTTTCAGCTTGTTATTTTTCTTCGAATACTCAAGGATCTTTTTTGCAACCAGCGCTGCGTCCAGATATCCGATTGCAATGCCGATCGGGCCTTTAAATAAATCGCTGGCTGCTGATACAGCTGTTTTCTCAGAGGCTGCTCTCGCCAGAGTGTTTTTGACAACTTTGTATTCTATGCTTGCTCCGCGAAGACTCTTCCTGAGGTCAAAAAGCTCAGCAACAGTAAGCCCCTTATAGTCTGTAAAGACCACTGCGTTAGCCTTGCCAAACTTATCCTTGAGTTCAGCTATAAGGCGTGATTTTTCTTCCCTTTTCAGTTTATCCCTCCTTTCCCAGAGACGGGGAAAGCGTCTCGGTAGGCCGTCCCGACACTTGTCCGGACAATTAAGTTAAACGCCTACTGTCTCTGACTTTATTTATTAAGTTACCCGCCGAGGCGGGCAACTTTTCACTATTAGCTCTCTCATTTCGCTGCTGTTAAACTATTTACATCAACCTTTACGCCAGGCCCCATGGTAGATGATACTGCCACTCTCTTGAGATATTTTCCTTTGCTCGTAGGGGGCTTAGCTTTTATTATCGACTCGATTATTGCCATAGCGTTATCTACCAGCTTTTTCTTATCAAACGAAACCTTTCCTATCGGCACATGTATCACCCCTGCCTTCTCTGTCTTATACTCAACCTTTCCTGCCTTTATCTCTTTTACGGCCTTTGCCAGGTCAAATGTAACAGTACCAAGCTTGGGGTTAGGCATCAGTCCTCTCGGTCCTAAAATCTTTCCAAGTTTCCCGACAAGCCCCATTATGTCCGGCGTTGCTACTGCCTTATCAAAGTCAAGCCACCCCTGCTGTATCTTCTCTATAAGGTCTTCAGCGCCAGCATTATCTGCACCAGCATCCCTCGCTTCCTTCTCTTTTTCCCCTTTCGCAAATACAATCACCCTCACTTTTTTGCCTATCCCATGAGGAAGAACGATTGCGCCTCTAACCATCTGGTCTGTCTTTTTGGCATCAATCCCGAGATTTACTGCCATGTCAACTGTCTCGTCAAACTTCACAAAGGAAGATTCCTTTATCAGACCTATTGCATCTTCGAAAGAATATTCCTTTCTTCTCTCAACTTTTTCCTGAACTGCCTTCATTTTTTTCCCCATTTTATACCTCTTCCATATAGACTAAGGTTAAGAAATCCCTAAACCTTAACCTTAATCTTTTTTTTAATCTGTTATATCCACTCCCATACTTCTTGCAGTGCCTTTTATAATCTCCATTGCCTTTTCAATAGAATGAGCATTAAGGTCAACAAGCTTTGTCTGTGCTATCTCTCTGACCTGTGCTGAAGTAAGTTTGCCAACCTTATCCTTGTTAGGAACTCCCGAGCCCTTAATAATCCCTGCTGCCTTTTTGATAAGTTCAGATGCAGGGGGCGTCTTTGTTATAAATGTAAATGTCCTGTCTGTATATACAGTCAGGACAACCGGGATTATTGTGTCACCCAGCGCCTGAGTCTGCGCGTTAAATGCCTTACAAAACTCCATTATATTAATGCCATGCGGGCCAAGTGCCGGCCCTACAGGAGGCGCCGGATTCGCCTTTCCCGCTGGTATCTGAAGTTTTACCTGTGCAGTTACTTCTTTCTTAGCCATTATAAAAACCTCCTAAAAAATAAATACAGGTCGTATAGGTCGTATATGACCTATATTTACGCTTTTTCTACCTGGAAAAAATTAAGTTCAACAGGTGTCTGCCTGCCAAATATACTAACCATTACCTTAAGTCTTCCATGGTCCATGTCAACATCTTCAACATAGCCGACAAAATTAGTAAATGGGCCGTCTGTTATTCTCACGGTCTCATTTTTCTGATACTGGGTCTTAACCTGGAAGGCATGGCCTTTCTCCATCTGCTGCAATATTACATCAATCTCTTCCTGGGCCAATGCTACAGGATTTGAGCCTCCCACAAAACCGGTTACACGCGGAGTTTTTCTTACAAGATGCCATGACTCATCATCAAGGTCCATCTCGATAAGAATATATCCCGGATAAAATTTCTTGTCACTCTCTCTCTTTCCGCCGCCTCTAAGCTCAATTATGCGTTCGCTCGGAACCAGAATGTTCGATATCTTATCCTTAAGGTCTTTCTTTTCTACCTTGTCCTCAATAGACTGCTTAACCTTCTCTTCAGAGCCCGAATAAGTATGTACTACGTACCAGTTTTTTGCCATTTTTACCTCAATAACCTGCTTACGACTTTTGAAAGTCCACGGTCAATAATCCCTAAAAACACTGCCACTATAAGAACTGTAATGATAACCACCCATGTGGAACCTATAAGTTCATCCCTGTTAGGATAAACAACTTTTTTAGCCTCAGCCTTCACTTCTTTAAAAAATCCTTTTATCTTTTCTATCATATGTTTATTGCTTCTTTATGGCAGGCCAGGAGGGATTTGAACCCCCAACCCTCGGATTTGGAGTCCGACGCTCTAGCCGTTAGAGCTACTGGCCTTTCTCTATGCCTTTGTCTCCTTATGTAAAGTATGTTTTCTGCAATGCCTGCAGTATTTTTTCCGCTGCAACTTCTCTGTTGTATTCTTTTTGTTCTTCATAGTTGAATAGTTTCTGTTTTTACATTCAGTGCACTGAAAAAGGATTATATCACGCATTATTGTTCTCTCCGTTCACTTTAGTTTTCAGCTGTCAGCTAATAGCTGAAAGCTAATTACGCTTACGCTATTACCTCAGTAACAACACCGGCACCGACAGTACGGCCGCCTTCCCTTATCGCAAACCTCAGTTCCTTCTCCATTGCTATCGGCGTTATCAGTT
>WPIF01000043.1 GCA_009773185.1 Nitrospirota bacterium | reverse complement strand
AATAACCTCCTCATTCCGTCTATCCGAAAAATATGCTTTCACTTCCTGATTGCAAACTCAAAAAATGCGTCCTCCCCCGCTTATCAGGGAATCAAGGAAAATATTTAATCAAGGCCTGTAGTTTTGGATATGTTAAAATTATTTGATAGTTTGGGACAGGAAGGAGCAAAAAGATTTTATCTGTCGGAAACGGTTCTCAGGGGGTTGCGGTAATTACCGGCTCTTCAAGAGGCCTTGGAAGAGAAATAGCCTTAACGCTCGCCAAAAGCGGTTATAATGTTGCGATTAATTATCTGGCATCTGAGAATCATGCAAAAAAGGTTGCAGATGAGATAGGGGATAATGCTTTTCCTGTAAAGGCTGATGTGGGTGATGCAAGGCAGGTTGAAGAGATGGCAGATGCTGTTTACAGGAAATGGGGCAGGGTTGATGTTCTGATAAATAATGCAGGGATAACAAAAGACAGCCTGATGATAAAACTTAAAGAAGCTGAATGGGACGAGATATTAAGAGTGAACCTTAAAGGCTGTTTCAATACTATTAAAACGTTTTCACATGGTATGATAAGTTCAGGAGGAGGGCATATAATTAATATTTCCTCATATTCGGGGCTTAAAGGCAAAGAAGGGCAGGCAGCTTACAGCGCTTCAAAGTCAGCGATTTTTGGGCTGACATATACAGCAGCTAAAGAGCTTGCAGAGTATAATATCAGAGTGAATGCATTGCTCCCGGGCTATATGCAGACAGAGATGGGGGGTGCGGCAAAAAAGGCGCTGGAAAGGGCAAAAGAGCAAAGTATTACAGGCGCTTTGTCCAATCCAGAAGAAGTGGCAGGGTTTGTTGCGTATCTTATAAAAACGGAAAATATAACGGGGCAGGTTTTTAGCCTTGACAGCAGGATTATATGAAAATTAATGCATTAATTATGTGGATTGGAGAATAAATGGCAAAGGGTTTTTTTGTAACAGGAACTGACACCGGGGTCGGCAAGACTGTAATAGCAGCGGCGCTGATAAAGGCTATCGGTATTCTCGGGGGTAGGGCAGGCGGGATGAAGCCCATAGAGACCGGCTGCACAAGGGAAGGGAATTCACTGATACCTTCTGACGGAATGTTCCTTAAAAACATGGCACGCATGGATGAGACATTGAACCAGATATCCCCGTGCTGTTTTGAAAATCCTCTGGCGCCGATGGTTGCTGCTGATATGGAAGAACACGCTGTTAACCTGAATAAGATACGGAAGGCATTTGAAGGGCTTACAAAAACATATAAGTCTATTGTTGTTGAGGGAGTCGGGGGCCTGCTGGTGCCCATCAACAGGAACTACTTTGTTCTTGACCTTGCAAAGGAACTCGGGCTGCCATTGATTGTTGTATCAAGGCCGGACCTCGGGACTATAAACCATACGCTGCTGACAGTGAAGTATGCCTTAAAGGAAGGGCTTAATGTTGCCGGCGTTATTATAAATTACACTTATCAGGCCGAAGGAGGAATGGCTGAAGAGACAAACCCCCAGATGATAAAGCAGTTGAGCCCGGCGCCTTTAATCGGGGTTTTTCCGTATCTCAATGCAATGTCAGATGAGGCCTTTGAGAAAGCTGTATTAAAAAATCTGAATATGGATATCATAAAGAAATATATCTGACGGACAAATATCTTGGCTGAGCACAAACTAAAGATAGGCAGAATCCCTTATGCAAACCTGTTCCCCATATTTTATATGCTTGAAAAGGAGTGCGATTGTTCGAGGTATGAATTTATAGAGGGAGTCCCTTCCAGCGTTAACCGGATGCTGAGGGACGGGCAGGTTGATGTCAGCTCTTGTTCGTCCATAGAATACCTGAGAAATATGGATAAGTATGATTTTATAGAAGGCCATTCGATAAGTTCCATAGGCCCTGTCGGAAGTATAATCTTATTCAGCAGTAAACCGATAGAGGCATTGGATGGGCATACAATCCTTACATCTTCCCAGTCAGCTACGTCAGTTGCGCTTCTGGAGATTATACTTGCAAAATCTTTTAAGGTGAAATGCAATTTAAAGCCCGCAAAACTCGCTCAGGGCTGTGTGCCGCCGGACGTTGAGGCATATCTGCTGATAGGCGACGATGCCTTAAAGGCGGTTAATTATTACCGGACAAGGGCCATTAAAAAGCCTTTTTTTATTTATGACCTTGGCGATCTGTGGCATAAATATACATGCCTTCCGTTTGCCTTTGCATTATGGATTTATAAAAAAGACTGCTGTAAAGAGAAAATGGAACTTCTTGAAAAATTCAAGGATGATTTAAATAAGGCAAAAAACCTTGCATTAAAAAATTTCAAAGAGATTGCCTCAAAATCTCCTCTCAGGAAGGTTTTAACAGAAGGCGAACTGATAGCCTACTGGAAAAATGTCTCCTATGCCTTTGGAACCGAGCATAAAAAAGGTTTTGAGCTGTTCAGAAAGTTATCGGAAGAACTGGGGCTCATATAGCAACTGGAAATGGTCGGAGGTGGGTTTAAGGGACATTTGTCAAGCGCAATTATGTTTGCATTTAGTAGCACTATATGCTAAAGTATCAACACATGGTACAGAGACATTTCTGGCTTGAGAAGATAAAGAGCGGATGGAAGAAGCGGTCTGTTATCTGGCTTTCCGGAGTTAGAAGGGCAGGGAAGACATTCCTTTGTAAAAGTCTGCCTGATATCGAATATTTTGATTGTGAGCTGCCCAGAGTAAGGAGGCCAATGGCAGACCCCCAGTCTTTTATAGAGGATCTGCAAGGCCGCACACTTGTGATAGATGAAATCCATCGTCTTAATAATCCTTCGGAACTTCTTAAGATTGCCGCAGATCATTACCCTGACACCAGGATAGTAGCAACCGGTTCGTCAACACTCGGCGCTTCAGCGAAATTTAGAGACACATTGACGGGCCGTAAGGTTGAACTATGGCTTACACCTATGACCTCATCAGATGTTGCAGATTTCAGGCAAACCAATTTATCCCATCGCCTTTTGCGTGGGGGATTGCCGCCATTTTTCTTAGCGAAGGAATCCCCTGAACAGGATTTCAATGAATGGATGGATGCATACTGGGCTAAGGACATACAGGAATTATTCAGGCTTGAACGTCGCCATTCGTTTATGAAATTTGCAGAGCTCTTAATGGCGCAGAGCGGAACCATATTCGAGGCGAGCAGGTTTGCCCGTCCATGCGAGGTGAGCCGGTCAACAATATCCAATTATCTGGCGGTTCTGGAGGCAACATTCGTAATGCATGTAATTCGTCCATTCAGTTCTCATCGCCCGACAGAGATTATTTCGGCTCCGAAGGTGTATGCCTTTGATATGGGTTTTGTTTGCTATTACCGTGGCTGGCATCAACTGCGCCCGGAAGATTTTGGCATTCTGTGGGAGCACTATGTCTTAAATGAAATACATGCGCTTACGCAATCCCGCAGAATTTTATATTGGAGGGACAAGCGCGGCCATGAGGTTGATTTCGTCATGGCAAAACAACAAGATTCACCTGTTGCAATTGAATGCAAGTGGTCAGCTTCGGACTTTGATGCAACTAATATAAAGGCGTTCAGGAGACAGTATCCTGACGGGAATAACTTTGTGGTTGCTCAGGATGTGAAGCAATCTTTCTCAAAGGCGTATGGCGATATCAAGGTGAAGTTTGTGAGTCTCAAGGATTTAATAGCTGCGCTGCTTAAGTAATACACACTTCCGCACTGACCAGTTGCCTCATAATAAAATGTTACCGAAGGCTCGTTGACTCAACGTGTTTTTTATAATACAGAGAGAAGATTTTTTTCAGCTTCTCTTCCATGCCC